>NZ_CAKTFO010000039.1 GCF_934560975.1 uncultured Sphingomonas sp. | reverse complement strand
GCGAAGCGCCGTTGACAAGACGCCGTCTACGGCCAACCCACCAACACGTCAACTCCATTCCTTCACTTTTGTTGCAATTACCGGTTTTCAGCCAAAAATCACCCGCAACACCATAGGAAATCACCCGAATCACATGGCGATGTAGGCCCGCATGGCATCGGCTTCCTGCTCGATCCGCTCGATTCTGGCTTTCACCAGGTCGCCGATGGACACGAAGCCGATCAATCGCCCCTCTTCGAGGACGGGCAAGTGCCTGATTCTCCGGCGGGTCATCAGGGACAGCCCCGCAAGCGGGGTAAGCGAGGCGTCGACGGTGATAGCGGGCTGGGTCATCACCCGGTCGACGGACCAGTCGAGCATGGCGGCGCCATTCTGCCGCAGGCCATAGATCACGTCGCGCTCCGACATGATCCCGACGACCGTGTCGCCATCCACGACGGGAACGGCGCCGATGCGATGGTCGGCAAGCAGGGAAATGACCGTGCGTATGGCCGTATCAGGTGCAACCTGCACCACAGGGCGGTTATGGCCCCGGAGAATCGTAGCGAGCATCATGCCGCCTCTCCTTCCTGGCCCGATCTATGGAGTCGGGCTCCGTGCGATCATCCCACTTCGGGAGCGCGAAGGAAAGCGGCGGGCGCGGACCATCCGGCCCGCGCCCGTATCACTTGTGAAGCGTCGCTCGTCAGGCGTCGACGGTGGCAACCTCGGCGCGGGGGCGGCGCGTGCGCCGGCGCGGCTTGGGCGCGTCCTCCGCTTCGCCGACGTTCTCGGCGACGTCCTGGGTCAGGGAGGGGTTTTCGGGCTGCGCCTCGATCCGCTGCGCCATGAAGTCAGGGGCGAAGCCGGCGGTTTCGCCATCATCCTGCGCCCGGTTGCCGTCCGCCGCCTCGACCGTAGCAGCAGGCGCTGCGGCACGCGGCGTGCGCCGGCTGCGCTCGCGACGTCCCTCGCCATCGCGGGCACCCTCACGCGCGCCATCGCGGCTCGTCTGGGCCCGCTCGGTACGCGGAGCAGGTTCGCGACGAGGTGCCTCCTGAGGCTGCACGTCACGGCTCGCCGGCTCGCTTTGGCCGTCGCCGTCGTCCCACGCGTCGATCTGCTGGTCGACACGGCCCTGCGGCATGTCGTCGCCTTCGTCATCGCCGCCGAAATCGTCGCGATAATCATTCTGCTGACGCGGCCGCTGCTCCTCGAAGCGAGCGCGGGTCTCGCTCAGCACGCGGAAATAATGGTCCGCGAACTGCAGATAATATTCGGTGTTGACGCGATCGCCCTGCATCTGCGCGTCGCGCGCCAGCGTCTTGTATTTCTCGAGCAGCTGGGCGGCGTTGCCGCGTGCGCGATTATCGAGCCGGCTGCCATTGCCAGGACCGCCAGGCTGACCGTTACGCGCCTGCTGTCCCCCACGGCCGCGACGGCGACCGTTCTGACGGTTGTTCATCAACGTGGTCTAGTCCTCGTCACTGGTGAGTTCGTTCACCACTCCATCCCGGGCCGTTCCCGGAAGACCTTACCGGGCAATTGCCCGGACTTACTTGCCCGTACCCTTCGCCGGTTGCGGCGCGCCTGAACTCCGTCACGAAGTTCCGGCCCGCCACGATGCCGAGGCGCCGCAACCGGCGGCCTAGCGTTGAGGGGTTCGGGCGGAGCGTTCCTGCCATCGGGGAAAGCTCCAAGCCGTGTGATTCATGTAGGGCCTTGCCGGGCGCTTTCCAAGAGGGAAAGTCAGTGGCGCGGCGTTGCCACCACGCAGCGTTGGTGCCCGGCCAGATCGCGCCTAACCTGGGTCAGGAACCCTTGCGCCCCCAACAGCGCCGACACCGCATCCGCCTGCGTCATTCCCACCTCGATACAGGCGACGCCGCCGGGCGGCAGGCGCAAGGCGGCGGCGATCAGGCGGTAATCATCGAGCCCGTCAGCGCCCGCGAACAGGGCCGAGTGCGGCTCGTGATCCAGCACGTCGGGAGGCAGCGCCTCGCTGATAGCGATATAGGGCGGGTTGCACAGGACGAGGTCGAACCCACCCTCCGCCCCCGTTTCCCATCCTTGCCAGGCAAAGGCGGCGCGGCTGTCCAGCGCCAGCGCCAGCGCATTGGCCTGCGCCACGGCCAACGCCGCCTCGCTCATGTCCACGCCCAGCCCGGTGGCGTCGGGCCATTCGCTCAAGGCCGCCAGCAGCAGCGCGCCCGAGCCGGTGCCGAGGTCGAGGATGCGGCGCGGGCCCGCTTTTCCGAAATGGGCGACCGCCGCCTCCATCAGCGTTTCCGTGTCGGGACGCGGGATCAGCACGGCGGGCGAGACGGCGAGTTCGATCGTCCAGAAGGGGCGCCGCCCCGTAATATAGGCGACCGGCTCATGCGCCAGACGCCGCGCAATCAGGTTCTCGAACGCGGGCGGCACCGCGCGATCCCGCGCCGCCAGCAGCATGTCCTCGCGCCGCTCGCCCAAAGCTTGCGCCATCAGCAGCTCGGCATCGAGACGCGGCGTGTCGCTGACCGGCGCGAGCCGCCGCGCCGCCGCCGCCAGTGCATGTGCCAGGCTCATCGCGGGTCCAGGCCGCCGCGCTGTTCTGCGCGCTGGCGGCGGCGCTCGGCGGCCCAGGCGCCATAATCAGCCTTGCTGCACCCGATCGCGCCGCCCGCGCCGACGTTGCTGCACGATCCTATGCCGGCGGCGCCCGCCCCGTCGCTCACCGTCCCGCGCCCGCTCGGGCGCAGGTCCTGCTGGGCGAAGCGGGGGGCCAGCCGGGGGATGCGGTAGCTTTCGGAAATGCCGTGATCCGGCGCACACACCACGATTTCACCCTCCTTCGCCTCGGGGCAGTTGCGGATCGCCTCGACCACGCGCTTTTTCAGATGATCGACTGGCCCGACCTTGGGCGCGGGCTGGGTCGCCGCCGCCGCGATCAGCAGCAAAGGGATCATCTCGCCGCCCACCCCGTCGTGGCGAGCGGTCTCCGGCGCAAGCAGGCGGTGCAAGCGCGGCCCGGCATCTTATTCCGCCAGCGCCGCCAGCCGCTCGGCCTCATCTTCCGCGATCAGCGCGCCGACGAGTTCCTCCAGCCCGCCGCCCTCCAGGATTTCGGGCAGGCGGTGCAGCGTCAGGTTGATGCGGTGATCGGTCACGCGGCCCTGCGGAAAGTTGTAGGTGCGGATACGTTCGCTCCGGTCACCTGAACCCACCATGGACTTGCGGGTGCCCGCGCGTTCGTTCGCCAACCGCTCGCGCTCCGCCTCGTACAGGCGGGCGCGCAGCACCTTCATCGCCTTGTCCTTGTTCTTGTGCTGCGACTTCTCGTCCTGCTGGATGACGACGGTGCCGGTCGGAATATGGGTGATGCGCACCGCCGAATCGGTGGTGTTGACCGACTGGCCACCCGGCCCGGACGAGCGATAGACGTCGATCCGCAGATCCTTGTCGTCGATCCGTACGTCCACCTCCTCCGCCTCAGGCAGCACGGCGACGGTCGCGGCGGAGGTGTGAATGCGCCCGCCGCTTTCCGTTACCGGCACCCGCTGCACGCGGTGGACGCCGCTCTCGAACTTCAGCCGCGCGAACACGCCCGCGCCGGTGATGGAGGCGACGACCTCCTTGAACCCGCCCAGTTCGGCCGCAGATGCGGACATGAGCTCGGCTCGCCAGCCGCGCGTATCGGCGTAACGCTGGTACATGCGGAACAGGTCGCCCGCGAACAAGGCCGCCTCGTCCCCGCCGGTGCCGGCGCGGATTTCCAGAATGGCGGAGCGTTCGTCCGCCGCATCCTTGGGCAGCAGGGCGATCGCCAGCCGCCGCTCTGCCTCGACCAGCTTGTCGCGCAGTTCGGCCAGCTCCGCCTCGGCCATCACCCGCAATTCCGGGTCGCCCTCCTCATCCGCGACCATATAGGCCAGCGCGTCCAGCTCCTGTCGGAAACGCCGCACTTCGGATGCGGCATCGGCCACCGGCTCCAGCTCGGCATAATCCTTGGACAGGCGGACGAACTGGTCCGCCGCCAGGTCGCCGCGCGCCATCTGCGCCGACAATTCGTCGCGCCGCGCCTCGATCTGGCGGATACGCTCTAGGGGGATGGTGATCATGCGCGCGCCGCGAGCACGCCCTCGACGTCGCCGACGCGCCCGCCCAGGTCCTTGAAGCGGCGCGTGGCGGCGCCGTCGCGCTGGTCGAAGGACAGGATCGCGCCCGGCGCCATCTTCACCGCCCGGTCATAGCGTTTGCGCGGCGAGCCCGAGGCGACGATCTCCACCGCGATCCCGGCCCGGCGCAGCGTCGCCGCCGCGATCAGGCCATCCGCGTGCACTGCGTCATTCTCGATCACGATTGCCACCATGTCGCGCTCGGCTGCGGGGGCCTCGATCAGCATTGCCAGCCGCTCGATCCCCGCCGCCCAGCCGACGGCCGGGGTATGCGCACCGCCCAGCGTCTCGATCAGACCGTCATAGCGGCCGCCGCCCAGCACCGTGCCCTGCGCGCCCAGACGATCGGTGACGAACTCGAACGCGGTGTGGCGATAATAATCCAGCCCGCGCACCAGCCGCGCATTGCGGGTCCATGCGACACCCGCGGCGTTGAGGCCCTCCGTCACCGCCTCGAAGAAGGCGCCCGCCTCGCTCGACATATGCGCATCGATCTCCGGCGCGGCGTCGGCGATCGGGCGGTCGCGCGGATCCTTGGAATCTAGGATGCGGAGCGGGTTCTTCAGCAGCCGCTCCTGGCTTTCCTCCGACAGGTCGCCGCGATGTGCTTCGAAATGTGCCACCAGTGCCTGGCGCCACGCCTCGCGCGTTGCGCTGTCGCCCAGCGTGTTGAGCTGCAGCGTCACGCCATCCGCCACGCCCAGCTCGTGCAGCAACTGGTCCGCGAAGGCGAGCAATTCCACGTCCGTTATCGGTTCGGCCGTGCCGATCACCTCGGCGTCCAGCTGATGGAACTGGCGGAAGCGCCCCTTTTGCGGCCGTTCGTAACGGAACAGCGGGCCATGGGTTGCGGCCTTCACCGGCGCATATTGCTGCCACCCCTCGGTGAGGAAGGCGCGCGCGATGCCGGCGGTGAATTCGGGCCGCAGGGTCAGGCTATCGCCGCCGCGATCCTCGAACGTGTACATCTCCTTGGAGACGACGTCCGTGGTTTCACCCAAGCTGCGCGAAAAGACCGCCGTCGCCTCGAACACCGGCATTTCGACGCGGCCGAAGCCGTACAGCTTGCGCACGCGCTCGAACGTGTCGACGACGTGAGCGAAGCGCCGCGCCTCTTTACCGATCATGCTCTGCGTGCCGCGAATGGGCCGGGGTGTCTCGATCTTCGCCATAATGCCCGCGCGCTTAGTGGAAAGTTGGCGCGGCGGCGAGAGGCTGAACCACTCCGCGCCGCGCCTGCCTGCTCAGAGGCCGAGCTTCGCCGCCAGCAGCCGCGCCATCGACCCGGCGCGCGGCGTCCGCCCCGGCTCCGACGCGGCGCATTCCAGGCAGCGCACCTGGATCGCCGGGCCGTCCGCCAGCGCCTCCGCATCATCAAGCGCGCGCAGCAGCAAGGTCTGCGGCGTGTGCGCCACCCGCGTCCACACGTCGGCGGCGGCGTCGCCCCGGTCGCGCTTCTGCGTCCAGTCGCGCAGCAGCGCCTTCCACGAATTGGGCTCCCGCTCGATCCAGCGCGGGTTGCGCGCGGCGCCGGTCAGCTTGGCGGCGTCGGCAGCGAAGGCGATCGCCTCTTCCACCCCGCCGAAGCGATCCACCAGCCCGATCTGGCGCGCGGTGCCGCCGGCCCATACCCGGCCCTGCCCGATTTCGTTCACCCGCGCCGCCGGCAGGTGGCGCGACTGCGCGACCAGGCCGACGAAGCGCCCATAGATATTCTCGATCCCGGTCTGGATCAGACGATCGAACACCGGGCTGGTGCCGCGATACACGTCCGGCTGACCGGACAGGGGCGTGGTGCCGACCCCGTCCGCCGACAGGCCCAGCTTCTGCAAGGTGCCGGCAAAGGTCGGCAGCATGCCGAACACACCGATCGATCCGGTCACGGTGGACGGCTCGGCAAAGATGGTGGAGGCCGGGGTGGAGACCCAATAGCCGCCCGACGCCGCGACATTGCCCATCGACACCACGATCGGCAGGCCCTTTGCCTTGGCCTTCAGGATGCAGCTGCGGATGCGCTCCGCCCCCGTCACCGATCCACCGGGCGAATCGATCCGCACCACCAGTGCCTTGATCCGGTTCCTGGCAAGTTCCTCCGTCAACAGCCCGGCGATGGTGTCGCCCGCCGCCGTGCCGGGGCCGGCCGTGCCGTCCACGATGTCGCCCGCGATCGTCAGCACGCCGACGCCGCCGGCGGCCGGCTCCGCCCGGGCGGCCAGATAATCTTCCAGAAACACGGCCGAATAGGTGCCGTCGGATGCGGGGCCGGCCAGCTTGGCCACCCGCTGCTCGAACGTCGCGCGATCGCCCAGCGTGTCGACCAGCCCGGCATTACGCGCCGCCGCCGCGCTGTCGCCGCGCGCCGTCGCCAGCGCGGCGGCGGGATCGGAAACATAGGGCTTCAGCTGCGCCTTGGGGCGGGTCTTGCCGACATCATCCATCCAGCTGGCCAGCAGCGAATCCGCCAGCGCCTGGTTGGCGGCGCGGGCTTCCGGCGATTGATCGGTGCGGATGAACGGTTCCACCGCCGACTTATAGGTGCCGACGCGATACACGTTGGCGGTCACGCCCAGTTTGTCGAGCAGCCCCTTATAGTAGAGCCGCGCGCCGCCCGGCCCCTGGATCAGCACCGCGCCGAGCGGATTGAGCCACACCTCGCTGGCATGCACCGCCAGCTGATAGCTGTCGTCGGCATAGCCGGTGGCATAGGCCAGCACCGGCTTGCCCGCGCGCCGCGCGCGGTCCAGCGCCTCGCCCACCGACACCATCGCCGCCTGCCCGCCCCCGGTGAAGCGGTCGAGGTCGAGCACGATCGCCGTGATCGCCGGGTCGCTCCGCGCCGCGTCGATCGCGCGCACCACGTCGCGCAGGCGATATTCGCGGGTGGCGGGGCCGTTGCCGGACAGCAGCGCGATCGGGTCGGCGTCCTGCGGCTGCTCGACGATGGAGCCGTCCAGCCGCAGCAGCAGCGCGCCGCTGGTGGGCAGGCGCGGATTGGGCCGCGCGGACAACGCCGCGTACAGCAATCCGAAGAACAGCAGCAGCAGCAACAGGACCAGCCCGTCCTTCACCGCCACCAACAACCGCCACAAACCCTTTACGACGTGCATCTCATCCTCGCTTGGCCATGACCACCCTAGGCGCGTCCGCCGCGCTAGGCCATCGCCTCCAGCACGCGATCCACATTCACGGTCGCGAAGGTGGTGAAGCTGTCCGCCACGCCATAGGGCAGCAGCAGGGTACGGTCGTGCACCAGCGCGCCGCAGCTATAGACCACGTTGGGCACATAGCCGTCCCGCTCCCTGGGGCTGGGATGCACCAGCGGCAGGCGCATCCGGCCGAGCAGCTTCGACGGGTCGTCCTTGTCCAGCAGGCTCGCGCCCAAGCAATAATTCCGGACCGATCCCACGCCATGGGTGATGACCAGCCACCCCTCCTCGATCTCGATCGGGGAGCCGCAATTGCCCATCTGCACGAACTCCCACGAGAATCGCGGCGGAATGACCTTTTCCGCCGTCTCCCAGGTCAGGACGTCGTCCGAGAAGGCCAGCCAGACATTCTCGTTATCCTGCCGCGTCAGCATGGCGTAGCGCCCATCTATGCGGCGCGGGAACAGCGCCATGCCCTTGGTGGGGGCCAGCGCACCCTTCAGCGGCGTCATCTCGAACGTCTTGAAGTCGGGGCCGACGCGCAGCAGCTCCGACCGCGCCTCCGCTCCGCTGAACGCCGTATAGGTGCCGAGATAGCTGGTGCCGCCATCCTCCTCGTGGAAGCGCACCAGGCGCAGATCCTCCACGCCCTTGCTTTGCGCCGAGGTTACCGGGAACAGCACCGTTTCCGAAAGGTCGTGGCTGCCGCCGCAATCCATCACCACATGCTGGTGGACGGCATCCCCGTCGCTCGTCCTGACATGGGGCGGCACCGCCATCGGCCTGGGATCGTCCACCACCAGCGCGCCGCCCGGGGTCCAGGTGCCGGTGCGGAAGGTGATGGAGGACATGTGCCCCTCCCCGATCCCGCGCAGCCCCAGGATGAAGCGCAACGCCCCCTCCGCCACGCCCGACTGGTCGTCGGCCAGCACGATCGTGGGATTGAACAGGGCCGCGGCCTCGAACGAATATTCCTCGCAGAAATAACCGCCGATCACCAACGCCTGCTTTTCGCTGATCGCGTCGCGATCAATCGACAGACCGGGCACATGATCGATCCGGTCGAGCAGGAACTGCTTCAAGCGCAGGTCGCCATGCGGGAACGACGCCTTGATCCGTGCCAGCTCGGCATCCAGTTCCTCCTCGTCCAGCGCCAGGATGCGCTCGGCGATGCGCTGGGTGCGCGGCGTGCCGTTGGCGAACTGGGGCAGGTCGGCCGGCTCGAACGGGCGGACCACGGTGCGGGAGGGGTCGGGGCGCAGGATGACGCGCAAATGCGTCATCAGGTCGGTGCCCGTCATGCAAACACCGCCTTCGGGATGTGGGTGATGCGGCAGGCCAGGTCCGCCTCCCCGCTGGCCACCACATAATGGTCGCCCGCATCGGCGATGCCGGTGGTGAACACCACGTCGCAGACATACATCTTGTCCTCGATCGGACGGGTCAGTTCGGGGGCGGCCTCCAGCAAGGGTTCATGCTGCGTCGCCACCACGATGCTGGGATCGTCCCGATCGAGGATCGACCAATAGGTGCGATACACGCCCACGATCTCCTTCGGCTCCACCCCGTGCCACAGGCTCAGCCAGCCGCGATCGGTCAGGATCGGCGGCGTCCCTCCGCCCATGCGCGCGGTGGCGACGGTGGCCGAGTGGGGGCGCAGGCCGGGCTTGCGGTGGGGCTTCCAGTGCAGCGCGTCGGGTGACGTCGCCAGGTTGATCGACGGACCCGCGCGCCATTCGCTGTCCGGTGGATAGGCGAAATAGAGGTCGCCCAGCGGCCGGGTCTGCGCCCAATGCCGGCCATCGATCAGCCCCTCGAAGATCAGCATGTCCTTGTTCTGGTGGTCGAGCACGATGTCCTCGAACCGCCAGTCGAGCCCGTTGTCCGACGCATAGAGCGTGGTGCAATGCCGCTCCGGACTGACCGAGCAGGTGGTCATCAGCCAGCGGTCGCCGACCTTGCTGATCCGTGCATCCTCCACCCCGTACATCTGGAACGGCGCGTGAGGCGCGACCGCCTTATCATAATGGTGCGCCACCACCTCCAATCCGTCCGGCGTCAGCTCCACCGGCAGCAGCCACGACAGGGATGTCAGCGCCATGATCCGCCAGCCACCGCCGTGCAGCAGGAATTTGCGCGGGTCGGCGGTGTTGGCCAGCGCCAGCGGCCAGCCGTCGAGCACATAGCGGCCTTCGTCCCAGCGTATGGCGTGGACCTGCCCGTCGAACACCGGCGTCTTCAGCGCCTCGGCGATCCGTACCATCATCAGCAGATTGCCGTTGGGCAGCCGCGTCAGCCCCGGATTGAACGCGCCTAGGCAATAGGTTTCCACACCCAGCTGGCCCGCCAGGGGAGAGCGGGACAGGTCGATGTCGTCCGGCGTCAGGACGAGCCTGTCGAGGGGGAAGGTCATTCCCCTGGCTGCTGCCGGGGTGCGACGGTCACCTGCTGCACCACCGCCCGGCGCGGCTGCGTCAGCATGAAGTGGGTGGCGACGGCGATGTCCTCGGCCCGCAGCATCTCCTCCCGGTTGATCGCGTCCGCCTGCTCCTGCGCGGAGAAGGACTCATACTGCATGTCCGCGCCGGTCTTGCCCGGCTCGACCACGCCCACCTGGATGCCCTTGGGCGCGAGTTCCTTGCGCAGCGCCTCCGCAAAGCCCTGGATGCCGTATTTGATCCCGGAATAGATGCTGGATCCGCCGCCCAGCACATGCGCGCTCATGGAGCCGACGAAGACGATGTTGCCATGGTCCTTCAGCGCGGCGTTTGCCGCATGGGCGCTCAGCAGGTAGGCGGTGAAGTCGGTGGCGATGGCATGGCGCAGTTCCGCCTCGTCCGTGTCGGCAATGCCTTGCGCCGCGCCGGCGGCGTTGATCACCGCAATGTCCAGCCCGCCCAGATAGGCGGTGCCCGCATCGAACAGGCGCTTCACATTGTCAGCCTCGCTCAGGTCGATCGCGATCCCGTCGCCCTTGCCGACTTCGTTGATCCGGCCGAGCGCGTCCTCCAGATGCTGGGGATCGCGGCCGCAGATGAACACGTCCACGCCATAGCTGGCCAACAGCACGGCGATGGCCCGGCCGATCCCGGTCGTGCCGCCGGTGACGATCGCCTTCTTGCCCTCCAGGCTCGGCTGCTCGGTATGTGCATCGGCTTGGCTGCTCATCGCGCTTCCTCTTGATCCTGGCCTGCCCCGAAAGCGCCGTGGCCCGCGAAGTTCCGAGATGTGCCGAATGGAACGCGCGGACGGGCACCGGGCACGAAAAAGGCACGGCCTGCGGATGCAGACCGTGCCTTCTCGACAGGATCGGATGGCGGCCACGAAGGGGAGGCGCCGCCGCCATCGCGGACGACTGGGTCCAAGCCCAGCCGGATCCCGTGCTTATGCGTCGGCGAGCGCGGGCTCGTCGGCTTCGGCCATGTCCCACTTCTTGGGCGCTTCGGCGTCGGCATCGACCG
>NZ_CAKTFO010000038.1 GCF_934560975.1 uncultured Sphingomonas sp. | reverse complement strand
GCGCGGAGACCGTGGCGCTGGCATCGGCCAACGTTGTGGGGCGGATGAAGGATGTGGTCGCGGTCGGCATCGTCGGCGGCACGATCACACCCGGCGGCCTGAGCGGCGACGCGCCGATCTATCCCTGTGGTCGGTGCCGGCAGGTGTTGAACGAGGCCGCCGACCTCGGCCGGCGCGACATCGTGGTCTATTGCGCATCCGCCGATGGCGCGGTGATGCGGCGGCACATGCTGTCCGACCTGCTGCCCTTCGCCTTCGGGCCGGGCGATCTCGGCATCGCCTGACGGCCTTACAGGAAGCCGGCGAAGGCCCGTGTCAGCCGCGCGCCGCCACGATCCGCGAAGAAGCGGCCGTGGGCGAAGATGACCCGCTCGGGCTCCAGCGCGACCATGGACCGGATCGCGCGCACCGTCTCCGCGCCGCCCAGACGCAGCACGGCCCGCAGGTAGAGCGCGGGGCGATCGTCCGATGCGCCCGCCATGGTCATCAGCCCGCGGGTGAATGGCGGCAGCTTGGTGGGTTCCAGGCCTTCGATCAGGTCGGTCAGCACCAAAGTCCGGCTCGGACGATGGAGGAAATAGATTTCCCGAAAGCCAAGGCCGCCGGGCACGATGCCCTGCTCGATCTCGCCGGCCCAGGCATCAGGCGCGCCCTCGCCCAGTTCGGCATCGATCCGCACGCCCGATTTCCGCACCTGTGGCCGGTCGCGCACGCCCGGTGCTGCCCAGGTGCGCGCATCGGGAAAGGCGCGCTGCCAATCGGCAACGAACATCCAGTGCGCCATGCTGGGGGCAACCAGATGCCGGATCGGGCCGACCTGCGTGATCCGATCGCTCAACTCCAGCGAGAATGGGGTAGGCGAGTGCAGCAGCAAGTCGCCATCGGCCAGCCGGATGATCGTCATGCGCACCGGCAGCGCCAGACCCATGGCGCGGATCGGGCCGCTATCCACGATCCACAGATTGTCGGCGACGGGCTTGGGCGTATCGAGCGGGGGATAGCCGACCTCGCGCGACTGCCGATTCCGTGCCATCATCCGGTATGCCAGAAAGGCGCCGCCAAGCCCTGCCGCGGCCATCAATGCCGCCCGCTTGCTATCGTCGCCCATACGCTTTTGCATCATGGCAGCACCGCTCCCAGGCGAGGGACACGCCGATGCGACATGCCGGCGGCTCATCCCGGGGCTAAAGGTCCGATGCGCCTATTCGTTCCGGAATAAGAGGCGCGATCGCGGATCGGGTTCGATGCGGGTCCATGACAGCCGCATGATTGATGGGGCACCATGCCGGGCCGGGGCACTCTCCCCGCCGAAGCGGACAGATCCCCTGCCATCCCAATCCGTAATGTGGTGCGGTCGAGAAGACTCGAACTTCCACGTCCTTTCGGACACAACGACCTCAACGTTGCGCGTCTACCAGTTCCGCCACGACCGCACATCGGGATATCCCAGCTTTGCGGCCGGGCCTGGTGAGGCGGTGCCCCTAGCAGGGGATTTCACCCCCTGCAATGCCCCTTTTCACCGATCCGCTTTCTCGTCGGTGCCGGCGAAGCTGACGCTGATGTTGCTGGAGCTGTCGGGAACGTCCACCGCCGCCCCGTCGAAGCCGATCTGCTGCCCGGGGCCGAGCCGCGCGACCGGCCGCGTGATCGTCCAGGCATAAACGGTCTTGCCCTTGCCGTCCTTCAGCTCGGCGCGGATGTCCGGCACCGCCTGCTCCACATCCGTGGGATTCCAGATGCGCCCGGACACGGCGAACAGCTGGCTTCCCCCCGCGATCATGCGCCAGTCGGGCTCCCGCGTGATGGCGATGCCCAGCGGCACGCGCTGTTCCGCTATGCCGAGGCGGGAGGCGACCTGCTGCGGCCCCCACAGGATGGTGGCGGCACCGACGCCCAGGCCGAGCACCAGCACCACCAGCAACAGGAGCAGCCAGGGCCTGTTGTCCCGCTTGCGCCGGACTGGCCGCTCCACCGGGATCGGATCTGGCTTGGCAGCGGGCGCTGGCGCCGCGGCGGTCGCGAGCGGGGCCGTCGACGCGGGAGCCATAAGCGGCGCATTCGGCTGTGGAACGGGCGGAGGTGCGTCGCGTGGGCCTTCGAACCAGCTCGTATCGCACGCACGGCAGCGTATCCTGCGGCCGTTCGGACCGATGGCGTTGTCGGGTACGTCGTAGGTGGCACCGCATGTCGGGCAGGTCAGCTGCATGCGCCAACCAAGACACCGGCCACATCAATCCTGCAAGGGGTCGCGTCGTGGGTTGCCGCACATCGCGCGCCCATGTCATCAGGCACGCACGATTCTGACAAAGGAGCAGGCGCGCGCCGCATGGCCGCCATTGTACAATTCGACAATGTGGGATTGCGATACGGCACGGGCGCGGAAACGCTGTCGGGCCTGAGCTTTTCGCTCGCGTCCGGCTCATTCCACTTCCTCACCGGAGCATCGGGGGCGGGCAAGACCTCGCTCATCAACCTGATGACGCTGGCGGTGCGGCCAAGCCGGGGGATCATCCGCCTGTTCGGGGAGGAATCCGCTGCTCTTCCCCGCCATCGCCTGCCGGTGCTGCGCCGCCGGATCGGCGTGGTGCATCAGGATTCGCGGCTCGTCCCCACGCTCAACGCCTATGACAATGTGGCCTTGCCGCTGCGCATCGCCGGCATGGAGGAGCGCGAGATCGGGGCGCGGGTCGACGAACTGCTGCACTGGATCGGCCTTGCCCCGCGCGCACGGGCCTTTCCCGCGACCTTGTCGGGCGGCGAACAGCAGCGCGTCGCCATCGCCCGTGCCGTGATCGCGCATCCCGAACTGATCGTGGCCGACGAACCGACCGGCAATGTCGATCCCGACATGGCCGCCCGCCTGCTGCAGCTGCTGCGCGGGCTTAGCGCGCAGGGCACGTCCGTGCTGGTCGCGACCCACGATCTGCACCTGATCGGCAAGGTGCCGGGCGCCATCACGATGCGGCTGGCACGCGGCCGGCTTGAGGATGGGATCGGCGGCGGGCGGGCGCCTGTGCGCGAGGATGCGGCGTGAGGCTCGCGCCTTCCCTGCTGCCGCCGCGTCGCCGCCCGTCCGCTTTGTCATGGTTGATCGCCGCGACCACGCTGCTGGCATTGCTGGCCGGGGCGTTCCTGTTCGGCCTCGACGCTGCCCGGCGGGAGCTTGGCGCCGCCACCGCCAACCGCCTGTTCGTGCAGGTGATCGATCCCAACCGCATCACGCGCGAGGAAACCGCCAAGGGCGTGCTGGCCCTGCTGCGCGGCAACCGTGTCGTCGAACAGGTCCGGCAGGTCGACCAGGGGGAGGTGGCGCGTCTGGTCGATCCCTATATCGCCCCCATGCCCGCCGCGGACCTCCCCCTACCCGCTTTGATCGAGGCGACCTTGCTCCCCACCGCGCGGGCGGAGGTGATCGCACGCGACCTGCGCCGGTTGCCCCATGTGGAGGCGGTCACCGCCGCCGCCGAGGTCCAGCCGCTGGTGCGCCTGGTGGCGGCGCTGCGCAGCACGGCCTTGGGCGTGCTGCTGGTCACCGCGGCCGCGACGGCCCTGGTCGCCGCGCTCGCGACACGCGGGGCACTGGCGGCGGAGATGGGGACCTTGTCGATCCTGCACCAATTGGGCGCAACCGACCGGCAGCTGGCAGAGGTGGTGCTCGATCGGATCGGGCGCGACGCCGCGACTGGCGCGCTGGCCGGGCTGCTGCTCAGCATCGTCGCGGTCAGCCTGCTGGGTCAGCGGCTGGCGGCGCTGGGCATCGGCGGCTTTGGCATATTGGGCTGGCTGGGACTGGCGATCCTGACGCTGGCCATGGTCGCGTTGACGCTCGCCACGGCCGCCGCGACCATGGCAATCCGGTTCAGGCACATGCCATGATCCGCCGCCTGTTCAGCCTTGTTGTCCTGTTATGGGCGCTCGGGTTCGTCGCTTTCGCCATCTACCTGCCGCAACCGGCGGGCGACGATCGCACCGACGGCATCGTGGTGCTGACGGGCGGTCCGGGCCGGCTGAAGCGCGGGCTCGACCTGCTTGAACAGGGCGGGGCGGAGCGGATGCTGATTTCCGGCGTCGACCGGCGCGTGCGGGCAGGCGAACTGGCGCAGGTCCATTCGATCCCGCCGAAGCTGCTGGCGCGGATCGACCTTGGCCGCTCGGCCGTCGATACCCGCTCCAACGCGCTGGAAACGCGGCGCTGGATCGTCCGCCACCGCTACCGCTCGGTCCGCCTGATCACCACCGACTGGCACATGGCGCGCGCGCGGTTCGAGCTGCGCCAGGTGTTGAGCGGGGTGCGGGTGGTCAAGGATGCCGTGCCGAGCGAGCCGGATCTATGGACGCTGCTGCGCGAATACCACAAACTCCTGCTGCGGCGCGGGGCGGCCCTGGTCGGGCATTGAGCCTCGATCAGGCGTGCGATCGTCCGAAGTCCGGCCGTTCGTCGTCCTGCCCCTGCTCGATGATTGAGCGTCGCACCGCGCGGGTGCGGGCGAACCGGTCGAACAGGGTGTCGCCATCGCCCCAGCGGATCGCGCGTTGCAGGGCGGTCAGGTCCTCCGTGAAACGCTGCAGCATCTCCAGCACCGCATCCTTGTTGGCGAGGAACACGTCGCGCCACATGGTGGGATCGGACGCGGCGATGCGGGTGAAGTCGCGGAAGCCGCCGGCCGAATATTTGATCACCTCGCTTTCCGTCACCGCCTCCAGGTCGGATGCGGTGCCGACGATGGTGTAGGCGATCAGGTGCGGCAGGTGGCTGGTCACCGCCAGCACCAGGTCGTGGTGCCGCGCGTCCATGATCTCGATCTGCGCACCCAGCCGCTCCCAGAAAGCCGACAGGCGTGTGACGTCAGCCGAATCCGCATCGGCCGGTGGCGTCAGGATGCACCAGCGCCCCTTGAACAAGGTCGCGAAGCCCGCATCCGGGCCGGAATATTCCGTACCCGCGACGGGATGCGCCGGCACGATCCGGCGACCCGGCAGATGCTCCGCCAAGGCCGCAAAGACGCTCGCCTTGGACGATCCGACGTCGCTGACGATCGCGTCGGCGGGCAGGTCGTCGCGGATGCCGGCCGCCACCTCCCCCATTGCGCCTACCGGCACGCACAGGATGACCAGGTCGGCATCGATCACCGCCGCGCCCGCCGTGTCGGTCACGTCGTCGCACAGGCCGAGGTGCACGACCCGGGCGCACACATCCGCGCGCGCGTCATGCCCGGTGATCGCCACCGTCGGCATCTCCGCCCGGATCGCACGCGCCAGGGACGAGCCGATCAGCCCCAGGCCGATGATGGTGACCCGCGCGAACGGCAGCATCAGGCGGGATCCGCCGGGCCTGCCCCCGCCAGTTCGCGCAGCGCCGCCACCAGCCCGCGCATCTCCTCTTCGGTGCCGATGGTGATGCGCAGACCGTGTGCCAGGCCCTGACCGGGCAACCAACGGGTGATGTAGCCGCGCTCCATCAGCCCGTTATAGGCCGCCTCTGCCGTCAGCTGGCCCTGGAACAGCACCAGGATGAAATTGGCCTTGCTCGGCACGCTGCTGAGCCCGGCATCGCCGAGCGCCGCGACCTCACCCTCCAGCCACGTCCGCCAGGTGAGGTTGTGATCGTGGCTGGCCTTGACGAAATCGTCCGCATCCAGCGCCGCGATCGCAGCCGCCTGGCCGCCGGTGGTGACGTTGAACGGCGCGCGGATCTTGTGCAGCGCATGGATCACGGACGCCGGACCATAGCCCCACCCGATCCGCTCCGCCGCTAGCCCATGGATCTTGGAGAAGGTCCGCGTCACCAGCACGTTGGGCGCGACCCGCGCCAGGTCCAGCGCGCCGTCGTCATCCTCGGGATCGAGATATTCGGTATAGGCCTGGTCCAGCACCAGCAGGCAATCCGACGGCAGCCCGGCATGGAGGCGCGCGATCTCCGCCCGCGACGTATAGGTGCCGGTGGGATTGTTGGGATTGGCGACGAACACCACCCGCGTCTTCGGCCCGACCTTGGCCAGCAGCGCGTCGATGTCCGTGGCATAGTCCCGGTCGTCCGCCTCCACCGGCTCCGCGCCGACCCGCCGCGTTGCGATGGGATAGACCGAAAAGCCATAGCGGACGTACAGCACCTCGTCGCCGACGCCCGCAAACGCGCCCGCCGCCAGATGCAGCAGTTCGTCCGAACCGGTGCCGTAGATCACCCGATCGCTTTCCAGCCCGAACTTGGCCGCGATCGCGTCACGCAGGTCATGCGCGCTGGCATCCGGGTAACGGTCGAGATGGCCGGACGCCGCCGCATAGGCCGCCCGTGCCTGCGGGCTGGTGCCCAGCGGGTTTTCGTTGGAGGACAATTTGTGGACCTTGCGGCCATCGTCGGTAGTGGCGCGGCCCGGCACATAGGGCGCGATGGCTTCGATCCAGGGCTTCGGGCGTGGCGTGGTCATGACGGCCGGCTTTAGACCATGCGTCGCCATTGACAATAAGCCGCAACGCCCCGTAGCGCGCCCTGCCCATGTCCGACGATCAACGCTTCGGCCTGGCGCGTCAGGTGACGCTTGCCCAACCCCTCCCGCTCGATGGCGGGGGCAGGCTGGCGCATGTCGAGATCGCGTATGAAACATACGGGACGCTCAACGCCGATCGATCCAACGCCATCCTAGTCTGCCATGCGCTGACAGGCGACCAGCATGTCGCCTCCACCCACCCGATCACGGGCAAGCCCGGCTGGTGGTCGCGCATGATCGGGGCAGGCAAGCCGGTCGATCCCGCGCGCCATTTCATCATCTGCTCCAACGTGCTCGGCTCCTGCATGGGCACGTCGGGACCCGCCAGCATGGATCCGGCGACGGGGCGGCCTTACGGCATGTCCTTTCCCGTCATCACCGTGCGCGACATGGTGCGCGCGCAGGCGGCCTTGCTTGACCATCTCGGCGTGGACGTGCTGCAAGCCGTGGTCGGCGGATCGATGGGGGGGATGCAGACGCTGGAATGGGCGGCCACCTACCCCGACCGGGTCCAGGCCGCGATCGTGATCGCCAGCGCGGCGCGCCATTCCGCGCAGAACATCGCCTTTCACGAGGTCGGGCGGCAGGCGATCATGGCCGATCCCCGCTGGAACGGCGGGGCCTATTACGGCACGGGCGACCCACCGGCGGCGGGGCTGGCGGTCGCCCGCATGGCCGCGCACATCACCTATCTGTCCGAAGCCGGGCTGACCGAAAAGTTCGGCCGCCGCCTTCAGGATCGGGGCGAGAAGGGCTTCGGCTTCGATGCGGATTTCCAGGTGGAATCCTATCTCCGCCACCAGGGGATCAGCTTCGTCGACCGGTTCGACGCCAATTCCTACCTCTACATCACCCGCGCGCTGGATTATTTCGATCTGGCGGAGGAGCATGGCGGGCTGCTCGCCAATGCGTTCCGCGACAAGCGGACCCGCTTCTGCGTGGTCAGCTTCGATACCGACTGGCTCTACCCCACCGCCGAGTCGCGCGCGATCGCCCATGCCCTCAACGCGGCGGGCGCGGCGGTCAGCTTCGTGGAACTGTCCTCCCCCTTCGGGCACGATGCCTTCCTGCTGGACATGCCGGAGCTCAATCAGGTTGTGGACGGCTTCATCCGGGCGGGCGAGGCATGAGCGACACCATCTATTCCGACGACAAGAACCTGCTCGACGTCGACCGCATCCACGGCTGGCTGGCGTCCAGTTACTGGTCGCCGGGGATCGAGCGATCGCTGGTGGAACGCGCCATCGCCGGATCGCACTGCCTGGGCGCCTATCGCGGCGCGGATCAGGTCGGCTTCGCGCGCATGATCACCGACCATGCGACCTTCGCCTGGCTGGCCGACGTGTGGGTGGACGAGGCGGCGCGCGGGCAAGGGATCGGGCGGACGATGGTGCGCTGGTTCCTGGACGACACCCGCTTTCAGGGGCTGCGCCGCATCGGGCTGGTGACACGGGACGCGCATGGGGTTTACGCGACCGAGGGGTTCACGCCCCTGCTGCGGCCGGACCGCTACATGGAGCGGCTTGCGCCCGGGTTCGACGCGCTGCTGCGGGCCGAACCATGAGCCTGCGGCCGGACCTTGCCATCATCGCCAACCATGTAACGGCGGGCGCCCGCGTGCTCGACATCGGCTGCGGCGATGGGGAGTTGATGGCCGTGCTGCGCGACCAGCGCCAGGTGGATGCGCGCGGGCTGGAACTGGATCCCGCCAATGTCAGCCGCGCCGTTGGCAAGGGCCTGTCGGTGATCCAGGGGGATGCCGACACCGATCTGGCTTATTATCCCGATACCGCGTTCGACTATGCCATCCTCAGCCAGACGTTGCAGACCGCGCGCGCGCCGGACGCGGTTCTGAGCGAGCTGCTCCGCATTGGCGGGCGCGCCTTCGTGTCCTTCCCCAACTTCGCCTATTGGCGCGTGCGCTGGCGGCTGCTGTGGGGTGGGCGGATGCCGGTGACCAAGGCGCTGCCCGTATCCTGGTACGCGACGCAGGACATCCACCACCTGACCATCGACGATTTCCGCGCCTTCGTGGCCGAACGGGGGATCATTGTGGAGCGCGCCTGGTTCCTGACCGGGCAGCGCCGCATTTCCAGCGCGGCGGCGAACCTCCGCGCCGAACATGCGGTGTTCCTGCTGCGGCGATAGGCGATCAGGCCGAGCCGCCGCCCCTCCCGGTCAGGAGAAAGGGCGCCCCGGTTCAAGTTCAAAGCGGGTCGCGGTCAGGGTGCAGCACGCACGCCCCGTGCTCCTGCGAACGCAGGAGCCCAGAATCATGAGGCGAATCCCTCGCCGGCTGGGCTCCTGCCTGCGCAGGAGCCCAAGGTCGGATTGATCGTAACCGGCCTGAGGAAGGGTCACGCCCGCAGGCGGGCACCCGTCTTGGCCGCCGCAACGACGATCCGGTCGGAAATCCCCTGCAGGTCCGCGTCGGTGAAGCTCTTATCGCCGGGCTGCAGCGTCACTTCGACCGCCAGGCTTTTCTCGCCCTCGGCAAGGCCCGTGCCCTCGAACACGTCGAACAGGGTGACGCCGGTGATTGCCTCCTTGTCCGCGCCGCGCACCGCGCGCAGCAGCGCGTCGGCCGTCGCAGCTCGCGCCACCACGAAGGCGAAGTCGCGGGTTACCGCCTGCAAGGCGGGCGGCGCATAGGCGCTGCGCATCCGCCCCGCCTCACGCCGCGCTGGCAGCGCGTCATAATAGATCTCCGCCGCCATTGCCGGACCATTCAGACCGAAGGCCTTGAGCGTCGCGGGATGCAGTTCGCCAAACTCGGCCAGCACCGTCTTCGGGCCGAGCCGCAGCGATCCCGAGCGGCCGGGATGCCATGTCGGCGATACCGCCTCCATCACCTGCAACCGGTCGACCGGCGCGCCCGCCGCCGCCAGCAGGGCTACCGCCTCCGCCTTGGCATCGTAGGCGTCCAGGCGCCGGCTTGCGCCCCGCCAGTCGCGCCCCTGCTCGCCGGCGAGGAGGAGGCCCAGGGTCGGCCGCTCGCCATCCGCCAGATAGCGTCGCCCGATCTCGAACAGGCGGACGTCGCCCGCCCCGCGATCCAGGTTGCGCCGCGCCGCCGCCAACAGGCCCGGCAGCAGCGACGGGCGCATCGCCTTCAGATCCTCGCTGATCGGGTTGGCGAGCGTCCAGGCCGCGCCGCCGAAGCGGTCCGCCTCGGCCGGCGGCAGGAAGCTCCACGTCACCGCTTCGTTGAGCCCGCGCGCGGCGGCACTGCGGCGAAGCGTGCGTTCGATCTTCTGCTCGGCCGTCGCGGTGGGCAGGGCAACACCCTCGGCACGCGGCAGCGCGACCGGTGCGACCTGATCGATCCCCTCGATCCGCACGATCTCCTCGACGATGTCGGCCACGCCGTCCACGTCACGACGCCAGCTCGGCACGCGGATGTTCCACGACCCGTCGGTGCCGAAGCCCAGCCGCGACAGGATTTCGCGCTGACGGTCCTGCGCCACGTCGAGCCCGCCCAGCCGGCTCACCGCCGCCGGATCGTAACGGAAGGTCGGCTGCCCGACGGGGGGAGAGCCGGCCTCGATCACCTCCGTGGGCCGTCCGCCGCACAGATCGGTCACCAGCCGGGTCGCGATCGCCAGCCCGTCGCTCAGGAATTCGGGATCGACGCCGCGCTCGAACCGCTGGCGGGCGTCGCTGGTCAGGCCCAGTTTCTGGCCGGTGCGCGCGATTGTCTCCGGCGTGAAATAGGCACATTCGACCAGGACGTCGGTGGTCGTCTCCGACACGCCCGATTCCATCCCGCCCATGATGCCGCCGATATCGTGGACATGCGCATCGTCCGCGATCACCGTCATGTCGGGGGCAAGGGCATAATCCTTGCCGTTCAGCGCGGTCAGCGTCTCGCCCGGATGCGCCTTGCGCGCGACCAGCCCGCCCTTGAGCTTGGCGACGTCATAGACGTGGAGCGGACGACCGAGGTCCAGCATCACATAATTGGTGATGTCGACCAGGGCGGAGATGGTGCGCTGGCCCACCGCCGTCAGCCGGCGCTGCATCCAGTCGGGCGACGCGCCATTGACGACGCCGTGCACCACCCGGCCGAAGAATGCGGGGCAACCCTCGGGATCGAGCGTCCGGATGCTGACCGGGCTTGCACCCTCGCCCTTGATGGCTGGCACGTCCAGCGGCTTGAGCGTGCCGAGGCCCGCCGCCGCCAGATCGCGGGCGATGCCGCGCACGCCCATGCAGTCCTGGCGGTTCGGCGTCACCGCAATGTCGATCACCGCATCGCTCAGGCCCGCATAGTCTGCGTAGAGCGTGCCGACCGGCGCATCGCCCGGCAGCTCGATGATGCCGTCATGGTCCTCGCCCAGCTCCAGTTCGCGGGTCGAGCACATCATGCCGTTCGATTCGACGCCGCGGATCGCCGCCACGCGCAGCACCATGCCGTTGGCGGGGACGGTCGCGCCCGGCTGGCCGAACACGCCGACCAGGCCGGCGCGCGCATTGGGCGCACCGCACACGACCTGCAGCGCCTGGCCGTCGCCGGCATCCACCGTCAGCACCTGCAACTTGTCCGCCTGCGGGTGCGGCGCGGCCGTCAGGACGCGGGCGACCGTGAAGCCGTTCAGCTTGGCGGCGGGATCGTCGACGCCCTCCACCTCAAGCCCGAGCCTGGTCAGCGCGACCACGATCTCGTCCAGCGTGGCGTCGGTCTGAAGATGGTCCTTCAGCCAGGAAAGTGTGAACTTCATGCGCCCACTCCCCCGCTCAAGGTCGGCACGTCGAGCGCGCGGAAGCCGTAGTGACGCAACCAGCGCAGGTCGCCATCGAAGAAGGCACGCAGATCATCCATTCCATATTTCAGCATGGCCAGCCGGTCGACGCCGGTGCCGAAGGCGAAACCCTGATATTCCGCCGGATCCAGCCCGCAGGCGGCGATCACCTTGGGGTGGACCATGCCGCTGCCCAGCACCTCCATCCAGCCTTCAGACCCGCCGATCACGCGCCGGCCTTTCTCGATGGAATAGCCCACATCGACCTCCACCGACGGTTCAGTGAAGGGGAAATAGGATGGGCGCAGGCGCAGCACGATGTCGTCGCGCTCGAAGAAAGCCTTCAAAAACGTCTCCAGCGTCCAGCGCAAATGCCCCAGATGGATGCCGCGATCGATCACCAGTCCTTCGATCTGGTGGAACATCGGCG
>NZ_CAKTFO010000037.1 GCF_934560975.1 uncultured Sphingomonas sp. | reverse complement strand
CGACCCGTTCGCGCCCCTCCTCGTCCAGCGCGTCGACCTTGTTCCAGACTTCCATGATCGCGGCGCCCTCGTCCTCGCCATCCTCCCGGTCGGGTCCGACGCCGATCTCCCGCAGGACGGCCAGCACGTCGGCGCGCTGCGCCTCACTGTCGGGATGGGCGATGTCGCGGACGTGGAGGATCAGGTCGGCCGCCGTTACCTCCTCCAGCGTGGCGCGAAAGGCTGCCACCAATTGGGTCGGCAGATCGGACACGAAACCCACCGTGTCGGACAGGATCACCTTGTCCAGACCCGGCAACGACACTTGCCGCATGGTCGGATCAAGCGTCGCGAACAGCAGGTTTTCCGCCATCACGTCGGCGCCGGTCAGGCGATTGAACAGGGTCGACTTGCCGGCATTGGTATAGCCGACCAAAGCCACCACCGGCCACGGCGCGCGTTCGCGGCGGGCGCGGTGCAGGCCGCGTGTCTTGCGCACCTGTTCCAGCTCGCGCCGGATCTTGGCCATGCGGTCGCGGATCATGCGCCGATCGGCCTCGATCTGGGTTTCGCCCGGGCCGCCCAGAAAACCGAAGCCACCACGCTGCCGCTCCAGGTGGGTCCAGGACCGCACCAGCCGCCCCGCCTGATAGTCGAGATGGGCAAGCTCCACCTGCAGCCGGCCCTCCGCCGTGGCGGCGCGTTCACCGAAGATCTCCAGGATCAGGCCGGTCCGATCGATCACCTTGGCCTCGGTCGCCTTTTCCAGATTCTGCTGCTGGACGGGCGTCAGGCCGGCATCGACCACGATCAGTTCGGCATCATGCATCCGCGCGGCGGTGGCGATCTGTTCGACCTGACCCGAACCGAACAGGGTCGCGGGCTTGGGCGCGCGCAGGCGAAATGCCATCCTGTCGCACACGTCCAGCCCGATTGCGCCCGCCAGCCCGGCCGCCTCTTCCAGCCGCGCGTCCGTGTCGCGCAAGCCGTTGCTCAATTCCGGCAAGGCAATCACCGCGCGTGCGCCGTGCCGAACCTCATCCGCCTGTTCGCGTGTAAAACCACTCATGACATGAATATGGGGAGGAAAGCGGGCGCTTTCACCCCGCTACATCCTCCCCCTCTTCCCCGCTCATCAGGTTCAGGGGGTGCATCGGTTGCACGGTGGAGATGGCGTGCTTGTAGACCAGCTGGCTCATCCCGTCGCGACGCAGCAGCATGCAGAACAAGTCATAGGCCGCGATCTCGCCCTGAAGCATCACGCCGTTGACCAGGAACATCGTCACCGGATCCTGGCTCTTGCGCACCGCCGCCAGGAAGATTTCCTGCAGGAGCTGCGACTTGCGCTCCTCCACCGCATTCTCGATCTCGGTCAGGTCGATCGTGTGCGCGGGCATGACGGTGGAGATGGCATGCTTGTAGATCAGCTGGCTCTGCCCGTCCCGCCGCAGCAGCACCGAGAAATTATCAAACCACGTGATGATTCCCTGCAACTTCACGCCTTTGACCAGGAACATGGTCACCGGCGTCTTCGACTTGCGAAGCGAGTTGAGGAAGATGTCCTGCAGATTGTTGGTCTTGTCCGCCATCATCACTGGCCTTCTATTGGCGGGTCATGGCCCGCGCTGCGCCGTTCACGGCGTCGTGCGCCCCCGCCCGATACGGGGACGCATCAATCTATGCATGTGCGTGGCATCGCACAAGCCGCCCGTGATCATCGGCGCCAAGTATAACGACGCTCATTCCTCCTCGCCGCGCGGGTCAGCCAGCCCCAGGCTCTTGAGCTTGCGGTGAAGTGCCGAGCGTTCCATCCCGATAAAGGTCGCGGTGCGGCTGATGTTGCCGGAAAAGCGGCGGATCTGGACGCGGAGATATTCGCGCTCGAACGTCTCGCGCGCTTCCCGCAACGGGGTGCCCATGATCGCCTGCGCGGCATTGCCGGGCACGATGTCCGCCTGCCCGCTCAGCAATTCGGGCGGCAGCATGTCGGCATCGATTCGGCCGATGCGCGACGCCGGGGCGAGGATGATGGTCCGCTCGATCACATTGCGGAGCTGGCGGACATTGCCTGGCCAGTCGAACGCTTGGAGGGCGGCGATCGCCTCCGTGCTGATGTCGGGGGTCGGCACGCGCCGTTCGGCGGCATAGCGCGCGGCGAAGTGGGCGGCGAGCAGCGGCACGTCTTCGCGCCGTTGCTCCAGCGGGGGCAATTGCACCGGCACGACGTTGAGCCGGTAGTAGAGATCCTCCCGGAACCGCCCCGCTTCGATCTCGGCGGTAAGGTCGCGGGCGGTGGCGGAAACAACCCGGACGTCGACCTTGACGGTGCGGGTTCCGCCCACGCGGGTGAAGCTCTGGTCGGTCAGGACGCGCAGGATCTTGGCCTGGGCCGACATCGGCATGTCGGCGATCTCGTCCAGGAACAGGGTTCCGCCATGCGCCTGTTCGAGCAGGCCGGGGCGGATCAGCTGGCTGCCCTCCTCTACCCCGAACAATTCCTCTTCCACCCGCTCCGGCGTCATGCGCGCGGCCGAGACGACCACAAAGGCCGCCCGCTCGCGCGGGCTCCAGTTGTGAAGCAGCCGGGCCGCGACTTCCTTGCCGGCGCCGGCCGGGCCCGCGATCAGCACGCGGCTGCCGGTGCCGGCGACCCGTTTCAGCGTCGCGCGCACCTGATTGATCGCCTGGCTGGTGCCGGTGAGTTCGTCATCGCGGCCGACCTGCGCGCGCAGGCTCTCATTCTCGCGCCGCAGCCGGTCCGTCTCGGTCGCCCGCGCCACCAGATGCAGCAGGCGCGAGCTTTCGAACGGCTTTTCGATGAAGTCGAACGCACCCTGCCGGACCGCCGCCACCGCCGTGTCGATATTGCCGTGCCCGGAAAAGACGATCACCGGCAGGCTGGGATCGCGCTTCTTGACCTCGCTCAGCAAGGCCAGGCCGTCCAGCCGCGATCCTTGCAGCCACACATCCAGCAGCAGCAGGCTGGGCCGCCGTTCGCTGAGTGCCGCCAGCGCCGCGTCGGCATTGCCCGCGGTGCGCGGGTGATAGCCTTCGTCTTCGAGCACACCCGCCACCAGTTCGCGGATGTCGGCTTCATCGTCCACCACCAGAATGTCGAGCGGCATCGTGTCAGGCTCTCCCCAGCTTGGCTGTAACGAGCACGCGTTCCTCGTCCGCCGGATCATCCTCGGCGAGCCGTTCAAGCGCGGCAGTGTCGAAATCGAGATGGACGATCGCCCCGCCGCCCGGCCGGTCGGCGAACTGCATCGATCCGTGATGCTCCTCGACGATCCGGCGGACGATGGCGAGGCCCAGGCCCGTGCCCTTGGCCCGCGTCGTCATGTAAGGTTCGGTCAGGCGGTCGCGCTCGGGCGGCAGGCCGACGCCGTCATCCGCGACGTCGATCGTCAGGCGCTCGCGTTCGCGGGCGATGGACAGGGTAATGGCGCCCGCAACCGCATCCTCGCCCCGCCCCTCGATCGCCTCCACCGCATTCTTGACGAGGTTGGTGAGCGCCTGCCCCATCTGTCGCCGGTCGCATACAACCATCTGTGGTCCCGCCGGATCGACAAGGGTGAAGCGGATGCCGGGATGCGCCACCTCATGCAGGAACAGAACCTGCCGCGCCACCTCCGTCAGGTTTTCGGTGCGGAAAGTCGGCTTGGGCATCCGCGCGAAGGACGAGAATTCATCGATCATGCGTCGGATATCGCCCACCTGCCGAACGATGGTGGAAACCAGCCGGCCGAACGTGCCGCTGTCGTCTTCGATGTCCTGGCCATAGCGGCGTTGCAGCCGCTCTGCCGCAAGCTGGATCGGGGTCAGCGGGTTCTTGATCTCGTGCGCGATCCGCCGGGCGACGTCGGCCCAGGCCGCGCGTCGCTGGTCATTCAACTGCTGGGTGATATCGTCAAAGGTCAGCACATGGCCGTTCTGCGTAACGACAATGGTGACGGCCAGGGTACGGGGGTCCCCCTCCACCCCGATATGGACCACCGCCTCGGGTTCGCTCTGGTCGAGCAGCCGGTCCAGTTCGGGCGCGACATCCTCCAGCGGGCGGCCGATGGGGTCGATATCCGTAGTGCGCAGCAGGGCGCGGGCGGATACGTTGACCAGGGTCACCACCCGCTCGGGATCGACCGAGACGACGCCGGCCGAAACGCCCGACAGCACCGCCTCCGTAAAGGCGCGGCGGCTTTCCAGGGCCCCGGTCTGCTCCTGCAACCGGCGGGTCATGCGGTTGAAGGCGGCGGCGAGCGTACCGACCTCGTCATGCTTGTTGGGAGCGGGCACGCGCGCGGCGAGATCCCCGCCGGCCACGCGCCGTGCCGCGCCGACCAAGTCCCCGATCGGGCGCACCAGGCGATCGGCGACCCGGAACGCGACCCAGATCGCCAGTGCGACGATCAGCAGCGACACCAAGAACAGCGCCGCATTGAACTGGAACTGCAGCACCCGCGCCCGCTCGGTCAGCGAGCGATAGTCCGCCAGGGCGCCATTCGCCCGCCCGGCCTGGGCCAGCACCTCCGGATCGGCTCGGCGCTGGATCCATAGAAAGGTATTGGTCGCCCGGTCGAACTGGATCACGGATTCAAGGTGGAAGTGCATCACCCGACTGTGAGGCTTGCCATCCTTCAGTTGCGGCAGCAGCAAGCGTTGCAGGCGCTGCTCCAGCGAACGCCGGTCGAGATTGGCACCCCATATCAGCTGTTCGCTGCCGTCGGGCACGACCCGGATCACCGCCGCCTGGTCGAGCTTGCGATAATAGACCTGGCTGGCAAAATACGTATCCCACCGCGGATCGTCGGGCTGGGCAAGCGCCAGCGCGTTCAGCAGGTCGCCGCGCATTGCGACATTGTCGTCCTGCAGGCTGGCCTTGTGCTCGGCAATGTAGGTCTGCGCGACGCGATCGGCGTTGGTCAGCACCACCTTGGCCCGATCCGAAAACCAGAATTGCACGCCATATTGGAACAGCAGCGAAGCGAAGATCACGACCAAAAGGGTCGGAAACGCCGCCAGCATCGAGAACAGCGTGACCAGCCGCGCATGCAGGCCGCCGCGCCGCCCCAGCGGCGTTCGCTCCGACCGGCCGCGCGCCATGCGCTGCGCCACCAGCACCAGCAGGCCCATCGCCGGCATCAGATTGGCGACCAGCAACAACGCCACCACCGCCGGGCTGAGCGGCCGCAGCGTGCCACCGGTCTGTTGCAAGACGAGGGCGGTGGCAGCGATCATGCCAACCATCACCAGCAGCACCAGCAGCTCGCTGAAGCGGCGAATGATGCCACCGCGCCAGACCATGGCCAACCGCCGCCGCCAGCGCGGTTTGCGGAAGGTCCGGTCGGTCACGTTCGACGCCATCGTGACCTGGCTACCACGCTCCCGTTGCAGGGGGAACACAGGAGTTGCATAAAAACGCGAATATCAGTCGCTCTGCCGGACTGCCGGACCCACGCCTAGGTCGGTCAGCTTCTTGCGAAGCGTGTTGCGGTTGATCCCCAGCAGGCGCGCGGCCTTCAATTGGTTGCCCTGCACCGCCGCGAGCGACAGTTTCAGCAAGGGCCGCTCCACCTCCGCGATGATGCGGTCGTACAATCCATCGGGCGGCAGCCTGGTGCCATGGTCGGCAAAGTGGCGGGCGAGATGCTGCTCGATGGCATCTCCAAGCCCTGCATCCGGCGGCATGGCCTCGACCGGTGCTGGCAGGACCGGATCAGCCATCTTCTGCTCGACCATGGCTGCCGTGATGACGCTTTCGCGGGTCAGCGCGGCCAGCCTGCGCATCAGGTTTTCCAGCTCGCGGACGTTGCCGGGCCAGCCATGCCGCTCCAGCCCGAGAACCGCCGATGCATCCAGTTGCTTTCGCGGAAGGCCATCGGCGGCGGCGCGATCCAGGAAGTGACGCGCCAGTTCACCCACGTCCGTGCCCCGCTCGCGCAGCGGCGGCAGCCGCACCGGCACGACGTTGAGCCGGTAATAGAGGTCCTCGCGGAACTGCCCGTCCACGATCAGGCGGGACAGGTCCTGGTGGGTGGCGGCGATGATGCGGACGTCGGCACGGATGCCACGCGCGCTGCCCACCGGCGAAAACTCGCCCGATTGGAGGACGCGCAGCAGCCGGGTCTGCGCCTCCATCGGCATGTCGCCGATCTCGTCCAGGAACAGGGTTCCGCCCTGCGCCTGTTCGAACCGGCCGGCACTGCGCTGGGCAGCCCCGGTGAAGGCGCCGCGCTCGTGGCCGAACAGCTCGCTCTCGATCAGCTCGCGCGGGATGGCGGCCATGTTGACGGCGACGAACGGGGCGTCCCGACGCGGTCCGAAATCGTGGACGGCGCGCGCCACAAGTTCCTTGCCGGTTCCGGACTCGCCCAGTACCAACACGGTGAGGTCGTTGGAGACGACGCGCGCAATGGTGCGATACACCTCCTGCATCGGCGGCGATCGCCCGATCAGCGGCAGGTCGTCCGCCGCCTCCGGCTCGGCGACCGGGGCCGGCGCGGGCTCGCGATCCAGAGCGTCCTGCACCGCCTGTGCCAGTTCGGCCAGGTCGAACGGCTTGGGCAGATAGTCGAACGCCCCCTGCTCCGTGGCCCGCAAGGCCGTCGTGAAGGTGTTCTGCGCCGACAGGACGATGATCGGCATGCGCGGATGCTGCTCGGCAATTTCCGGCACCACGTCCAGACCGTTGCCGTCGGGCAGCACCACGTCCGTCACCAGCACCTGCGGCCGGAACGCGATCAACTGACGCCGTAGTTCGGCAACGCTGCCGGCCGTTTCGACAACATGGCCCGCCCGGCGAAGCGCCTCGCGCACCACCGTACGGATCGCCGCATCGTCGTCCGTCACCAGAATGCGCCCGCCCATCTCTATGTCCTCGCCGCGCGGGGCAGCAACAGGCGGAACACGGTGCGGTCCGCGCCCCCGTCGCGCGCTTCCCGCGCATATTCGACCATGCCGCCCTGATCGGCGACCAGCTTTTCGACCAGCGCCAGCCCCAAGCCCCGCCCGCTGCGCTTGGAGCTGACAAAGGGATCAAACAGATGTTCCGCGATTTCCGGCGGTGCGCCGGGCCCGTCATCGATCACGCACACCTCGATCGGCAGCGATCGACGCCCATCGCCGCGATCGGTCAGCACCCGCATGCCGTGGCGATAGGCCGTGGTCAGCGTGACCGTGCCGCCGTTCGGCTCGACCGCCTCCGCCGCATTCTTCAGAAGGTTTATCAGGATCTGGATCAGGCTGTCGCGGTGACCCAGCACTGACGGCAGCGAAGGATCATATTTCTCGCGGATGGTCACGCCCGATCCGAAGCCCTGCTCCGAAACGGCGCGTGCATGTCCCAGGATAGCGTGGATATTCTGTGCGGTCAGCTCCAGCGGACGGGTATCGGTAAACCCTTCCATCCGGTCGATCAGCGCCGCTACGCGATCCACCTCGTCGCAGATCAGCCGCGTCAGCACCTGGCCATTGTCGTCGATGCTGGATTCCAGCAGTTGCGCCGCCCCACGAATGCCCGACAGCGGATTCTTGATTTCATGCGCCAGCATCGCGGCGGCCCCGGCGGCGGTCAGTCCCGCGCCGGCGCGGCGCGCGATCGGACCCGCGCTGGGCCGAGGATGGATCGCGACCTGCCGCCAACCCGGCCAGTTCGGCAGGGGTGCCACGACCAGGTCGCCCTTGAGCGCGCGGTGATGCGGCAGCATGATGTCGAGGTCGTAGGCGACGAACGGCGTCTCGCTCGGCATCGTTTTCAGGTGGTGGCCGGTCGCTTCCGCGATGGTCATGCCCGCCATGGCCGTGCGCGACAGGTTCATCAGCGCCTCCGCCGCCGCGTTCGCGTCCACGATCACGCCTTGTTCGTCCAGGACGAGCAAGGGCGTCGGCAGCGCGGTCAGCAGGGCGTCGGCAGGCACCCGCTGCCCCGCCCCCTTGCCGCCCGGCGGGTTTATGCGGCCGCCCTGGTCGTCCACGGCGCGTAGAAGTCCTGCAACATCGCCAGGACGAGGTCCGGGTCGGCAATCTGGTTCACACGGTTTCTGAACTCGGCCGATCCGGGCAGCCCCTTGGTATACCAGCCGAGATGCTTGCGCGCCATGTTGACGCCCACATCCTTGCCATAGAGGCTCAGCATATCGTGATAATGGTCGATCATCGTACGATATTGTTCGGCAACCGACGGATCGGGCACTTGGTCGCCACTATCCAGCCAGCGCATGATCTGCGCCAGCAGCCAGGGCCGGCCATAGCTGCCGCGCCCGATCATGACGCCATCGGCACCCGATTGCTCCAGCGCCGTGTCGGCATCCTCGACCGAGAGTATGTCGCCGTTTACGATCACCGGGATCGACACCGCATCCTTGACGCGGCGCACGAACGCCCAATCCGCCGATCCCTTGTACATCTGGCAGCGGGTGCGACCGTGAACGGTGATCATCTGGATACCAAGATCCTGGGCGATGCGCGCCAGTTCGGGGGCGTTGAGGCTTTGATGATCCCAGCCCATGCGCATCTTGAGCGTCACCGGCACCTTCACCGCCTTCACCGTCGCCGCAATCAGCTCGGCGGCAAGCTTGGGCTTGGCCATCAGGGCCGAGCCGGCGTCGCCGTTCACCACCTTGCGAACCGGGCAGCCCATGTTGATGTCGACGATCGCGGCGCCCTTGTCCTCCGCCAGCCGCGCTGCCTCCCCCATCTGCTCCGGCTCGCACCCGACCAGCTGCATGGAAACTGGATCCTCGATAGGATCCCACAAGGCCTTCTGGATCGACTGGCGCGTCTCGCGGATCGCCGCCTGGCTGGCGATCATCTCCGTGACGTTGAGGCCGGAGCCATAGCCGCGCACCACCCGTCGGAACGGCAGGTCGCTGACGCCGGTCATGGGCGCCAGGATCACCGGCGTGGCGATGGTGACATTTCCGATGGTGAGGGGCTTCAGCCGGGACACGCTCTACTGCCTAAAAAACAAGCAGCGTCTACAGGCTCAACCCGCTTTCCGCAATCGCCTGCGTCCAGCGGCGCGCCGCCGAGTCGTCGGTGCAGCGCGGCTCGACCCAGGCGGTGCGGCCGTCCACGAAACGCTCGCGCTTCCAGAACGGGGCTTCGGTCTTCAGACGATCTATCAGGAATGTGCAGGCATCCAACGCCTCGCCACGGTGGCGCGCGGCGGTGCCCACCATCACGATCGCCTCGCCCGGCGTCATCGGTCCATGACGGTGCACCACCACGGCACCCAGCAGGCTCCAGCGCGCGATCGCCTCCTCCACCAAACTTCTGATCACGTTCTCGGTCATGCCGGGATGATGTTCGAGCAGCAATTCGACCAACCCGCCGTCGCCACGGACAAGGCCGGTGAAGCTGGCCACGCCACCGCCGCCGAGCGCCTCCAACGGCTTCAGCAATGCACCGCTGTCGAACGGATCCTCCTGGACCGAGACGTGGATCATCCGCCGGTTACCGGAGGAAAGAGCGAGACTTCGCGCGCGCCGGTGATGGCGGTGCCGAGCGGCGCATAATGCCCGTCAATCGCCGCGCGCAGGCGGGTGCGGTCGGCCAGCGCGGCGGCATGGGCGTCGCTCCGCGCGGACAGCCAGGTGATCAGCTCATCCAGCGTGGTGACGCCGGCGGGTATGCCGACCCGCTCCTCGCCGGTCCCGATCCGTTCGCGCAGCCACGCGAAATAGAGAATGGTCAGCGTCACGTCAGTCCATATGCTTGAGGCCGACGCGAAGGTAATCCCATCCCGTCACCAGGGTCAGGCCGGCCGCCGCCCACAGGCTGAACAGGCCGACCCATGCGACCCACACCTGCGTCGGCACCGCGCCCGCGAAGATCAACGCGCCGAGCGACACCAGCTGAAACGTCGTCTTCCACTTCGCCAACTGGCTGACTGGAAGCGACACGCGCAATTGGGCCAGGAACTCGCGCAGCCCCGACACCGCAATCTCCCGCAGCAGGATGATAAGCGCGGCGATCACCGCCGGGCCATCGATGGCACGGGTGAACACCAGCATCACGATCACCGTGGCGACCATGATCTTGTCGGCGATGGGATCGAGAAAGATGCCCAGCTTGGACACCGCGCCCTGCGCACGTGCAAGGTAGCCGTCGAAATAATCGGTGACTCCGACCAGCACATAGAGGCCGAAAGCGAACCAATAGTCGCGGGTGGAAGGATGCCATAGCAGCAGCACCATGACCGGCATGGCGATGATGCGCGACAGCGTCAGAAGGTTGGGCAGCGTCAGCATGCGATGGTGAGCCTAGCGGGGTTCGGCGTGGAATGGGAGAGGCTGTACGCGTTCATGCACGATCACCGGCTTTCCATGGTACAGCGTTTCCCGATACGGCCGAAAGCCATGCTTCGCCGCCACGCGGAGCGAGGGGTGGTTGTCCGGCGCGATGATGCACACCTGGCGCGCATTGCCGACCTTGCCTTCGTGCCAGGCGATCGCGGCCGTGATCGCCTCCGACGCATAGCCCTGCCCGGCCGCCCATGCCGCCATGATCCATGCAGCCTCGGGTGCCGGATCGAAATCGCCGCCCAGGTCCCGGCCGAAATGCATCAGGCCCGCTTCCCCGGCGAGTCGTCCCGTCGCTGTCTCCTCCACTGCAAACACACCATAGCCGAACAGCCGCCAATGGCCGACATAACGCAGGATGCGCAGCCAATTCTCCTCCGCACTCTGCGGCTGCCCGCTGATGAAACGCATGGTTTCCGGGTCGGCGGTGATGGCGCAGCGAGCAGCGTGATCGCCCGCGACATGGATGCGTAGCCGCAGCCGGGCGGTCTCGATCACCGGCGCCAAGGTTGCCCCATCCCGCTCCATATTCCCGTCCCCTCCGATCATGGTTGGAGTTGCATGCCCTTCTCGGCTATGGGGCCTGCCCGTGACGATTTCCATCAACAAGGGCGCCGCCCCGCAATGACGCCCTCCATGGGCCTGTTGGGCAAGAGGCGCTTCCTGCCATTGTTTGCTACCCAGTTCCTGGGTGCGTTCAATGATAACCTGTTCAAACAGGCCATGATTCTGTTCGCCACCTATTCGATCTATTCGGATCCGAAAAAGGAGGCGGCATTCAACGCCATTGCCACCGGCCTGTTCATCCTGCCATTCTTTCTGCTGTCGGCCTTGTCCGGTCAGCTGGCGGACAGCTACGACAAGGCCCGCATCGTCCGCACGGTGAAGACCGCGGAGATGGGCATCATGCTGGTCGGGGCCGCCGGTCTGATACTTGCATCGGTACCGCTGATGCTGACGGCGGTGCTTGCGATGGGGGTGCATTCCACCTTCTTCGGCCCGATCAAATATGCGATCCTGCCCCAGCACCTGCATGAGGACGAGGTGCTCGGCGGAACCGGCCTGGTCGAAGCCGGCACCTATATCGCGATTCTCGGCGGGACGATCCTGGCGGGGCTGATCGATGCCAAGTTGACTGCCATCATGGTGCTGGCGGTTGCCGGCGTGGGTTGGTGGACCGCGCGCGAGATCCCGGCTGCCCCGCCCCCCGGCGAGCGGCCGGCCATCGACCATCATGTGGTGCGCGCTTCTGTCCGCCTGGTGTCCGCGACGTTGCATATTCCGCGTCTGTTTCTGGCAATCCTGTCGATCAGCTTCTTCTGGATGATCGGTTCGGTACTGATCGTGCAGTTCCCGCCGCTGGTGAAGAACATCTTCACCGCCGACCAGCAGGTCGCCAGCCTGTTCCTGGCCATCTTCTCCGTAGGGGTCGCGATCGGTTCCGTCCTGATCAACCGCCTGCTCGCGGGACGGGTGTCTGCCCGCTACGCCCCGGCATCGGTGATCGCCATGGGCGGCTTCGTGCTGTTGATGGCGAATGCGGCGCGGACTTGGGCGCCATCTACCGACGGCACCTATTTCACGCTGGCGGAATTCGTGCGACATCCGGGCGCCCCGCTGGTCAGCGTGGCCCTGCTGGGTGTCGCGGTGACGGGCGGGATGTTCGTGGTTCCGCTCTATGCCTTTCTCACCACCACGGTGGAGAAAGACCATACCGCCCGTACCGTGGCCGCGAACAACATCGTCAATTCGGGCGCGATGGTGATCGGCGCGGTGATGGCGATCGGGATGGCGTCGCTGGGCGTGACGGTGATCAACACGCTGGCGAGCGTGGCCGTATTGTGCGTCGGCGCGGCGGCGCTGTCGTGGCGGCTTCACCGGGCATGCGGGGCGCATTGCTGATCGATTGAATAAGCGATCCGGGACGAGTTCAACCGATCAGAAGGACGATCGCCAGGAACCCGCATAGCCACGCACGCAGGAACAGGCGGGCCTCCGCGGACGTCATGGCCATCCAAAACGCCCGCGAAACCTGATTACCGCCGGAGATCAGGTCGCGCTCGGCTTCGTGTCCGGACCGGTTTCTGCCTTGCCGCCATGCTCCGCCACGGCTGCCACGATCCGCTTGCGATTGAGCAACGCAGCCGCACCCGCCGCGATGGCACCGAGAACCCCGGCGCCCAACGCGACCTGACGCGCGCTCACCTGGGGTGCGGCATCCTTGACCGAGTTTGCGGCGCGGGTCGCCGCGGCCTTGGTCCGGGTTGCCGCCTTGGCCGCGCTGGTCTTGCGTTCGGCAGGCTTGCGGGCAGTCGCGCGCCGCTTGGGCCCGGGCGCTTCACCTGCATCCTTGGTTTGCGGTGCCGGTCGGGCCGCTGCCTTGGGGGCCGCCTTCCGCTTGGGCGTGGCCGTGCTGCTGTCCGGGCGCCGGCGCGTCGTCTTCGCCTTGTTGGTGGTGCCCGCGTCGGTGGCGGTGCCGTCAACGTCCGTATCGGCCATGCAACTTCTCCCTGAGGGTTCGATCCTGAACCGTCCTGTTGACGAACGGTTCCGAAACGATCCGTGGAAGACGATCATGCTTGATCACTGCTTATTGTCGGCTATTGTTAGCGCTAACAGATACCCGCTTCCACGCCGATGCGGGACCTTCGTCTTGCGATGCATGGCGTCTTCCATGCACATGCCGGGCGAAAATGATAATCCACCAGGAGGGATGCATGGCTGTTACCAACGCAGGGCGCCTCGCGCTTGCTCTCACCCTATCCGCGCTGCCCGTCGCCTGTAGTGGTGACCGGGATGCGGCTCACAACGAAGCGGCCGCCGCCGATGCGCCGGTCCGCCCGGCCGTTCCCGCGCGATCGCCCGATGGGCGCGCTTACCTGTCGCAGCCTTTGGTGACGGAGATCTACACCGCCGATCCATCCGCCCATGTGTTCGACGGCAAGATCTACGTCTACCCCTCGCACGACGTCGCGACCGACATTCCGGACGACGATCTCGGCAACCAATATGCCATGCACGATTATCGCGTCCTGGAAATGGATCGGGTCGGCGCGCCGGTAAAGGTAGGCCCCGTGGCGCTCGACGTGAAGGATGTGCCCTGGGCGTCGCAGCAGATGTGGGCGCCCGACGCGGCGTACCGGAACGGCACCTACTACCTGTTCTTCCCGGCACGGGACAAGTCCAAGGACAAGAACGGTCTGGGCGCGTTCAAGATCGGGGTCGCCACCTCCGGCAATCCAATGGGCCCGTTCAAGGCCGAAGCGCAGCCGATCAAGGGCTCCTTCTCGATGGATCCGGCCGTATTCACCGACGATGACGGCACGGCCTACATGTATTTCGGCGGCATCTGGGGCGGGCAGCTTCAGCGTTGGAAGAATGGCGAATATGATCCGAACGGCTCGGACACCGACCTGAAGCAGGACAGCCAGCCGGCCTTGTCGGGCCAGGTCGTAAAGCTCAGCGCCGACCTCAAGCAATTCGCGGAAAAGCCGCGCGACGCGGTGATCCTGGATGACAAGGGCAAGCCCGTCCTAGGCGGAGACCATGACCGGCGCTTCTTCGAGGCGTCCTGGGTCTTCAAAAAGGACGGAAAATACTACTACACCTATTCGACCGGCGACACGCATTTCGTGAACTATGCCGTCGGCACGAACCCCTATGGCCCCTTCACCTACAAGGGCCACATCCTGAATCCGGTGCAGGGCTGGACGACCCATCACTCGATCATCCAGCATAATGGCAAGTGGTGGCTGTTCTATGCGGACACGCAATTGTCCAACAAGAACCACCTGCGCAGCGCCAAGGCGACCGAGTTGACGTTCAATCCGGACGGCACGATCCGGACGATCGATCCCTTCACCAAGTGACGAGCAGGCGGGCGACCGCCTCTCCCCTCCAGCATAAGAGGTCGTATGTTTCTGGGCATCGACATCGGCACGTCCGGCGTGAAGGCCGTGGTAATCGCACCCGACGGCAGCGTGGCCGGCCAGGGTACGGCCGCGCTCACCGTATCCCGTCCGCATCCCCTTTGGTCGGAACAGGCGCCGGAGGATTGGTGGGCGGCCACCAGCTCTGCTGTCCGGGCCATCGACCCCGCCGTCCGTAGGGCGGTGCGCGGCATCGGCCTCGCCGGGCAGATGCATGGCGCCACCCTGCTGGGAAGCGATGACAAGCCCCTGCGCCCGGCCATTCTGTGGAATGACGGCCGCTCATATGCCGAGTGCGAGGAATTGGAGGCTGCCGCCGACTTCCACGGTATCGGCGCCAACCTTGTCATGCCGGGCTTCACCGCACCCAAGCTCGCCTGGGTGCGCAAGCACGAGCCCGCGATCTTCGACAAGGTCCGCACCATCCTGCTGCCCAAGGATTATGTCCGGCTGCGGATGACGGGCAACAAGGCGTCCGACATGTCGGACAGCGCCGGCACGCTGTGGCTGGACGTCGCCCGCCGCGACTGGAGCGGCGACCTGCTCGCCGCCACCGGTCTGACCCGCGAACAGATGCCGTCGCTGCATGAAGGCTCGGCCGTCACCGGAACGCTCCGCCGCGACGTGGCGGAGCAGTGGGGGATGGACCCGGTTCGGGTGGTCGGCGGCGGCGGCGATAATGCCGCCGGTGCGATCGGCGTCGGCGTGGTTTCGGACGGCGACGCGCTGCTGTCGCTCGGCACGTCTGGCGTGATCTTCGTGGCGACCGATGCTCTGCGCCCCAATCCCGCCCGCGCGGTCCATGCCTTTTGCCATGCCCTGCCCGATATGTGGCACCAGATGGCGGTGCACCTGAGCGCCGCCGCCTGCATCGACTGGGTGGCGAA
>NZ_CAKTFO010000036.1 GCF_934560975.1 uncultured Sphingomonas sp. | reverse complement strand
TCGCCACCAACTTCCTCGCCATGGTCCAGCTTGCCTCAATGCGGCTGTGGCTCCGAGCTTATGAGTCTACGACCTAGTTGCGGTCCTTGTCGACCAGCTTGTTCTTGGAAATCCACGGCATCATCGCGCGCAGTTCGTTGCCGACCTTCTCGATGCCATGCTCCGCCTGCAGCTTGCGGCTGGCCTTCATTTCCGGATTGCCCATGCGGTTGTCCATCATGAAACGCTGCACGAAGCGGCCACCCTGGATGTCCGCTAGGACGCGCTTCATCTCTGCCTTGGTTTCGTCGGTGATGATGCGCGGGCCGGTGTGGTAATCGCCATATTCGGCGGTGTTGCTGATCGAATAGCGCATATTGGCGATGCCGCCTTCATACATCAGGTCGACGATCAGCTTCACTTCGTGGAGGCATTCGAAATAGGCCATTTCGGGCGCGTAGCCCGCCTCGACCAGCGTTTCATAGCCGGCCATGATCAGGTGGCTGAGGCCGCCGCACAGCACCGCCTGCTCGCCGAACAGGTCGGTTTCGCACTCTTCCTTGAAGCTCGTCTCGATCACGCCCGAACGGCCGCCGCCGACCGCGCTCGCATAGGAGAGCGCCACGTCATGCGCATTGCCGCTCGCATCCTGGTGGATCGCGATCAGGCAGGGGACGCCGCCGCCCTTCACATACTCGCCGCGCACGGTGTGGCCGGGGCCCTTGGGCGCGATCATGAACACGTCGATGCCGGCCTGCGGCTCGATCAGGCCGAAATGGACGTTGAGGCCGTGGGCGAAGGCAATCGCCGCGCCGTCGCGGATATTGTCCTTGATGTCCTTTTCCCAGATGCCGGCCTGATGCTCGTCGGGGGCGAGGATCATGACGATGTCGGCCCACCTGGCCGCATCCGCGACCGTCATCACCTGAAAGCCCGCTTCTTCCGCCTTCTTGGCCGAAGCGGAACCGGAACGAAGGCCGATCGCAATCTCAGGAACGCCGGAATCGCGCAGATTCTGGGCATGGGCATGGCCTTGGCTGCCATAGCCGACGATCGCCACCTTCTTGCCCTTGATCAGGCCGATGTCCGCATCCGAATCGTAATAAACGCGCATTGTGCTTCCCTCTTGCTCGGTCTCGTGCTCCTGCGAACGCAGGAGCCCCGCTCCGACCGCTGAACCTGGCTCCCGCACGGGCGGAAGCACCGACTATCAATCCACCATCTGCCCACGCGCGATTGCTGCCACGCCGGTGCGCGCGACCTCGATCAGGCCGACCTCGCGCATCAACTCCAGGAACTTGTCGACCTTTTCGGTCCCGCCCGTCACCTCGAACACGAAGCTGGAAATGGTCGCGTCGACCACGCGGGCGCGATACACCTCCGCCAGGCGCAATGCCTCGATCCGGTGGTCGCCCGTGCCCTTGACCTTCACCAGCGCCAGTTCGCGCTCCACATGCGGTCCCTCGGCCGTCAGATCGTGGACGCGGTGCACCGGCGGCAGGCGATCGAGCTGGGCGATGATCTGTTCCATCATCGCCGGCGATGCCGTGGTGACGATGGTGATGCGGCTGACCGTCTCGTCCTCCGTCACCTCGGCCACGGTCAGGCTTTCGATATTGTAGCCGCGGCCCGCGAACATGCCCGCGATCCGGGCGAGGATGCCGGGTTCGTTGGCGACGGTCACGGACAAGGTGTGCCGCTCGGCGGCTTCGGTGCGAATATGCATCGTGTCGTCTTTCATGGTCCCGGCCGGACAGCCGGGATCGCAGGAACGGGAAGGATCGGACAGGCCGGCGATCAGACCAAAGCGCGCGCCTCGTCGTCCATCTCGCCCGACACTTCGTTGGCCCACAGGATCATTTCCGTGTGCGCCGCCCCGCTCGGGATCATCGGAAAGCAATTGGCGTGCTTGGACACGCAGCAATCCACAATCACCGGCCCCGGATAGGCCAGCATCTCCGCAATGCCGCCGTCCAGCTGGTCCGGCCGCTCGATCCGGATGCCCTTCCAGCCATAGGCCTCCGCCAGCTTCACGAAATCGGGCAGCGAATCCGAATAGGAATGCGAATGGCGACCCTGATAGGTCAGGTCCTGCCACTGGCGGACCATGCCCATATATTCGTTGTTGAGAATGAATATCTTGACCGGCAGGTCATATTGGCTGGCCGTGCCGAGTTCCTGGATGTTCATCTGGATCGACGCTTCGCCGGCAATGTCGATCACCAGCGCGTCGGGATAGCCGATCTGCGCGCCGATCGCGGCCGGCAGGCCATAGCCCATCGTGCCCAGGCCGCCGCTGGTCAGCCACTTGTTCGGGCTTTCGAAGCCGAAATGCTGCGCGGCCCACATCTGGTGCTGGCCGACCTCGGTCGTGATGATCGGCGCGCGATCCTTGGTCGCCTGGTACAGCGCGCGGATCGCACGCTGCGGCATGATCTCGGTCTCGCTTTCCGGATAGTCGAGGCAGTGCATCGCCCGCCAGCCGTCGATCCGGCCATACCAGTTGGCCAGGTCCTGCGGCTGGTGCCCGCGCTGTTTCCACAGGGACACCATCGCCGCGATCGCCTGCGCGCAATCGGCGACGATGCCGAGTTCGGCCGCTACGATCTTGTTGATCGACGAACGGTCGATATCGACATGGATCTTGCGCGCATGAGGGGCAAAGGAATCCAGCCGCCCCGTGACGCGATCGTCGAAGCGGGCGCCCAGCGCGACGATCAGGTCGGCCTGGTTCATCGCATGATTGGCTTCATAGGTGCCGTGCATGCCCAACATGCCCAGCCATTGCGGCGCGGATGCGGGCAGCGCCCCCAGACCCATCAGGGTGGAGGTGACCGGCGCGCCGGTCAGCGCCACCAGTTCGCGCAAGGCCTCGCTCGCCGCCGGACCGGCATTGATGATTCCGCCGCCGGTGTAGAAGACCGGCCGCTCGGCCGCGGCGATCATCTCCACCGCAGCCTTGATCAAAGCGGGATCGGGCGTGACCTGCGGGCGGTAATTGTGGCTGGTGCGCGGCGGCTTGGAGACGGCGGTCGCGACCTGCACGTCCTTGGGCAGGTCGATCAGCACCGGGCCGGGACGACCGGTGGTGGCGATGGCGAACGCCTCGCGGATCACGCCTTCCAGTTCGGCCGGGTCCTTCACCAGGTAATTCTGCTTGGTGCAGTGGCGGGTGATGCCTACCGTGTCGCATTCCTGGAACGCGTCGGAGCCGATCAGCGCGGTCGGCACCTGGCCGGTGATGACCAGCATCGGGATGGAGTCCATCAGCGCGTCGGCAATGCCGGTCACCGCGTTGGTCGCGCCCGGCCCCGACGTCACCAGCACCACCCCGCATTTGCCGGTGGAGCGGGCATAACCCTCGGCGGCATGGGCGGCCCCGCCCTCCTGCCGCACCAGGATGTGCTGGATCGCCTGGTCGCCATGGGCCTGGCCATGCTTGAATAGGGCATCGTAGATCGGAAGCACCGCGCCGCCGGGATAGCCGAACACGACCTCGACACCGAGGTCGGTCAGGGTCTCGATCAGGATGTCCGCGCCGGTTCGTTCGTGGGTCATGCTACCGCTCTTCAAGGAGAGGTGGCCGCCTAGCGGACAACATTGCGCAGGTCAATGTCGAACACGCAATTTAATGTCTTTTTACGGCGTTCAGCGGACATAAACGTGCCTGACGTACTTCTCCCGCATAAGAAAAAGGCCGCCTTCCCACAGGAAGGCGGCCTTTGCCCGTCAGACTGTCACCCGGTCAGGCCGTTGCCAGCGTACCACGACGACGGCGAATCATGGAGCCGACGAAGCCGAAGCCGATCAGCATCGTCGCCCAGCTTGCCGGCTCGGGCACCGCCGGAGGATTGTCCTCCACCGTCTCCACGATCCGGTCATTGCCGTTGTAGGTGCCGAGGTGGACCTCGCCGCCCTGCTTGAAGATGCGGGCCACGACCGAGCCTTCGATCGGGGTGACGTTGGTCACGGTCGCGCCCAGTGCCAGCACCGACCCATGCACCAACGTGTTGAAGTTGAGGGTGCCGGTGGCATCCGCGAAGTTCCAGATGATCTGTTGATTGAGCGCAGAACCGTAGGCGCTGCCCAACGCGTTGAGGTTCCAGTTCCAGGTGGAGGCGCCGGCGCCGGTGATGTTCACCACGATCGGCAGCGCGGCGGAGGTCCCGCCCAGATCGAAGCCGATGTTGCGCACGCTGCCCCCGGTCGTGCCGAGCAACTGGCCGGCCGTGACGTTGAACACCGCATAACCGTCCGACGTCGCCGCCGCGCCCGTCTTGAACAGCCAGTCATAGGTGGTCGACCCCGGGCCTGCCGCCGTCTTGACGATGCTGTTGCTGCCGTTGGTCGGCAGCGTCTTGAGATGCGCCGAAAGCGCGGTCAGGTCCGACAGCATCACCGCGGTCGGCGCCGATACGTTGGGCAGGTCGGCCGTGGCGATCGGCGCGGGCGCGGCCGGCTTGGGCTGCGAGAAGAACCAGCCCGTCTTGTTGGTGCCGGCATTGCCGACATAGACGGTCTGGCCGTTGTTCAGCGGGTTGGAATTGCCGGTGTACCTGCCGAGCCGGACGACCGTGTTCTTGTCGCCGTTGAGGTTGAAATTGCCGGTCAGCGCCCCCGACATGGTCAACTGCGATCCCGTACCGAGATTGGCGCCATTCACGTTGCCGCCGACCTGAATGACGTTGCGATCGCTGCCGTTGATCTGGCCGGTATTGCCGCCGACAGTCAGCCGGGTCTCGCGCCCGGCAACGCCAGATGCCAGGGTGGTGTTGCCGCCGATCGACCCGCCAACCCGCGCAACGCTGCCGCTGCCCAGCGTCAGGTCCGAAGCGATGTTGCGGCCGACCAGCAGGCTCGACCCCGCGCCCAGTTGCACCTTGCCATTGACGCTGCCGCCGACCTTGACCCGGCCGGTGGTGCCGCTGTTCAGGTTGAAGCCGTTGCTATCCCCCGCAAACGTCACGCCGTAGGAGCCGTTGCCGCCCACGGTGCCTGCCTTGCCGTTCACGCCGTTGTTGACGTTCACCGTCCCGCCGGAATGCCTGCCGCCCACCGTCAACGTGCTGAAGTTGCTGGCGACGGCGCCTTGCTTGGCATTGCCGATCCCGACATTCCACGCATTGCCGCGCAGATCGCCGCCGATCCAGGCCTTGCCCTCCACGTCATGGCTCGCGTCCATATAGTCGAACACGATCACGTTGAGCTGGCTCATCAGCTTCAACCCGGCCGCGGCAGACTGGTTCTTCACCAGGCGAGTCGCCGCCGACGCCGGCGCCGACACGGCCATGCCGGCCAGCGCCAAACCCGCGGCAAACGGCACCCACTTCAAGGACATGGCCATCGACGATTACCCCTGTTAACGATTTCAGCCGGTATGCCGGCGCCAATTTCTTGAGTTTTCCGCTAAGACAATATCGTCGTTACGGCAACAAGCCCGATTGTCATTAACTACGAATTCCGGATTTGAGTTGGTGGCGGAACCATGTCCGCTGGCGTTTGGCATAGTTGCGGGTCGCCTGCTGCACAGCAGATATGGCCGCATCGAGCATGATATGCCCGGCGAGATAATCGGCCAGCGGCGCGACGCCGATGCTTTTCATGACTGGGACGTCGGCGGGCAGACCACGGTCGAGCAGGCGGGCGACTTCGTTGATCGCACCCGCGGCGATCATCTGTTCGACGCGCAGGTCGCAATGCCGGTACAGATCGGCCAGCGGCGGATCGACCACCTCCGTCTCCACCTTGTAGGCATGGCCGATGCCGCCGCTGCGCTCCTCCCGCCACGTCAGCAGCGATCGGCCGGTGGCGCGCACCACCTCCAGCGCGCGTTGCGACCGCGCGGTGTCGTTGGGGTGGAGCCGGGCGGCGGCGGCGGGATCCTCCCGCATCAGGGCCGCATGGGCCGCGCCCGGGGCAAGCGCGCGCACCGCCTGCCGCAGATCGGGATCAATCTCCGGCACCGGCGCGATCCCGTCGACCAGGGTGCGGATATAGAGGCCGGTCCCGCCGACCAGGACGGGCAACCGCCCCGCCTCCACCACATCCGCAATCGCACGCGCCGCATCCACCGCCCACTCGACCGCCGAGCAGGGTCGGGCGCCGTCGCGATAGCCGTAGAGCAGGTGCGGCACCGCCGCTTCGTCCTGGGCGCTCGGCCGCGCGGTCAGGATGCGGAGGTCGCGATAGACCTGGCTGGCGTCGGCATTGATGATGGTGCCGTTTTCACGCGCCGCCAGCGCCATTGCGCGGCCCGACTTGCCGCTGGCGGTCGGCCCTGCGATGAGCGCGAGCCGTGGCAGGGATAAGGGTGACAGAGTGGACATCGCGACCTTGATAGCAGCCAATGCGCTTTCGCGCGCCGACCTCGACCATGCGCGCGACGCGCTGGCGGGCGTTGGCGCGATGGTGGACCAGGCGCAGTGGATCGACGAGGGCAAGGCCGCCGATCTGCCCTTCGGCCGCGTGGACCGGGACTCCGCCCGCGCCGCGCTGGAAGGTTTGCTGCCCGGCGTAGACGTGGTGGTGCAGCCGCGCGCCCATCGTGCCAAGCGCCTGCTGGTCGCGGACATGGACTCCACCATGATCACCATCGAATGCATCGACGAGCTGGCGGATTATGCCGGCATCAAGCCCGAGATCGCCGAGGTGACCGAACGCGCCATGCGCGGCGAACTGGATTTCGAGGCGGCTTTGGACGCGCGCGTGGCGTTGCTGAAAGGTTTGGAGGAGGCGGCGATCGACCGCTGCCATGCCGAGCGCGTGGTGCTGATGCCGGGCGCGCGCACGCTGATCCGGACGATGAAGGCCCATGGCGCGCGCACGGTGCTGGTATCCGGCGGTTTCACGGTGTTTGCGGACCGGGTGGCGGACGCGATCGGATTCGACCGCGCCTTGTCCAACCGGCTGGGCCTTGCCGATGGCGTTCTCGACGGCAACGTCGCGCGGCCGATCGTCGGCTCCGCCACCAAGCGCGACACGCTGATGGAGGAACGGCAGGCACTGGGTCTCTCGTCCGAACAGACGCTGGCGGTGGGCGACGGCGCCAACGACATCCCGATGATCCAGGAAGCGGGCCTGGGCATCGCCTATCGCGCCAAGCCCAAAACGGCGGCGGCGGCCGATGCGCGGATCGAGCATGGCGACCTTACCGCCTTGCTCCATGCGCAGGGTTATGCCCGCGCGGACTGGTGCTACTGATTACGGCGCGACTGATCAGGGCGCGATCGGGAAGCAGCCGCCGCCCGCGCGCCGGATCTCCCGGCAGAGCGCGTCGGCGTCCGCCTTGCTGGCCAGCCCCACCGCCTGCAGGCGGGTGACACGGCCGGCGGGGACCATCCTCTGCTCCAGCCCGCCGAGACGCGGCACCCGGGCGTTGAGCGTCCGCCAGCCCGCCCGCGCCGCATCGGGTGAGCCATAGGCTCCGATCTGCGCCTTCCACGCCCCGCGTGCCATCGTTGGAGCCGCCGGCTTCGGTGCGGGCGCGACTGGCGGCGGGGGAGGATTCGGTGCGATGCCTGGCGCGCCCGGACGGCGCACCGGCGGCAGGGTCGTCAGGATCTGGTCGGCCTTGGCCCGGTCCCCCGCCAGCAGATATTTGCCCATCACGTCCAGGTTCTTGCGCGCCGCCGCGATCCCGCCCTCGGCCGCGCGGCTGGTCTGGGCATAAGCCAGCGGCCAGTCGCGCGCGACATAGTCGCCGTTGAAATGCGCGGTGCCGAGCAGGTAGAACGCCCGCGCATCGCCCCGCGCCGCCGCTTTCTCGACAAAGGGTATCGCCTCGCGCCGCTCGCCGCTGGCGAACAGGGTGAAGCCGAGTTCGTCGCCGGCACGGGCGTGGCCCTTGTCCGCGGCACGGCGATACCATTGGATCGCCATGCCGGAATCCGCCTTGACGCCGCGTCCGACGCGATACGCCTCCGCCAGCATATATTGCGCCTCGGCATCCCCCGTCTGGGCCAAGTTGCGCAGCGTCGAAAGGTCGGGAGCGGGAGCGGCGGCCGCTGGGGCCACCATCGCCAGCAGCATCGCGGCGAACACCCGCTGCATCACAGCGTCACGCCGCCCTTGATCGTGCGGACCACGCGCCCCTGCACGGGCAGGCCGTCGAACGGGGTGTTGCCCGCTCTGGCGGCCATGGCCTCGCTGGCGATGCGCCACGGCGCGTCGGGATCGAGCAGGATCAGGTCCGCCTCGCCCCCCTCCACCAGCGCGCCACCGGGCAGGCCGAACAGCCGCGCCGGCGCGCCGGACACCAGGTCGAACAGCCGCTGCCACCCGATCAGCCCGTCGCGCACCAATCCCAGCACCAGGGTCAGCAGCGTTTCCGCGCCTGCCATCCCCGGCTCGGCATCGGCAAAGGGCAGCCTCTTCGCCTCCGGGCCGCGCGGATCATGGCCGGACGCGATCACGTCGATCGTCCCGTCCGCCACCGCGCGCAGGCAGGCATGGCGGTCGGCCTCGCTGCGCAACGGCGGCGACAGGCGCGCAAAGGTGCGGAACCCCGTCACCGCGCTGTCCGCCAGCATCAGGTGCGCCGGGGTGATGCCGCAGCTGACCGGCAGCCCCCTGGCCTTGGCCGCGCGAACCAGGTCCAGCGCGCGAGCGGTGGTAACCTGCCGGAAATGGAGCGGCGCGCCCGTCGCCTCCACCAGCAACAGGTCGCGCGCGACCGCCAGCGCCTCCGCCTCGGCCGGCGCGGAGGACAAACCGAGCCGCGTCGCGGTTTCCCCATCGGTCATCACGGCATCGCCCGCCAGCGCGCCGTCCTCGGCATGGCTGACCGTGCGCAAACCCAGCGCGCCGGCATAGCTGAGCAGCCGGTACATCACGCCCGAATCCGCGATCCACCCGCGCCCGGTCGCGACCCCACAGGCGCCGCCGGCCTGCATCGACCCGATTTCCGCCAACTCCCGCCCTTCAAGCCCGCGCGTGGCGGCGGCGAGCGGATGGACCCACAGGCCGGGCTTGCCCGACGCGGTGGCGTGCTGGACCAGGGCGACGCTGTCGAGCGGCTGGGTCTGGTCCGGCATCAACAGCGCGCGCGTGATCCCGCCCGCCACACAGGCGGGACGGTCCACCGCGAATACGCCCGCATCGATCAGCCCCGGCGCGATCACCGCACCGCGCGCGTCGATCCGCTCCGCACCCTCCGGCACCGAGAAGTTGCCCAAGGCGGCGATGCGGCCGTCGCGCACCAGCACGCCGCCTTCGGCCAGTCCGTTCGACGTGACCAGCCGCCCGCCGGTGATCGCCAGCGCCGTTACCATCCCGCAACCCCCCGCCGTCCGCGCGTCAGCACATCAAGGCATGCCATCCGCACCGCCACGCCCATCTCCACCTGTTCGGTAATCGCCGATCTTTGGAGGTCGTCCGCCACGCTGGAGGAAATCTCCACCCCCCGGTTCATCGGGCCCGGATGCATCACCAGCGCATCGGGCGCGGCACGCTTCAGCCGTTCCGGCGTGAGGCCATAGAGCGCATGATATTCGCGCGGCGACGGTACGAAGCCCCCGGCCATCCGCTCCCGCTGCAAACGCAGCATCATGACCACGTCGGCGCCCTCCAGCCCCGCGTCGAAGTCGGTAAGGCGGGTGACGCCCATTTGCTCCACGGCGGGCGGCAGCAGGGTCGGCGGGCCCACCACCCGCACCTCCGCCCCCAGGGCCGTGAGCGAGAGGATGTTGGAGCGCGCGACCCGGCTGTGCAGCACGTCGCCGCAGATCGCGACCACCAGCCCCTCGATCCGGCCCTTGCGACGGCGAATGGTGAGCGCATCCAGCAGCGCCTGGGTGGGATGTTCGTGCCGCCCGTCCCCGGCGTTCAGCACCGGGCAGTCCACCTTGTCCGCGATCAGCTGCACCGCGCCGGACGCATCATGCCGGATCACGATCATGTCCGCGCGCATCGCGTTCAGCGTGACGGCCGTATCGATCAGCGTCTCGCCCTTCTTCACGCTCGATTGCGCCACCATCATGTTGACCACGTCGGCGCCCAGCCGCTTGCCGGCGATCTCGAACGACAGCAACGTGCGGGTGGAGTTTTCGAAAAAGGCGTTGATCAGGGTCAGGCCGGCCAGCCGCCCGTCATGCTTGGCGGTGCCACGATTCAGCGTCACCCATTGCTCGGCCTCGTCCAGCAGGAAGGTGATTTCATGCGGGTGGAGGCCGTAAATGCCGGTGAGGTGGCGGTGCGGAAATGGATGCACGCCGTCAGGGAAGGCGTTGGCGCGGTTGGCGGCGTCGGACATTAAAGCCGCGCCTTAATCCCGTGATCGCCCGGTGTCGAGCATGTGCGCTCCCACGCGCGCTTACAGGGGCCCGGGAAAGGCGAATGCGCCGGCCAATGCGTCGATCGCGCCTTGCAGGATGTAGGCCGCGGCCATCTTGTCGACCAGCTCGGCGCGCCGGGCGCGGCTGGCATCGGCATCCAGCAGGGTGCGTGTCACGGCTTGCGTCGACCAGCGTTCGTCCCACAACAGGATCGGCAGGCCCAGGTCCGCCAGGTTGCGGGCGAAGGCGCGGACCGACTGGGTGCGTGGCGAATCGCTGCCGTCCAGGTTCAGCGGCAGGCCGATCACCAGCCCTTTCACCTGCTGGCGCGCGATGATGTCGCGCAGCAGGGCCCGGTCCACGCTGAACTTGGTGCGCCGGATCGTCTCGGCCGGGCTGGCGATGGTCCACATCGCATCGCACAGGCCCACCCCGATCGTCTTGGTGCCGACGTCCAGCCCGGCCAGCCGCCCGCCTTCCGGCAGCGCCGCCGCAAACTCCCGCAAGTTGGTGCCGATCATCGGTGCGCCTCATATGCAGCAAGCCGGGCAGTCGCGTCCGCCCGGACATTGGCCCAGAACAGGGCATAATCGAAAACGTGGTAATTGTTGCCGGGCAGCACATAGGCGTCGAACCCCGCCGGCGGCGGGCCGATCAGCAGCAGCCCTTCGGCCGTGCAGCGCGCCGGCACCCGTCCAGGCACCAGCCTGGCCGATGCCAGGCCCGCATCGGGCACCAACGCGCCGCGATTGGCCGAGGCGGGCGCCGCATCCCCGGCATGGCCGGTCAGCGGATTGACGCACAGCATCGCCGTGCCGTGCCGCGGCTGCCCGGTCAGGCCACGGCTTTCGTCGAAATAGGCGCGGATCAGGCGTGGATCGGCCGGCTCGGCAAAGCTCTGCCAGCCGATGATGCAGCCGAAATCCCCCGCGCTCTGGCAGGTCGGCAAGCCCAGAGCCAGCAGGTCCGCCGTCAACGAAATCGGCCAGCCGATCGCATAGACCGCCACAACACGCCGCCGCAGCGCCGTGCCGCGCGCCCTCTCCTGCAACAGCCGCAGCAGATGGAGCGCCCCCTGGCTATGGCCGGCGAGGATGATCGGCCGATCCGCCGGCTGCGCCGCGACAAAGGCGTCGAATGCCCGCAGCACGTCGCCATAAGCGAAATCGATCGCGGCCTGCGACCGGTCGTCGCCCGCCGCGAGGAAGGCGCCCAGAGTAGCCTGACGGTAACGCGGCGCCCACACCGTCCCCGCGTCGGTGAAGGCGCTCGCCTGGCTCTGCGCGAACAGCCGCAACCGCCCGTTTGCGCCGGCATCGTCCAGCGGCGCATTCCACTGGTCGCGGCTGAGATAGGTAGTCGGCGCGATGTAGAAGATCGCGGCGCGGCCGGGCGCCTTCGCCGCCACGTCAGCCGGCAGCCACCGCGTCGGATCATTCGCCAAACCTGGCCGCGCCAGCCATGCGTCCGCCGTTGCGTAATCGGGCGCGCTGGCGTCCGGCATCGGCGCGAAAGATGCGCTTGGCACGAACGCCATCCGCATCAGCCTGTCCTGCATCAGCGTCCACGCAAGCCCGGCCGCCAGCGTCAGCACGATCAGGATCACCACGAGATAAAGGAAGCGCCGCGCCAGCATCGTTGCACGAATACGCACGGACCGCATCTCCGCCAAGCCGCAAGCGGGCGCGGCGACGATCCTCTTTCTCCGCCATCGGCCATTGCGGGCAGGGAACCGGGCCGATAGCAGGTCCGGATGACCGATCCCTCACCTGCCCGCGCGCTCGTGCTGCCGAAAGTCCGCCTGGTCGGCACCAACCCGGTACGGCTGTGGGGCCTGACCCAGGCGCAGCGGGTGGAGCGCATCGCCGCCAAGGCCGGTTTGGCCATGAGCGACGGCGGCGGCCCGATCCTGCTGATCGACAGCGCCTTCGCCTTCGACCCGCAATGGCTTGGCTTCATGCGGCAGCGTCCCGGCGCGGTGCTGACGCTGGGCGGTCGCCCGGTCATCGCCCATGTCGAGGATGGCGGCGACGCGGCCGAGGCGGCGATGCTGCGGGGCGCGGTGCCGGCCGGCCTCAGCCTGATCGCCGCCGAGGACAATGCCGATTTCTACAACGAACAGCTACGCAAGCGCGAACGCCCGTTCCTGGCGCTGCTGACGCCCGAAGCCGTGCCGGGGCTCGAACGGCAGAGCTATTACGGCGCCTACAAGGGCGTCACCGACATCCTCACCAAATATCTCTGGCCGGAACTGGCGTTGGTGCTGACCCGCTGGGCGGCGCGCGTCGGCATCAGCCCCAACATGGTCACCACCGTCGGCGCCCTGTGCTGCGTGATCGCCACGGTCGCCTTCTGGCAGGGCCATTACTGGCTGGGGATGGGCATCGGCTTCGTCTTCATGGTGCTGGACACGGTCGACGGCAAGCTCGCGCGCTGCACCATCACCTCCAGCTATTGGGGCAACATCTTCGACCATGGGCTCGACCTGGTGCACCCGCTCTTCTGGTGGTGGGCGTGGGCAGAGGGGCTGCCCGAATGGGGCTTGGCCCTCACCGCACAGGGCTTTGCCTGGGTGATGGGGGCGCTGGTCGCGGGCTATATCCTTCAGCGCGTGATCGAGGGCTGGTTCATCCGTCGCTTCGGGATGCACATCCATGTGTGGCGGCGGTTCGATTCGCAGTTCCGGCTGATCACCGCGCGGCGCAATCCGAACATGGTGATCCTGTTCTTCGCGACCCTGCTCGGCCGCCCGGACCTGGGCCTGATCGCGGTGGCATGGTGGACGATCCTGAGCTGCGTCATCCATGCCGTGCGCGGCGTTCAGGCGCAGGCGGCCAGCCGTCGCGCGCCCATCACCAGTTGGCTGCACGAGGCACCATGAACGACACGATCCGCAAGTTCGGCCATCCGGCGACCCTGGTCGCGGATTACGCGCACTGGGTGGTGCTGCTCCGCCCGGCCCAGCCGACGCTCGGCGCGCTGGTGCTGGCGGCGAAGAGCGAGGCAACCGCCTTTTCCGATCTGCCGCCGGCTGCCTTTACGGAACTGGCGCGGGTCACCGCCAACATCGAATCCGCGCTCAGCCAGGCGGTGTCCTATGCCCGGATCAACTATCTGATGCTGATGATGGTGGACCCCAACGTCCACTTCCACGTCATTCCGCGCTACGATGGCGCCCGGAGCGCGGAAGGGATCACGGTCGCGGACGCTGGCTGGCCCAAGGCTCCCGCGCTCAACGAGGCGCATGATCTGACCGATGCCGAACGCGATCGGCTGGTCGGCTGGCTGAAGTCGCGCTGGCCGTCAGCGGCCGGCTGACCGCCACCTTTCGGTCAGCGCGGACGCCGCCGCCAGATCGGCGGGGAAGTCCACTTCCTGCCACTCCTGCCCCTTGATCGACACCGTACCGACCTTGCCGGTCGCGGCCAGGGCATCGATCGCCTTGAGATACCAATTCCTGGTGCCCGCTTCGGTCCGCATCATGCGGTCGATCTGGGCGCTGAACAAAGCGGGGCCCTCGCCCCGGAAGGCGAGCATCCCGATCGACTCCGCGTCCGTCTCCTCCGGCGTCAGCGTCTTGCCGATTGCCGCCAGCCGATCGCCCTCGCGCCGGACCTTCATGTCGTCCGAATCGTAGCCGTCATCCTTCTCGTCGATCGTCACCGTGATCGGCAGGGTCGCGCCCGCCAGCAAGGTGCGCACGATCTCCGGCGAGATGATGGTGTCGCCGTTGAGGATGATGAAGTCCTCCGTCATCTCGCCCCGCGCCATCCAGCATGTTCCAAGATTGTCGGCGACATGATAGAAGGGGTTGAACAGCGTCCGGACGCGCACGTCGCCGCGTTGCGCGGCCTGCGCCTCCACCTTTTCCGTGCGGAAACCGGTGACCACCACCACCTCGCCGATCCCGCTCGCGGCGAGCGCATCGATCTGCCAGTCGAGCAGGGTCTTGCCGGCAAAGGGGATCAGGCATTTGGGCTGGTCGGCGGTGATCGGGCCCAGGCGGGATCCCTGGCCGGCCGACAGGATGATGGCGCGCTTGATGATCATCGCCGCCCTTTAGCGGCAGCGGCCGCCGCCTGCCACTCCCCCCTGCCCCCTTGCCGCCGCGCCGCTGCTGGACGGCGCCCCGGCGCGGGATTAGGGCGACGCGGTTCGGAGACCATGACCCTTGCCCCTTTCCGCCTATCGTAAATGGCTCGACACGCAGCGCGCCAAGGGCGTCGCGCGCAGCGGCACGATCGGCCGCGTGATCGAAAACGCCGTCTGGCTGCTGGGCGGCAAGACCGTGGGCGCGATCCTCAGCCTGATCTATATCGGCATGGCGACCCGCGCTTTGGGCCGGGACCTGTTCGGCCAGTTCGTGCTGATCCTCGGCACCGGTCAGGCGGTCAGCGCGATCGTCACCTTCTCCACCTGGCAGGTGGTGGTGAATTACGGCATGCCGCACCTCCATTCCGGCAATCGCAACGGGCTGGGCGGCGTGCTCGTTTTCTGCGTGGCGCTGGATTTCGGCGCGGCGCTGCTCGGCTGCGTGATCGCCACCGTCGGCGTGGTGTCGATGGGTCCGGCGCTCGGCTGGGACGCGACGCTGTCGCGCGATGCCTTGCTGTTCTGCTTCGTGATGCTGCTGTCTTTCCGCTCCACCGCGGTGGGCATCCTGCGCCTGTACGACCGGTTCGGCCTGTCGGCGGCGGCAGATTCGGTGACGCCGATAGTGCGGCTGATCGGCGCGCTGATGGTCGTGCTGCTGTTCCGGCCGAGCGTTTCCGGCTTCCTGCTCGCTTGGGCGGTGGCGGAGTTGCTGACGGCGGCGGCGCATTGGGTGCTGGCGGTGCGGGAAGCGCGCGGCCTGCTCGGGCCGGCCCAGTGGCGGGGCGCGATCACCGCCGGTCGCGACAATCCCGGCTTGTGGCGCTTTGCCGCCATCACCAACATGGGCACCACCCTGAACGCACTCGGCAAGCAATTCTCGGTGCTGCTGGTCGGCCTGGTGGTCGGGCCGGCGGCGGCTGGCGGCTATCGCCTGGCCTTTCAGCTCGGCCGCTCGCTCGCCAAGCTGTCGGACCTGCTTTCGCGCTCCATGTTCGCGGAGCTGGCGCGGGTGCATGTCGTCCGCACCGCCGCCGAGTTGCGCAAGCTGTTCCGCCACGCCACTCGCTTCTCTATCGTGGCGGGCGTGGTGATCATCGCGCTGCTGCTGCTGATCGGAAAGCCCGCTTTGGGGCTGGTCGCGGGTCGCGACTATCTCGATGCCTATCCGCTGCTGCTGATGCTGGGAGCGGCGGCGGCGCTGGACCTCGGCGGCTCCAGCTTCGAGCCGGCCCTGATGGCCACCGGCCGCGCGGCCACCGCCTTCCACCTGCGCATCGCCACCACCGTGCTGCAGGCGCTGCTGCTGGCGGTGGGGTTGCCGCTGTGGGGGGTGGAAGGCGCCGCTCTGGCCTCCCTCGCCGCCTCCGTGCTGGGGCTGATCCTGTTCGGCCTCGTCGCGTGGCGCGTCATCTATCGCACGGTGCGCGAGAATGACGTGGTCGTGCTGCCGACGCCGTAGGTTCACAGGAAAACGATGGTCCGCCGCACCGGGAGCAAAACAGCGAGACCGGTTTGCGAACAGGTTACATCGTGACCCGTGTCCCCGCCGCGGCACCAGCTAACCGGCAGGAACAGGCTTTCTCAGCAGACACGATGCGCATCGGCCGCAAGGTGATCCTCGCCCGCTAGACAGCATCGATGGCCCGCCGAACCGAAGCCGAGACGGACCACCTCGTGACGGCCCGCCTGTCTTTTATCAGCAGCCGGCCGGCGCTCCGCCCACCACGGCTTCGATCGCCCGCGTGACGGCGCCGATCTCGGCCATGCCGTCCACCCGCGCCACCAGCCCCTTGGCCTCGTAATAAGGCAGGATCGGTGCGGTCTTGGCGCGATATTCCACCAGACGCGCGCGCACCGTGTCCGCATTGTCGTCCGGGCGGCGCTTGAACTCGCTCGATCCGCACACGTCGCACGTGCCCGCCACCTGGGGCAGCTTGAAGCGATCGTGATAGCCCTCGTTGCAGCGCGCACAGGTGAAGCGGCCGGATATGCGCTCCACCAGCGCCTGCTCGTCCACCGTCAACTCGATCACATGATCCAGGCGATAGCCGCGTTCCGCCAGCAAGGCGTCCAGCGACTCCGCCTGCGCCTGGGTACGGGGATAGCCGTCGAAGATGAAGCCGGGCGCGTGCGCCTCCTTGTCCATCCGCTCGGCGATCAGGGCGGTCACCACCTCGTCAGGGACGAGCTGGCCGGCCTCCATGATCGACTTGGCCTGCATCCCGATGGTCGATCCCGCCTTCACGGCGGCGCGTAGCATGTCGCCGGTGGACAGCTGGATCAGCCCGTACCGCGTCATCAAGGACTGCGCCTGCGTCCCCTTCCCCGCCCCCGGGGGCCCCAGCAGGATCAGCAGCTTCATCGACGCATTCCCCCCTTCAGCTTCGCCTTCTTGATCAGGTCACCATATTGGTGCGCCAGCAAGTGGCTCTGGATCTGCGTCACCGTATCGATCGTGACGTTGACGACGATCAACAGGCTGGTGCCGCCGAAGCCGATCAGGTGCCGTGGCACGATCATCTCCGGAATGACGCAGATCGCGGTCAGGTAGGCCGCGCCGATGACGGTGATGCGCGTCAGGACATAGTCGAGGTAATTCTCGGTCGCCTTGCCGGGACGGATGCCGGGAATGAAGCCGCCGTAGCGCTTCAGATTGTCGGCCGTCTCCTCGGGGTTGAACACCACCGCCGTGTAGAAGAACGAGAAGAAGATGATCCCCGCTGCATACAGCACGAAATAGGCCGGCGTATCCTGGCCGATGAACTGGTTGAGGGAGATGATGAAGTCGCCCCACCGGCTCTCACCCGACAGGCGGTTGCCGGCGAACTGCGTGATCGTCAGCGGCAGCGCCAGCAGCGACGATGCGAAGATCGGCGGGATCACGTTGGCAGTGTTGATCTTCAGCGGCAGGTGGCTCTTGTCCGCCTGCATCATCCCGCGCGCGGTCTGGCGCTTGGGATATTGGATCAGCACGCGCCGCTGCGCGCGTTCCATGAAGCAGATGAACAGGATCAGGCCGAAGAAGAACAGGAAGCCGCCAATCACCCACAAGGGCGAGGTCGCGCCCGTCCGCGCCTGCTCCAGCGCGTTGGCGATCGTCGTCGGCAGGCTGGCGACGATGCCGGCCATGATGATCAGCGACACGCCGTTGCCAATGCCGCGGGTGGTGATCTGCTCACCGATCCACATCAGGAACATGGTGCCGCCGACGAGCGTGATAACGGTGGTCACCCGGAACAGCCACGAATCGACAATCACCGCGCTCTGCCCGGCGGACGCGCCCCATGCCTCGAGCCCGACGGCGATGAAGTAACCCTGGATCGCCGTCAGCAGCACCGTGCCGTACCGCGTATACTGGTTCAGCTTCTTGCGGCCGCTTTCGCCTTCCTTCTTGATGGCGTTCAGCTGCGGCGACAGCGACGTCGCCAGCTGCACCACGATCGACGCGGTGATGTAGGGCATGACGCCCAGCGCCACCACCGACATGCGCGTCAGCGCGCCGCCGGTGAAGGTGTTGAAGAAGTCCATCACCCCGCCCTGGGTCTGCTGGAACAGCGACGCGAGCGCGCGGGGATCGATACCCGGCAGCGGCACATAGGAGAGCAGGCGGAACACGACCAGCGCGCCCAACGTGAACCAGAGGCGCTTCTTCAGGTCGGTCGCTTTAGCGAACTGTGACAAGCTCGCATTGGCGGCCAGTTGCTCGGCTGCGGATGCCATCGGTCTTTATCGAACCCCGGATAAGAAAAGAGCGGCGGGGCAGTATCCCCGCCTCCGCCGCTCCATATAGAGACTTGATCGTCTTTGTCTAAGCCGTGTCGGGCTCAGGCGCGGGCGGCCTTCTTGGCGGCCAGCGTCTGCCCCTTCTTGGCGGCGGCCTTTTCGGCGGCTGGGACAACCTCGATCACCTCGACCGAACCGCCGGCCTGCTCGATCGCCTCGCGCGCCGACTTGGACACGCCAGCAACGCGGAAGGCGAGCTTCGCCGTCAGCGTGCCCTTGGCCAGAACCCGGACGCCGTCCTTGCCGCCACGGGCGACACCGGCCGCCTTCAGCGCGGCATGGTCAATCGTGCCGTCGGTCGCCAGCGTGCCGGCATCCACCAGCTTCTGCAGCTGGCCCAGATTTACCTCGGCATAATCCTTGGCGAAGATGTTGTTGAAGCCGCGCTTCGGGATCCGCATGTGGAGCGGCATCTGGCCGCCCTCGAAGCCGTTGATGGACACGCCCTCACGGCTCTTCTGGCCCTTCTGGCCGCGACCGGCGGTCTTGCCGACGCCGGAGCCGATGCCACGGCCCACGCGGACGCGGGACTTACGGGCACCCTGATTGTCTCGAAGATCGTTCAGTTTCATGGAAAATGCACTCGCTTTCGCTGTTGTCGCGCTGAATGAAGGGGCCGCCCATAAGTGAAACGGCCGCTCCTGTCATCCTTATTGTGACGGTTTTGCGTGTCTGGAGCGTGGATGGCGAGGCCACACGTCGCAATCTCCGCGTGTCCAGGCAGATCACCCGCCAACCCCCAAGCCCATCCGTGTTCCTGCGTGCGCAGGAACACGGGCAGGGTTGACCGCCGTCTGCTCGCGCTTGTTGCCTGATCTACCCTGACCGTCGTGCTCCGGTGAAACACGGCCACAGACACAAAAAAAACGGGATGGCCTGGGCCACCCCGCTCTTAAACACCGCGATCCGGTTGAAGGGCTTAGCCCTCAACCTTCACCATGTGCTGCACCTTGCGGATCATGCCGCGAACCTCGGGAGTGTCTTCCAGCTCCCGGGTCTTGTGCATCTTGTTGAGGCCGAGCCCGATCAGCGTCGCGCGCTGGTCGGCCTTGCGGCGGATCGGCGAACCGACCTGGGTTACCTTGATGGTCGCCATTGCTCTTACTCCGTCACGGCCGCCGCGTCGGCCTCGGCAACCTCGGCAGAGGCGCCGCCACGACGCAGCAGATCGGCGATCTTCTTGCCGCGACGCTGGGCGACCGAGCGCGGGCTCGTCTGTTCGCCAAGCGCCTCGAAGGTCGCACGGATCATGTTGTAGGGGTTGTTCGTGCCGACCGACTTGGTCACCACGTCGTGCACACCCAGGCTCTCGAACACGGCGCGCATCGGACCGCCGGCGATGATGCCGGTACCCTGCGGAGCCGAGCGAACATAGACGCGGCCGGCGCCGAAATGGCCGAGGCCATCATGGTGCAGCGTGCGACCGTCCTTGAGCGGAACGCGGATCATCGCCTTCTTTGCCGATGCGGTCGCCTTGGAGATCGCCTCCGGCACTTCGCGCGCCTTGCCATGGCCGAAGCCGACGCGACCCGCGCCGTCACCGACCACGACCAGAGCCGCGAAGCCGAAGCGCTTGCCGCCCTTCACCGTCTTGGACACACGGTTGATGTGGACGAGCTTCTCGACCAGCTCCTCGCCGCCTTCCTCGCGGTTGCGGTCGTCGCGACGGCGCTGACCGTCACGGCCACGGCCGCCGCCACGATCGTTGCCGCCACGGCCACGGCCACCGCGCGGACCGCGGGGACCACGCTCGTTGGGCTGCGCCTCGCCGCCCGCCGGAACTTCGGCGGGAGCGCCCGGCTGGGCCTCGATGGGATTGGTATCAGCCATTTAGAACTCCAATCCGCCTTCGCGGGCGGCATCGGCGAGCGCCTTGACGCGCCCATGGAACAGGAAGCCACCGCGGTCGAACACGACCGTGGTCACGCCGGCGGCCTTGGCACGCTCGGCGACGCGCTGCCCGACCGACTGTGCCGCACTGACATTGGCGCCGGACGTGTCGCGCACGTCCTTCTCCAGCGTCGATGCGGACGCGACGGTCTTACCGGCGGCATCGTCGATCACCTGCGCATAGATGTGACGGCCGGAGCGGTGCACCGACAGGCGCGGACGCAGACCGCCACGCGCCTTCAGCGCGGTGCGGACGCGGCGGCGGCGGCGCTCGAACAGAGACAGCTTGGCCATTACTTCTTCTTCCCTTCCTTGCGGAAGATGAACTCGCCGGCATACTTGATGCCCTTGCCCT
>NZ_CAKTFO010000035.1 GCF_934560975.1 uncultured Sphingomonas sp. | reverse complement strand
CCCGGCGACGCAGCCCCTGGTGCACGCCATCCTCTGGAACATCCCCGCCGACGAACGGCGGCTGGCGGAGGGAGCGATCGTCCGCGACGGCGATGGCCAGGCGGACGGGCGCGATGTCGGTCGCAGCAGCTTCTTCACGGAAGGCTGGCTGCCGCCCGATCCGCCGACCGGGCATGGCAGCCATGATTATGTGTTCCAGCTGTTCGCGCTCGGCGCCGTGCCGGAACTCGGGCCCACCCCCGATCGCGAGGCGCTGGCCTATGCGTTGCGCGGCCACGTGCTGGCCGCCGGCCTGCTGGTCGGCACCTATTCGCGCGGCGAGGAAGCTCCGATCGACCGGACGGAAGTGGCAGAGGCGGTGACCGGCCCGCTGCCGGCGGGCGTGGCGCTGGCCTGACGGACTGACGACTGACGGCGGCGGCGGGGCGGTCAGGCGTCCCGCCAGTCGAACGTCAGCGGCGCTTCGCGGAAGGCAAAGCGATCGAGGTGGCTTGCCACCACCGCCTTGAGTTGCGCCAGCTGTTCGATCGAGGATGCGTCGACCCGCACCTCCAGGCTGGTCTCGCGCGCGTCGAACGTCGCGACGGCATCGCCCGGGTAATCGGCCCCGCGCGCGTCGCGGGGGAAGGTCACCGTGCCATGGTCGGGCGTGAATTCCACTGCCAGATTGTGCGACCAATGCTTGCACAATTGCTGGAGGTAGCGGCTGCCGCTGTCCGTCGGCACGGCGGCGCTGCTGGAAAAGCTCTGGGTCATGTCATTCTCCTTGGATAGCCCGGAAGATGGGCGCGCGATCATGTCGGCGCATCACCGTTCCAGCCGCTCGATCTTGCGGGTCGCCTCGTCCAGGATCGCGGTGACGTCGTGCACCATGTCGCGATCCTGCGTGGAGGACAGGGCGTCGCGCAGCGCCATATGCAGGCTCATCATCGCCCGCTTGACCGGCGCGGCCCCATGACGGCTTTCCTCCTGGCCGAGGCGCGACAGGCGCGCGATCAGGGCGTCGGCCTCGTCACGCTTCTCGTCCAGATGGGTGCGACCGGCTTCGGTGATGGCGAAGCGTTTGCGGGCGCCCGCTTCCTTCACCTCGTCGATATGGCCCAGTTCGTCCAGCATGGTCAGCGTTGGATAGACGACGCCCGGGCTGGGAACATAAGCGCCGCCGGTCCGCTCCTCCACCTCGCGGATCAGGTCGTAACCGTGGCGCGGCTGCTCCTCCAGCAGAGCCAGCAGCACCAGCCGCAACTCGCCCCCGTCGAACACGCGGCGCCGTCCGCCGCCACCGCCGCCGCCGCGACTATGTTCACCCCGGCCTCCGCCGTGACGGTGCAGGCCATGGATGCCGCCGCCAAATCCACCGCCGCCAAACCAGCGGCCGAAGCCATGTTCAAAATGCATTGTTCATATCTCCACTTAGTCGTGCTATATATAAGATATATCTTGTAACGATTCAATTGCGGCTTTTGCGAAGGGGCGACCCACGCCTTCGTGCCGCCGGACCGAGCCGGATGGCGGCGCCATCTTCCGGCGGCAGCACGGGGCGGTGGGCAGCGCGCGCCTTCGCAGGGGCGGCGGGGCGTTCTATAGGCAAGGCATGTCCGACCTTTTTGGAACCGAGCCGCCGCGGGACGCGCCGGGATCCTCCCCGCCTGCCGACGCCCCACTGGCCGACCGGCTCCGTCCGTCCACGCTGGCCGAGGTGATCGGGCAGGAACATCTCACCGGTCCCACCGGCGCGATCGGCCGGATGGTTGCCGCCGGCCGCCTGTCCTCCATGATCTTGTGGGGACCGCCGGGCACGGGCAAGACCTCCATCGCCCGCCTGCTGGCCGACGCGGTGGGCCTGCGGTTCGTCGCGATCTCGGCCGTATTCTCCGGCGTGGCGGACCTCAAGAAGGTTTTTGCCGAGGCGCGCGAGCATGCCCTGCTCGGCCGCCGGACCCTGCTGTTCGTGGACGAGATCCACCGCTTCAACCGGGCCCAGCAGGACGGTTTCCTGCCTTTCGTCGAAGACGGCACGGTGGTGCTGGTGGGTGCCACCACTGAAAATCCATCGTTCGAGCTCAACGCCGCTTTGCTCAGCCGGGCGCAGGTGCTGATCCTCAACCGGCTCGACAATGCCGCTCTAACCCGCTTGCTCGATCGCGCGGAGGAACTGGAAGGGCGTCCCCTCCCGCTCACGGCGGAGGCGCGCGATTCGCTGGTGGCGAGCGCGGACGGCGATGGGCGCTTCCTGCTCAACCAGGCGGAGACATTGTTCTCTGTCGGCCTGACCCAGCCGCTCGATCCGGGTGCGCTGGCGCAGCTGCTGCATCGCCGGGTGGCGGTCTATGACAAGGATCGGGAGGGGCATTACAACCTCATCTCCGCGCTGCACAAGGCGGTGCGCGGGTCCGATCCGCAGGCGGCGCTCTATTATCTCGCGCGGATGCTGGTGGCGGGAGAGGAGCCGCTCTATCTGCTCCGCCGGATCGTGCGGATGGCGAGCGAGGATATCGGCCTCGCCGATCCCCAAGCGCTGGTGCAATGCGTGGCCGCCAAGGATGCCTATGACTTCCTCGGCTCGCCCGAGGGCGAACTCGCCATTGCCAACGCCATCGTCTATCTGGCGACCGCGCCCAAATCCAACGCCGGCTACATGGCGTACAAGGCGGCGGCGCGCGCGGCCAGGGAAACGGGGTCCCTGATGCCGCCGCCCAACATCCTCAATGCGCCGACCAAGCTGATGAAGACGGCCGGCTATGGCAAGGGCTACACCTACGACCATGATGCGCCGGATGCCTTCTCCGGCGCCGATTACTGGCCGGAGGACATGACGCCGCAGACCTTCTATGCGCCCACCCCACGCGGGTTCGAGGCGAAGATCGCGGAACGGCTGGCATATTGGCAGCGGCTGCGAGAGGAGCGGCGGGCATAGCGGCACGTTGCGGACCCTCCGGGTTCAGGGACAGTTCAACGCCTCTCGCGTATCCGCGCCGTCATGCTAGGAACCCGCATGCTTCGTTACACGGCCCCGCTCGTCCTTCTTGCCGCCGCCCCCGTCTCCGCCGCCACCGGCGTCCTGGGGCAGGTGCAGACGCATCTCCGCGCGGTGGAGACGATGACGGCCGATTTCACCCAGACCGACCAGCGCGGCAAGACGCTGACCGGCACCCTCACGCTGAAGCGCCCGGGCAGGGTCCGATTCCAATACCAGAAGGGCGTTCCCCTGCTGGTGGTGGGCGACGGCAAGGCGCTGATCATGATCGACTATCAGGTGGCACAGGTATCGCGCTGGCCGATCGGCAACTCGCCCTTGTCGATCCTGCTCGATCCCAATCGCGACCTGTCGGGCATCGCCAAGGTGCTGCCCAACGCGCCGGCCGGCCGCATCCTGATCGAAGGCCGGGACCCCAAGCATCCGGAAATTGGCACCATCACCATCGGCTTCACCCAGGCGCCGACCGCGCCGGGCGGACTCATGCTGGCGGGATGGACGGTGCTGGACGCGCAGGGCAACCGATCCACCCTGGTCCTGTCGAACCAGCGGTTCAACGTGCCGGTCAGCGACAGGACGTTCCTGTGGCGCGATCCACGCCCGCGAAATCGCAATAGATAACAATCTATTCATGGCAGCGACAGGAACGCTGTCCTATATGGAGGACGTGGCCGCGCTGGCTGTCCGGGATTTCCCCCCTGTTACCCGGGCCTGATCCGCGCGACCCACCTGCGTGACGAACGCATGGTCGGCCCTCGCTCCCGCCCCCGGAGCGGGGGCTCTTCCTTTTCCGCCTGCTGCTTTCCACGCCGTCGCAGGATCGCTACAGGCTGCTCATGACCGTGCTGAAGATTGCGTCGTGGAACATCAATTCGGTGCGGGCGCGGATCGGGATCGTGGAACGCTTCCTGCAACAGGAACGCCCCTGCATATTATGCCTGCAGGAAACCAAGGCGGCGGACGACGTTTTTCCGGCCGCCGATTTCAACCGCATGGGCTATGTCCACCAGCGCCTGCACGGCCAGCGCATGCACCATGGCGTCGCGATCCTCTCCCGCTTGCCGTTGCTCGATGCGCCGGAGGATTGCTGGCGCTATGATTGGCAGGACAATGGCGAGGCACGCCATGTGGGCGTGCGGCTGGAGGCGGGGTTCCGGCTGGAAAACGTCTATGTGCCAGCGGGCGGCGACGTTCCCGACCCGGCGGTAAATCCCAAATTTGCGCAGAAGCTCGCCTTCGTGGAGCGGATGACCGAATGGTCCCGCTGCCTCAGCGAACCGGCCCTGATGGTGGGCGACTTCAACATCGCGCCTTTGCCGTCGGACGTGTGGAGCCACAAGCAGTTGCTGGACGTGGTCAGCCATACGCCGGTGGAGGTGGAGGCGCTGGGTCGGCTCCAGGCGGCGCACGACTGGGTCGATCTCGGCCGGCATTTCCATCCCGCGCCCGCGCGGCTCCATACTTGGTGGAGCTATCGCTCGCCCGACTGGACGGTGAACGATCGCGGCCGCAGGCTCGACCATATGTGGGCCTCGCCCTCGCTCGCGGCCAAGGCGGTCGCGCATATGGTGCATGAGGATTGCCGCAACTGGCTGAAGCCGTCCGACCATGTCCCGCTCGTTACCGAGTTTCAGGTGTGAGCGACCCGCGTGCGGCGGCCCGCGCCATCGATGCCGTCAGGCGCGGCTGGCCGGTCGCGATCACGGGCGCGGACGGCACCATATCCGTGCTGGCGGTGGAGACGGCCGACGATCCGCGCCTGACCGCCTTCGATCCCGACGGCACGGCCGACGTTTTGCTGTCAGACGAGCGGGCGGCGGTGCTGAAGCTTGCGAACCAGCGCGATGCCGCGACGCCGGGTGCGCCGGTGATGGTGGCGCGGGTGCCGTGGCTGGACCTGCCCGCCGCCGTGGCGCTGGCCGATCCGGCCCACGATCTCGCGACGCCGCTGAAGGGGCCGTATCGCACCTGTCCGGTGGTGGCGGTCTGCGCCGCATCGGCGGCCTTGTCGCTCGCGCGCAACGCGGGTCTGCTGCCGACCTTCTTCGTGCGAAGCGATGGTCCGGCAGAAGCCCATGTCACGGCCGATGACATTGCCGGCTATGCGCGGCAGATGGGCCTCGCCATCGCCGCGCGCGCGCATCTTCCGGTCGCAGGCGCGGAACAGGCCGAGATCGTCGCCTTCCGCGCGCCCGCCGATGCGGCCGAGCATGTGGCATTGGTGATCGGCGCGCCCGACGGCAATCCGCCGCTGGTGCGGCTGCACAGCGAATGCCTCACCGGCGACGTGCTCGGCAGCCTGAAATGCGATTGCGGTCCGCAGCTGCATGCGGCGATCGCCGCCATCGCCGCCAGCGGCTGGGGCATCCTGCTCTACCTCCGCCAGGAGGGGCGGGGCATCGGCCTGGTCAACAAGCTGCGCGCCTATTCATTGCAGGATCAGGGCTATGACACGGTCGAATCCAACCTGCGGCTGGGCTTTGCCATCGACGCGCGCGACTTCAGCATCGCGGCCGCCATGCTGCGCCTGCTGGGGCAGGAGCGGGTACGGCTGCTCACCAATAATCCGAACAAGGTCGCGGGGCTGGAGGCGGCAGGGGTCAGCGTGGTGGAGCGCGTGCCGCATGCGCTGCCGCCCAACCCGCACAATGCCCATTACCTCGCGGTCAAGCGCGACCGCACTGGGCATCTGCTGTGATGTTGGTCTGCGATAGCGCCGCCGGGCTGCTATACGTGGATGACCGCGCGATCCCATGCAGCATCGGCCGGGGGGGCACCTTGCCGGCCGCCGACAAATGCGAGGGTGATGGCGCGACGCCGCTGGGGCGATGGCCGATCCGGGGCGTGCTGCTCCGCCCGGATCGCACGCCGTTGCCGCAGGGGCTGGCCTTGCCGTGGCGCTGGATCAGGCCCGACGATGGCTGGTCCGACGACGTGGCCGATCCTGCCTACAACCGGCCGGTCCGCCATCCCCATCCCCGCTCGGCCGAGCGGGTGTGGCGGGAGGATGGGCTTTACGACGCGGTGGTCGTGCTCGGCCACAATGACGCGCCGGCCGTGCCCGGACGGGGCAGCGCCATCTTCCTGCACTGCTGGCGGGACGGGGCGACGACGGAGGGGTGCGTGGCGGTGGAGAAAGGCGCATTGCTCTTGCTGCTGCCCTTGCTGCGTTCCGGCGACCTGCTGGATATACGCTGAGGCGCGGCCTTACCGCGTCAGCCGCCTGTCCCGCATCCAGGCCAGAAACTCCTCCACCCACAATTCGCTGGCGGCCGAACTGCGCTGCATGGCGAAGCCGTGGCCACCGCGATCGTAGAGATGCGCTTCCAGCGGGCGTCCCGCATTGCGCCACGATTCAATCAGCCCCAGCTCCTTGCCGCGCGCGAACAGCGGATCGTCCAGGGCGATCGCCGCGAACAGGGCGGGGGCATCCTCCGGCACCGCGCGCTTCATCATCGGGCCGTAGATCGAGCCCACAAAGTCCGGCCGCGCACTTTTGTCCCCGCTCAGCCCGACGTCCAGCGCCAGGATCGCACCCGCCGAAAAGCCCAGAAAACCGACGCGCTCGGGATCGACCCGCCACCGCGCCGCGCGGGTCCGCACCAGCCGCACCGCCGCCTCCGCATCCTCCAGCGCATCGCGTGGCACGTCGGGCGGGCGGGTGCCGTCGCGGGGCGCGGCCATCGCCCTGGCCATGGCCGCCAAAAACGCCTCGCTGTCGCGCGGGGTGGGAATGGTGCGGTATTTCAGGACGAATGCGGCGATACCCCGGCTGGCGAGCATGCGGGCGACATCGAACCCTTCATTGTCCATTGCCAGGATGCGGAATGCGCCGCCCGGTGCGATAATCACGGCGGCGCCGGTGGCGCGACCGGCATCGGGCAGTACAGGCGTCAGCGTAGGATTGCGGATGTTGCGCAGGCCGCGTCCGTTGGCGCCGCGCATCTCCCATTGCTCATGCTCCACCCCGGGCAGGCGGTTGCGGAGCGGGACCGGCCCGAACTGGCCGGGCAGGTCGATCGGAAAGGGCAGGGGGCGGGCGACCGACTGCGCCTCCGCGCCGCCCGCCGCCAGCAGGGCCGCGCACAACGCCGCCGCCACCCGCCGCCATCGGTATCGCATCGCCCCCTCCCGCGTCAGCCGCGCGTGCCGAACAGGGCGGTCCCGACCCGCACCGCCGTGGCGCCGATCAGCACCGCCGTCTCATAATCGCTCGACATGCCCATGCTGAGTTCCGCCAATCCATGCTCCCTCGCCAGCTTGGCGAGCAGCGCGAAATAGGGCGCCGCCTCCACGTCCTGCGGAGGGACGCACATCAGGCCGGCAATGGACAGATCCAGCGCACGGCACCGCGCAAGCAGCGCCGGCAGATCACCGATGGCGCAGCCACCCTTCTGCTCCTCCGCGCCGATATTCACCTGAACGAACAGGGTCGGCGTGCGGCCGGTGCGGGCAATGGCGTCGGCCAGCGCCTCGGCCAGGCTGGGGCGGTCGAGCGCGTGGATCGCGTCGAACAACGCCACCGCGTCCATCGCCTTGTTGGATTGGAGCTGGCCGATCAGATGCAGGCGGATGTCGGGCGTTTCCGCCTTCAGCGCGGGCCATTTCGCCTGCGCTTCCTGCACCCGATTTTCGCCGAAGCTGCGCTGTCCGGCGGCGATCAGCGGCCGGATCGCCTCGACGGCATGGGTCTTGGACACGGCGATCAGCTCGACCCCAGCGGGATCGCGCCCGGCGAGCGCGGCGGTTCTGGCAATGGTGGCGCTGATGGCGGCGAGCCGGCCGGCGGGCATATCGTCTTCGATCGGAGGCATGGACGCGCTATAGGCGAGCGTGATGGCCCGCCGCCAGTCTCTCCCGCGCCTCTGGCTGATGACCGATGAACGGATGGGCGAGCGGCTATGGCCTGCGCTGGAGCGGCTGCCGCGCGGCGCGGGCATCGTGTTTCGCCATTATGCCACGCCCTTGACGGAGCGGCGGGTATTGTTCGAGCGGGTGCGGGCGGTCGCGCGGCGGCGGCGGCTGGTGCTGGTGCTGGCGGGCACGCCGAAACAGGCCATAGCTTGGCGCGCGGATGGCGCGCATGGCCGTTCGCCCCACCGCCGGACCTGCCGATCCTTGCTGAGGACCGCGCCTGCGCATGACGTGCCGGCGCTTCACGGCACGTCGGCTGAACTCCTGTTCCTGTCGCCGGTCTTTGCCACGCGCTCGCATCCCGGTGCCGGAGCCTTGGGGCCGGTCCGGTTCGGGCTGTGGGCGCGCCATGCGGAGTGTCCGGTGGTGGCCCTCGGCGGGATGGACCCGCGCCGCTTCATCCGCCTCCGCACGCTCGGCGCCTGCGGTTATGCCGCTATCGACGCCTGGTTGGAGCCTGATGCGGGCCAGATCGGCTGAGATGCTTCGCGCGTCGCTATGATGCCGGGTGGCGGAAGCGAGGGCCGCTTAATCCAGATGGAAACAGTGCTGCCGCGAAGGCGGGAGTCCAGGAGCCGCAGGGGCATTGCTCGGCACGCTCGGGCGCCCGCCTTCGCGGGGGGGGGGGCTGGGAGGGGGGGCGGCGCGACGAGGCTGGCTGGATGCTGCATCCAGCAAGACGATCAGGTGCACGATTGGCGTGGCACCGAAGTTTAGGACTGTCGGGCCGGCCAAACGCCCGCCCGCGTCACGTCAGAACTTGAAAGTCGTGCCCAGATACACCGCTTGGCTGTCCCGACGATTGTCCGACAAAGCCAGGAACTGGTCGCGCTGCAACTTGTAGCGGACGCCGCCGGTGAGGTCGATCTTGCGGGTGAGCGAATAGGAGCCGCCGAGGCCCACGGACCAGCTCTGGTCGATCCCGACCAAAGCGGCGTGATCGCTGCTCGCCCGTTCCGCGCCAAGGTCGATCTTGCCCGACCAGCGCCGGCCGGCATAGCTGAGGCCGATATCGGCCGATTCGGTGCTGGTCGGCAGCGCCACGTCCTCGACCTTGGCGATGTCGCCCGACAGAGCAAACCTTTTCCAACCGATCGACGCGCCGAGGCTGAACGCCTGCGAGGCGAGCCCTTCGGTGGTGGTGGTGGCCGCTGCGGCATGGGCATTCTGCTGCGGGCGGGTCGACCCGCGCGCGCGCACCGCCACCGTCACCGCGCGGCGACTGGAAGCATCACCCGACGGCGTGAAGCGGAACGCGCCGCCGGAAAAGTTGCTGCTCCCCAATCCGCTGCGTGCGAAGGCGGCAGCCATGCGTGGATCGGCGGCACCGGGGGTGAATGCGCCGAAGCTGGGCAGTTCGCCCGCCTGGGCGGCGGGCCGGACCGTCTTGCCACGGTGGCGCGGCCGCGCGTCGGCCGATGTCGCGGGGGCGAGCGCCAGGGATGCCAGCGCCAGCGCGCCGCCCCACTTTGCCCATCTCCCCCGAATCAAAGCCACTCTGGCGCAGTCCTTATGTTTGCAGGGCAGCTACCACGGAAAGGATGAACCGTTCCACGACCGCCGGCGATTAATCCCGTCTGTTGCATTGCGCCCACAATCGGAGTGCATGTGGCAGCCCGCCGCAGCGCGCTTGCGGGGCGGACGCGACCTTCTATAACGGCCGGCCTCACGCTTATACCCTGGGGTTTCCTTCGCGATGGTTCGTTCCCGCCTTGTTTTCGGCCTCATGCTGTGCGCGGCGCTTGGCGCCTGCGGCCATTCCGCCGGTCGGCGCAAGGTGCAGGCGGCCGATGCCCCGGCCCGCGTCACCACCATCGGCGTGAACGCCTATCTGTGGCGCGCGGCGCTCGACACCGTGTCGTTCATGACCATCGCGCAGACCGACAGCAATGGCGGCGTGATCGTCACCGACTGGCATACCGATCCGCGCTCTCCGACCGAACGGCTGAAGGTATCGGTCACCATCCTGGACGCGGATCTGCGCGCCGACGCGCTGCGCGTCGCCACCGCGCGGCAGATCCTTCAGAACGGTCAGTGGGTCGATGCCGCCGTGCAGGCGTCCACCAACCTGAAGCTGGAGGAGATCATCCTCCAGAAGGCGCGCGACCTGCGCCGCAACGCCAGCGTGAACTGATCCGCCCCTCATGAGCGAACGGTTCGACCCCGGCCACAGCGACGCGCGCTGGCAGCGGGAATGGGAAGCACGCGGCACGTTCCACGCCGACGACAACAGCACCAAGCCCAAGTCCTATGTGCTGGAGATGTTTCCCTATCCGTCAGGGCGCATCCACATGGGGCATGTCCGCAATTACACGATGGGCGACGTGCTGGCGCGCTATCGGCGGATGACGGGGCATGAGGTGCTGCACCCCATGGGGTGGGACGCCTTCGGCATGCCGGCCGAAAATGCCGCGATGGAAAAGGGCGTCCATCCGGGTTCGTGGACCTATGCCAACATCGACGCGATGAAGGCGCAGCTGAAGCGGCTGGGCTTCGCGCTCGACTGGAGCCGCGAACTCGCGACCTGCTCGCCCGATTATTATGGCCACGAACAGGCCCTGTTCCTCGACCTGTACGAAGCGGGGCTGGTCTATCGCAAGGAAAGCGCGGTCAACTGGGACCCGGTCGACATGACCGTGCTCGCCAACGAGCAGGTGATCGACGGGCGTGGCTGGCGCTCGGGCGCGCTGGTGGAGCGGCGCAAGCTCAGCCAGTGGTTCCTCAAGATCACGGATTTCGGCGACGAACTGCTCGACGGCCTTTCCACGCTCGATCACTGGCCGGACAAGGTCAAGCTGATGCAGGCCAATTGGATCGGCCGGTCCAAGGGCCTGCGCTTCCGCTTCCAGTTGGACGGCGGCCCGCTGCCCGAGGTGGAGGTGTTCACCACCCGCCCCGACACGATCTTCGGCGCGTCGTTCGTCGCCGTGTCGGTCGACCATCCGCTGGCGCAGGGTCTGAAGGACTCGCTCCCCGGCCTGCCCGACTTCATCGAGGATTGTCGCAAGACCGGCACCGCCGCCGCCGAGATCGAAACGGCGGAAAAGAAGGGCTTCGACACCGGCCTCACCGCCGCGCACCCGCTCGATCCCAGCTGGCGGCTGCCGGTGTTCGTCGCGAACTTCGTGCTGATGGATTATGGCACCGGCGCGGTGTTCGGCGTGCCCGCACACGACCAGCGCGACATGGATTTCGCGCGCAAATATATGCTGCCGGTGACGCGCGTCGTGGCGAAGTCGGCCGACCATGCCGGCGACCCCCTGGGTGATGAAGCCGACACCGATCCCGGCATCATCGTCAATTCGCGCTTCCTCGACGGCTTGTCGTCGGAGGATGCCAAAAGCGCCGTTGTCGCCCGTGCGGAAGGCGAAGGCTGGGGCGTCGGCACCACCGTCTATCGCCTGCGCGACTGGGGCGTCAGCCGCCAGCGTTACTGGGGCACCCCCATCCCGATCATCCATTGCGATGCGTGCGGTCCGGTGGCGGTGCCCAAGGATCAGTTGCCGGTGGTGCTGCCGGAGGATGTCAGCTTCGACGTGCCGGGCAACCCGCTCGACCGTCATCCCACCTGGCGCCACGTCGATTGCCCGACCTGCGGCGCGAAGGCGCGGCGCGAGACGGACACGCTCGACACGTTCGTGGATTCCAGCTGGTACTTCATCCGCTTCGCCAGCCAGCCCAAGGACAGGCCGTTCGACAAGGGGCTGGCCGAGCAATGGCTGCCGGTCGGGCAATATATCGGCGGGGTCGAACATGCGATCCTGCACCTGCTCTACGCCCGCTTCTGGACGCGCGCGCTGCGCCACATCGGCAAGCTCGACGTGGCGGAGCCGTTCACCGGCCTGTTCACGCAGGGGATGGTGACGCACGAAACCTACCGTGTGGTTGGACAACGCCAGGGCACCGAGGACGATTGGAAGGAGGCTTTTCCAGGTGAACCTTTCGATGCTTCGGCAAATTTTGGCGTGGACGAATTTGGACCTTGGCTGTCGCCTGAGGAAATCGAGCGTCAAGGTGATCAGGTTGTCGTGAAGGGAACAGGTACGACAGTTCGGGTTGGTCGCGTCGAGAAGATGTCGAAGTCGAAGAAGAACACGGTCGACCCTGCACCGATTCTCGACCACTACGGCGCGGATGCGGTTCGCTGGTTCATGCTCTCTGACTCACCTCCCGAGCGCGATCTGCCTTGGAGCATCGCTGGGATAGAGGGTTGCGCTCGCTTCGTTCAGCGACTGTGGCGCGCCGCTGAGCCGACTGGCGGCGAGGGCGAGGACAAAGCTCTTGCCCGCAAGCTCCACCAGACCATTGCCGGCGTTGCCGAAGATATCGACGCTCTGTCCTTCAACAAGGCGGTGGCGAAGCTGTACGAGCTGGTCGGCGCGGTGGAGAAGGCCAGGCCGTCCGCCGCCCGCGACGAAGCCGCGCGCGCTCTGATCCTGCTCGCCGCGCCGATGGTGCCGCATCTGGCGGAAGAAGCGTGGGCCCGCGCGGGTGGTGAGGGCCTCGTTGCCGACGCGCCTTGGCCGGCGGTCGATCCGGCGATGCTGGTCGAGGATGAGGTAACGGTCGCCGTGCAGGTCAACGGCAAGCTGCGCGACACGCTCACCGCGCCCAAGGGTGCCGACAGGGCCGCGCTGGAGGCACAGGCTTTGGCTAGCGCCAAGGTGCAGGCGATCCTTGCGGGCGCCACGCCAAAGAAGGTGATTGTGGTACCCGACCGGCTGGTGAACATCGTCGCATGACACGGCTCGTGACTCTGGCTCTGATCCTGCTGCTCGGCGGATGCGGCCTGCGTCCGCTGTATCAGGGCGGGAGCCACGGCGTCGTCGCGCAGACCTTGAGCGGGGTGGAGGTTGGACCGATTGCGGGGCAAGCGGGCTGGCTGATGCGCAATGCGCTCAACGACCGGCTGGGGCGGACGGGGGGCGGCGCGACCCGCTATCGCCTCGATGTCCTGCTCGACGATCAGGTGACCGGCTTCGGCATCCGCTCCAACAACACCGTCACGCGGGAGCGGCGGACGCTGCGCGCGCGCTACAAGCTGGTCGATCTGTCCAGCCAAGCCGTGCTGCTCGACGCCACCGCCGGGTCGGATGCGGGCATCGACGTGGTCACGTCCGAATATGCCGTGATCGCGGCGGAGCAGACCGCGCTGGAACGGCTGTCGAGCGCGGTGGCCGACCAGATCCTCGCCCGGATCGCGCTCTACGCCGCGCGCAATCCGGCGCCGCATGAAGCCCGCTGAGGCGAAGCTTCGCCGCGCGCTGGACAGCGCCGATCCGGCGATTCGCCTCTACCTGCTCTACGGACCCGACGAGGCCGGGTCGCGCGCGCTGGCGGCGCGGCTCGGCGTGGCGGTGGGGGCGGATGCCGAACGGATCGACCTGACCGCCGCGCAAGTGAAGGGCGATCCGGCGCGGTTGGCGGACGAGGCGGCCGCCATCTCCCTGTTCGGCGGGCGGCGCTGGATCCGGCTCGATCCCGCGACCGACGACGCGCTCGATGCGGTGCAGGCGTTGCTGGAAGCGCCCGCCGCGGGCAATCCCGTCGCGGCGATCGCGGGTGCGTTGCGCAAGGATTCCAAGCTGTTGAAGCTGGTGGAGGCAAGCCCGCTGGCGCTGTCACACGTCAGCTACCTGCCGGAAGGGCGCGATGCCGATGCGGTGGTGGTGGAAAGCGGGCGCGGCCTCGGCCTGCAACTGCTTCCCGATGTCGCCCGTCGCATCGCCGCCGCCACCGGCGGGGACCGGGCGCTGATCGCGCGTGAGCTGGAGAAATATGCGCTCTACGCCGATGCCGCACCGGATCGGCCGAAGCCGCTCGGCCATGATGCGCTGGATGCGCTGGGCGCGGCGACGGAAGAGGGCGACCTTTCCGCGCTGACCAACGCCGTCTTCTCCGGTCAGCCGACCAGGGCCGATGCCGAACTCGCCCGGCTGGCGAGCGAGGGGATGGAAGGGGTGCCGGTGATCCGCGCGCTCGGCCGCCGCGCACTCCAGCTGGCGCAGCTGCGGTCGGGCATGGCGCAGGGCGAGAGCATCGACCGGGTGATGGAGACCGCCGGCAAGTCGATCTTCTGGAAGGAGCGCGACACGGTGCGGGGGCAGCTTGCCCGCTGGACGCCGGAGGCGCTCGCCACCGCCATGGGTCGCCTGGGCGAGGCGGAGCGGCAGGTGAAGGCCTCGGGCTATGCCGGCAATGCCGTGGCCGAGGAAGAGGTATTGGCGATCGCCCGTTTCGCCGCCCGCCGCCGCTGACGACCCTGCGGGGTCAGGACGCGGCGTCGACCCAGGGAAAGGCCATCTGGTCGCGCTCCATCAACTGGCGCGATCCGCCGCTTTCCCCCGGGGCGGGGAACACCACCCGGTCGCGTCCGCCGCGCTTGGCGTCGTAGAGCGCGCGGTCGGCGCCGGCATACAGCTTCTGGAAGGCGGTCGTGGTCGATCCCTGCGCCACGCCGATGCTGACGGTGACGGTGCGGTGCTTGCTGACGTCGCCATGGTCGCATTGCGCCATCCCGCCGCGCACCCGTTCGGCGAAACGTTCCAGTGCGGCGGAGGAGAGACGGGGTACGGCCACGGCGAACTCCTCGCCCCCCATGCGCGCGGTGAAGCAGCCTTCCTCGTCCAGCTTGCGGAGATAGGCGGCCATGCAGCGCAGAACCGAATCGCCGACTTCGTGACCGAAGCGGTCGTTGATCGACTTGAACAGGTCGACATCGATCAGCAGCAGACCGAGCGGCGTGTGGGGCGCGCCGGCGCAGAGCTGATCCAGCCGCGCGACGAAGCCGCGACGGTTCAACAATCCCGTCAGGGGATCGCGATTGGCCAGCTCGGCCAGAGCCCGCTCCGCCGCCCGCGCGGCGTCCAGCTCCACCCGCAGGTGCGCCAGCCGCCGGGTTTCCGCGATGGACAGCCAGATGCTCTGCAAGGCGGAGGCGAACAGCACCACGATCTGCGACCCGCCGCCGAACAGCCATGTGTCGAGGTCGACCACCATGGTCAGGGCCAGGGCGGCCATCGGCACGATCCAGGTCTTGATCAGGTCGCGCGCCTGTTCGCTGCCGCGCCGCCAGGCATAGGTCATGCACGCGGCAACGGCGGCCAGCACCAGCAGGGTCAGGACGGACAGGATGTCACCCAACAGGTCCAGCCCCGGCCCGCGGCTGACGGCAACCGGGATGCCCAGCAGCACGACCAAGGTTGCCAGGGTGAACACCCCCCGCTGTGCCCATCGCGGCAGGACGGCCTTCAGCGCGGTGATCGCGCTGCCGGTGGCAAGCCCGACCGCAAGGCAGGCCAGAAAGGTCGAGATCTGGCTGGCGGGCGTCCCGGCCACCCCCGGCACCACGATCAGCGCCGCCTGCGACCAGAGCAGGCCCCACACGAACACGCACACCGCCCATTGGCCGTGCCACGCCAGGAACTGGCGGCGGACGGCGGCTGACAGCGCCAGATTGTAGATTCCGCCCGCCAGCAGCAGGATCAGCGATCCGCCGGTCAGCACCGCCGCCCCCGCCAGGTCGCGGTTGGCCTCCACCGGCGCCAGCAGCCGGATGCGGAGCAGGCGGTGGCTCGACAGATGGGCGAACCCCATCGTCACGGAGGTGAGCCGCGCGGGATGTTCCGGCGCCTCAAAGGCGATCTGCCCGCCGATCCGCCAGCGTGCGCCATAGTCGCCGCGCCGCACCTCCTGCCGCCGGACATGGCCGTCGGCATAGCGGAACAGCACGGCCATCTGCTCAAAGCGGGTCTGGTGGACCAGGAGGGTGATTCCCTGGTCGGTGCCAGCGTCGCGGGTCAGATCGGCCCGCAGCCACAGCGTACCGCGTGCATAGCCGGCGGGCAGCCCCCCGCAGCGATAGCGATCAGGCGCTGGCGCATTGTCCGGCGTCACGGCATGGCACAGCTCTCGCCCGACATGCAGCGTCTCGGCGATGGCGGGGGACCATGACGGCACCAGGCCCGCCGCCCACAGGAGCGCGGCGAACAGCCGAAGGAACCAGAAGCGAGGGGATTGCGGCGGACAAGGGCTCAAACGATCTGGCACCCACGAGCAGCGAACGATGTTGTCGTACCTTGCCTCTCGGGCCGCGCCACGCACCCGTCAAGCCGCTCCGCACGCCTGCCGGCGTCCAGACACAATGCTATACAATTCGCCGCTCCTGCGCGCGATTTCACGGCGGAGCATCGGGGCTATAGGCGGCCGGTGCCACTGCCGGGGAGATCGTGGAAGCACTCACAAGCATGTGACAGGCCTTGGCTTTGGTCCGCCGCACGTTGAAGATCGGCACCGCGCCAAGCTATTCTGCTGCCGATCATGGAGGAGCGTCGATGCGCCTGAATCAGGTCACTGTAGCAGCGGTCAACTTTCAGGCGAGTGTCATGTTCTATCGCACACTCGGCTTACGCCTGATTGTCTCGTCGCGCGACGAATATGCCCGATTTGAACTACCCCATGGCGAAGCGACCTTTTCCATCCATCTGCAAGATGCGGTGCCATCAAATGGACCTGTCATCTATCTCGAAGTAGACGACCTTGATGCAACGGTTGCACGCCTGCAAAGCGAGGGGCTTGTCTTCTCATCCGAACCGCGGGATCAACCTTGGTTGTGGAGGGAAGCACGTCTTTCGGACCCGGCAGGCAACCAGCTTTGCATATTCCATGCGGGTTCCAACCGTCGCTATCCACCCTGGCGGCTCTTTTGAGAGATTGGTCAGGCGGCCGCTCGACGGCTGCCTCTAGCACTCTGCCTTCCTTCGATCGGGGTAAGTCAGACCGTGCCGTCGTCCCGGTATTTGAGCTCCAGGTAGCGGCCCTGGGTGGCCAGTTTCTGCAAGTCGCCGCTGGCGAGATCGCTGCTCATCCGCGCCAGTTCGCTGTCCACCACGCCGAGCGCCTCGATCAGCTGCCGGTCGGGGGCCAGTCCGTCGCGATCCGCCTTGCGCATGCTTTCGGGCACGCGGGTATAGCCCTGGATCAGATCGGGCAGTTCGTCGGCCAGCAATTTGCGCACCTCCGCCGCCGCGGGTTCGCGCGGGTCCAGCGTGGCCAGTTGCGGGGCGAGCGTGTCCAGCTTCAGGCCGATCGCATCCACCAGCTGCACGGCGGGCGGGGGCAAGGCGGCGCGCTGGCTTTGCAGCCACAGGCCGGTCCGCTCGGGCAATTGCGGCAGGTCGCTCTGCCCCAGCGCCTCAACATTCACCTCCGGCACGCGCGACACGGTGATCACAGCCACCCAGCTCAGCACCAGCGCCACCGCCGCCGCCAGGAAGCCCATCTGTCCGATCGGTCCGATCACCACGCCCCAGGCGATCGCCGCCGCGACAATGACGGCCGCCGCGATCATCATCCGCTTGAGCGCGCGCGCCTGTGCCGCTCGCCGCCGCTGCCGCGCGCGCTTGGCGAGCGCCTGTTCCGCGCTGCTCACCCGACGGAGCACCGCCTGGTGCCGCGCCTCGTCAGCCTCCGAATAGATGCGCCTGAGGTCGGCCATCAGTTCACTGGCTTGAACGGATCGTCGGCGCCGGCGCCGCCTGCCGTCAGCCGCGCCTGCGCCGCGCCCTCGGCCCGCGCGATATAACCGCGCGACTTCTCGACCTCGCCCGACAGGCTGTCGACGGTGGTCTTCATCGAATCGAGCGCTTCCAGCTTGAACTTATCGACCGCGTCCATCGTGTCGTAGATATTCTGGAACGCGCGGCGCAAAGTCTCGATCGGGATGGTGGCGGACGCTGCCTGCTGGTGGATCTGCGCGGTCTGGCTGCGCAGCAGGTTGCCGGTCGAATCGATGATGTTGGCGGTGGTGGTGTTCAGCGCCGTGATCTGGTCGAGCACCAGTTTCTGGTTGGTCAGCGCCTGCGCCACCGTCACCGCCGTCCGCAGCGCCGCGACGGTGGTGGTGGAAGCGCGATCGACGCCCTTCACCAGCTCCACATTGTTCTTCTTGACCAGATCGAGCGCGAGATAGCCCTGCACCGTCACCGCCATCTGGGTCAGCAGGTCCTGGCTGCGCTGGCGAACGTAGAACAAAGCGGTCTCGCGGATCGCCTTGGCCTTGGCGGGGTCGCTCCCCTCCAGCTCCAGCGCCTTGCCCTCCAGCTTGGTGTCCAGCGCCTTGGAGACATGGATCATCTGCTCCAGCCGGCCCATCGCGGCCCACAATTGCTGCCGCTCCACGTCGATCGCGGCATTGTCCTTGGTCAGCTCGTCCTTGCCGTTGGACAGGCTGGAGAGGATCGAGGCGATGTGGGTCTGGGACGATTTGTAGCTGTCGAAATAATCGCGCAGCTTGCTGCCGAACGGGATGATGCCGAACAGTTTCTTGGGCGCGGTCAGGTTGCCGCGCTTGCCAGGATCGAGATCCTCGATCGTACGGCGCAGTTCGGCCAGGTTCGCGCCCACGCCGCTCTCGCTGTCCATGGCGCGCACCGGACGATCGAGAAAGCGGTTGGACTGGCCCGCCGCCTCGGCGATCTCGCGCCGGCCCATGTTGCTAATCTGGTCGACCTTCCTGCCGAATTCCGGGCTGTTGGCGTCCAGCGCCGCCAGTTCCGCGACGAACCCTTCCGCCTTGGCGTCGAGCTGGCTCTGCTGCTCCGCCTGCAAGGGCACCAGCCCCGCCGCCCTGGCTGGCGCGATCGGCTGCACCGGCGTGGGCGGGGTCAGCACCAGGTCGTCGATCTTCGTGTCGGTCGCGGTCGTCGCCAAGGGTCGCTCTCCAGCGGTGAACAGAACCAAGATAGGGGGCAATCGCTGTATTATTCAAGTGACACGGTTTGCGGGAGGCGCACACCGTGCCTTGTTGCAATGCGGCGGATGGGCTACAGGCGCACGCGATCCGAAATCTCGAACTGAAAGACCACCATGCGCCTCCGCAACGTGGCCATTATCGCGCACGTCGATCATGGCAAGACTACCCTGGTCGACCAGCTCTTCCGCCAGTCCGGCACCTTCCGCGACAATCAGCGCGTGGAAGAACGCGCGATGGACTCGAACGACCTCGAAAAAGAGCGCGGCATCACCATCCTCGCCAAGCCCACCTCGATCGAGTGGGAAGCACCCGATGGCGAAAAGACGCGCATCAACATCGTCGATACGCCCGGCCACGCCGACTTCGGCGGTGAGGTGGAGCGCATCCTGAGCATGGTCGACGGCGTCGTCCTGCTGGTCGATTCGTCCGAAGGCGCGATGCCGCAGACGAAGTTCGTGACCGGCAAGGCGCTGGCGCTCGGTCTCAAGCCGATCGTCGTCGTCAACAAGGTCGACCGCGCCGACGCGCGTATTCAGGAAGTGCTGGACGAGGTGTTCGACCTGTTCGTGTCGCTGGACGCGAATGACGAGCAGCTCGACTTCCCGGTGCTCTACGCCTCGGGCCGCAACGGCTACGCCTCGACCGACATGGATGCGCGCGAAGGCACGCTGATCCCGATGTTCGAGAAGATCGTCAGCCACGTTCCCGCGCCCAAGGTCGATCTGGAAGCGCCGTTCACCTTCCTGGTGACCCTGCTCGATCGCGACAATTTCCTCGGCCGCATCCTCACCGGCCGCGTCAATTCCGGCATCGTCAAGGTCAACCAGCCGATCCACGCGCTGGATGCCGACGGCAACGTGATCGAAGCGGGCCGCGCGTCCAAGATCATGTCGTTCCGCGGGCTCGATCGGGTGCCGGTCGACGAAGCGCAGGCGGGCGACATCATCAGCCTCGCCGGCCTGACCGTCGCGACGGTGGCCAACACCATCGCCGACACGTCGGTGAACGAGCCGATCCGTGCGCAGCCGATCGACCCGCCGACCCTGTCGATGCGTTTCGCGGTGAACGACTCGCCGATGGCGGGGCGTGAGGGCACCAAGGTGACCAGCCGCATGATCCGCGACCGCCTGATGCGCGAAGCCGAATCGAACGTCGCCATCAAGATCACCGAAGCCGCCGACCGCGACAGCTTCGAGGTTGCGGGCCGTGGCGAGCTCCAGCTCGGCGTGCTGATCGAGACGATGCGCCGCGAAGGCTTCGAACTCGGCATCAGCCGCCCGCGCGTGCTGTTCGGCGAGGATGAGAACGGCAAGCGGACCGAGCCGTACGAAACCGTCGTGATCGACGTGGACGACGAATATTCGGGCACGGTCGTCGAGAAGATGAACCTCCGCAAGGCGGAGATGACCGACATGCGGCCGTCCACCGGCGGCAAGACGCGCATCACCTTCTCCGCGCCGTCGCGCGGCCTGATCGGTTATCATGGCGAGTTCCTGTCGGACACGCGCGGCACCGGCATCATGAACCGCCTGTTCGAGAAGTATGGCCCCCACAAGGGCGCGATCGAGGGCCGCAAGAACGGCGTGCTGATCTCCAACGGCGCGGGCGAAGCCAATAGCTACGCTCTCGGCCCGCTGGAGGAGCGCGGCGTCCTGTTCGTCGGCCATGGCGAGACGCTCTACGAAGGCATGGTGATCGGCGAGAATGCCAAGACGGATGACCTTGAGGTCAATCCGATGAAGGCAAAGCAGCTGACCAACTTCCGCGCGTCGGGCGGCAAGGACGATGCCATTCGCCTGACCCCGCCGAAGAAGATGACGCTGGAACAGGCCATCGCCTATATCGACGACGACGAGATGGTCGAGGTCACGCCCAAGAACATCCGCCTGCGCAAGCGCTTCCTCGACCCGCACGATCGCAAGCGCGCCAAGCGGAGCTCGGAAGCGGCCTGATCGCCCCTGATGCCTTGAGGTTCGCCGAGAACGGTGCGCAGCTATTCTGCGGCGCACCGGCCCAGGCGGACCTCATCGCTCTTGAAGATGCACTGGCAGACGCGCCGCCCGAACAGACAGGTGCGCGTCCGCACGGGCGGCCTGTCCTGCTGGCGGGCAGCGGCACCCCTGGTCGCATCGCCGCCGCGCAACTCGGGACCGGATGTTCCCGTCCGCGCCATCCCGTTCGACAATATCGCCAGCACCAACTAGGTCGTAGACTCATAAGCTCGGAGCCACAGCCGCATTGAGGCAAGCTGGACCATGGCGAGGAAGTTGGTGG
>NZ_CAKTFO010000034.1 GCF_934560975.1 uncultured Sphingomonas sp. | reverse complement strand
AGGGTGGGATTCGAACCCACGGTGGGCGTAAACCCACGGCGGTTTTCAAGACCGCTGCCTTAAACCACTCGGCCACCTGTCCGTGACCAGCGCCTTATCGGACTGACCGGCACTCGCGCAAGCGTGCCCGTGCTGCGACCAAAGCGGTTTGCGTGGCGCGCTGGTCGTGGCAAGGGCCGGGGATGATCCGTCGCTGCCTGCCGTTCGTCGCCCTGCTACATCTGACCGCGTCTGCCATGGCGCAGCAACCGGCGGCGGTGCCTGTTCCGGTCCTCGCGCAGCAGCCGGTGGTGGCGCCTGCGCCCGCGCCCTCCGCGCAGGATGCGACGTTCACGGCCTTTATCGCCGGCCTGCGCGACGGGGCGATCCGCGAGGGTGTGAAGCCCGCGACGTTCGACCGGGAAACCGCCGGGCTGACCTTCAATCCGCGCGTGGTCAGCTTCGACCGGGGGCAACCGGGCGGCTCGCCCAGCGGCCCGCCGGGGGTCATGGACTTCGCGCCCTACCGTCGCAGCCATGTCGACCAGGCGCATGTCACCAAGGGCCGCGCCCTTTATCAGGGCCTGAGCGCCATGCTGGCCGGCAATGAGGCACGCACGGGCGTTTCGGCCCGGGTGGCGCTGTCCATCTTCGGCCTGGAAACCGGTTATGGCAGCTTTACCGGCAATTTCGACCTGATCCGCTCGCTCGCGTCGCTGGCCTATGAAGGGCGGCGGCGGGAATTGTTCACGGCCGAGCTGATCGCCACGATCAAGCTGATCGACCTGGGCTTCACCCGCGACATGCTGAAGGGCAGCTGGGCGGGCGCGACCGGTTATCCGCAATTCCTGCCCTCGGTCTATCTCCGCATCGGCACGGATGGCGATGGCGATGGCAAAGCGGACATCTGGCGCAGCCGGGCGGACGCGCTGGCGTCGATCGCGGCCTATCTGCAGGAAGCCGGGTGGAAGCCGCGCACCCCGTGGGGCGTGCAGGTGATGGTGCCGGGCACGCTGGACCGGGCATCGCTCCGCTCGCCGCTGGCAAGCCCGCGCTGCCCGCGCGTCCATGCGCGCTATAGTCGCTGGCTGACGATCGCGGAGTGGAAGGCCAAGGGCATCCTGTTCGCGGGCGCGGCGCAACTGCCCGATACGGAGCTGGCCAGCCTGATCGAACCGGACGGGCCCGGCAATCCGGCCTATCTGCTCACCACCAACTACCGGTCGATCCTGGATTATAATTGCTCCAACTTCTACGCATTGTCGGTCGGCGTGCTTGCGGACGAGGTCACGCGATAGAGGCGCTGGCGCCGTCCGAACGGCGGCGTTAACAGGGTTCAACACAGTCACATCCCGGGGATGATCGTTCAGTCATGATGCGCTTTCGCACTGTCACGCTCGCGCTTGCTGCCACCGCCTTGGCCGCGCTGCCCAGCGAAGCCGCGGCACCGCCGTTCGACACGCCGGCTACGGTCGCCTTCATGAAGGACCTGTCGTCCGGAGCCGTGCTGTTCGCCAAGAATCCGGACCAGCGCATCCCGCCGGCATCGCTGGCCAAGATGATGACGGTCTATGTCGCGTTCGACCTGATCAAGAAGGGCGAGCTGAAGCTGACCGACATGGCGACGGTGCGCCCGGAAACGTGGAGGCAGTGGCACGGCCCGGCGGCGGGATCGACCATGTTCCTGTCACCTGGCGAACAGGTGTCGGTCGCCAACCTCCTGCTTGGCATCATCACCCTGTCCGGCAACGATGCGTGCGTCGTGCTGGCGGAGCATATTTCGGGCACGGAGCCCGCCTTCGCGGCGCTGATGAACCGGCGCGCCAAGGAGATCGGGCTCAACAACAGCCATTTCGGCACCTCCAACGGATGGCCTGACGGCGGCGTGACCTATGTCACCGCACGCGATCTGGCGACGCTGGCCACCGCCACGATCCAGAAATATCCGGATCTCTACAAGAGCTTCTACAGCCGCCCGAACTTCACCTGGGGCAAGACGATGGGCTCGGGTGCGGCAATCACCCAGACGAATCGCGATCCGCTGCTCGGCCGGGTGGCCGGGGCGGACGGCCTCAAGACGGGGCATACCGAGGAATCCGGGTTCAGCTTCACCGGGTCGGCCGAACAGAATGGCCGGCGGCTGGTGATGGTGCTGTCCGGCCTGACCTCGTTCAACCAGCGGATCGAACAATCGGTAGGCTTCATGAACTGGGGCTTCCGCGCTTGGCAGTCCAAGCCGCTCTTCACCAAGGGGGCGCAGGTGGCAACCGCGCCGGTGCAGATGGGTAGTGCGCGCGAGGTCGGGCTGGTCGCTCCGCAGAACTTGGCAGTGACGCTGCCGGCAGGCCTCGGTTCGGACATGAAGGTGTCGGTCGCGTTCGACGGCCCGATCAAGGCCCCCATCAAGGCGGGTGCGCATGTCGCCGACCTGGTGGTCCGCACGCCCGAGGGCCCGCCCCAGATCATGCCGCTGATCGCCGCCGGCGACGTGGCCGAGGCGGGCTTCTTCGATCGCGTGAAGAACGGTTTCCGCCGCCTGTTCGGCATGGCGTAAGCGCGCGTGACCACGCGGGGCTGCTTCATCAGCCTGGAGGGCGGGGAGGGCGTCGGCAAGTCGACCCAGGCCCGCGCCGTTGCCGCGGCCCTGCGCGCACGCGGGCTGGACGTGGTGGAAACGCGTGAGCCGGGCGGCAGCAGCGGGGCAGAGTCCATCCGCGCGCTGCTGCTGGGCGGCGAGGCGGACCGCTGGGGCCCGCGCGCCGAAGCCTTGCTGTTCGCCGCCGCCCGCGCTGACCATGTGGACAAGACCATCCTGCCGGCGCTTACGCGCGGCGCATGGGTGGTGTGCGACCGTTTCCTCGACAGTTCGATCGCTTATCAGGGCGGGGCGGACGGGCTGGGCGGGGCGGCAATCCGCGCGCTCCATGCGGTCGGCAGCGGCGGCTTGCTGCCCGACCGCACATTGCTGCTGACCCTGCCGGAGGAAACCGCAATGGCGCGGGAAGCGGCGCGTGACGCCGGCCGGCCCGACCGGTTCGGGGCGCGGGACGCCGCCTATCACCGCCAGGTGACGCAGACCTTCCGCACGCTCGCCGACGCGGAGCCGCAACGCTGGCGGATCGTGGACGCGACGGGGGCGGCGGAGGTGGTCACCGCCCGGCTGGTCGCGGCGCTGACCGACCTGACATGATCATCGGCCATGACGAACAGGCCGGTGCGCTGCTGGATGCGGCACGCAGCGGCCGGCTCCACCATGCCTGGCTGCTGGCGGGCCCGCAGGGGATCGGCAAGGGTACGTTCGCCCGTGCCGCCGCGCGCAAGCTGCTGGCCGATGCCGCCGGGCCGCTGACGTCCCAAGGCAACCTTGTGGTGCCGGACGAGCATCGCATTGCGGCGTTGCTGGCTGCGGGCTCGCATCCGGATTATCGGCTGTTGCAACGGCTTCCCCGCGCAAGTTCGGACGAGTTGGCGCGATCGATCAGCGTAGAGCAGGTGCGGGGGCTGCAACCTCTGTTCGCCACCACGCCGAGCCTGTCCGGGCGGCGGGTGGTTGTGATCGACGCTATCGACGATCTGGAACGCAGTGCCGCCAACGCGCTGCTCAAGAATCTGGAGGAGCCGCCAGCCGGCACGATCTTCCTGCTGGTCAGCCATGCGCCGGGCCGGCTGCTGCCCACGATCCGCTCACGCTGCCGGCTGCTGCGGTTCAACCGTCTCGATGCGGAGCGGACGCGGGTGGTGCTGCGCCGCGTGCTCGACGGCGCGGATGAGGAGGAGGTTGCAAGCCTGGTCGCGGTTGCGGACGGCGCACCGGGCGAGGCGCTGCGCTTCGCCGGGCTGGACATTGCCGGGCTGGACGCCGCGATCGAGAAGCTGGCGGTCCATGGCGACCCTTCCAATGCGATCCGCACAACGCTCGGCCGTGCGCTCAGCCTCAAGGCGGCGCAGCCCCGTTACGAGGCGTTTCTGGAGCGCGCGCCGTCGCGCATCGCCCGTGAGGTTCGGCGTTCCTCGCCGTCGGCGATGGGAGATCATATCGCGCTGTGGCGGCAGGCGCGCGACATTGCCGACCGCGCCGTGCACCAGTCGCTGGACCAGCAGACCACTGTGTTCGAGATTGCCGGACTGCTGGCGAAGCTTGCCCCCGTGGAGCGGGCCGCTAAAGGCTGAAGGCTATGGCCGAGCCTTTCTACATCACCACCGCCATCAGCTATCCCAATGGTCGCCCGCATATCGGCCATGCCTATGAGGCAATCGCCGCCGATGCGATTGCGCGTTTTCGCCGGATGCAGGGTCGCGACGTCTTCTTCATGACCGGCACGGACGAGCATGGCTTGAAGATGGCGCAGACCGCCAAGGCGCGCGACATCACGCCCAGGACACTGGCCGACGAAATGTCGGGCCATTTCCGGAAGATGGACGACGCTCTCAACATCTCGTTCGATCGGTTCATCCGCACCACCGAGCCCGATCATTATACCGCCAGCCAGGCGATCTGGACGGCGATGCAGGCGAATGGCGACATCTATCTCGGCCGCTACGAAGGCTGGTATTCGGTGCGGGACGAAGCCTTCTACGGCGAGGAGGAGCTGACCGAAGGCGAAGGTGGGCAGAAGCTGTCGCCGCAGGGTACCCCGGTCGAGTGGACGGTGGAGGAAAGCTGGTTCTTTCGCCTGTCCGCATATGCCGACCGGCTGCTGTCCCATTACGACGCCCATCCCGACTTCATCCGGCCGGAAGGCCGCCGGAACGAGGTGGTCAGCTTCGTCAAGGGCAGGCTGGCGGACCTGTCCATCTCGCGCACCAGCTTCGATTGGGGCGTGCCGGTGCCCGACAGTCCCGGCCACGTCATGTATGTGTGGGTGGACGCGCTCACCAACTATCTCACCGGGGCCGGTTATCCCGACAAACCAGCGCGGTGGCCGGCTGACCTGCACATCATCGGCAAGGACATCGTGCGGTTCCATGCCGTCTATTGGCCGGCATTCCTGATGTCCGCCGGGCTGGACCTGCCGCGTCAGGTGTTCGGTCACGGCTTCCTCCTCAACCGGGGGGAGAAGATGTCCAAGTCGGTCGGCAACGTGGTCGATCCGCTTGAGATGGCGGAACTCTACGGCGTGGACCAGTTGCGCTACTTCCTGCTGCGCGAGGTCAGCTTCGGGCAGGATGGCAGCTACAGCCATGAGGCGATCGTCACTCGCTGCAACGCCGATCTGGCCAACGGGCTCGGCAACCTTGCGCAGCGTTGCCTGTCGATCATCGCCAAGAATTGCGGGGGCGTGGTGCCGCAGCCCGGCCCCGCCCACGACCAACTGGGCTTGGCTCAGTTGCGCGAGCGGCTGGACAGCGCGATGGACGATCTGGCGCTGCACCGCGCGCTGGAGATCGTTTGGGACGGCGTGGCGCTGGCCAATCGCTACTTTGCCGACATGGCGCCCTGGTCGCTCCGCAAGGAGGATCCGGACATGGCGGACGGCGTGCTCTACTGGACGGCGGAGGCGGTGCGTATCCTGGCCATCCTGGCGCGTTGGGCCATCCCGGCAAGTGCGGACAAGCTGCTGGACCTCCTCAACCAGCCGGCGGAGGCGCGTGATTTCGCGGCCTTGGACGTGCCGCTCGCACCGGGAACGCAGCTTCCCGCTCCGCAGGGCGTTTTCCCGCGGTGGGTGGAGCCTGCCTGATGCTGATCGATAGTCATTGCCACCTCAACTATAAAGGCCTGGTGGAGGATCAGGCCGCCGTGCTGGCGCGGGCCCGCGCACGCGGGGTGACGGGGATGCTCAACATCTCCACCCGCGCGCGCGAATGGGACGCCGTGATCGCCACGGCGGAGCGCGAGCCGGACGTATGGGCATCGGTCGGCATCCATCCGCATGAGGCGGACGAATACGCCGACATTGATGCCGCCAAGCTGGTGGAGGCGACGCGCCACCCCAAGGTGATTGGTATCGGCGAGACCGGGCTGGACTATTTTTACGACCATAGCGACCGCCAGCGCCAGCAGACCAGTTTCCGCGCCCACATCGCCGCATCGCGCGAGGCGCAACTACCGCTCATAATCCACACCCGATCGGCCGAGGAGGATACGGCGGCGATCATGGCGGAGGAAATGGGGCAGGGGGCGTTTCCAGCGCTGATCCACTGTTTCACCGCCAGTCAAAACTTTGCCGAGCAAATGCTTGAGATGGGGCTGTATATCTCGATCGCGGGCATCGTGACGTTCAAGAATGCGCGCGATCTTCAGCAGACGGCGGCGACGTTGCCGGGAGATCGCATGCTGATCGAAACGGATGCGCCGTTCCTTGCGCCGGTTCCGCACCGGGGCAAAACTGGCGAGCCTTCATTCGTGGCAAACACGGCGCAGTTCATCGCCGATCTGCGCGGCGAGGATGTCGAGGATCTGAAGGCGCGCACCGCCGCCAATTTCATGGCGTTGTTCACCAAGGCGGCGTCAAGCGGGGCGGCGGCATGAAGGTAACCATCCTCGGCTGCGGCACATCGTCGGGCGTGCCGCGCATCGGCGGTGACTGGGGAGCGTGCGACCCAGGCGATCCACGCAACCGTCGCACCCGTGCCTCGATCCTGGTGGAGACGGCGACCACGGCAATCCTGGTCGACACGGGGCCGGACATGCGCGCGCAGCTGCTGGCCGCCGATGTCCGCACGATCGATGCGGTGATCTGGACGCATGAACATGCCGATCACACCCATGGCATCGACGATCTGCGTCAGCTTTTTCATGTCCGCAACGCACCGGTGCCGGGCTTCGCGCGGCCGGAAACCCTGGCCTTGCTCGACCGGCGTTTCCATTACGTGTTTCATGGTCGGGGCGGCTATCCACCGACCTCCAGCGGCCACTTGCTGCCCGACAAGATCCGCATCGGCGACATCGACGTGGCTGTCACCGACATGCCGCATGGCGAGATCCTGTCCGCCGGGCTGCGGTTCGATGCGGGCGGCTCGTCGGTAGGATATGCGACGGATTTCAGCGAGATGACGGCGGGCATGCAGGGCCTGTTTGAAGACGTGGACTTGTGGGTGGTTGATGCATTGCGCCGTGCGCCGCATCCGACCCATCCGCATCTTGCCATGACGTTGCAGGCGATTGCGGACGTACGGGCGAAGCAAAGCGTGCTGACGCACATGGACCAGTCGATGGACTATCGAACGCTCGCAGCCGAACTGCCGAGCCATGTGGAGCCGGGCTTTGATGGGCTCGTCATAGAGCTATGAGCGAACGTCAGATCCTGCTGTCGGTTTTGGCTATCGTCATGATGCTGATCCTGGTGGGACGGCGTTTCTGGTCAGGCGCGGTGCCGGCCGGACGCGCGGCAAGGCTGGCCTTGATCTGGGTCGCGCTGATCGCTGGATTGTGGGTCGTGACGACATTCATACGCTCCTGAGATCATCCTTATTTTACATAATATATATTATCGAGATGGCAGTTGAAGGTGGCTGATCTGCATGGAGCGGCTCCACCAGTTCAGGTTATTCCGGTCGCGCAGACCGGCCTGCTGAGCCATTTGCGGCCGCTCCGCGCGATGCTCGCCGCATGTGGAGCGCCGATCGCTCGCGAGGCCTGCGGTTCAGTTCGGACGCGATCGCACGCGCAGGCCGGTCTCGGCGACATGGCAGGCATTCAACATTCGGCTACGTTGCCCACGGAACGTGTCAGGAATGCTGAGCCAGGCATGGCCGGTTCCCAATCTGATCCTCTATTCGCACGCCGTCCCATGCCATGGACCGGAGCATTCGTATCCATGCTACCCTGACGAGGATGCGTGAAGGCCGTAGAGGGCCGCCGCAGGACCACCCTGCTCCCACTGGCTGGCGTGCCGCATTGACGGCACTCTGCCCGTCTGCCACAGCGCAGCCTCTCTTTGGGGAGTAGCCGCCCGCTGTTGCGGGGTGTCCGTCAACATGCTCGACCTAGCGGGGTCGTGGCGGATGCAGCGATCAGGCTTGGCGAGACCATGGATCGGCGGGCGTCCAGGCCGGGCGCGCAGGCCGGTTCAAGCGCGTCCGCCCGGCTTGGGAACGTCATCATGAGTGGGCTGTGGCTCGCAACCGCCTTGCTGTTGGGCGCGGCAATCGCGATCTATCTGTCGTGCGAGCTGTTCGTGAACGGCGTGGAATGGCTTGGTCGCTCGCTGTCGGTCGGGTCCAAGGCTACGGGGTCGGTCCTTGCGGCGTTCGGCACCGCCTTGCCCGAAAGCATCGTCACTCTGGTGGCGGTGGCGTTCGGCGGGGCCGAGACCAAGGCGCTGGGCGTCGGCGCGGCGCTGGGCGGTCCGCTGGCGCTGGCGACGGTAGCCTATGCGACCGTCGGGGTCAGCCTGATCCTGTCGCGGCAGCAGCTGGCCAATACGCCCGCCATGCGCGGCGCGTTTCGCGGTCTTGCGCGCGATCAAGGCTGGTTCCTTACCATCTTCGCCGCCAAGATCGCACTCGGGCTGTTCGTCTTCGCGTGGAAACCGTGGCTCGGCCTGTTTTTCCTCGCGGCTTACGGCCTGTATATCAGGAAGGAGATGGCGGGCCCCGGCGAGGATGAGGGAGAGCTGGAGCCGCTGACCTTTGCGCCCGGTCATGCCACTCCCCCGCTCCTGCGCATCCTGCTCCAGACGGTGCTGGCGCTGACCATCATCTTCGTCGCGTCGCACCTGTTTGTCGGTCAGCTCGCCACCCTGGCCCCACTGTTCGGGGTGGAGCCGCAACTGGTCGCCCTGCTGCTGAGCCCGATCGCGACGGAACTGCCGGAGACGATGAACGCCATCATCTGGGTGCGGCAGGGCAAGCACCGCCTGGCTCTGGCCAATATTTCCGGCGCGATGATGATCCAGGCGACGGTGCCGACCGCGTTCGGCCTGTTCTGGACACCCTGGCTGCTGGATCGTTCGCTGCTGCTCGCCGCCGCCGTGACGGCGAGCGCGATCGCGGTCATGATCCTGGCGTTTCGTGCAGGCCGGGTCTCGCGCGCGCTGTTCGCCTCCATGGGGCTGTTCTACCTTCTGTTCGCCGCATTGCTGATCGCGATGCGGGCGGCGGGATGATCAACCGCCGCTCCGGCCATTGCCTTAGAATCGTATAGAACATATACCGAACGCATGGCGCAGCTTGATACACGCGAAAAGCTGGCGATTCTGGCGGATGCGGCGAAATATGACGCTTCCTGCGCATCATCGGGCACGGCGAAGCGCAATTCGCGCGACGGCAAGGGTCTTGGCTCAACCGAGGGCATGGGCATTTGCCATGCTTATGCGCCCGATGGCCGGTGCATCAGCCTCCTCAAGATCCTGCTGACGAACAGCTGCATCTTCGATTGCCATTACTGCATCAATCGCAAGAGTTCCAATGTTCGCCGCGCCCGGTTCACGGTGGATGAGGTGGTGACGCTCACCCTCTCCTTCTACCGCCGCAACTATATCGAGGGATTGTTCCTGTCGTCGGGTATCATCCGATCTTCGGATTATACGATGGAGCAGATCGTAGCGGTGGCCCGTATCCTGCGGGAGGAGCATGATTTCCGGGGCTATATCCACCTCAAGACCATTCCCGATGCTGATCCCGAGTTGATCCACCAGGCCGGTTTGTACGCCGATCGTCTGTCCATCAACATCGAACTGCCGACCGAGCGGGGCCTGAACCGCCTGGCGCCGGAAAAATCGGGGACGCGCATTCGTGGGGCAATGGACGGGTTGAAGACGGCGATTGTGGACGGGCACGATGCCCGGCGCCGCTATCGCTCCGCACCGCGTTTTGCGCCCGCCGGCCAATCGACGCAGATGATTGTCGGGGCGGACAGCGCCAATGATGCGGAGATTATAGGCAGCGCCAGCCAGCTCTATGACGACTACGAGCTGCGCCGCGTCTATTATTCCGCCTTCAGTCCGATCCCCGATGCCAGTGCGATCCTCCCGCTGAAGCGCCCGCCCCTGATCCGGGAGCATCGGCTGTACCAGTCGGATTGGATGATGCGATTCTACGGCTTCGCGCCCGCAGAGGTGGCGGCGGCGGCGGGACCGGACGGCATGTTGCCGCTCGACACCGACCCCAAGCTGGCATGGGCGCTGAAGTTCCGCGACATGTTTCCGGTCGATGTAAACCGCGCCCCGCGAGAGATGTTGCTGCGCGTCCCCGGGCTTGGGCCCAAGGCGGTCGATGCGATTGTGAAAACGCGGCGATGGCATGCCCTTCGCCTGGACGACGTGGGCCGGCTGACCAATTCGATTGCCAAGGTGCGCCCGTTCATCGTTACCAGCGACTGGAGACCGGTGCGCCTGTCGGATCAGGTTCTGCCAATGCCCAAGGCGGCGGACACGCAGCTTGAGCTGTTCGGCGGATAATCGCGCGAGCAGTTGCACAATGCGCAACCGTTCAGCAGTGTAACGAAAGTGACCGACACGTTCACTATGTTATGTTGCAACGCAGCAGGTGGATGGAGTTTGCGATGACCCTGGTTCTGGCATCCTTGGCGTTGGTGTACGGCACGTCGGTGACGCTGCTTGGTGGAACCGCCTTGCTGTCGCTTTACTCCCCGCGCATCCGCGAAAGCCTGGTTGGGGCGAGCAAACCGGCGCTGTAACGCCGCGCCTTCATTCCCACGACGCTACATTGGCGGACCCTTGCCGGGGATCTAGGCGTAGTGGGACGATATGCAGGTCGTTTCGCTTTCCCAACCCGATGATTTTGATAGCTGGCGGGATGTTGCCCGCAAACTGGCAACGGCCGAGGTGCCAGCGGATCATGTCATTTGGCAGATGGGTAACGAGGCTGGAGACCTGCTGGCCGGTGTGGCGACCGAGGTGACCGAAGTGGCGGAATCCGCACCCTTTTCGGTCCCCCGCCCCTTTCTCGACCTCGCCCGTACCGCGATCTGCCATTCGGATCGCGAGCGTTTCTCGCTGCTTTATGCTTTCCTCTTGCGGCTGCGTCGCGCGCCCGAGTTGATCCAGGATCGCACCGACCCCATGCTGCGCCGGCTGGAGGCGTTGGCGAAGGAGGTGCGCCGCGACATCCACAAGATGCGGGCCTTTTTGCGATTTCGTGAAGTGGATGGCGAGGACGGCGCGCGGTTCGTCGCCTGGTACGAACCGGACCACCATATCGTCCGCAGCAATGCGGGCTTCTTCGTCAACCGCTTCGCCAGCATGCGCTGGTCGATCCTGACGCCGGACGTATCGCTCGACTGGGATGGCGCCATGCTTCGGGAAGGACCGGGGGCGATCCGCGCCGACGCGCCGGAGGGCGATCCGGTAGAGGAGGTGTGGAAGACCTATTATTCCTCCATTTTCAACCCCGCCCGTCTGAAGGTGGGCGCGATGTTGAAGGAAATGCCGCGTAAATATTGGAAAAACATGCCCGAAACCGCGTTGGTCCCGGCGCTGATCGCTGGTGCGAGAGCGCGGGAGAGTGCGATGGTGGACGCGAGCCGGGCCGAGATCGGTGCCAATGCGGCCGGCGCATGGGAGGCCCTGCGCGAGGAGGCGAGCGCCTGTACCCGGTGCCACCTCTACAAACATGCGACGCAGACGGTATTCGGCGACGGGCCGATCGACGTGCCCTTGATGTTCGTCGGCGAGCAGCCGGGCGATCAGGAGGATCTGGCGGGCAAGCCGTTCGTCGGCCCGGCCGGGCAGGTATTCAACCAAGCGCTGGAGCAGGCCGGGATCGATCGGGCGCGGACCTACGTTACCAATGCGGTCAAGCACTTCAAGTTCGAGCAGCGCGGGAAGCGCCGTATCCATTCGAAGCCGAACGGGGCCGAGATCGAGGCATGCCGCTGGTGGATCGAACAGGAACGCGACGTCATCCGCCCGCAGGTGACCGTGGCACTTGGGGCGACGGCAGCCCGGTCCATGCTGGGCAAGGTCGTCACCATCGGCGCGGCGCGGGGCCAGGCGCACCGGCTGGAGGATGGCGGCGAAGGCTGGGTAACGGTTCATCCCAGCTTCCTGCTCCGCATCCAGGATCGCGAGCAGGCCGATGCCGAGTTCGCCCGCTTCGTCGAGGATCTGAAACGCGTGTGGGATCGCGTCGCGGCGCTCACCAGGTGACCACCGCCACGTGCCGCAGTCCGGAGGTGCGGCACGGTGGCGGGCTTGGTCAAGACCTTACAGCAGTTCCGGGTCCGGGCCGATCCGCCCGTCCGGCGAGTCCAGTCCGGCGATGGCGGCCATGTCGTCCTGATCCAGGGCAAAGCCGAACACGTCCAGGTTCTCGGCCTGGCGGTGCGGATTGGCAGATTTCGGGATCACGCTGAGACCGGAGTCCAAATGCCAGCGAATGACGATCTGAGCCGGCGTCTTGCCATGCTTGTCGGCGATGCGGGCGATGGCGGGATCGTCCAGAATGGCCCCCTGCCCCAACGGCGACCAGCTGGTGGTCACGATTCCCTGCGCCTGGTGGAAGCGGCGCAAGTCGGTCTGCTGGAAGCGGGGATGCAGTTCGATCTGGTTGACGGCGGGCACGACGCCAGTCTCCTGGATGATCCGCTCCAAATGTCCCTGGCTGAAGTTGGACACGCCGATCGATTTGACGCGCCCCTCGTCGCGCAGGCGGATCAGTGCCTTCCATGTTTCCACATAAAGATCCTGCGCGGGCACCGGCCAGTGGATCAGGTAGAGGTCCAGCCAGTCGAGCCCGAGTGCGGCGAAGCTGGCGTCGAACGCCCTCAGCGCGCGATCAAAACCCTGATCCTCGTTCCACAATTTGGTGGTGACGAAAATCGTCTGCGGGCTTTGCCGCACCGCTTCGCCCACGCCCTGTTCGTTGCCGTAGAAGGCGGCCGTGTCGACATGGCGGTAGCCCAGGTCCAGGGCGGCACCGACCACCGTCACCGCCTCGTCCGCCGGCAATTTGTAGACGCCGAGCCCGATTTGGGGGATGGCACGGCCATCGTTCAGGGTCAGGCGGGGTTGATCGGTCATGAACGATCCTTTTGAGAAGAGACGCGAAATCTCTTAACTCGCGAGACGCCTGAGCCGCTCCACCAGCCGATCGCGCGCCGGCAATATGTCGGCGGCACGGCCGTGCAGCAGATCGCGTTCCAGGAAGTGGCCCGTCAGGTGGAAGCCATCGAGCACGTCGTTCCAGTCGCCGGCTTCTCCCGTGGTCAGAAAAGGCGGGAGGCGCAGCAGCCGGTCGCGATAGGGCTCGCCGGCCGCGCGGCTGACCGCGCCGCCGCTCTTGGGGCTGACGAACGCCATGTCGTCGCGCGTGCCCGTGGCGACGCAGGCGCTGAGGTCCAGGCCGAAGCCCAGCTCGGAGAGCAGCAGCAGTTCGTAGCGCACCACCGCCGCCGCCCAGTCGCGCGCAACCGGGGCAATTGCGATGGCAGCCAGGACGCCGTCCAACGCCCCATAAAGGCGGGGGTAAGGCTGCCCCTCCGGCAGGATCGCGGTGGTGATCGCCGTCGCCCATTCGAGCGCCCCGGCGGCGAGCGGCTCCGTCATCAGCGCCGCCCGGCTTTCCGCCAAGTCCACCGCCAGCGCCGGCAATTGATCGTCCGTGCGCGCGCGGAAATCCGCGCGCACAAGATTGCCGGGGATCAGCACCGGGCGCAGCCGCCGCGAGCGCCCGCCCCGGACATAACCGGCCAGCAATCCATCGGTCGGGGTCAAGGCGCGGACCACCGCCCCATGCTCGCCATGGGCGCGCACGCCGCAGATGATCGCCAGGGCATCGACATGCATGATCTCAGCCCGCCGGGCGCGATGACGGCAGCACCGGCACAGGCCCCCTCCTCGTCCTCATTCCGACGGGTGAAAATGATCGTAGATAGTGCGCGCCATGGTTGCGGAGACACCCGGAGCCCTCTGCAGATCCTCCAGAGCGGCGCCCCGCACCGCCTTGGCCGTGCCGAAATGCATCAGCAGCGCCTTCTTGCGGGCGGGGCCGATGCCCGGCACCTCGTCCAGCGCGCTGGTGGTCATGGCCGCCGCTCGCCGGGTGCGGTGCGCGCCGATCGCGAAGCGGTGCGCCTCGTCGCGCAGCCGCTGGAGGTAGAACAGCACCGGAGCGTTGATCGGCAGCATCGATTCACGCCCGTCGGGCAAATGGAAATGCTCCCGCCCGGCATTGCGGTCCGGCCCCTTGGAAATGCCGACCACGGGAATGTCGTGGACGCCCATTTCCTCCATCGTCCGATAGACGGCGGAAACCTGCCCCTTGCCGCCGTCGATCAGCAGCAAATCGGGCCACTCGCCCGACTTGCGATCGGGATCCTCCAGCTCCAGCCGGGCGAAACGGCGCTCCAGCACCTCGCGCATCATGGCGAAGTCGTCCCCCGGCGCGGTTTCGGGCCGCTTGATGTTGAACTTGCGATACTGGCCCTTGCGGAACCCTTCCGGCCCGGCAACCACCATCGCGCCGACCATGTTGGTGCCCATGATGTGGCTGTTGTCGTAGATCTCGATCCGATTCGGGACGGCATCCAGTTCGAACAGGTCGGCGACCTCGCGTAGCAGTTTCGACTGGGTTGCGCCCTCGGCCAGGCGACGGTCGAGCGCCTCGACCGCGTTGCGGGTCGCCTGCGCCAGGATGCGCCGCTGCTCGCCCCGCTGCGGGGTCTTGACCACGACCTTGCGGCCGGCTTTCTCCGCCAGCGCCTCCTCCACCAATTCCTGTTCGGGCAGGGTGCGATCGGCCAGGATCAGGCGCGGCGGCGGCACTTCCTCATAGAATTGCATCATGAACGAGGCCAGCACCTCATCCTCCGGCACTTCCGCCGTGTGGGTCGGGAAGAAGGCGCGATGCCCCCAATTCTGGCCGCCGCGGATGAAGAAGGCCTGGATGCCGATCTGCCCCTGCTTGCAGGCGAGCGCGAACACGTCGGCATCGTCGATCCCCTCGGCATTGATCGCCTGCGTGCCCTGAATGAAGGTCAGCGCCTTGAGGCGGTCGCGCAGGATCGCCGCCAGCTCGAAGTCCATCGCCTCGGCGGCAACCTCCATCTGGGCCGAGAGGCGCTTCTGGACCTGGGTCGACTTGCCCCACAGGAACGCCTTGGCATCGTCGACCAGCTCGGCATACGCCTGCTTGTCGATCCGGTCGACGCAGGGTGCGGAGCAGCGTTTGATCTGGTGCAGCAGGCACGGGCGCGAGCGGTTGGCGAAGAAGCTGTCGGTGCAGGAGCGGAGCAGGAACAGCTTCTGCAGCGCGGTCAGCGTCTTGCGCACCGCCCCAGCGCCCGCGAACGGCCCGAAATACTGCCCCTTGGCACGGCGCGCGCCGCGGTGCAGCTGGGCGCGCGGAAACAGGTGGTCTTCGCGCAGCAGGATGAAGGGGAAGCTTTTGTCGTCGCGCAGCAGGACGTTGTAGGCGGGGCGGAACCGCTTGATCAGCTGCGCCTCCAGCAGCAGCGCCTCCGCCTCCGTATTGGTGGTGACGACAGTCATGCCGCGTGTCTGCGCGACCATGCGACTGAGCCGACGAGGCAAACGCGCAACCTGCGTATAATTGGCGACGCGGTTCTTCAGCGCGCGGGCCTTGCCGACATAGAGCACGTCGCCCTTGGCATCAAGCATGCGATACACGCCCGGCCGGACCGGCAGGGTTTTCAGGACGTTGCGGATCGCGGCGACCCCGGCATCGATGTCCGGGGCCTCGGCGCCGCGAACGGCATAGGTCGCCTTTTCTTCGTTGAAGCGGTCGGTGGTATCGGTCACGCACGCGATTTAAGGTGAAGGCGGGGCGGTTGCCAGCGCTGCTGCGCATATGCCGCCAATTACCGTGACGGGACGAAGGAGGTCAGCGGATGACGTGGGCGACATGGTGGCTGTTTACATGCACGACCGCACTGATCGCGGCGACACCCGGCCCGAACATGCTGCACATCATGAGCCGCAGCGTGCAATTGGGGTTCGGCCGCAGCACCATCGCCATGGCCGGTTGCCTGTCGGCGGTGGTGATCTGCGTCACGCTTTCCTCGCTCGGCCTCGGGGCGCTGCTCACGGCATCGCGGCCGGTGTTCGAGATGGTGCGCTATGTCGGCGTGGCGTACCTGCTCTGGCTGGCGTGGAAGAGCTGGACGGCGGCGGAGCCAGGAGATGCGGCCGGACTGCACTCGGACTTCATGCCCGACGTGCCGAGCATAAGCGGCATCTACCGCACGGCGCTGTTTACCGGGTTGAGCAATCCGAAGCTGATCGTGTTCGCGGCCGCCTTCTTCCCGCAATTCATTCGTGCCGACCATGCATGGGGACCGCAGTTCGGCATTCTGGTGGCCACGTTCGGGGTGATCGAAATGGGTTGCTACCTGGCTTACGCGACCGGAGGGCGAACGCTGGCCGGCTTCCTCTCCAATGCAAAACGCCGGCGCGCGTTCAATCGCGCGACCGGCGTGATGTTTGCGGCATTCGGATGCGGCTTGCTGGCCTATCGCGCCTGAAAGGGAACGGCCAGCCGGGTCAGTTCAGACGCTGACCAAGATTGGCAATGGTGCGGTCGACCAGAGCCCGATCGTTGCCGGTGTCGTGCCGCTCGGCGATCAGCATCGCGGCGGCCTTGGCGGCGGCATCGGCGGCCTTGGCGCGCACCTCGGCAATGGCGGTGCGCTCGGCCGCGGCAATCTTGTCCTCGGCCATGCGGCCACGACGCTGCACCAGCAATTCCGTGTCTTCCTTGCCCTTGGCGAGAAGCGCATCCGCCTCGGCGCGGGCGTGGGCCACGATCGCAGCCGCCTCGCCATGCGCGGCCTTGGCCTTGGCCTCATACTCCGCCTTCAAGGCCTCCGCTTCGGCGCGCAGCTTGGACGCTTCGTCCAGCTGTTCGCGGATGGAGGCAATCTTCTTGTCGAGCGAACGACCGATCGCCTTGGGCGCGCCCTTCCAGATCAGCAGCGCGATAACCACGATCATCGACAGCGCCACCCAGCCGCCCGGGTTCAGGCCAAAGGCGGTCGCCTCGGCATGTTCGATCTCGCCCGGCGAGGCCAGGGTGGTTGCGTTCATCGGAAGCTGGCTCATCTATTCTGTCCTTACGCGGCCAGCGCGGCCTTGACGGCCCTCTCGGCGGACGCCTGGTCCACCGAGAGGCCGGAAACCTTGGCGACGATGTCCTGCGTGGCTTCTGCGGCCACGGCTTCGATACCGGCGACCGCCGCATCACGCTGCGCGCGCAGCTGCGCTTCGGCCTGATCGACGCGCGCAGAAATATCCGCATCGGCCGCCTTGACGCGAGCCTCGGCGGCGATCGCCGCCTGGTGCTTGGCGGCGGCGGCGGCGGCCTGCGCCTCCGCCCGGCTGCGGGTCAGTTCGGCCTGATAGGCGGCGTCGGCCGCATCGGCCTGGGCCCGTGCCGCTTCGGCCGCAGCGAGATCGCCGCCGATCCGGGCGTGACGCTGGTCCACCGTGCCCTGGATCTTCGGCAGCATCACATAGCTGCCGATCAGAAGCAGGCCGAACACCAACACCAGCCAGAAAAACTGCGAGGCATAGATTTCGGCGATCTGATCGATTTGAGGCATCGGCTTCCTTACAGGCCGTGAATGGGTGTCGGGGAGGGGCACGGATGCGCCCTCCCCTTCAAGGCTTATTGAACGACGAACAGGATCAGGATCGCGATCACGAACGCGATCAGGCCCAGAAGCTCGGCGGCGGCGAAGCCGATGAACAGGCGGCCCTGCTGACCGTCGGCAGCACCCGGGTTGCGCAGCGCGCCTTCGAGGAACGAGCCGAACACGTTGCCGACGCCCAGCGCGGCCATGCCCACGCCAATCGCCGCGAGGCCGGCGCCGATCACCTTGGCAGATGCGAGATCCATGATGTCTTCCCTTCTTGTGTCTTCGGTTAGCTTAGTGGAGATTGATCGCGTCGTTGAGGTACAGCGACGTCAGCAGCGCGAATACATAGGCCTGGATCGCGGAAACGAGCAGTTCCAGCGCCGAAATGCCGATGATCATCACGAAGCTCAACACGCTGACCACGGCCCCCAGTCCGCCGCCGGCGTTGAAGCCCTGGACCACGAAGCTCGCAAACACGTCGAGCAGGATATGGCCGGCGGTCATCGCCACGAACAGACGCAGGCCCAAGCTGAACGGACGCACCAAGAAGCTCGCCAGCTCGATCACGAAGATCAAGGGGATCATCACCTTGGGCGTGCCGTGCGGCACGAACAGCGAAAAGAAATGGAGGCCGTGGCGCGCGAAGCCGACGATCAGCACGATCGCGAAGCTGACAAAGGCCAGCACGGCGGTGACCGTAATGTGGCTCGTCACCGTGAATGGATGCCACCCGGGCACGATCCCCAGCGGGAACAGGCCGATCAGGTTCGCGAACAGGATGAACATGAACAGGGAGAAGACATAAGGCGTGAACGCCCGCCCCTTGGGCCCGATATTGGCGTCCATCATATTGGACACGAAGCCGGTAACGCCCTCCACGGCCGCCTGCCAGCGACCGGGCACCAGCTGCCGCCGCAGACCGCCCAGCATGAACAGCCACAGCACACTTAGCGTGATCACCATGAACAGCGCACTGTTGGTGAAGCTGACATTGTAGCCGGCGATCGTCAGCTGGCTGCCCGCAACCGGTTCCACCAGGAACTGGTGCATCGGATCGATACCGGAGCCGCCCTCTGTTGCCACTTTCAACCCCTGTCTATGCGTGCAGGCGCCCGGATCACTCCGGCCGCTGCATCGAAATCCGATAGATGTTCCGGAAGGCGACGATAACCCCCAGGGTCAACATCACCAACAGGAGCCATGGCGAGGTGCCGAACAGCCGGTCCATGACCCAGCCGATCAACGCTCCGCCGGCAGGGCCGGCAACCAGCTCGGTCAGGACGCGGCTGCCTTGGCGATAGCCCTTTTCGGGCTTGCGCGGCGCCGCTCCAGTCCGTGCCTTTCCGGCATCCGTCGCGGCCCTGAGCCGCGCATCCAGCGACGAAAGCCGGACATCCCCCAAGGGGTACGAATTGCCGTTCGGATCCTGCCCCGGTTCGTTGGCCGCCACGCATTCCTCCTGCTGACCCGGTTCGATTCAGGTCGGCCGTCGGCCGCGCCGGCGGGCAACCCCGTCAGGCGCCGTTCCTTTAGCAGGGGGTGGGTGCGAGTCAACCGACCCGCCCGTTCATCTTCCTCATCGCGCGCGCGGCTGCCCACCTCACGCGTGATCGCAGAAATGCGCCACCAGCGCGTCGGCCACCGCGTCGGGCGCCTCGCGCTGCGGGAAATGACCCACATCGGGGAGCACGATCCGTTGATAGCCGGCCGTGAAATACTCATCCAAACCCGCGCTTTCCCCCGGCGGGTCGCAGGCATCGGCGGCACCCTGGATCATCAGCGTCGGCGTAGCCAGCGGCACCGTATCCGCAACCCGCGCCTGGAGCGCGGCATAGCCGGGGTCCACCGGCACGGTCTGCCAGCGACTGCGATAAGCGTGGAGCGTCACGGGAACCCAGTCGGGATTGCGGAAGCTCTTGGCGGTCTCCTGAAAGTCCGCTTCCTCATACCAGTTCGGCGGTCCCCATGTGTCCCATTGCAGCCGGTCGAAGCCGACCGGGTCCGCAGCGAGTGCCTCCGCACCGCCATCGAACGTCATGAACCATTGATACCACCAGCGCCGCGATTGTTCGAAATTGGGAACCGGAAAGGCCCCGCGCGGCGTATAGCCCAGCGCGAGCGCGGCAATGGCACTCAACCGCTCGGGTGCGATCGCGGACAAGGTGTAAGCGGTGCGTGCGCCCCAATCGTGCCCGGCCACGGCGAACCCCTCCAGACCCAGCGCATCGGCGAAGTCCAGCGCGTCCTGCGCAAGCGCCACCGCCCGCCCGTCCCGGAAGGTGTCAGCCGAGCGGAAGCGGGTTTCGCCATGTCCGCGCAGCCAGGGCGCATAGGTCCGAAACCCCGCCGCGTGCAGCCTGGCCGCAACCCGCCGCCAGCCCAAAGCGTCGTCGGGCCAGCCATGGAGCAGGACGACCGGCAAGCCGTCTTCGGGCCCGCCGCTTTCATAGGCAATGTCCAGCAACGCGGTTGAAATATAATCCATGTTACTCCGATACCTTTGCCGAGCGAGGTTCATGACAGGCAACGCCGATCAGGCTAGCAAAGCTGCATGAGCGATGCGGATCCAGCAACCGATACCAGTGGGCATCGCGCCCGATTGCGACGCCGGTTGATCGAAGGCGGCTCGGACGCGCTGCTAGACCATGAACTGATCGAGTATCTGCTGGCGCTGGTCACCCCCCGCCGCGACACCAAGCCGCAGGCCCGTGCGCTGGTGGCCGAGTTTGGCGGCCTGGGCGGCGTCTTCTCCGCCGATGCTGAATCCCTGAAGCGGGCGGGCCTGGGCGAAACCGGCATCGCCGCGATGAAGATCGCGCGGGCGGCCGCGCTGCGCCTGTTGAAGAGCGAGGTGGCGCAGCGTCCGGTGCTGGCGAGCTGGCAGGCGCTGACCGACTATCTCCATGCCGCCATGGCGCATCGCATGACCGAAAGCGCGCGCGTGCTGCACCTCAACGGCCGCAACGTGCTGATCCGCGACGAACAGGTGTCGGAAGGATCGATCGATCAGGCGCCCATCTATGTGCGGGAGGTTGCGCGCCGCGCGCTGGAGCTGGGCTCGGCCGCCATCATCCTGGTCCACAATCATCCCAGCGGAGACCCCTCCCCCTCCCGCCAGGACATCGCCCTCACCCGCGAGATCGTCGGTGCGTTGAAGCTGCTCGGCGTGCAGGTGCACGACCATATCATCGTCGGCAGCAAGGGGCATGTCAGCCTGCGCGCGCAGGGCCTGATGTAGCATCGATTGAAGCGGCGGGGTCGCGCTGCTACCCGGCCGGCGACTTCTCTCCTTGCAAAGGCCGGCCCATGATCCCTCGCTATTCGCGCCCCGAAATGGTTTCCATCTGGGATGCCGAGAACCGCTACCGCATCTGGTTCGAAATCGAGGCACATGCGACGGAGGCATTGGGCGAGCTTGGCGTGGTGCCGAAGGGTGCGGCCCAGGCGCTGTGGGATTGGTGGGCGACCAACCCGTCCATCGACGTGCCGGCGATCGACGCGATCGAGGCGGTGACCAAGCATGACGTGATCGCCTTTCTCACCTGGGTGGCGGAGCAGGTCGGCGACGATGCGCGCTTCATGCACCAGGGCATGACATCGTCGGACGTGCTCGACACGACGCTGGCGGTGCAGCTCGCCCGCGCGGCGGACCTGCTGCTGGCGGACATCGACCGGCTGCTGGAGGTGCTGAAGCGGCGCGCCTATGAGCATAAGCTGACCCCCACGATCGGGCGCAGCCACGGCATCCATGCCGAGCCGGTAACGTTCGGCCTCAAGATGGCGGAGGCCTATGCCGAGTTCGCCCGCAACCGCGCGCGGCTGGAGGCGGCGCGGGCGGACATCGCCACGTGCGCCATTTCCGGGGCGGTCGGCACCTTCGCCAATATCGACCCGCAGGTGGAGGCCTATGTCGCCGACAAGATGGGCTTGTCGGTGGAGCCTGTCTCCACCCAGGTGATCCCACGCGATCGCCACGCCATGTTCTTCGCCACCCTGGGCGTTATCGCATCGTCGATCGAGCGGCTTGCGGTGGAGGTCCGTCACCTCCAGCGGACCGAGGTGCTGGAGGCGGAGGAATATTTCTCGCCGGGCCAGAAGGGCTCGTCGGCCATGCCGCACAAGCGCAATCCCGTGCTGACCGAGAACCTCACCGGCCTTGCCCGCATGGTGCGCGGCTATGTGACGCCGGCGCTGGAAAATGTCGCGCTGTGGCATGAGCGCGACATCAGCCACTCGTCCGTCGAACGCTATATCGGGCCGGACGCGACCATCACGCTCGACTTCGCGCTCGCCCGCCTGACCGGCGTGATGGACAAGTTGCTGGTCTATCCCGACCGCATGCAGAAGAACCTCGACCGCATGGGCGGGCTTGTCCATTCGCAGCGCGTGCTGCTGGCGCTGACCCAGGCGGGCGTCAGTCGTGAGGACTCGTACCGGCTGGTGCAGCGCAATGCGATGAAGGTGTGGGAATCGGATGGCCAGCTGTCGCTGCTGGAACTGCTCAAGGCCGATCCCGAGGTTACGTTGAGCGATGCCGAACTCGAGGACAGGTTCGACCTCGGCTATCACTTCAAGCAGGTCGATGCGATCTTTGCCCGCGTGTTCGGAGCGGCTTAAGCCGCACGTCGCGCAGCGAGCTTTTCCGCAAGAAGTTCTATGACGAGAGAGAGGTGGCACGCCAATGCCGTCTCTTTTTCCTGCAACAGTATGCCGTCCGCCTCGCGCAACAATGCGAGACAGCAATCGAGATTATCGTGGGACATGGTTTCTACTCTATACGCACGCCGGCACAACATCGCGGCGTCGCCTAGCTCCTAATTCGACCCTGGCGGACTTCCAATGAAGAGAAAAGGTCAGATTGATCGATACATTATCGTGAACGGGGATTAGCTACCTGGCACTCGGGTCCAAGCCTTCGCCTGTAGAGGCACCTTTGCGGTGCTCGGCGGGTGGAGCAGCCGCCTGGACGGTGCACGGGCCGGTCAGAATGGAATAGGATAGACCCGGCGGGTACGTAACGGCTTGCGCTTGAGTGGCTGGGGCAGCCACAATGCTGCGTCACACCCATTCAGGATTTCAGACCACCCATGCTGCGACTGACCCTTGCCGCCCTTCTTGCCGGTTCCGCCCTGCCGGCGATCGCGGCCGATGCGCCTGCCCCATCCCGCCTGTTCACCGGCGCGGATCTGTTCGATCTGGAGCAAGCCGACGATCCGCAGATCAGCCCGGATGGCAGCCAGGTGGCTTATGTGCGCAAGTCTGCGGACATCATGACCGATCGCGGCCGTTCCACCATCTGGATCGTGGACGTGCGGACGGGTGCGCAACAGCCGCTGGTGGCGACGCCCGGTTCGCATACGTCGCCGCGCTGGTCGGCGGATGGCAAGCGACTGGCCTATGTCTCGGCCGCGGACGGCGCCTCACCGCAAATCTACGTCCGGTGGATGGCCAACGGCCAGACGGCGCGGGTCACCGGCCTGCCCGACAGCCCCGGCGCGATCACCTGGTCACCGGATGGACGACAGATCGCCTATGTGATGCGCGTTCCCGGCGACGCGACGACGCTCGGCAAGGCTCCCGCCAAGCCCGAAGGGGCCAAGTGGGCCGAACCGCTGGAGGTAATCGACCGGGTCACCTATCGCGCGGACGGCGGCGGCTATCTGAAGCCCGGTCATGACCACATCTTCGTGGTGGCGGCCGATGGCGGCGCGCCGCGCCAGATTACCTCAGGATCGTTCGACGATGGCGGGCCACTCTCTTGGTCCAAGGACGGGCGCACCATCCTGTTCAGCGCAGTCCGCGGGGTCGATTGGGAGCGTGAGCCGAACGACAGCGACATCTATGCCGTTGACGTGGCGAGCGGTCAGCTGTCGCAGCTGACCAAGCGTTACGGCGCCGATGCACAGCCGACCCTCTCGCCGGATGGCAAGCTGGTCGCCTATATCGGCGCGAACGACAAGCATCGCAGCTTCACTCACAACGACCTCTACGTCATGAACCGGGACGGCAGCGGGGCGCGCAGCCTTACCGCCACGCTGGACCGCGACATCGAGTCGGTGCGCTGGGCCAAGGACGGGCACTCGCTGTTCGTCGACTATGACGATCACGCCAAGAAGCGCGTGGCCCGCGCTACGCTCGACGGACGGGTGACGATGGTGGTGGATGGGCTTGCCGGCGGAGGGCTGGATCGGCCGTATACCGGCGGCAGCTTCACCGTGTCGGACGACAACAAGGTCGCCTATACCGGCGGCACCGCGGCGCGGCCGGCCGATCTGTTCGTCAACGGGCGCCAGCTGACGCACCTGAACGACACGACCCTGGCCTACAAGACACTGGGCCGGATGCAGCCGCTGTCGGTCAAGGCACCCGATGGACGCGCGATCGACAGCTGGCTGGTGCTGCCGCCCGGCTACCGCGCCGGCACGCGCGTACCCCTGATCCTGGAGATCCATGGCGGCCCGCATACCGCTTATGGTCCGACCTTCTCCGCAGATTACCAGCTCTATGCGGCGGGGGGCTATGCGGTCCTCTATACCAACCCGCGCGGCAGCACCTCTTATGGCGATGAATTCGCCAACCTCATCGACAAGAAATATCCCGGCGAGGACTATGACGACCTGATGGCGGCGGTGGATACCGCAATTGCCAGCGGGGTGGCCGATCCCAACAACCTGTTCGTCACCGGCGGGTCGGGCGGCGGCGTGCTAACCAGCTGGATCGTCGGCAAGAACGACCGGTTCAAGGCGGCGGCGACGCAGAAGCCGGTCATCAACTGGATCAGCGAGGCGCTGACCATGGACGGCACCGGCTTTACCTCACGCTACTGGTTCGCCAAGCAGCCGTGGGAGGATCCGATGGGCTATTGGAACCGCTCGCCGTTGAGCTTGGTGGGCAACGTCAAAACACCCACTTTGGTGGTCGTCGGCAGCGAGGATTATCGCACGCCGGTTAGCGAATCCGAGCAATATTACGCCGCCTTGCAGATCCGGGGCGTACCCACCGCGATGGTCAAGGTGCCCGGCGCCAGCCATGGCGGCATCGCCGCGCGCCCGTCGCAGGCAGCGGCCAAGGCGGCGGCGATCCTGGCCTGGTTCGATCGCTATCGCACCGGAACGGCCACCAACGTCGCCGCGCAGTGATGGAGACGCGCCTCCGGATCTTGGTTAGGTCCGGAGGCGCTGACCGGACGGCTCCTACTCCCGCTGTCGGCACCAACGGGAGTAGGAGGCCAGCCTGATGAAGTCACGGCCGCGTGACCGTCCAAAGGCCACGCGCTTGGATCAGCGCCGCGCCTGAAACCGCGCCCATTCGTCAGGCGACAGCCGCACGTCCAGGCGCAGGGTTTCGTCCTCGGCGATCTGGTTCAGCACCTCGCCATGCTGGTGCAGCCAGGCAATCCCGCCGCCGTCGCTGACCGGAAGATCGATCTGGTGGACGCGGGCCCCCGCCAGCAGCCGCTCGGCAACGCCCCGGCGCAACGTGTCGACGCCTTCGCCCGACAAGGCGGAGATGGCGAACACGTCATCGCTGCGCTGGATCTCGGAC
>NZ_CAKTFO010000033.1 GCF_934560975.1 uncultured Sphingomonas sp. | reverse complement strand
GCCTTGATGACGCCGGTGATGACGTCCACCGACGGGCGCTGCGTCGCCATGATCAGGTGGATGCCGGCCGCGCGCGCCTTCTGCGCCAGGCGCTGGATCAGGAACTCGACTTCCTTGCCCGCCGTCATCATCAGGTCGGCCAGCTCGTCGACCACCACCACGATCATCGGCAGCGGTTCATATTCCAGTTTCTCCTCTTCGTAGAGGGGCTGGCCGCTGTCGGCATCGTAGCCGGTCTGCACGCGGCGGCCGAGCGGCTGCCCCTTGGCCTTGGCGAGGCGGACCTTCTCGTTGAACGAACCCAGGCTGCGGACCTGGATGGTCGCCATCATGCGATAACGATCCTCCATCTGCTCAACCGCCCATTTCAGCGCACGGATCGCCTTGGGCGGCTCCGTCACCACCGGCGAGAGGAGGTGGGGGATGTCGTCATAGACGCTGAGTTCCAGCATCTTGGGATCGATCATGATCATGCGGCACTGGTCCGGCGTCAGCCGGTAGAGCAGGGACAGGATCATGGCGTTGAGGCCGACCGACTTGCCGGAGCCGGTGGTGCCGGCCACCAGCAGGTGGGGCATGGGGGCAAGGTCCGCCACCACGGGGTCGCCGCCGATATTCTTGCCCAGGATCATGGCAAGGTTGCCGGCGGGCTGATCCTCGAACTTGTCGCTGCCGATCAGTTCCGACAGGACCACGCTTTCGCGCCTCTGGTTGGGCAGTTCGATGCCGATCACGGTGCGACCGGGGATGGTGGCGACACGGGCGGACAAAGCGGACATGTTGCGCGCGACATCGTCGGCCAGCGCGATCACGCGGCTGGCCTTGATGCCGGCCGCCGGCTCGAACTCGTACATGGTCACGACCGGGCCGGGCCGCACCTCCGTCACGCGGCCGCGGACATGGAAATCTTCCAGCACGGTTTCCAGCAGGCGGGCATTCCGCTCCAGCGCGGTCTTGTCCAGCTTGTCGGTGGTCGGCGGCGGCGGCGGGCTCAGCAGGTCCAGCGTCGGCAGCACCCATGTATCGCCCAGGTCCAGCTTGGCCTGGCGTTCGCGCTGGCCGCGATTGTTGACGGGCGCGGGCTTGGGCGGGGTGCTGATGGTCGGGCGGGCCGGCTCCGCTTCCTCCACGTCCGGCTCCGCAACCACGGCCCGCGGGCGGGTGGCTTCGCGCCGGGCGGGAGCGGTCGTGGGCATGGTGGGGTGATCCTCCTCCACCAGGTCGTCATCATCCTCAAGGATGTCATCGTCCAGCGCACCGCCGTGGCGGGCACGGCGGGCGAACAGCAAGGCGCGCTCGCTGGCGTCCAGGCCGAGCGACCACAAGGCCATGGCGATCCCGCCCGCCACCAGCAGCAGCATGACGGCGATGCGCAGGGACACCGCCCAGACCGGCTGGAGCAAGGCGAGCCCCGCATCAATCGCGCCCGCCAGCCCCAAGCCGATCGCGCCACCCGCACCCGCCGGCAGGGTCGTGATCGATCCGCCGCGCAGCAGCGAGATGGCGATCCCCAGCAGCAGCATCGCGCCGACCGTGATCGGCAGCGCGCGCCGCCAGCGGCCCGCATCGGCCCCGCGCCACAGCCGCAACGCCACCACGATCGGCGGCGGGATCAGCAGCACGGAGGGCAGGCCGAAGGTGGTGAGCAGCAGGTCCGCGATCCACGCGCCGATGCTGCCGAGCACGTTGTGCACCGGGCCGCCCGCCGCCGTCATCAAGGCGGGGTCCGTCGGCGTGTAGCTGACCAGCGCGAACACCAGCACCAGCGCGCCCGCGACGATGCCGAGCGCGCCCAGCATGGTGCCGCCGCGCTGGCCGATCCGCCGCGCCTGTCCCCGCCATGCGGCGCCATTGCCTGCAGCCCGGCTTGCCATCACTCAACCCTTTTCCCTGTCGCGGCGATTGTGCCCGAGCCGGCGGGCGCACGCAAACGTCCCGCGAAATCGCGCGGCTCCGGTCCGGCACGTCGTATCGTCAAAGCGCACAGCACCGGCAATGTCCATCGCGGAGGAGGCCTGAACATGCGTCCCGGTTATCGGCGTAACACAAGCCGAAGCGTTTCACGTCGTTCCGTGTATGTAATGAAAGCTCTGCAGCTGCGAAGAGGATGACGGATCAGGTTGGTGCACGATTTGTCATAACACGGCCAAAACATCCCGATGGATGATCGGCAGCGATTATCCTGGATCATAAAAGGGCTGGACTTCCAGCCGGTTGTGACACACTGACTTGCCAGTGATGAACGACATGGTTGTTTCATGACTGTGCAGGGCGGTGTAGGCATCGCATCTGCTTCGTTCTGGGTCTCCGCCCTTGCGAAACGAGGTGGCGAGACCCTGTCCACGCACGAACTCGACCTGCTGAACCGGCTGCCGGTGACACTGCGCCGCCTCCGCCCGCGACAGCATTGGATGCATGTCGGCGACCAGACGCAGAAATGCGCCTACCTCCTCGCCGGCGTCATATCCGAAAGCCGAATCACCGCGGCGGGGACGCGGCAGATCGTCGGCCTGCGCCTGGCGCGGGAGTTTGTCGGCCTGTCCGGCATTTTTCTGGACGAAGCGGATCGCGACACCCAGGCGCTCACCGATTGCGTGATGGTGGAGGTGGGCGTCGCGGCGTTGCGCCACCTTCTGGACCATGGCGCGATCCGCAACGCGCTGATCGGCGATGCCCTGGTCGGTGAATCGATCGCGCAGGAGTGGATGATCAACATCGGCCGGCGCAGCGCGCGCGTGCGGGTGGCGCATCTGCTGTGCGAGCTGGTGGTGCGGATGGAGCTGGCGGATATCGAGGCGGCGCGCAGTTATGTGGTGCCGCTGAAGCAGCACCAGATTGCCGACGCCACCGGGCTGCACCGGGTAGCGGTGAACCGCGCCCTGCGGGAGCTTGCCGCCGAAAACATCCTCAGCATCACCGGCGGCCGCGTCACGATCCGCGACATGCGCCAGTTGGAGGAAGTGGCTGATTTCAGCGCGCGATACCTTCATTTGCGTCATTCCGGTCACGACCGGCGCAAGGAACGCCGCCCGTTCGCGGCGCAGGATGCCTGACGGCCTGTGATTGTCCGGCGTGGCAGTTCACCTGCTGACGCGCGGCAGTGCCTCTGCTTGAGGCAGTAAGAACCTGCAAAGCGCGGAAGGGAGGATGGAGCTTCCTCCACGCCCACATCTCAAACCCAGCCGCCCGCCCCCCCTCCCCCGGCGCCACCGTTTGTCAGGTTCCTGCGGCAGCGTCATGGGTGCCCGAGTGGCCATGGCTCGCTTCATGGAGGCGCCGTGGAAAGGCCGCCATCGGGTGAGGTTGCCGTGGGGCCAGCTTGTCGGAAAAGAACCGGACGACGGCCGCATCGAAGCCTGCATGAAAAGCGACACGGTCGAACCCCGGTGCGCTGCGGCAGAGCTGTGGCATGGACGCAGGATCGGCACACGGGGCCAGGAAGTCGAAATGTCCGGCACCGGGGACGACATGGAATTCGGGCTGTCGCGGTAGCGCCGCACGAACGGCATCCGCATAGAATGGCGGCGGAAGGATGTGGTCGTCATCCGCACGCCATAGCTGCACCGGCATCCGAACGTTCGCGAGACCGGCGCGATCGAAAGCAAAGCCGAGCGCAGGCGCCGCGACGACGATCGCCTTGATCCGGGTATCGCGCAGCCTGGGCCATGGGGCAGACACCACGCGTGGCTGACTCGCCATCAGGGCGCAGTCGAAGAAGGCGGGATGCTGCGCACAATGACCTGCAAAGCGGGTGAGGTCGGGGCGGCCCCCGGCCGCTGCCAGGACGGTGAACCCTCCTGCCGAAAAGCCGAACGCACCAACGCGTTCCGGGTCGATGGCGGCATGGCCGGGCCATAGCTGCAACATATAGGAGATCGTGGCGCCGAACGCCGCCGGCCGCTGCTCGACCCGGGTGGCGTGACTGTTGTCCCGCCAATTGTCGCCAGGATGGGTCAGCGCAGCGACGATGAAGCCAGCCCGGGCGAGCGCCACGGCGGTGTCAACATGGCCGGCGAAGTCGCCGCCGGTCCCGTGCGAGATAACGACCAGCGGGTGCCGACCCTCCGGCAAGGGGGCACCCGGCACCACGTCCTGCGTGTAAAGCCCGAGCGGCTGGTGAGCGGGCGTTCCAGATGCCGGATACCAGACGCCGACTTCGATGCCGTCGGCAGTGGTCTGATGCTGAAAACCCGCCTGAGCCGATTGGGCCTGGGCCGCTGGTGCAAGCAGGGTGAGTAGCAAGGAGGAAAAAGCCAGGCGCAACGACATGGTCGAACTCCAGAGTGAGGCCACGCCGGATGGGCGGACCCAAGCCTCTGCTGAAAGCGCCATTTCGTGGATGGGCGAATGGGTTCGCCAGTCGGCGAACAGGCTTCGCCTCTCCTTCTGACCGGAGTAGAAAGGGCAATGACCCGCTCCACCAGCCTCTCTCCGGTCTTCACGGCGTCTGCGCCACCGCTGCTGCGCTCGATCGGCGTAGCTGTCGTCCTTGGTGCGTTGCTGGCGATCCTGGGCCCGTTCGGCAGCTACATGAACGGCGGTTTGATCGGGCTTGCCGGCTATTGGATCGGCGCCATGCTGCTCGGCCTGATGCTGTACGGTTCGGCCTACAGGATCCTCAGCGCATCGATCGCTCCGGGCTCGGTCGGGTGGTGGCCGGCCCTGATCGGTGCCGCCCTGCTTGCCAGTGTGCCCGAAGCACTCGCGACGCGGACGGCGGCGTTCTGGCTCTGGCCTGACCTTGCGCAGCTGCGTCTGCCTTTCCTCGTATGGTTCGTGCAGACGACGACGATCGGAATGGTTTGCATGGTCGGCATGGCTTTCATCCTCCGCCGCGCTGCGACGCCCCAAGAGAGACATGTACCTTTCCCATCATCGCCGGCGGGTGAGACGCCGCTGAGCGGGACCGTGTTGGCGCTCCAGATGGAAGACCACTACGTCCGCGTGCACCGACCATGCGGGTCGGAATTGCTGCTGATGCCACTCGGCCGTGCAATCGAATGCATGGAAGCGGAAGGATTACGGACGCACCGTTCATGGTGGGTTGCCCGCCATGCCGTCGCTGCCGTGGAAGGCAACACCCGGTCAATGCGTGTCCACCTGTCGAACGGCCTGGTTGCGCCCGTCGCGCGCTCGGCTGTCGCGCATCTCAAAGCTGCCGGATGGATCGTGGACGCGGCAAGCAGCACGGGCTTGCGGAAGCAGGAAGTGGCAGTCTGACACCGGGCTCCGCAAATTGCCGTGCGGCGCCGAAGAAACTCCGTTGTCATGCTCGCGACCGGCTTTAGGCGGCCGGGCGCCATCCCGAAAGTTGATCATCTGGGGGCGGCAGCTATCGCCTGCCTTCGCCCCGAAAGCGCCAGTCCGCCAAAGCCAGCGCCTGCGCGTCACCCCGCGCAGTCGGAACGGGACGGGGGAGCATGCCTGTGCTCCCCGATACCATCCGGTACGATCAGCCGGGCACGACGGCCGGCTGGCAGGAATAGCCACCTGTCCATCGCCCCGATGTGGGACCAGGCCGCGCCCGTCTGCTCAGCCGTGCCGATCTCATCCGATTGGGGAGTTCAATGTCGGAAGTGGCGCATGCCGGTGAAGACCATCGCCAGCCCGGCTTCGTCGGCGGCGGCGATCACCTCCTCGTCGCGGATCGAGCCGCCCGGCTGGATCACGGCGGTGGCGCCCGCCTCCACCGCCGCCAGCAGGCCGTCGGCAAAGGGGAAGAAGGCGTCGGAGGCGACGGCCGAGCCGATCGTCCTGGGCTCCGCCCAGCCGGCCTTGTCGGCGGCGTCCTTCGCCTTCCACGCGGCGATGCGCGCGCTTTCCAGGCGGTTCATCTGGCCCGCGCCGATGCCGGCGGTGGCGCCGTCCGTGGCATAGACGATGGCGTTCGACTTGACGTGCTTGGCGACGGTCCAGGCGAAGCGGCAATCGGCCAGTTCGCGCGGCGTCGGCGCGCGCTTCGTCACCACGGTCAGGGCGTCTCCCGCCACCTGGCCATTGTCGCGGCCCTGCAGCAGGAAGCCGCCCGCGATCGACTTGACCTGCAGGCCTGCGCGAGTGGGATCGGGCAATTCGCCGGTGATCAGCAGGCGGAGATTCTTCTTCTTCGCGAAGATGGCGCGTGCCGCGTCGTCCGCCGCTGGTGCGGCGACCACTTCGGTGAAGATGCCGGAAATCGCCTCGGCGGTCGGTCCGTCCAGCGGACGGTTGACGGCGATGATGCCGCCGAAGGCCGACACGCTGTCGCAGGCGAGCGCCGCCTTGTACGCCTCGATCAGGGTCTCGCCGGTAGCGACGCCGCAGGGATTGGCGTGCTTGACGATCACCACGGTCGGCGGGCCATCACGGAACTCGCTCACCAGTTCCAGCGCGGCATCGGCGTCGTTGTAGTTGTTGTAGCTCAGTTCCTTGCCCTGCAGCTGCTCCGCCTGGGCGATACCGCGCGCGGCGGAGCCGACCGGCAGGTAGAGCGCGGCCGACTGGTGCGGATTCTCGCCGTAACGCAATTCGCCCGCCTTCCTGACGGGCAAGGACAGTGCGTCGGGGAACGCCTCGCCCTGGTCGCTGTGGCCGAACCAGGCGGAGATCATCGCGTCATACTGGGCGGTGGCGGCAAAGGCCTTGGCGGCGAAAAGCCGGCGCTGGTCGAGCGTGGTCGTGCCCTGGGCCACCTTCGCGTAATCGGCGGGGTCGGTGACGATCGCGACGAAGGCGTGGTTCTTGGCGGCGGAGCGGACCATGGAGGGGCCGCCGATATCGATATTCTCGATGATCTCGTCCCGTTCCGCGCCCTTCGCCACCGTCTGGGCGAAGGGGTAGAGGTTGACCACCACGAGGTCGATCGCGCCGATGCCATGCTCCTCCATCGCGCGGACATGCTCGGCATCGTCGCGCACGGCGAGCAGGCCGCCATGGACCTTTGGATGGAGCGTCTTGACCCGGCCGTCCATCATTTCGGGAAAGCCGGTCAGGTCGGACACGTCCTTCACCAACAGCCCCGCCTCGCGCAGCGCCCTGGCGGTGCCGCCGGTGGAGACCAGCTCCACGCCCCCGGCAGCCAGCGCCTGGCCCAGTTCGACCAAGCCGGTCTTATCGGAGACGGAAAGCAGCGCGCGGCGGATGGTGATGTCGGTCATGCGCGCGCCTTTAGCGGCATGGCCGGGGAAGACCAGTGGTTTCGGCCCGACATGCCCGATCCGGCCAGTCGAAACACCGTCATGCATCGCGCGCCAGCAGCCGCTCCATCAGCCAGACGCGGATCGCGCTGGCCAGGTTCGGCGGATCGTCGGCCGCGATCCGTTCCGCATCGATGCGGGCGACCAGTGCGCTGATCGGCAGAGCATCCTCCTCCGCCGCGCGCTTCAACCCGTCCCAGAAGACGGGTTCCAGGCTGACGGAGGTCGCATGGCCGGCGATCATCACCGATCGTTTGATCGGGCCGGCCATCCGATCAGTACATGTGCTGGCCGCCGTTGATCGACAGGGTCGATCCGGTGACGAAGCCTGAATCCTCGCCGGTCAGGAACAGGACGCCGCGCGCGATCTCCTCCGCCTTGCCGAGCCGGCCGACCGGGATCTTGGCCACGATCTTGGCCAGCACGTCCGGCGGCACGGCGGCGACCATGTCCGTATCGATATAGCCCGGCGCGATCGCGTTCACGGTTACGCCGAACCGGGCGCCTTCCTGCGCCAGTGCCTTGGTGAAGCCGTGGATACCCGATTTCGCGGCGGCATAGTTGACCTGGCCATATTGGCCGGCCTGGCCGTTGATGGAGCCGATATTGACGATCCGGCCCCAACCGCGCTCGCGCATGCCGGGGAAGGCAGCCTTCGCCATGTTGAAGCAACCACCCAGATTGGTGTCGATCACCTCCTGCCACTGTTCCCACGTCTGCTTCAGCAGGGTGGAATCGCGGGTGATGCCGGCATTGTTGACCACGATGTCGACCGGGCCCAGCTCCGCCTCCACCTGGGCGACGCCGTCCAGGCAGGCCTGGTGATCGGCCACGTCCCACTTGTAGCTCTTGATGCCGGTCCGCTCGGTAAAGGCGCGCGCGCGTTCCTCGTTGCCGGCATAATTGGCGGCCACGGTGATGCCATGGTCCTTCAGTGCGACGCTGATCGCCTCACCGATGCCCCTCGTCCCGCCGGTCACGATTGCCACACGCGCCATCTGCCCTCTCCCTTTCTCGCTCGTTTGTGCGCGAAGCCTAGAAAGGCGCGACCCAGCCCGCAAGCTCCCGCTGCAGCAAAGCCTGCAACATTTCGATGCCACCGGGCTCCGCATTGAGGCAAGGAAGATAGGCGAAGTCGGTTCCGCCGGCCGCTTGGAAGCTTTCCCGCCCGCGGATCGACAATTCCTCCAGCGTCTCCACGCAGTCGGCGGAAAAACCGGGGGCGACGATGGCGATCCGTGTCACGCCCTTGGCGGGCAGTCCGGCCAGGACGATGTCGGTGGCGGGCTCCAGCCACTTGGCGCGGCCGAAACGCGACTGGAACGTGACTGTCACCTCGCGCCCCAGCGCCTCGCCCAAGAGGCGGCCGGTCTTCTGGCAGTGGCAATGATAGGGGTCGCCCAGCTCCAGCGTCCGCTGTGGCATGCTGTGGAAGCTGACCACGATCGCCTGCGGCACGAACGACAGGGCGGCAAGCGACGCCTCCACGCTCTGCTTGAGCGCGTCGATGTAGTACGGATCGTCGTAATAAGGCGGCAGCGTGCGAAGGGCGGGTTGCCAGCGCATGGTCGCCAGCACGGCAAAGGCGCTGTCATTGGCGGTCGCGGTCGTTGCTGCGCAATATTGCGGGTAGAGCGGCGCCAGCAGGATGCGCTCGCACCCGGCGGCCTTCATCGCCGCCAGGCGATCCGCAATGGCGGGGCGACCGTAGCGCATGGCGTAGTCGACCATAACCCGGTCCCCGAACCGCGATTGGAGCGCGCGGGCCTGGGCGGCGGTGATGGCGGCAAGCGGGGATCCGTCCTCACGCCAGACCTGGGCATAGGCATGGGCCGACTTCTTCGGGCGGGTGCGCAGGATGATGCCGCGCAGGATCGGTTGCCACAGGACAGGCGGGATCTCCACCACGCGCCGGTCGGACAGGAACTCCGCAAGGTAGCGGCGTACCGCGCCTGCCTCCGCCGCGTCGGGCGTGCCGAGATTGGTTACCAGCACGCCGATTTTGGGCGCGGGGATGGCGGGGTGATCGGGCGGTGGCGTCATGCGCCCATCAACGGCAGGCTGCGCAGGCGGTTGCCCGTGGCGGAAAAGAGCGCGTTGGCGATGGCCGGCGGGGCGAGGGGCACCGCCAGTTCGGCCACGCCGCCGGGCGGCGCGGCGGAACGGATCAGCGTGATCTCGAACTCCGGCATGTCCTTCATCCGCGGCAGGCGCAGCGCATCGAAGCCCCGTTGCTCCACCAGCCCCCGGGATAGGGTGAGCGGGTTGCCGAGTGCCGACGCCAGGCCCCACACCAGCCCGCTTTCGATCTGCTGCCGCGCGCTGTCCGGGTGGAGCACGCGGCCGATGTCGGCCACCGCCACCAGGCGCGACACGCGGATCGCGTCGCCGTCCAGCCCCGCTTCCGCGAACAGGGCGATGTGGCTGCCGAACGCGGACAGGCAGGCCAGGCCCTGGCCGGATTGCGGCTCCCCGCTCCAGCCGCCTGCCGCCGCCGCCTGGGACAGGCACCGGGCCAGTCGGGGATTGTGCCCGAGCAGGCCCATGCGAAACGACAAGGCATCCCTGGCCGCGCGCGTCGCCAGTTCATCCACGAAGCCTTCGGTGAAGAAGGTCGTGGCGGCATGTGCGCCCGATCGCCACACGCCGGTGGGAAAACCGATCTCCGCCACGCCATGGTCGATGCGCAGCGCTGGGATGGCATAAGGCGGCTCGACACCGGTTATCGATGCCGCGCCACCCACGCGCTCAAGGCCGTCTACTCCGTTCGCGCCGTTCGGCGTGGCGATGCGGGTGCGCCAGGCGGCGATCCGGCCTTGCCCGTCGACCCGCCCCGACAGCTGCGCCCGGGCGGGCGGGCCATGACGTCCCCGCAGCATCTCCTCGTGTCGGCTGTAGTGCAGCTGCACCGGGCGCTTGGCCTGGATGGCGAGGGTGGCCGCCTCGACCATGGCGTCATGGTCGAGCTTGCGCCCGAAACCGCCGCCGATCGGCATCGGGTAGAGGGTGATGCGGCTCTCGGCAAAGCCCGTGGCGGCGGCCACGGCGGCGATCGCAACGCCCGGCGCCTGGCTCGGCGCCCACAGTTCCAGCCGGTCGTCGGTGACGCGCGCGGTCGCGACCAGGGGCTCGATCGTGGCATGGGCGGCAAGGGGAACGTCATAGGTCGCCTCCACCAGCCCCGGCCCGGTCAGCAGCGGCGCGGCATCGCCCCGTTCGACCAACCGGGTGGTTTCGCCCGCCAGTGCGCCGTCCAGCGCCTTGGCGACCGCGGCGCTGTCGGGCAGCGCGCCGGTGGTCGCGAACCGGGGCGCAAGGCGGTCCAGCGCGCGTTCGGCCGCCCAGCCGTTGTCGGCGAGTGCCGCGACCCAGCGGTCGGTGCGGACGATGCCGCTCACCCCCGCCTGCGTGTCGGCCGCCGCCATGTCCCCGCCATGGTATGTCGTGTCGCCGAGCGGTCCGTGGCGGATGGCGGCGAACAGCATGTCGGGCAGGCGCACGTCGCCGGCATAGCGCATCGTGCCGTCCACCTTGGCGGGGTAATCGAGGCGCGGCACCGACCGCCCGCTGATCCCGCCTTCGCCCGGGCGGCGGAGCGGCGGCTCGGCGGGCGGCGCGAATCCGGCGGCCTCGCCCGCCAGGTCGCCGAAGCGGAACCGGTCGTCGCCGCGCACCACGAAGCCTGCCTCCGTGTCGCAGGCGCGCCAGTCCGCGCCGATCCGCTTGCCCGCCGCCATGCACAGCAAGGCGCGCGCGGCGGCGCCGGCTTCACGAAACGGCTGCTCGAACGCCCGGACGGAGGTGGAGCCGGCCGTCACCATCAGCGTGTTGCGCGTCGCCCATTGCCGCGCGGTCCAGCCGCCAATGCCCTGCAGCAAGCGGGGTGCGGCGGCCTCCGCCAGCTCACCGGCCAGCAGGGTATTGGCGTAGAGCGGATTGAGCGGCGCGGGCTCCACCCCCACCTGCCGCCAGTCGGCGCCCAGTTCGTCGGCCAAGGCCTGCGCCAGCGCGGTCCAGATGCCCTGGCCCATCTCCGCCTGCGGCACCACGGCCGTGACGCGGCCGGCCGTGTCGATCTTGACGAAGGCGTTCAGCACCGTCTCGCCCTCGCGCGGGGCCAGGTTTGGGCGGTAGCCGCGCGGCCACAGCCCCCAGGCGAGGAGCAGGCCCGCGCCCGCGCCTCCGCCGATCAGCATGGTGCGCCGGTCGATGCCCTTGGCGTGCGGTTCTGCCATGACGACCCCCTAAGCCGGGATCGCCCCAAGGAACAAGCACCGGGCTGCGCCGGTTCAGTGCCGAAATCGACAGGAGGACATGATGGCGCTGTTCAACAAGGACATGATCGATCTCGCGACCAAGAACGACTTCTTCCAGAAGGAGGTCTATCTGGACAAGAACGTCCAGATCGTCCTGATGAGCATCCCGGCCGGCGAGGATATCGGGATGGAGACGCACCGCGCCGACCAGACGACCTTCTTCGTCGCGGGCACCGGCGAGGCGGTGGTGGACGGCGGCCACAGCAAGGTGACGCCCAACCACATGATCGTGATCCCCAAGGGGGCCGAGCACAACATCATCAACAAGGGGTCCGTCCCGCTGAAGCTGTTCAGCGTCTATGCCCCGCCGGCCGAGCCCGCCGGCGTCGCGCACAAGACCAAGGCGGAGGCCGAAGCGGCCGAGGAGGGCTTCGTCAGCCGCGCGGTGAAGCGGGTCAAGGACGCCGTCGGCAAGGGTGAGTAAGCCGTGACGCATCGGCCTCCTCTCCCGTCACGGGGAAGGAGGCCGGTCGCAACATCAATCCATCAGCTTGCGCGTGAAATAGGTGATCTCCAGCGCGTTGGTGCGCGCGCTCTGCTTCAGGTTCGCGCCCGCCGCGTGGCCGCCTTCCGTATTCTCCCAATAGAGGTAGGGCAGGCCGTAATCCTTCATCCGCGCGGCGAACTTGCGCGCCTGGACCGGGCCGACGCGGTCGTCGCGGGTGGTGGTCCAGATGAACGGCTCGGGATAGTCAGCGCCGCGCCGGAGCTGCTGGTAGGGCGAGGTCTTTTCCCAGAAGGCGCGCTCGGCGGGCACGGTCATGCTGCCATATTCGCCAACCCAGGACGATCCGGCCGACAATTGCTCGTAGCGCAGCATGTCGAGCAAAGGGATCTGGATCGCGACCGCGTGCCACAGGTCCGGCCGCTGGGTCATCTCCACCCCCATCAGCAGGCCGCCATTGGACCCGCCGAAGATGCCGAGCCGGCGCGCACTGGTGAAGCCGCGCCTGACCAGATCTTCGGCCACGGCGGCGAAATCGTCATAGATGACCTGCCGCTTCGTCTTGAGGCCGGCATCGTGCCACGCCGGCCCGAACTCGCCGCCGCCGCGAATGTTGGCGAGGACGAAGGCGCCGCCTTTCTCCAGCCACAGCTTGCCGCGAATTGCCTGATAGGTAGGCGTCATCGACACCTGGAACCCGCCATAGGCGGTCATCAAAGCGGGCGTGCTGCCGTCCTTCCTGGCGTCGGCGCGATGGACGATGAAATAGGGGATGCGGGTGCCGTCCTTGGACACCGCCTCATATTGTTCGGTGACCAGCCCCTCGGCATTGAACCGTGCCGGCATGGTCTTGGCCTGCCGCGCGGTGGCGGCGGCCGCGTCGGCCAGCCACAAGGTGGTCGGCGCGGTGAAGCTTTCCGCGCGCACGAACAATTGGTCGGTGCGGCGGTCGTAATTGACCAGCCCGACCGAGCTGTTGTCCGGCAGCGGAATGCGCCTGGCGGTCCAGCCCTTGTCGCCCGGCGTGAAGCTCCACGCCTGGCCGCGCACATTGTCGTAGATGGCGGCGACCACATGCCCCTGGGTGACCGCCACGCCGTCGACCGACTGGCGGGCATTGGGCGCGAACAGCAGCTCCGATCCCGTAATCTTGCCGCCGGCGATGCGCACCGCGACGAGGGAGCCCGATTTGTACGCCTGCCAATCCTGGTTGATGCGCAGGATCAGGCGGCCGGACGCCAGCCCGTAGACGCGATATTTGGCGGGCAGGTCGAGCTTGGCGACCCGGTCGCCCTCCACCACGAACAACTCGCCTTCGAAGAAGGTCAGGTTGCGCTCGATCAGCAGCAGGCTGTTATCCTGTCCGTCCATCAGATGGAGCGGGCCGACGCCGACGTCGCCCGGCTTGCCCCGGAACAGCTCGCGCGCCTGGTCCAGCGGCTGGCCGCGCGTCAGGCGCTTGACGACATAGGGATAGCCGGAGGTGGTCATGCTGCCCTGGCCCCAGTCGCGGGCGACCAGCAGGCTGTCGGGCGTCTCCCACGCCAGGTCCTGCTTGGAGGTGGGCAGGGTGAAGCCGCCGTCGACGAAAGCGGTGCGGTCGAGGTCGAATTCACGCACCGTTACCGCATCCTCGCCGCCTTCCGACAAGGCGATCAGGCAGCGGCGCTCGGCGGTGGGCTCGCAATCCTCGCCCTTCCACACCCACTTCCTGCCCTCGGCGGCGGACAGCTGGTCGAGGTCGATCAGGGTGCGCCATTGCGGCGTGTCGCCCAGATAGCCGGGCAAAGTCGTCTGCCGCCAGATGCCCTGAACGTGGGTGGCGTCCTGCCACAGATTGACCACGCGCTCGCCCAGCAGATTGGGCATGGGAATGCGATCGGTCGCCTCCGCGATCCGCAATGCATCGGCGTACAGACCGGCGTAGCGGGTGTCGGCCTCCAGGATGCCGAGCGTGCGCTTGTTCTCCGTCTCCACCCAGCCGAGCGCATCCGGCGCGAAGATATTCTCCAGCCAGACGTTGGGATCGGCCGGCGGCGCGGCGTCTGCGCCGGTCATCGCGCTGAACGCCAGAAAGAAGGGCAAGAGGCGGCGGCCGATCGAAGCCATTGAAATTCCCTGCTGGTCATACCCGCACATCACAGCGGATCGATCTGGGCACGTCAATCTCACCATTATCTTGGGGCATTGTCCGTACGGGCGCGCTGCCCATATCGCGCGGCCATGCGTCGTCATCGTCTTGTCACATATGTTGCCGGAGCCGTCGGGGCGGGTCTGCTTGCCGCCTCGGGCTATGCCACGGTGCGCGTGTTGCAGGCAGGGTCCGCCCGGATCGCCGACGTGCATCGCGGCACCGCGCCGGCGATCGGCCCGGTCCTGTTCGGCGGCCCCGATCGCCCAGCGGGCACGCTGCGCGACATGCTGCGGGCGCGGGTGGATGCGGTGCCGCCAGGCGGGCGGATCGACTGGGCGACCTATTATTTCCGCGACCGCGACCTGGCCGGGGCTCTGATCCGCGCCAGCGATCGCGGGGTGGCGGTGCGGCTGGTGGTGGAGGGCGATCCCCGGCTGGCGCAGGCCAGCGACGCGGCCTTGTGCCTGCTGCGGCGGCATGGCCTGCGCGGCGGGCTGGTTCTCCGCCCGCCTGCGCCCAGGCCGTTGCGCGGCGTCAATGGCCGGCTCCATGCGAAGATCTATGCCTTCTCCGCGCCTCAGGCTATCGCGTTCGTGGGATCGTTCAATCCGTCGGGTGACAGCGACGTCGACCAGGCGGTCATCGACCAGATCGGCGATCAGGATCGTGGCCACAACCTGCTGGTCGGGCTGACCGGCGAGGGGCTGGTCGCGACATTGCGCGATCATGTGACCACGCTGGCGGACGGCCGTGGCAGGACGGGGCACTTCGCCGCCGCCAACAACCGTATCTATCGCGACGGCGACACCGACCTGATCTTCTATCCGCGCCTGCGCCCCTATGTGGTCGAACATGCCGTGGACGGGCTGGGCCGGGGTGACCGATTGTGGGCCGCCATCTCCCACCTCAAGGCGGACATGGTCGATCGGCTGGCGATGGCCGCGACACGGGGCGCCTCCCTCGCTTTGGTGGTGCACGACACCGAACGGCGCGTGCCGACGGCGGCGGTGGAGCGCCTGTCGCAAGCCGGCGTGCGGGTCCGCCGCTATCGCCACCCCGATCATCTGCCGATGCACGCCAAGTTCATCGTGATCGAGCAAGCGGGGCGGCGGACCAGCTATTTCGGCAGCCTGAACTATAATCGCAATTCACGCTGGCTGAACGACGAAGTGCTGGTCCGCTCCGGCGACCAGGCTCTTGCCCGAACCCTGCTCGAACGCTTCGGCGAGATCGGGCGCGAGGTCGACGCGCAGGAACGGGCTGCACGCTGAAGCCCGTTTGCCGCCGGACGCGGGCTCGGCTACGTCTCGTCGCCATGAGCCTGGTCCCCCTCGCCGCCGCGGCCGCCGCGCCCCTCAGCTATGCGAGCCTGCATCTGTCGCCGGTGGCGCTCGACCTCGGCATCCTGCAGATACGCTGGTATTCGCTGGCCTATATCGCCGGGATCGTCATCGGCTGGTGGTATCTCACCAGGCTGATTGCACAGCCGGGGGCACCGATGGCGCGGCGCCATGCCGACGACTTCGTCTTCTACGCGACCTTGGGCATCATCCTCGGCGGGCGGATCGGCTACGTCCTGTTCTACGATCCCTGGATGCTGAAGGACCCGTTACAGGCGCTGCGACTGTGGGATGGCGGCATGTCGTTCCACGGCGGGGCGTTCGGGACGGTGATCGCCATCTGGTGGCTGACGCGAGCCAACGGCCTCTCCATGCTGCGCTTCGTGGATTACATCGCCTGCTGCGCGCCGTTCGGACTGTTCTTCGGCCGGCTCGCCAACTTCGTGAACGGCGAATTGTGGGGGCGGGTGACGGACGTGCCGTGGGGCATGGTGTTTCCGGGCGCGGAGGCGGGCCCCTATCCGCGCCATCCCAGCCAGCTCTACGAAGCGGGGCTGGAGGGGATCGTGCTGTTCACCATCCTGTTTCTGCTCTTCTGGAAGACGAATGCGCGTTACAAGCCCGGCCTGCTGCTCGGCACCTTTCTGACCGGCTATGGCGTCGCCCGCTTCCTGGTGGAGTATGTGCGCGAGCCGGACGTGCAACTGGGCATCCTGTCCTGGGGCCTGTCCATGGGCCAGACGTTGAGCCTGCCGATGATCCTGGTCGGGCTGTATTTCATCCTCACCGCCGCGCGCCGCCGGGTGCGGGTCGAACCGATTGCGGGCGATGCCAGCGTCGCCTGATTTGTCGGCGGAGATTGCCCGCCTGATCGCGGCCGAGGAGCCGATTTCGATCGAGCGTTACATGGCGCTCGCCAACGCGCATTACTACGCAACGCACGCGGCGATCGGGGCCGAGGGCGACTTCATCACCGCGCCCGAGATCAGCCAGATGTTCGGGGAGATGATCGGCCTGGTGCTCGCCGACACCTGGCAGCGCGCCGGATCGCCCGGCGTGGCGCTGGTGGAGTTGGGCCCCGGACGGGGCACGCTGGCGGCGGACATGCTGCGCGCGATGCGGGTGGCGGGCCTCGCCCCCCCGCTCCACTTGGTCGAGACCAGTCCGCTGCTGCAGGCGCGGCAACGGGCGCTGCACCCCGATGCGACCTGGCATGACGGGGTGGACACCCTGCCGGGGGATCGCCCGCTGCTGATCGTCGCCAACGAATTCTTCGACGCGCTGCCGGTGCGCCAGCTGGTGAACACCGTCAACGGCTGGCGCGAGCGGATGGTGGGGCAGGGGCTGGATGGACTGGAGGCCAGACCGGGCGACGTGTCTCATGACCGCGACGTGCCGGCGGCCGTCCGCCATGCCGATCCGGGCAGCATCGTCGAAAGCGCCCCCGCGGCCGGCGCGGTGATGCGGCGGCTGGCCGAACGGCTCCACCAACAAGGCGGCTTGCTGATCGCGATCGACTATGGTCATGACGGTGGGGCGCACGGCGACACGCTCCAGGCGGTGCACGCCCATGCCTATGCCGATCCGTTCGCGCGGCCGGGCGCGTCGGACCTTACCGCCCATGTCGATTTCGCGGCGCTGGCGGCGTCGGCCCGCGACGCCGGGGCGCACGTCACGCGGGTCGTGCCGCAGGGGCAGTGGTTGATCGCGCTCGGCCTCACCAATCGCGCCGCCGCGCTTGGTCGTGCCGCGCCGGCGCGTGCCGACGAGATCGCGACCGCCTATCGCCGCCTGACCCACCCGGACGAAATGGGGGAGTTGTTCAAGGTGATAAGCGTGGTCGCGCCGGGCTGGCCCGAACCCGGGGGATTTCAATGAGCGTGCCTGTTCCCATCCGTGCAGGTGCGCTCGGCGAGGTGCCGCACGGTTTCCTCGGCCGGGAAGGCGGGGTGTCCGGGGGCGTGCTGGCCGGGCTGAATGTCGGCCTGGGCTCCAGCGACGACCGTGCCGCCATTGCGGAGAATCGGCAGCGGGCGGTGGCGGCGGTGCTGCCCGGGGCGGCCTTGGTTACCGTGCATCAGGTCCATTCGGCCGGGGCGGTGCGGGTGATGGCGCCGTTCCCGGACGATGCGCGCCCGCATGCCGATGCGCTGGCGACCGACCGGCCCGGCCTGCTGCTGGGCGTGCTGACCGCCGATTGCGCGCCGGTCTTGCTGGCGGATGCGGCGGCCGGCGTGGTCGGCGCCGCCCATGCCGGATGGAAGGGCGCGCTTGGCGGCGTGACCGACGCGGTGCTGGTCGCAATGGAGCAATTGGGGGCCGAGCGCGGCCGGATCGCGGCGGCGATCGGCCCCTGCATCGCGCGCGCATCCTACGAGGTGGACGAGGGCTTCGTCCGCCGCTTCGACGCGGCCGATCCGGAGAATGAACGCTTCTTCGCGCCCGGCACCGGCGACCGCTGGCATTTCGACCTGGAGGCCTATGTCACCGCGCGCCTCGCGGCGGCGGGCGTCGGCCGGATCGAGGCATTGGGCCTCGACACCTATTCCGACGAACGCCGTTTCTTCAGCTACCGCCGCGCGACCCACCGGGGCGAAGCGGATTATGGCCGGCAGATCGCCTTGATCGGCCTGCCGGCCTGATCGGTCAGAAGGGGAGCCAGGTCGCCTTTTCGGTGAAGCGCATATAGCCGAGATTGGCGCCCAGCCGCCAGCCGACGCCCAGCCGAATCGGGATCAGCACCTTGTCGCCGCGCCGCAGATAGCTCGCGGTCAGGCCGCCGACGATGTAGACATTGCCCTCGGCAGCCGGATAGCGATGGAACAGTTCCTGCGCGTCGTAGAGGTTGTAGACCAGCACGAACGTCTTGGCCCCGTTCGCGCCGACGTCGAAGCCCACCGACGGGCCGGTCCAGTAGACCGGCCGCTGCCCCTCCACCTTGTGGAACATGGTGCCGGAGCCGTAGCGCAGCCCGACCACGAACGCGCCGCCGGCTTCGCGCCCGGCGATATAGGCGTTGGGACGGCCCTGATCCTTGAAGATCTTTTCGATCAGTTGCGCCAGGCCGGCCGCGCCCTTGCCGAACACGCCCTCCGCCGCGGCGAGTACGTCGCCTTCCTGATAGGTGCCGCCTTCCACCGCCTGGCGCGCCTGGATCTCCGCCTGGGATGCGGGTGGCGGCGTGGTGGTGCCCTGCGGTTGCGCCATGGTGGCGCTAGGCGGCGCGGCGGCGGCAGGGGCGGACTGAACGGGGTCATCCGCCGGCTCGGCATAATCCTCGGCGGCGGCGGCGGTGGCGGGCGTGGTGCGCGCCATGGCGCCCGCCTGGTTGGGATCGACCGTCCGCACCTGAGCCTGGGCCGCGCCGCTGAGCAGCGCCGCGCCGATCAAGAAAGCCCGTCGCATCAATATTTCCTTCATCGAATGGTGAACGCTATAGCCGCGCCCGCACTGTCGCGGCAATGAACGAGGGGCATCATCAGCGCCGTTGATCCCGCGCCCGACCCTCGCTATAGCCCGCCTCAGCCAGGCCTGGAGACGTGGGTGAGTGGCTGAAACCAACGCTTTGCTAAAGCGTCGTACGGGAAACCGTACCGAGAGTTCGAATCTCTCCGTCTCCGCCACCTTTCCCCGGATGTGCCCGTTCCATTGCAGGGCCGTCAATTTGGGCGTGATCGCGGCAGGGGCTTGCCTTGCGTGCAGCTACGCGACGGCGGCCATGCCGGCGGAGGCGGCGCAGGCGTCGATCAGCGGGTCCAGCCATGTTTCCGGCCCCTGGTCCCGATCGATCACCGTGCAGTCGATGCCGAGCTCTCGGCATTGCCGACGGATCCGCGCCTGCACGTGGGCATCGTCATGCAGGATCGCCGCCGCCCATGGTCGATGCAGGCGGAGCATGGCGTCGATCGCATCCTGGTGGACGTCCGAATAGTGGACTGTGAGGCCCCGGCGATGGCACGCGGCGATTATGGGATCGGCATCCTGGCGGTCGCGCGCCACGATCAGCAACGGGCTGCCTTCTCCTTCGCAGCGGCTGCGGTCGCGCATCGGGGCGGGGCGGGGCACGGCGGGGTGGAGCAGGCGGATCGGCCGTTTCCACCACCCCGATCCCGCGGCGGTCGGATGCGGCATGCCGCCGACCGCGAGTCGTTTCAGCAGGGTGGCCATGGCGGTAGGCCGCGGGGGCCCGTCGCTGACGTCAAAGGCACCGGGTTCGTAACGGCCGGTGTCCGTCAGCAGGGTGTTCCAGCCCTGATTGCCGAGCAGCGCCCAGCTGGTAACGGCGCGCAGGTCGATGCCGTCCGCGCGCAAGGCCAGCGCGGTGCTCCAGGCCTCCGCCATCCACCGCATCTGCTCCTCGCGCGTGCAGCCATTATGCACCTCCGTCACGGCGATCGGGATGCGGTAGCGCGACCATGCCTCGCGCAGCACCCCACCCAGTCCCGGCGGCGGCGGATCGAGCACGCGCACCGCCTCGGTATCGGCAAAGTCGCGCTCCGCATTTCCCCCGCGCAGGTGCTGGGGATAGCGGCGCACGCGATGGTCCAGAAAGCGATCGCTGGTGAGGTAATGGTTCACCCCGATCATGTCGGGCGAACAGGGTGCATCGGCGATCGCGCGCAGCCGGCGTTCGAATCCGTAATCGCAAAGACGCCGCCACAAGGCATGGCCCGGCACCACCATGCCGCACAACAAGTCCCAACTCGCCCAGCGGCGGACATTGTCGAACGCCGCCTGGTTGCGCAGCGCGGCCGTGGCATAGGTGCGGCCCAGATCGTCCGTCTGGATCAGTCGCGCCGCCGGGTTGACCTTGCGGACCTGCGCCATGGACAGCCGCACTCCGTCAATCTGGTTGAGCAATGCCAGCCAGAAGGACCGTTCGTTGCGGTGATGCGGATACCACACGCCGTACAGAGCGGAAAAGCGCGCGGTGGTGACAGGCTCGTTCACCGGCGTCCATGCGTCGATCCAAGGGTAACGCTCGGCCACGGCGCGCGCATGGCGGGCGAGGCCGGGTGCGAACGTGTCGGCCAGCAGGTCAGTATAGGCCGGGCCGCTGCCGTGATGGACCAGCCCCGCGATCGGCCGAATACCCAGATCGCGCAGGTGGTTCAGCCGGGTGTCGGTCCATCGCCAATCCCGGCGGTCGGGGCGTTCCGGCGATACGCGCTCCCACAAGACGGGATAGCGCATCGCCGTGATCCCCAGCGTGGCCAGGACGTCCAGGTCGTCCGGCCGGTCATAATGGCCGGTTTCGGCGAACTGGTCGCGAAAGACGTTGCCGACGCGGTTGAGCGTGCATTCCGGACCGCCCCACAATTCGAGTTCCTGCATCGCAATTCCCCGCCGTCGGCAGCGCGCCACCGTTTCAACGAAGCCGACATGCGGGAGTTGCCTGGCGCCATGATAATGCGACGGCGTAATCTATGTTACTCAAGTATTTAGCGGATAATAGCAGGAACTTTGCCCAAAGACTGCCCGTTCTTATCGTTCATCTGACAGCAAGGTAACCATGATGCACATCGCGCCGGTCACGAGCCTCTCCACCATGTCCGGAGAGGGCGGCGGCAACGGCTATGACATGGTCGTTTTGTGCTTCAGTCACCTGCGTTGGGACTTCGTGTGTCAGCGTCCCCAGCATCTGATGAGCCGCTTCGCGCGGGAGGCGCGCGTTGTCTTCTGGGAAGAGCCGCGGCATGTGGACGGGCTGGGGGAGGCGCGCCTGGACGTGCGTGTCTGCGGCAAGACCGACGTGATCGTGGTCACGCCGGAACTGGACGCGGGCGCGGACCGGGCGCGCGACGGCGATACGCTGCGCCGGCTGCTGGACATGTTCCTGGGCGAGCAGGACGGTCCGATCGTGCGCTGGTACTACACACCGATGATGCTGCCTTTTTCGGAGCATGTGCCGGCCGACTGCATCGTCTACGACTGCATGGACGAACTGGCGAACTTCAAGGGCGCGCCGCCCGAATTGCTGCCGCTGGAGCAGAAGTTGCTGGACCAGGCCGATCTGGTCTTCACCGGCGGCTACAGCCTGTACGAGGCCAAGCGGCACCGCCACGCGGACATCCATCCGTTCCCCTCCAGCGTGGACGTGGCGCATTTCGCGCAGGCGCGGCGTGGGCTGTCGGAGCCGGCGGACCTGGCCGGCCTGCCGCATCCCCGCCTCGGCTTCTACGGCGTGGTGGACGAACGCATGAACCTCGACCTGCTGGCGCACCTGGCGGACGCCCGGCCCGACTGGTCGCTGTGCATCGTCGGTCCGGTGGTGAAGATCAGCGAAGGCGATCTGCCGCGCCGGCCGAACCTGCATTATCTCGGCGGCAAGGGCTATGCCGAGCTGCCGGCCTATCTCAGCGGCTGGGACGTGGCGCTGATGCCGTTCGCGATCAACGACGCGACCCGCTTCATCAGCCCGACCAAGACGCCCGAATATCTCGCCGGTGGCCTGCCGGTCGTGTCGACGTCGATCACCGACGTGATCCGCCACTATGGCGCACTGGACGCCGTCGCCATCGCCGATGCGCCCGATACCTTCGTCGTGGCCTGCGAAGCGCAACTGGCGCTGCGGCACGGCGGCGACGCGTGGCTGGCGGAGGTGGATACGGCCCTGGCGGAGCTGTCGTGGGACCGCACCTTCCGGCAGATGGCCGACCTGATCGGGGACGCGATCGCGCGCGCCGACCATGTCCAGCCCGTGGTCTCGCCCACCGTCTGGCCGGCCGAACGCCCCACGCCCTATGACGTGATGGTGGTGGGGGCGGGCTTTGCCGGCGCGATCATGGCGGAACGCCTCGCCGCCGGCTCGAACAAGAAGGTGCTGGTGGTCGATCGCCGCCCGCATGTCGCCGGCAACGCCTTTGACGTGCGGGACGAGGCGGGGATCCTGATCCACCAATATGGGCCGCACATCTTTCACACCAACAGCCAGGACATCGTCGACTATCTGTCGCGTTTCACCGAGTGGCGGCCCTATGAGCATCGGGTGCTGGCGAGCGTGAACGACATGCTGGTGCCGATCCCGATCAATCGCACCACCTTGAACATGCTGTACCAGCTGGAGCTCAAGAGCGACGAGGATGCGGCGGCGTTTCTGGCGAGCCGGGCCGAGCCGGTGGAGGCCGTCCGCACGTCGGCCGACGTGGTCGTGTCGGCGGTGGGGCAGGAACTCTACGAGGCCTTCTTCCGTGGCTATACGCGCAAGCAATGGGGCATGGACCCGTCCGAACTCGACAAGGCGGTGACGGCGCGCGTGCCGACCCGCACCAACACCGACGACCGCTATTTCACCGACGCGTTCCAGGCGATGCCGGCGCAGGGTTATACGGCGATGTTCGAGCGGATGCTGGACCATCCGAATATCGACCTGCTGCTGGGCGTGGAGTTTGCGGAGGCCCGTGCCGCCTATCCGCACCACCATCTGGTGTTCACCGGCCCGATCGACGAATATTTCGGCTACCGCTTCGGCAAGCTGCCCTACCGCTCGCTCCATTTCCGGCACGAAACGGTGGACCAGGAGTGGTTTCAGCCGGTCGCGGTGGTCAACTATCCGGATGAGGCGGTGCCCCATACCCGCATCACCGAATACAAGCATCTGACCGGGCAGAGTTCGCCCCGGACCAGCATCACGCATGAATATCCCAGCGCGGAGGGCGATCCTTATTACCCGATCCCGCGTCCGGAGAACCAGGCCTTGTTCAAACGCTACGAGGCGTTGGCGCTGTCGGTTTCGGACGTGACCTTCGTCGGCCGGCTCGCCACCTACCGCTATTACAACATGGACCAGGTGGCGGGGCAGGCGCTGGCGACCTACCGCCGCATGGCCGCGGTAGAGGCGCTGCAGGATGCGACACCGGCAGGACGCGCCTGCCCCGTCGCCGCCTGAGCATCGGGCGGAGATGGATGCGGGCATGGAGCGGGTGGCCGCTCTGTCCGGCAGCAGGGTGCTGCTGCTCGCCGGCGCGGAGAGCTTCAGCGCCGCTTATGTGCGGCGGTCGCTGGAGCGATGCGGGATCTGCGTCGTCGTGCCCGACCGACCGGTGGCGCAGGCCATTGCCGAGGCGCGGGCGGCGCATTGGTCCTCGATCGCGGCGTGCCTTGCCGTCGACCTGGCGGGCACCCTGCTGGATCAACTGGCGATCGAGCGATCTGCCATCCCGTTGCTGTTCATCGGCGCGTTGATGGAGCCTTGCCGCGACGGAGCCGAGCAGTGGCTCCACCCGCCCTTTGCCGCATTCCAGGTGGTGGATGCGCTGCGCGACCGGCTGGAGCGGTAGCCGCAACGCGTACAACCGCGTCCTTGAGGCGGCCCTTACCCCGGCACCGGGGCCAGCGGCAGGCGCACGGTGCGCAACCCGTCCGGCGCAGCGTCATCCGGGCGGTAGAGCGTCAGTCCCGGCTTGGGCCTGTCGCGCATCAATCGCGGCATCCCGGCCAGGGCATGGCGCATCGCCGCATGGCCCGCATCCCATCGCGCGCGGGCGGACAGAGGCGAATAGTCGAATGCCTTGCCGCTCACCTCCTGGGCCTGATCGCCATAGGCGAGGTGCAGGATGGTGACGGCACGCGCCTGATCGCCCGACCGGTCGAAGATCGCCTGCCAAGCGGCAAGCGCACGGCGGCTTTGGCTGGCGAACACCAGGTCCTGCGCGCGCGTGATCGTGTCGCCGAGCGTGTTCGGCCTCGGCGCCTCCAACGGGAGCAGGTCGACGGCGATGCACAGCAGCGGTTCGGCGGCGTCGTCGGACAGGATCGTGTCCAGCGGCAGATTGGCCGACAGTCCGGCATCGGCCAGCAGGCGCCCGCCAATCGCCACCGGCGGAAAGATCGGCAGCAGGGCGCAGCTGGCGCGCACATGATCCGCCGCGATCCGGTGGGTGGCGGTGTCGTAGATGACATCCTCGCCGGTTTCCACATCCACCGCCACGGCGGAGAAGCGGGGTGGCGCACCGTTGAGCCGGTCGAAATCGACCAGCGACTCCAGCGTCTGCGCCAACGGATGCGAGTCGTACAAGCTTGACGGTTCGTGATCGCCGAACGGATTGAACCACCGACCCAGCAGCCGGCGCGGCATGAACAATCCGGGCCGGCCGCCGAGTGCCAGCAGCGCCGCCGCGGTGCGCCGGGCAGTCTCTTGCGGGGCGGGTAGGGGCGATTCCGCCGCCGTGCCGGCCGGCTGCCAGAAGGCGTGCAGCCGGGCGAGGCGGTCCTCCGCCGGATTGCCGCAGATCAGCGCGCCGTTGATCGCACCCGCCGAGCAGCCGACGACCCAGTCGGGCTCCAACCCGAACTCCTGCAGGGCCTGGTACGCGCCGCCCTGAAAGGCACCCAGCGCGTTTCCGCCGCTCAACGCCAGGGCGATGCCGTATCCGCGTTCGGCCATGGCGGGCTACCCGCGCCGCCCGGACAGACGGGCCGTGCGCACCGCGTCAGGCTCCCGCATCGTCGCGCTCGTGTCGATCGACCGGCATCTGCCTCTCCCGCTGCCGAGGTAGGATGTGGGGGCGGAACGCGCGGGCCGGTCGACAGGTCCGCCGTTACTCCCCGCGCGGCGGCGTGGCGGCCGGCGCGGTGTCGCCCTGGCCGGTGCGTCCCCGCTTGCGCTTGGTGTAGGGCACGAACTCACCCAGCACCGCAAAGCCGCGCTGGAAGCGTGTGCTGCGGTCGAGCAGGCGGACCTGATCGAGCCGGCAGACCTGCGACCCGAACACGTTGGTGACGGGAATGTCGTCGAAGTGGAGCAGGCGCGCGCCCAGCGTCCGGTTGACGTAGATCACGTTGCGGCCGGTTCGATAGACGATGGCCGTCCCTTCAAAGATCTCCGTCCCCTGGATCCGCTGGAGGTCCAGGCAGCGTACGGGGCTGCCGGCGACGCGGCCGGCAAGCTCCTTGGCCAGGGCCTTTTCGCCGCGCGCCGACGCGGTATCGGCCGCATGGGCCGGCAGGGCCGCCAGCGCGAGGCCCGCGATCAGCAGGGATGGGAACTGCACCATGGTCTCTCCTCGGCCTGAATCTGTGACATCAAGGGCACAAACGCGCGAACCCGTCCTGTATTCCAACGCCCGGGCGGTGCCGTGGCGGCATGTCGTTTACGATTTCTGTTGCCCTGGTCGCGTCCACCCGCCTTAAAGTGGATATTAACGATCCTGTGGATAACAGAAAGCGTGTCCTCCCTGTCCTCCGCTCTCCTGCTCGTGACCGCTTTGCTGGCCGGAGTCGGATTCGGCTTTGTGCTGTCGCGCCGCTGGCAACGCCTGGCCGGGACGGACGGGCGTGTATCGCCGCCTGCTGGCGCGGCCCGTCCGGCGGCCCCGACGCTGGCCGACGATCTGGCGCTGGCGGTGGACCGAAACGAGCTGTTCCTGGTGCACCAGCCCAAGATGCGGTCGCGCTCGGGCGAGATCGCGGCGGTCGAGTCGCTGGTCCGCTGGCGGCATCCGGTGCGTGGGCTCATCGGCCCCAATGACTTCATCGGCCTGGCCGAAGAACATGGGCAGATGCGGCGCATCACCGAATGGGTGATCCGGCAGACCCTGATCGAGCAGCGCAGCCTCGCCGCTTGCGGCCATGAGCTGGATTTCAACGTCAACATCTCCGCGCGCGTGCTGCCGGATCGCGACTTCGCCGAATGGGCGCTGGCCACCGTGCGCGGCGCATCCGGGCCGATCGGGTTCGAGATCACGGAAACGGCGATGATCGCCGACCCGGTAGGTGCGCTGCGCTACCTGCACCTGTTCGCGGAGCAGCAGCCCGACCTCAACTGGGAGAACCCGGAGGTCCGCGCGGCCGTCCACGCGATGATGCGGTGGTGGCTCGACCGCGGGGTCGACGGCTTCCGCATGGACGTCATCAACATGATCAGCAAGGACGTCGCGGCTGACGGTCACCTGCACGACGGGCCGCCGCTG
>NZ_CAKTFO010000032.1 GCF_934560975.1 uncultured Sphingomonas sp. | reverse complement strand
CTTGGTCATCTATCGCATTGATGATCGCGGTGCCGACGGCGCTGGTCCTCACCGCCGTTTATGGGTTCACGACCTAAGGCGTGCGCGGGCGGCGCGACCGGCGCCGCCCGTCCCCCTGCGGCGGAAAGCCGTTGCCAATGCCGGCGCGCACGCTAGGACAAGCGCGTCCCGCCTCGTGCGGAGCCATCAGGAAGGCCCGCAATGTCCGACGATCGCGCCGTTGCGCGACAGGTCCTCCTTGACCTGTTCGCCCTGTTCCCCGACCGCCGGATAATCAGCCTCGCCTCCCGTCCCGACCGGCGACGCCGCATCGAGCGTGACCTTGCCCGCTTCGACCTTACGCCCGAGATGCTCGGGCTAGGCTTCTTCGACGGGCTGGTGTTCGACTCGCCGGGCGAGTTTCCCCGCATGGGCGTGCGCGGCTGCTTCAACAGCCACCTGGCGCTCGCCCGCGCGGCGGCGGATGCCGGGCGCGACATATTGGTGCTGGAGGATGATGTCGATTTCGACATTGCCCGGCTCGCCCGCTTCCCCGCGCTGGCGGAACAGGTGGCGGCGACAGCATGGGACGTGCTCTATCTCGGCTATATCACGCCGAACGGCCATGGGCGGGGGGAGCCCCGGCTGGTGCCGCATGGCGGCCTCACGATCGGCGGCCACTTCTACGCCATGCGCGCCGATTTCGCCGGCCGGATCGCGGGTTTCATGGAGCAGGCGCGCGACCGCAAGGCGGGTGATCCGGAGGGTGGGCCGATGTACCGCGACGCCGCCTTCAACTTCTACCGGGAGCGGCATCCCGATGTGGCGACCTGGCTGGCGGCTCCGTCGCTGGCCGGCCAATTCTCGTCCCGCTCGAACCTGTCGCCCGGCACCCTGGACCGTATCCCCGTGGTGCGACACGCAGTCGGCTGGGCGCGCGAGGCGCGCGCGCTGTTCGGTCGGTGACGGGGCCGGCCACCATGCAACGCGCGGCAGCCCGTCCGCATGACCTTGACACCCTGTCGTGGCGATGATTGGTAACGCTATCAATCATAAGCGAGATGGGAGAGGCGGATGACGGCGTTTGAGCCAGCGGCAATGCTTGCCGACGATTGGCGCGACGGCACGTTCCTTGGCCGGATCGAAACGGCCGAAGGGCCTTCGCCGGTGATCGTGGCGGGCGGCGTGCTGCACGACATGAGCCGGGTGGCGCCCACCGTGTCGCAGCTGGTGGCCGACCGCGCCTTTGATGCCTCCACCGGCGTGGCGCTGAGCGAGCTTGGCGGGCAGGGCGGCGGGCCGACGCTGTTGAGCCCGGTCGACCTGCAATGCGTCAAGGCCGCCGGCGTGACCTTTGCCGTGTCCGCGCTGGAGCGGGTGATCGAGGAGCGGGCGCGCGGCGACTTTTCCCGTGCGGCCGAGGTGCGGTCCGGGCTGGAAGCACGGATCGGCGGCGGCATTCGCGGCGTGAAGCCGGGTTCGGACGAGGCGATGGCGCTGAAGCAGGCGCTGATCGACGAGGGCATGTGGTCGCAATATCTGGAGGTCGCGATCGGCCCCGATGCGGAGATCTTCACCAAGTCGCCGGTGCTGTCCACCGTCGGCTGGGGCGCGGAGATCGGGGTGCGGTCCGATTCCACCTGGAACAATCCCGAGCCGGAGGTTGCCGTCCTTGCCGACAGCCATGGCGAGCCGGTCGGCGCGACGCTGGGCAACGACGTCAACCTGCGCGATTTCGAGGGCCGTTCGGCGCTGCTGCTCAGCAAGGCAAAGGACAACAATGCGTCGTGTTCGATCGGGCCGTTCGTGCGCCTGTTCGACGCCACCTTCACCATGGACGATGTCCGCGCGGCGGAGGTCGACCTGCTGATCGAGGGCGAGGACGGTTATGTGCTGAAGGGGCACAGCTCCATGCGTGAAATCAGCCGCGATCCCACGGACCTGCTCGCCCAGGCGATGAGCGAGCATCACTATCCGGACGGCTACGTCCTGTTCCTCGGCACTTTGTTCGCCCCGACCCAGGACCGTGATGAGCCCGGGCGCGGCTTCACCCACAAGGTGGGCGACGTGGTCACCATTTCCACGCCGAAGCTCGGCCGGCTGGTCAACCGGGTGGTGCATTCCAGGTCGGCGCGACCGTGGACGCTCGGCATTACCGGGCTGATGAAGAACCTCCATGCGCGCGGGCTGCTGACGGCATGATCGTCGCGGCGCGCCTGCCTGCTATCCTGTCCCTTTCTCGAATGAAGATGGCTTATGTCGGTGACTGATCCCTCCCAGCGCGCATCCTATCCCAGCCTGCGCGACAAGCGCGTCCTGATCACCGGCGGCGGCAGCGGCATCGGTGAAGGGCTGGTGGATGCCTTTGTCGCGCAGGGCGCGCGCGTGGCCTTTGTCGACATCGCCGAAGACGCGTCCCGCGCGCTGGTCGAGCGGCTGTCGGGCGCCGCGCACGTGCCGCTGTTCCGGCCTTGCAATCTTGCCGACATCGACGCGTTCAAGCGGACGCTGGCGGAGATCGAGCAGGCGCTCGGCGGGATCGACATCCTCGTCAACAATGCCGCCAATGACGACCGCCACACGATCGCGGAGGTCACGCCCGATTATTGGGACGATCGCATGGCGGTGAACCTGCGCCACCTGTTCTTCGCGGCGCAGGCGGCCGTGCCGGCGATGAAGCGGGCTGGCGGCGGCGTGATCCTGAACTTCGGGTCGATCAGCTGGCATCTCGGCCTGCCCGACCTGGTTCTCTACCAGACGGCCAAGGCGGCGATCGAGGGGCTGACACGTGGGCTGGCGCGCGACCTCGGCCGCGACAATATCCGCGTCAACACGATCGTGCCAGGCAACGTCCAGACACCGCGCCAGATGAAGTGGTACACGCCGGAGGGCGAGGCGGAGATCGTGGCCGCCCAATGCCTGGACGGGCGCATCCAGCCGGCGGATGTCGCCGCCCTGACCCTGTTCCTGGCATCGGACGATGCGCGCATGTGCACAGCGCACGATTACTTCATCGACGCAGGGTGGCGCTGACATGACGGGCGAACCGCACAGCGTCCTGGACGTCCAGGCGACCCTGGGTGAGGGGCCGGTCTGGGTGAAGCGCGAACAGGCGCTGTATTTCGTCGACATCAAGAACCATCGCGTCCACCGCTTCGACCCGCAATCGGGCGAACAGCGCAGCTGGACGGCCCCGTGCCAGGTCGGCTGGGTTCTGCCGGCGGAAGACGGCACGTTTCTGGCGGGCTTGCAGCACGGGCTGGCCCGGTTCGATCCGGCCAACGGCATGTTCGCGGTGATCGCGACACCGGAGGCGAGCATGCCGGGCAACCGCCTGAACGACGCGACGGTGGATGCGGACGGGCGGGTGCATTTCGGCTCGATGGACGATGGCGAGGAGGCCACGACCGGCCGCCTCTACCGGCTTGACGGCGGCGCGGTTCAGGACAGTGGGCTCGATCCGGTCTGCATCACCAACGGCCCCGCTATCTCGCCCGATGGCCGGACGCTGTACCACACGGACACGCTCGGCCGGGTGATCCATGCCGTGCCGCTCAATGAAGACGGCAGCTGCGGCGAACCGCGCGTCTTTGCGACGGTCGACGCGGCGGACGGGTGGCCGGACGGCTCCGTCTGCGATGCGGAGGGCCATGTCTGGATCGGCTTGTGGGGTGGGTGGCGCGCGCGCCGCTATGCGCCCGATGGGCGGATCGTGGGCGAGGTGCGCTTTCCCTGCGCCAACATTACCAAGATTGCGTTCGGCGGCGCCGACCTGCGCACGGCCTATGCCACCACGGCCCGCAAGGGACTGGATGCGGCCGAGCTGGAGGCGCAGCCGCTTGCCGGAAACCTGTTCGCATTCGATGCCGGCGTCGCCGGGCTGCCGGGCCATCTGGCCAGGCTCGGTTGAACCACAAGATAGAAAAGGGAGGGAGAGTAGTGCAGCGAGGGGCAAGCCAGGTGAACCTGGCCTTTATCGCCATGATCGTCGCGGTGGCGACGATCGGCGGTTTCATGTTCGGTTATGACAGCGGCGTGATCAACGGTACGCAGGAGGGGCTGGAAAAGGCGTTCAACCTGTCCAAGCTCGGCACGGGCTTCAACGTCGGCGCGATCCTGATCGGCTGTTCGATCGGCGCGTTCGCGGCCGGCCGCCTGTCCGACCGGCTCGGCCGGCGCGGCGTGATGCGGATTTCCGCGATCCTGTTCCTGATCAGCGCGCTGATCGCCGGCGCCGCCCCGGGATCGGAGCTGTTCGTGCTGGCGCGCCTGCTGGGCGGGTTCGGCGTGGGCGCAGCCTCCGTATTGTCGCCGGTCTATATTTCCGAAGTGACGCCGGCCAGCATTCGCGGCCGCCTGTCATCGATCCAGCAGATCATGATCATCACGGGCCTGACCGGCGCCTTTATCGCCAACTACGTCCTGGCGCAGGCCGCCGGCGGATCGCAGGCGATCCTGTGGGGCGGCTATCCGGCGTGGCGCTGGATGTTCTGGATGCAGGCCATTCCGGCGCTCGTCTACTTCCTCGCTCTGCTGTTCATCCCGGAAAGCCCGCGTTTCCTGGTCGTGCGTGGCCGCGAGGGCGAGGCGCGCGCGGTGCTGACCAAGCTGTTCGGGCCGGAAGCCGCCGCCGCCAAGGTGGCGGAGATCCGCTCCACCCTGGTCGCGGATCACCGGCCGAAATTCAGCGACCTCAAGGACCAGACCACCGGCAAGGTCCGGCCGATCATCTGGGCCGGCATGATGCTGGCGGTGTTCCAGCAGTTCGTCGGCATCAACATCGTCTTCTACTACGGCGCGGTGCTGTGGCAGGCGGTGGGCTTCAGCGAGAATGACGCGCTGCTGACGAACATCATCTCCGGCGTAGTGTCGATCGCCGCCTGCATCCTGACGGTGCTGCTGGTCGACAAGGTCGGGCGCAAGCCGCTGCTGCTGATCGGCTCGGCCGGCATGACGGTGACTTTGGGCCTGATGGCTTATGCCTTCTCGCAGGGCGTGTTCGATGCCTCCGGTGCGTTGCAGCTGCCGGGCGGGTTGGGCCGCGTCGCCTTCATCAGCGCGCTCGGTTACTCGGCTTTGTTCAACCTCAGCTGGGGCCCGATCATGTGGGTGATGCTGGGCGAGATGTTCCCCAACCAGATCCGCGGTTCGGCGCTGGCGGTGTGCGGCTTCGCGCAGTGGATCGCCAACTTCATCATCTCGGTCAGCTTCCCCTGGCTGCTCGTCAATGTGGGACTTGCGCCGACCTACAGCTTCTATGCGCTGTCGGCGTTCGTCTCCTTCTTCCTGGTCAGAAAGCTGCTGCACGAGACGCGCGGACGCGAGCTGGAGCAGATGGAAGGCTGATCCTGCTTATCCACGGCCAAAGGAAAAGCCCGTCGCTCCGGTGAGCGGCGGGCTTTTTCATGTGCGCGCAGGCTGTGCCAAGGGGAGGAAGACGGGCGATCGCCCGAGGGGTCAGGCGCGGGCGGGCGGCCGCTTGCGGGGCGGTGCGTCGGACTGTCGCCGTACCAGCTGATAATCCAGCAGTACGTGGCGCGGCGCGGCGCGGGCCGGCGCGCGGCGTGCCCGGACCTCGCCGATCAGCAGTTCCACCGCGGCCTGCGACATGTCGCGGATCGGCTGGCGGATGGTGGTCAACTCGGGCCAGATCGTGGTGGCAAGCGGCGTGTCGTCGAAGCCGCAGACGGTGATGTCGCCCGGCACGTCCAGCCCGTGGCGATGCGCCACCGCCACCGCCGCTCCCGCCATGTCGTCATTGCTGGCGAAGATCGCGGTCGGCCGTTCGGGCAGCGCCAGCAACTGCTCGGCCGCGTCCAGCCCGGACCGGTAGGTGAACAGGCCCGGCACGACCAAAGCAGGATCGTGCGCGATGCCGAGTTCGTCCAGGGCGGTGCGGTAGCCGTCCATCCGCCGCGCGCTGGCGGTCTGGTTGGGGTTGCCGGCGATGAAGCCGATCCGGCGATGGCCCAGTGCCGCCAGGTGGCAGGTCATGTCGTGCGCGGCGCGTGCGTCGTCGATGCTGACCGCCGGGATGTCGGCACGGGGGCGGCCGCTTGCCACCACCACGATCGGGATGTCGGCCGCCTGCAGCGCGTCGATGGTGGCGTCGGAATCGCACAAGGGCGGCGGCAGGACGACGCCATGGATGCCGGTGCGGATCAGGTGCGCGACCGCCTGCACCTCCTGCCCGCCATCCTCGCACTGCTCGATCATCAACTGGGCGTGCGCGCGGCTGACGCTGGCCAGCCCGCCCATCAGGAACTCGCCGAGATAAGCGGCGCTGGGATTGCTGTAGAGCAGGGCGATCCGCAGCTCCTCCGCTCCGGCCAGGCTGCGCGCCGCGCGGTTGGGGGCATAGCCCAGGCGCTGGATCGCGGCCTTTACCGCATCGCGCGTGGCGGCGCGGACATTGCTCTCGCCATTGATGACGCGCGAGACGGTCATGGGTGACACGCCCGCAGCCAGCGCGACATCGCTGATCGTCGGCGCTCCCCGCTGACGCCCGGACCTTTGGCTCAACCCGCTTCCCCTCCGCCGTCGTTATTCTCGTCTGGGCGCGGACCACACCAAAAAACGTCGGCGTCGGCAAGTCGAACGGCCTGTTCCTGCGTTCAGCCGCCGCCGGGGGCGAAGGGGAATGTCAGGCCCTTGTAGAACGGCAGGTCATGCGCGGGTGCGGGAATGCCGGCCGGCAGCGGGCGGCGTGACCAGATGCCGAAATAAAGCAGGCACGCATCGCGCCACCATTCCGCCTCGCGCTGCTGGATCGCCAGGAAATCCGCCGTCTTGGCAAAGCGTTCGGCATCCACATGGCGTTTCATGGCGCCCCATTGCTGCCGCATCGCCGCTACCTGATCCACGCCATGCTGGTAATGAAGGGCCATTTCATCCCACAGGATGCGGCCCGACTTCATGCGGTAATCCCACGGCAGATGGTGGAACCAGAGCAGGTCGGCATCAGGGGTGGTGCGGGGATCGGACCATAGCCGCTGGAGCGGGCGGGCATATTGGGCGATGGCGTTGCTGCCATGCGCCGTGCGGTCGAAGCCGATGCCGGCGGCGTCCGCGCGGTGATAATAAGCCGGGTTCCATTCCGGTCGGGCGAGATCGCTGACCCACGGGGCCGGGCCATAATGGTGGCTGGTGCCCATGATGTGCGCCAGGCCGAGCGGGGTCATGTAATCCACCGCCGCCTCGCGCGAGGGCATCATCATGCCGACGATCGGCTGGACGATGGCGGGATCGGGCGTGAAGGTCATCGCCGCCCATTCGCGCGCAATCCCCTCCGCCGACGCCCGCGGGTTCCAGGCGAAACGGCCGAACGCATACCAATCCGCCTGGTTGAAGGTGGAGCCGGACCAGTCGCGATCGGTGCCGATATTGGCGACCCCCGCAATGCCGCTCAGCCGGTGCCCGTCCGCTTTGCCCTCCACCACGTCGGCCACGGTGGTGCCCTTGCCACCGGCATAGGTGTCGCTGCCCAGCACCTCCGTGAACAACGGGCCGAGATAGGTGAGGTGGGTCGCCTGGCCGAGATACTCCTTGGTGATCTGGAATTCGATCATCAGCGGCGTCTTGGGCATCGCGCCGAACAGGGGATGGAACGGTTCGCGCGGCTGGAAGTCGAGCGGGCCGTTCTTGACCTGCACCAGCACATTGTCGGCGAACTTGCCGTCCAGCGGCTTGAACTCGTCATAGGCCTGCTTGGCGCGGTCGACCGGATTGTCCTCCGCATAGACGAAGGCGCGGTACATCACGATCCCGCCATGCGGCGCCACCGCCCGGGCCAGCACGTTGGCGCCGTCGGCATGGCTGCGGTGGTAATCGCGCGGACCCGGCTGTCCCTCCGAATTGGCCTTGACCAGGAAGCCGCCGAAATCGGGAATGGCGCGATAGATCTCGTCCGCCTTGGCCCGCCACCAGGCGGCGACGGCGGGGTCGAGCGGGTCGGCGCTCTTGAGACCACCCAACTCGATCGGGGCGGAAAAGCGGGCCGACAGATAGACCTTGATGCCCCAGGGCCGGAACAGGTCGGCCAGCGCCGCCGCCTTGGCGATGTAGGGCGCGGTCAGGCTCAGCGCATTGGCGTTGACGTTGTTGAGGACCGTGCCGTTGATCCCGATCGACGCATTGGCGCGCGCATAATCGGTGTAACGCGGGTCCGTGTAGGCCGGCAGCTTCCACCAGTCCCAGATCGAGTTGCCAGCATAACCCCGCTCGACATGCCCATCCAGATTGTCCCATTGATTCAGCACCCGCAGCTTCAGCCCGGGGGCAGAGGACAGGTCGATCCGGTCGAGCGCCGCGCCGGTCTGCACCAGCCGCAGCAGGGCGAAGCTGCCGTACAGCGCCCCCGCCGGGGCGTTGGCCGCCACCACCGTCACCGCCTTGCCGTCGATACGGACGGTGCGGATCAGATAGCCTTCGTTGCCCAGCTTGCCGAGCGGAAGGGCCAGCGCCCCGACACGCGGATCGGCGGGCGTGCCGACCAGGATCGCGCCGCCGCTCGTTCGCTGACCGCCGAGCAGGCCGGCAAGGCCGCGTTCCAACTCCTCCGCCGCGCGGGCGAGGGTGAGATCGGTGCGGTCCGCCAGCACGCCGCCGCCGAGCGCCGCCTGCGCGCCCCCGCGCAAGGGGGCGGGCAGGGGATCGTAGCGCAACCACAGGCGATAGCCGTCGTCCGCACGCACGGCGGAGGCGCCCAACACGAACAGCAAGGCGACCAGCAGGCGGACGATGGGCGTCATGGCAAATCCTCTCTGTCGGTTGCCGATCTTGTGCCGGTCCGCCGATTGACTTGGGACACCGTCCTATACCATGTGACCGGTATCAAGCAGAAAGCGCCGGGGGTGTTGCCCGCGGCCCGGAAGCAAGTCAGAAAGACCGGAACGAGAGGACGCGCCCAAGACGATCCCCGCCGGAACTGTGGGAGAGAGATGTGCCTAAGATCACCGCCGCCCGCGTCATCGTCACCTGCCCGGGACGCAATTTCGTCACGCTGAAGATCGAGACGGACGAAGGCGTCTACGGTCTTGGCGACGCCACGCTCAACGGGCGCGAGAAGGCGGTGGTCGCCTATCTGGAGGACCATGTCGCCCCCTGCCTGATCGGGCGCGACGCGCACCGGATCGAGGACATCTGGCAATATCTCTACAAAGGCGCCTATTGGCGGCGCGGTCCGGTGACCATGACCGCCATCGCCGCGGTCGATACGGCGCTGTGGGACATCAAGGGCAAGGTGGCGAACCTGCCCGTCTACCAGCTGCTCGGCGGGGCTGCCCGTGAAGGCGTGATGGTCTATGGTCATGCCAACGGTAAAGACATCGCCGAGACGATCGACAACGCCCTGCATTACCAGCAGCTTGGCTACAAGGCGATCCGCATCCAGTCGGGCGTGCCGGGGCTGCCGTCCACCTATGGGGTCAGCAAGGACCGCTATTTCTACGAGCCCGCCGATGCCGACCTGCCGACCGAGAACGTCTGGTCGACCAGCAAATATCTGCGCTCGGTCCCGCCTTTGTTTGAAAAGGCGCGTGAGGTGCTGGGCTGGGACGTGCACCTGCTGCACGACATTCACCATCGCCTGACCCCGATCGAGGCGGGGCGGCTGGGCAAGGATCTGGAGCCCTATCGCCCCTTCTGGCTGGAGGATGCGACCCCGGCCGAGAATCAGGAGGCGTTTCGCCTGATCCGCCAGCACACCACCGCGCCGCTGGCGGTGGGGGAAATCTTCAGTTCGATCTGGGATGCCAAGGACCTGATCGAAAACCAGCTGATCGACTATATCCGCGCCACGGTGGTCCATGCCGGCGGCATCACCCACCTGCGCCGCATCGCCGCGCTGGCCGACCTGTATCAGGTCAAGACCGGCTGCCATGGCGCAACCGACCTGTCGCCTGTGTGCATGGCGGCGGCGCTGCATTTCGACCTGTCGGTGCCCAACTTCGGTGTGCAGGAATATATGCGCCATACGGAGGAGACGGACGCCGTCTTCCCCCATGCCTATACGTTCGAGGACGGGTACATGCATCCCGGCGACAAGCCCGGCCTGGGCGTCGACCTGGACGAGGTGCTGGCCGCCAAACATGAATATCAGCGCGCCTTCCTGCCGGTAAACCGTCTGGAAGACGGGACCTTGTTCAACTGGTGATCGGGGCCCCGGCCCGTCGCGCAACCCACCCCCGGCGAAGGTCGGGGTTCACGCCGGTATCCGCATGGTGCTGGGCCGTCTTTGCCGGGGCCGGTTCATGCCGGTCCCGCGCGGGAGGATATACGTGAACACACCCGCCTTCATTCCGAAGCCGCCACCGGGCAAGGTGCGCTGGATCATCTGCACCCTGCTGTTCAGCGCCGTGGTGCTGAGCTATATCGACCGGCTCGTCCTGTCGGTGCTGAAGCCGACGCTGCAGGCCGATTATGGCTGGAGCGAGAGCGGCTATGGCGACGTGGTCTTCTGGTTCCAGGCCTTTTACGGCGTCGGGTTCCTGTTCTTCGGGCGGCTGATCGACCGGGTCGGGGCCAAGGTCGGCTATCTGCTGGCGATGAGCGTGTGGACGGCCGCCCACATGGCCCATGCATTGGTCACCTCCACCCTGGGCTTCGCCATGGTCCGCATCCCGCTGGCCCTGGGGGAAAGCGGCACCTATCCCGCCGCGCTCGCCGCCGCCGCCGAATGGTTCCCCAAGCGGGAACGCGCGCTCGCCATCGGCATCTTCAATGCCGGCGCCAATGTCGGCGCGGTGATCACGCCGCTGATCGTGCCGGCCATCACCTTGGCGATGGGCTGGCAATCCGCCTTCCTCATCACCGGCCTGTTCAACCTGGTCTGGATCGGCGCGTGGCTGACGCTCTATCGCCGCCCGCGCGAACATCCCCGTCTGTCCCAGGCCGAGCGCGACTATATCGAGGCGGAGCCGTTCGTCGATGAAGGCAAGACCAGCTTCGCCGCCGTGCTGTCGACCCGCCAGGCGTGGGCCTACATGGCGGGCCGCTTCCTGATCGACCCGGTGTGGTGGACCTTCCTGTTCTGGCTGCCGGACTTCTTCGCCAAGCGTTACGGCGTTGACCTCAAGGGGTTCGGCCCGCCCTTGATCGCGATCTACATCCTGGCGGACGTGGGCTCGATCTTCGGCGGGTGGCTGTCGTCGCAGATGCTGGCGCGCGGCATCGATGCGAACCGCGCGCGCAAGACCGCCATGTTCGTCTGCGCACTGATGGTGGTGCCGGTCTCCTTTGCGCAAATGGCGCCGACCATCTGGGTCGCGGTGCTGCTGATCGGCCTCGCTTGCGCCGGGCACCAGGGTTTTTCGTCCAACCACTTCTCGCTGCCGGCGGACAGTTTCCCCCGCTTCGCCCAGGGCACGGTGGTCGGCCTGGGCGGGTTTGCCGGTGCGGTCGGCGGCATGTTGATGGCCAAGTTCGCCGGCTACGTGCTGGAAACGACCGGCAGCTACACACCGATCTTCATCGTGGCGGGCTCGGCCTATCTGGTGGCCTTGCTCGTCGTCCACCTCCTCAACCCGCGCTACGCGCCGGTGACCACGCTGAATGCGGAGAATTGATGCCATGGCGAAGCTGGCGCTTCATCCCGATCGCCTGTTCCCGTCCGACGAACGGACCCGGGCGATCGCACGCGCGCTCTACCAGCCGATCAGGGATCTGCCGATCGTCAGCCCGCACGGCCATACCGATCCGGCCTGGTTCGCCACCAACCAGCCGTTCGCCAATCCGGCCGACCTGCTGATCGTCCCCGACCATTATGTCTTCCGGATGCTCTATTCGCAGGGCGTGCCGCTGGATGCCCTGGGCGTGCCGACGGTCGACGGCAGCCCGACCGAGCATGATCCGCGCCGGATCTGGCGGCTGCTGGCGGACCATTACCACCTGCTGCGCGGCACGCCCTCGCGCGCCTGGCTCGACTGGGTGTTCGCAGAGGTGTTCAAGCTCGACGTGCTGCTGGAGCCGGCGACCGCCGACCTCTATTACGACACGATCGACGCCGCGCTGAAGACGCCCGACTTCCGCCCCCGCGCCCTGTTCGAGCGGTACAATGTCGAGGTGATCGCCACTACCGAAAGCCCGCTCGATCCGTTGGAGCATCACCGGGCGATCCGGGAGAGCGGGTGGAAGGGACGGGTCGTCACCGCCTATCGTCCCGATCCCGTGCTGGATCCCGAACATGGCGGCTTCGCCGACAATCTCCACCGGTTCGGCGAGGTTGCGGGCGAGGATGTCTCGACCTGGACGGGCTATCTCCGCGCGCATGAAAACCGCCGCGCCTTTTTCCGGGACGCGGGCGCGACCTCGACCGATCACGGCCATCCCGCCGCCTTCACCGCCGATCTGCCCCGCGCGGACGCCGAGGCGCTCTATGCCAGGGTGTTGCAGGGCGGCGTGACGCCGGCCGAGGCGGAGCTGTTCCGCGGCCAGATGCTGACCGAAATGGCGCGCATGTCGACCGAGGACGGCATGGTGATGCAGCTGCATCCCGGCGCGTTCCGCAACCACAATGCGGCGGTGCTGGCGCGGTTCGGCCGCGACAAGGGCGCCGATATCCCGGTCCAGACCGAATATGTCCGCGCGTTGAAGCCATTGCTCGACCGATTCGGCAATGATCGCCGGCTCAGCCTGATCCTCTTTACGCTGGACGAGGACAGCTACAGCCGCGAACTGGCCCCGCTCGCCGGCCATTATCCGGTGCTGCGGCTTGGGCCCCCCTGGTGGTTCCACGACTCGCCCGAAGGGATGCGCCGCTTCCGCGAGCGCGCGACCGAGACCGGCGGCTTCTACAATACGGTCGGCTTCAACGACGATACGCGTGCGTTCCTGTCGATCCCGGCGCGGCACGACGTCGCACGGCGGATGGACTGCGTGTTCCTCGCCCGGCTGGTGGCGGAGCATCGCCTGCCTGAGGACGAGGCGCATGAGGTGGCGCGCGCCTTGACCTATGACCTGGTCAAGGCGGCCTACAGATTGTGATCCGCCTCGGCGAAGCGACCGCCGCGACGCTGCCGGCGGTGGCGCGGTTCCGCTACGATCGCACGGCCGTCCGCACCGGCATCGTTCATCTCGGCACGGGCGCCTTCCACCGCGCGCATCAGGCGATGGTGTACGAACAGGCGCTGGCGGCGGGGGACCTGCGCTGGGGCGTGCTGGGCGCGTCCTTGCGCTCGCCCACCGTGCGCGACCAGTTGATGCCGCAGGACGGCCTCTATTGCGTCCTCGTTCGCGATGGCGAGCGGGAGCAGGTGCAACTGGTGGGCGCGATCCAGGACGTGCTGGTCGCGCCGGAAGACCCGGCCAAGCTGGTGGCGGCGATGGCGTCGCCCGACACCCACATCGTCACGCTGACCGTGACCGAGAAGGGCTACAAGCTCGATCCCGCCACCGGCGTGCTGATCACGGACGATCCCGATCTGGCCGTCGACCTCGCCTCGCTCGCCGCGCCCCGCACCGCGCCGGGCCTGATCGTGGCGGCGTTGCAGGCGCGGCGGGCGGCGGGGCTGAAGCCGTTCACCGCCATGTCATGCGACAATCTGCCGCACAACGGCACCCGGTTGCGCAATGCCGTGCTGGCCCTCGCCTTGCGGCATGACCCCGACCTGTGCGCCTGGATCGAGGGGGAGGGCGCATTCCCCGAAACGATGGTGGACCGCATCGTGCCGGCGACCGAACCGTCCGACATCGCGGCGCTGGCGGCGAAGATCGGGGTCGAGGACCGAGCGATGGTCAAGACCGAGCCCTTTACCCAATGGGTGGTGCAGGACCGGTTTGCCGGCGAGCGGCCCGACTTGGCCGCATTCGGCGTGCAGCTGACGACGGCGGTGGCGCCGTGGGAGGAGGCCAAGCTGCGCCTCCTCAACGGCGCGCATTCCGGCATCGCCTATCTCGGCGGGCTCGCCGGGATCGACTTCGTGCATCAGTTCGTGGCCCTGTCCGCCGGCCGTGCCTTCGTGGACGCCCTGTGGGACGAAGCCGCGCCGACGTTGTCGCCGCCGCCGGAACTGGACATAGCGTCCTACCGCGCCGAGCTGATGGCGCGCTTCGCCAACAGCGCGCTGCACCACCGCACCCGCCAGATCGCGATGGACGGATCGCAGAAGCTGCCGCAGCGGCTGCTCGGCGGTATCCAGTCGCGGCTGGAGCGCGGGCAACCGGTCGGCGCGCTGGCGCTGGCGGTCGCCGCCTGGATGCGCTGGCAGGAAGGGCGGGACGATGCCGGCCAGTCGTTCGCGGTCGACGATCCGCTGGCGGCGCGGACGGCTGCCGCGGCGGCGCTTCCGGCCGAGCAGGCGGTGCGGGGATTGCTGGCGATCGACGCCATCTTCCCGCCCGCGCTTGCCGCGAACGATAGTTTTGCGGGCCAGTTGACCCGCTTGCTCGACGGCCTTCGCCAGAAAGGCGCGCGCGCAATGATCGAGGGGAATGCGGAATGGAGAATGATCGACCGGGAGTGAGTGCCGACGGGGCCAGGGCGGCACGCGTGCGTAGGCTCCTGCTCCTCGCCACCATGGGGGTGCTTGCCCAACCCGCGTCCGCCAAATGGGTCGCGAGTTGGGGTTCGGCGCAGCAGGCAGCCGTGTCGGACAATGCCCTGCCGGTCACGGGAACGGACGTGACGCTGCGCCAGATCGTGCGCCTGTCGCTGGGTGGCCGGTCGCTCCGCATCCGCCTGTCCAACGCCTTCGGTCGTGAGCCGCTGACCATCGCCAACGTCCACCTCGCCCGTGCCGCCGGCAAGGGCGGCGCACGAGTCTTGGATGGCACCGACCGTGCGCTGACTTTCGGCGGGCGGCCCGGCGTCACCATTCCGGCGGGCGCGGACTATCTGTCGGATCCGGTCACGCTGGACGTGCCGGCGCTGGCCAGCGTTGCCGTCTCGCTCCACCTCGCCGCCTTGCCGGAGGCGCAGACCGGCCATCCCGGCGCGCGTGCCACCTCTTATTACCTGGCCGGCGACCATGCGGACGCGCCCGATTTGCCGGGCGCGAAGACGGTCGAGCATTGGTATTGGCTGACCGGGGTCGAGGTCGATACGTTGGATCAGGTGAGCGCGATCGTGACCCTGGGCGATTCGATCACGGACGGGCGCGGCGCCACCACCGATGGCGACGATCGCTGGCCCGATATCCTCGCCAATCGCCTCCAGAGCGACGCGCGCACGCGCGGGCTGGGCGTGGTCAATGTCGGGATCGGCGGCAATCGCCTGCTGCTCGACGGCAACGGCCCGAACGCGCTGGCGCGACTCGATCGCGACGTGCTGGCGCGGCCGGGCGTAAGGACTTTGGTGGTGCTGGAAGGGGTCAACGACCTCGGCACGCTAACCCGCGACGCGCCCGCCACCCCCGCAGAGCATCGCGCGCTGGTGCAGCGGATGATCACCGGGTACCGCCAGATCGTCGACCGCGCCCATGCCCAGGGCGTACGCGTCGTCGGCGCCACTATCATGCCTTATATGGGCATGGGCTATTACCATCCCGATGCCGCAAACGAAGCCGATCGTCAGGCGATCAATACATGGATCCGCACCGGCGGCGCGTTCGACGCGGTGGTGGATCTGGACCGCGTCACCCGCGATCCCGCGCATCCGACGCGGCTGCTGCCCGCTTATGATTCGGGCGACCATATCCATCCCTCTCCGACCGGCTACCACGCTATGGGGCAGGCGATCGACGTGAAGGTGCTGTTGCCATGATCCGCATCCTTGCCATGGCCGCGCTGGCGACCGGGCCCGTGTCCGCGCGCGAGATCGCGTTCACCTTCGACGATCTGCCCGCCCATGCCGCGCTGCCGCCCGGTGTCACGCGGATGCAGGTGGCGGACGACATCATCGCGGCATTGCGGTCGGCGCAGGTGCCGCGCGTTTACGGCTTCATCAACGGCGTGCAGCTGGAGCGGGAACCCGTGTCGGACAAGGTCCTGGCCGCGTGGCGCGAGGCCGGCTTTCCGCTCGGCAATCATGGCTGGGCGCATCTTGGCCTCAGCACGCTGGATGCGGCCACGTTCGAGCAGGAGGTAGCGAAGAACGAGCCGGTCCTGCGCCACTATATGGGCGGCAAGGACTGGCACTGGCTGCGCTTCCCCTTCCTGGACGAAGCCGCCGCCGATCCGGCGAAGCAGGCCGCCGCGCGGGCCTATCTCGCCCGTAAAGGCTATCGCATCGCCGGCGTGACGGCCAGCTTCGGGGATTGGGCGTTCAACGATCCCTATGCGCGCTGCATGGCGAAGGGCAACACCGCCGCTGTGGCCGAGATGGAGCGAGCCTATCTGAATGCCGCGGAAGCAAGCATCCGCCTGTCCGAACAGACGCAGATGGCACAGTTCGGGCGCACGCCGCCGGACATCCTGCTGATGCACCTGGGTGCGTTCGACGCACGCATGTTGCCGCGCCTGCTCACGCTCTACCGCCAGCACGGCTTCCGCTTCGTTACGCTGGAGAAGGCGGCGGCCGATCCCGCCAATGCCGGGCTGGTGGATCCAACCGGGCCCGCGCTGCCCGTGCGCACGATGGGCGACGCCGCCTCCGCCGCCCTGCTGGAGCGGGTAGGGGCGCTCTGCCGCTAGGCGGTTCCTTGCAATGAGCGCGCATTTGCCCTAGAAGCGCCCAATATCGTTCCGACTGAACGTGACGCGCGGTGAACACCGGGAAGGTGGGCGCCAAGCCGGCCGACGAGGTTTCGTCCGCCGGCTCGCTGTGCGTTGGGCGGCATGAAGTGGGGTTTGGGTCTATGTTCGACAGTCTCAGCGATCGGCTTGGCGCAGCGTTCGACCGTCTGCGCGGTCGTGGCGCGCTGACCGAGGCCGACGTGCGCGGTGCGATGCGCGAGGTGCGGATCGCCCTGCTGGAGGCGGACGTCGCCCTGCCGGTGGTCCGGAAGTTCGTCGATGCCGCGACCGAGAAGGCGGTCGGCCAGGATGTGCTGCGCTCAGTCACGCCCGGCCAGCAGGTCGTCAAGATCGTCCATGACGAGCTGGTGGCGATGCTCGGCGCCGAATCGTCGGACCTGGCGCTGGATGTGACCCCGCCGGCGGTGGTGATGATGGTCGGCCTGCAGGGCTCGGGCAAGACCACCAGCACCGCCAAGATCGCCAAGCGCCTGAAGGAACGCGGCGCCAAGAAGGTGCTGATGGCGTCGCTCGACGTCAACCGCCCGGCCGCTCAGGAGCAGCTGGCGGTGCTTGGGCTGCAGGCCGATGTCGCGACCCTGCCGATCGTCGCGGGGCAGCAGCCGGTGCAGATCGCCCAGCGCGCGATGCAGGCGGCGAAGCTGCAGGGCTTCGACGTGCTGCTGCTCGATACCGCCGGTCGCCTCCACGTCGATCAGGCGCTGATGGACGAGATGAAGGCGGTGGCGGAGGTGTCCGCGCCGCACGAAATCCTGCTCGTCGTCGATGCGCTGACCGGTCAGGACGCGGTCAACGTCGCCACCAACTTTTCCGAACAGGTGCCGCTGACCGGCGTGGTGCTGACCCGGATGGACGGCGATGCGCGCGGCGGCGCGGCGCTGTCGATGCGCGCCGTGACGGGCAAGCCGATCAAGTTCGCCGGGACGGGCGAGAAGCTGGACGGGCTGGAGCCCTTCTACCCGGAACGCGTCGCCGGCCGCATCCTGGGCATGGGCGACGTGGTCAGCCTGGTCGAGCGCGCGGCCGAGACGATCAAGGTCGAGGACGCCGAAAAGCTCGCCCAGCGCATGGCCGAGGGCAAGTTCGACATGAACGACCTGCGCGCCCAGCTCAACCAGATGAAGCGGATGGGCGGACTGTCGGGCCTGGCGGCGATGCTGCCGGGCGTGAAGCAGGTGAAGCAGGCCATGGCCAACGGCGCGGCGGACGACCGCATCCTGGTCCGCATGGATGCGATCATCGGCTCCATGACCGCGCAGGAGCGCGCCAGGCCCGAACTGATGGCCGCCAAGCGCAAGATCCGCGTCGCCAAGGGCTCCGGCACCACGGTGCAGGACGTCAACAAGCTCCTGAAGATGCATCAGGAAATGGCGACCATGATGAAGAAGATGAAGAAGATGGGTGGCCTGTCCAAGCTGGGCGCCCTCTTCGGCAAGGGCGGCGGGATGCCGGGCGAGGGCGATCTCCAGTCCATGCTCGGCGGGGCCGGCCTGCCTACGGGTGGCTTGCCGGGCCTTCCTGGCGGCGGCGTTGGCGGTCCGCAGGGCCTGCCCCCCGGTTTCCAGAATTTCCTCAAGAAACGCTGAACTCAACCGAACTCCAGACGAAGGAAGATTATACAATGGCCGTTTCGATCCGCCTGTCGCGCGGTGGCGCCAAGAAGCGCCCTTATTACCGTATCGTGGTTGCCGACGCCCGCTCGCCCCGCGACGGTGCGTTCATCGAGAAGATCGGCACCTACAACCCGCTGCTCGGCAAGGATGACGAGAAGCGCGTGATCCTCGACACCGAGCGTGCCAAGCACTGGCTCGCCAATGGCGCGCAGCCGACCGACCGCGTCGCCCGCTTCTTCGACGCCGCCGGCGTGAAGGAGCGTGCCGCGCGCAACAACCCGAACAAGGCCGAGCCGGGCGAAAAGGCCAAGGAGCGCGCGCAGGAGCGTGCGGACAAGGCAGCCGCCGCTGCCGAGGCCGCCGCTGCCCCGGCTGAAGCGCCCGCGGAAGAGACGGCCGAGGCCTGATCCGGGCACCGGGGCGGCTCGTCTGCGTTTCCCCCTTGCGACATGCAAGGAGAGACGATGATGACCGCCCCGAACCAGCAGAATCCCGATCCCGAAGCGGGTGCCGGCCAAGGTCCAGGTGAAGACGCCGCCAAGCCGACCAACGACGGGGTCTCCACACCGGAACCCGCCGAAGGCTCAGATGACGCCAATCCACCCCAACCCGGCTCCCCCCGCGCCTGACGCGGGACAACGCCCTGTCGTGCTTGCCGTGGTAACCGGCGCGCACGGCATCGGCGGCGAGGTGAAGCTGAAGCTCTTCACCGACGATCTTGCGCCCTACACAAGCTTCAACGCCGGCGAGCTGACGCTGAAGAGCCTGCGCGGCCTGATCGCGCGGTTCGACGAGGTGCGCGATCGGAATGCCGCCGAGGCCCTGCGCGGCACCGAACTCACCGTACCCCGCGCCGCACTCCCTCCGTTGGAGGAGGGCGAATATTACCACTCCGACCTGATCGGCCTGCCGTGCGTCTCCACCGAGGGTGAGAGCCTCGGCCAGGTGGTGCTGATCGACAATTTCGGCGCTGGCGACGTGATCGAGGTCGAGCGTCCCGACGGCAAACGCTTCATGGTGCCGATGCGGCCCGAAGCGGTGCCCGAATGGAATGGCGAGCGCCTGATCGTGGACGCGGCCTTCGTCGGCTAGTATATACCGCCCGTATATACGGAGGCTGGCATGAGCGAGGAATATCGCGCCAAGGTGTTCAAGTCCGGCAATTCGGTCGCCTTGCGCCTGCCCAAGGCGCTGGGCGTCGCGGAGGGCACCGAGATGCGGATCGTCCGCGAGGATCAGACGAGCTTCAAGGTCGAGCCGATCGCCCCGGCAAAGCGCAAGATCGACCTGACGGGGATCTGGGGCATCATGCCGGATGCGCGGCCGCTGACGCGGGAAGAACGCGAATTCGACGATTCGCCGCGCGTCTGGGACGACCCCGCCTGGCCGGGCTGGAAGGACCAGGACTAGGTGCGATATCTGATCGACACCAATTGTTGCGTCTACCTCTTCAATGCCGGCTATGACGGGTTGCGGCAGCGGATCGCCGGAACGGAGGCCGGTGCGATCGGCCTGTCGGTGATCGTGCTGGCGGAACTGGGCGTGGGGGCTCGCCTCGGCAAGATGCCAGCAGGCGACCGGCTCGGACGACTGTGCGAGGAGTTTCCCGTCGTGCCGTTCGAGCGGGAGGATGCGGAGGCTTTTGCCGCATTGCCATTCCGACGCGGGCGGTTCGATCGGCTGCTGGCGGCGCATGCCGTCAGTCGCGACCTGACGCTGGTCACCAACAACGCAGCCGACTTTGCCGACATTCCCGGTCTGCGAGTGGAGAATTGGACATTGCCCCTCGCATGACGATCGACATGCTCTTCCTGATCCTGATCCCGCTCTATCTGGCGACCATCGCTTATGGCGTGGTCGGCGCGCGGCGGCGGGGCGCGCCGGGACGGCTGCGCATGGTGGTGACGGTGCTGATGGTGCTGGTCCCCCCGCTTGCGATCCTCTACGCCCTCCATTCCACCGGGGAGCCGGCACTGATCGCCGCATGGGGCATGGTGGCGTGGGCGATGCTGGCGAGTGGGGCCGCTACCGCCGTCTTTACCGAGTTGGTGGCGCGGAGGGTCGGCGCATGAGCTTCGCCGCGACGATCCTGACCCTTTACCCGGAGATGTTTCCCGGGCCGCTGGGGATCAGCCTTGCCGGGCGCGCGCTGGCTCAGGGCAGATGGTCGCTGGAGGCGGTGCAGATCCGCGATTTCGCAACGGACAAGCATCGCTCGGTCGACGATACGCCGGCGGGTGGGGGCGCGGGCATGGTGATGCGCGCCGACGTGCTGGCCGCCGCGATCGATGCCCATGCCGATGGTCGCCCGTTGATCGCCATGACCCCGCGCGGTCGTCCGCTCGACCAGGCCCGCGTGCGCGAGCTGGCCGGCGGGTCCGGCGTCACCATCCTCTGCGGCCGGTTCGAGGGGGTCGACCAGCGCCTGTTCGACGCGCGCGCGATCGAGGAAGTGTCGATCGGCGACTATGTCCTGTCCGGCGGCGAAACCGGCGCATTGGTGCTGCTGGATGCTTGCGTCCGGCTGCTTCCCGGCGTAATGGGCGCGGCTTCCAGTGGGGACGAGGAAAGCTTCGAAAGCGGCCTCCTCGAATATCCGCATTATACCCGACCATTTGAATGGGAAGGGCGCACGATCCCCGAAGTGCTGCGATCGGGGGATCATGCGAAGATCGCGGCCTGGCGTAAGGCACAGGCCGAGATCATCACACGGTCACGGAGACCGGACCTTTGGGAGCGTCATATCGGCGTTCGGGTCCAGCCTCCCTCTGGCGCGCGGCAGAAGAAGGAAGAGTGACATGAACCTCATCCAGCAGCTCGAAGCCGAGCAGATTGCCGAACTGTCGGCCAAGCGGGCTATTCCTGAATTCCGCCCCGGCGATACGCTGAAGGTCGGCGTGAAGGTCGTCGAAGGCGATCGCAGCCGCGTTCAGGCTTATGAAGGCGTGTGCATCGCCCGCTCCAACAAGGGCATGGGCAGCAGCTTCACCGTCCGCAAGATCTCCTTCGGTGAAGGCGTGGAGCGTGTGTTCCCGCTCTACTCGCCGAACATCGACTCGATCGAGGTCGTGCGTCGCGGCGTCGTCCGTCGCGCGAAGCTCTATTATCTGCGCGGGCGCACCGGCAAGTCGGCGCGTATCGCGGAGCGTCGCGATCCGCGTCCGGCCAAGGACACGGCGCAGGGCTGATCGCCCTCGCGAGGATCAACGAAAAGGGCCGCTCCGGATTACCGGGGCGGCCCTTTTCGTTTGCGCGACCCGGATCGGCTCAGACGATCGTCAGCCCGACATCCAGATTGTTGCGGGTTGCGTTGGAATAGGGGCAGATCTGGTGCGCGGTGGCGACCAGCCTCTCGGCATCGGCACGGTCCATGCCCGGCAGCTCGACTGCAAGGTCTGCGGTGATGCCGAAGCCGCCTTCGGAACGGGGGCCGATGCCGACCGTGGCGGTCACCTTTGCATCGTTGGGCACCGACAGCTTCAGCTGCATGCCTGCGACCTTCAGCGCGCCGATGAAGCAGGCCGCATAGCCCGCCGCGAACAATTGCTCGGGGTTGGTGCCGTCACCGCCGGCGCCGCCCAGTTCGGCGGGCGTGGACAGCTTGGCCTCGAACCGCCCGTCCTCGCTGCGGGCCTGGCCGTCGCGGCCCCCGGTAGCGGCGGCGCGCGTGCGATACTTGACGTCGACGGACATGGTATAGCCTCCTGATATGAACTAAACCGCGATATTAATTATCGCGACATATGATGGCTAGGCAGTCCGACGGTCCTTGTCCAGCGGATTCCTTATCACGATATAGGATCCGCGCTGCCCCGCCGACCTGTGGAGACGATGCCATGTCCGCCCCCTTGCCACTCGACCAGCAGCTCTGCTTCTCGCTCTACGCGACCAGCATGGCGATCGGCCGCGCCTACAAGCCCATGCTCGACCGGCTTGGCCTGACTTATCCGCAATATCTGGTGCTGCATGCCCTGTGGGAGCAGGACGGGCGCACGATCGGCGGTATCGCCGAGCGGCTGTCGCTGGAATCGAGTACCGTCACGCCGCTGGTGAAGCGGCTTGAGGCAGCCGGCCTGGTTCAGCGCACTCGCAATCCCGACGATGAGCGGCAGGTACGGGTGAACCTGACCGATCGCGGTCGTGCCATCCGCGAAGAGTGCGGCTGCCTGGGTGAAGCGTTGATGGAGCGGACGGCGATGAGCACCGCCGATCTGGCCGCGCTCAACCGGCAGGTTCAGGCGCTGCGCACGGCTTTGACCGATACTTGACATGCGCCGCCGCGCGGAGGGGGTCGCATCCGCGCGCATCCCTCTTTAAGGGTCGACGCGATATGACCATCGACAAGACCTTCGACCCCGCCGCCATCGAAGCGCACTGGTACGCGCATTGGGAAAACACTGGCCTGTTCCGTCCCGAGCGGGGGGAAGCCGAACCCTTCACCATCGTCATCCCGCCGCCCAACGTGACGGGATCGCTCCATATCGGCCACGCGCTCGACAACACGCTGCAGGACATTCTCGTCCGCCATGCCCGCCTGCAGGGCAAGGATTCGTTGTGGGTGGTCGGCACCGACCATGCCGGCATCGCCACCCAGATGGTGGTCGAGCGCAATTTGGCGAAGGAGGGCGTCACCCGCGCCGAACTCGGCCGCGACGCCTTTATCGACAAGGTATGGGAGTGGAAGGCCGAAAGCGGTGGCCAGATCACCCGCCAGCTTCGCCGCCTGGGGGCCTCGTGCGACTGGGCCAACGAACGCTTCACCATGGACGAAGGCTTCTCCAAGGCCGTCGTGAAGGTGTTCGTGGAACTCTACAAGCAGCGCCTGCTCTATCGCGACAAGCGGCTGGTCAATTGGGACCCGCATTTCCGCACCGCCATCTCCGACCTGGAAGTCGAGACCAAGGAGCGCAACGGCCATTTCTGGCACCTAGCCTATCCGCTGGCTGACGGCAGCGGCACGATCTCGGTCGCGACGACGCGGCCGGAAACGATGCTGGCCGACATGGCGGTGGCGGTGAACCCGGAGGATGAGCGGTACACGGCTTTGATCGGCCAGCAGATCCGGCTGCCGATCACCGGCCGGCTGATCCCGATCGTCGCCGACGAGCATGCCGATCCGGAACTGGGATCGGGCGCGGTGAAGATCACGCCGGGCCACGACTTCAACGATTTCGAGGTGGGCCGCCGCGCCGGCTTCAAGCCGGCCGAGATGCTCAACATGCTGGATGCCGATGCGAAGGTCGTCCAGACCGCCGACGGCCTGATCCCGGCCGACCTGATCGGCCTCGACCGGTTCGAGGCGCGGGCCCGCATCGTCGCGCTGCTGGAACAGCAAGGCGTGCTGGAGAAGGTTGAGGATCGCGTGATCCAGACCCCCTATGGCGATCGTTCGGGCGCGGTGATCGAACCGTGGCTGACCGACCAATGGTATGTCGACGCCGCAACCCTCGCCAAGCCGGCGCTTGAAGCGGTGCGCTCAGGCGACATCCGCGTCGTGCCGGAAACGTGGAAGAAGACGTGGTATAACTGGCTGGAGAATATTCAGCCGTGGTGCGTCAGCCGCCAATTGTGGTGGGGGCATCGGATTCCTGTGTGGTATGGTCCTAAGATACGCGAGGGGGCAGCCGATCTTTCCGATATAAATTGGATGATAGAAGATCAGCCATTCGTATGTCTTGATGATGACGATCTTCATGTTCAACTTGCGGCATACTATGGCGAGGACAAAAAGTTTGTTTTTGTTTCCGATGAGGAGGAGTATCTTGAGCGGGATGAGGCTGTGTCGGGCAATGCGCGTCTAAGGGAGCAAACGAAGAACGAGGTTGCTATCTTCCAAGACACCGACGTGCTCGACACCTGGTTCTCGTCCGCCTTGTGGCCGTTCGCGACGCTCGGTTGGCCGGAGCAGAGCGAGACGCTGAAGCGCCATTACCCCAATGACGTCCTCATTTCGGGCTTCGACATCCTGTTCTTCTGGGATGCGCGCATGGCGATGCAGGGGCTTCATTTCATGGGCGAGCGCCCGTGGAAGACGCTCTACCTGCACGGCCTCGTCCGCGATGCACAGGGCGCCAAGATGTCCAAGTCGAAGGGTAACACGGTCGATCCGCTTGGCCTGATCGACCAATATGGCGCCGACGCGCTACGCTTCACGCTGGCGGCGATGGAGAGCCAGGGGCGCGACATCAAGCTGGATGAGAAGCGCGTCGAGGGCTATCGCAACTTCGCGACCAAGCTGTGGAATGCCGCCCGCTTCGCCCAATCGAACGGCATCGCCGGATCGACCACGCTGGAGCCGCCGCCCGCGACGCAGGCGGTCAATCGCTGGATCATCGCCGAGACGGTGAAGACCATCCAGGCACTGGATCTGGCGCTGGTCGACCTGCGCTTCGATGAATCCGCCAACACCATCTATCAGTTCGTGTGGAGCCAGTTCTGCGACTGGTATCTCGAACTCACCAAGCCGATTCTGCAGGGCGAGGATCAGGCTGCGGCGGACGAGACGCGCGCGGTGGCGGGCTGGGTGCTCGACCAGATCTTGGTGCTGCTCCACCCGTTCATGCCCTTCATCACCGAGGAATTGTGGCACGCGGTGGCGACGCGCGACCATGATCTGATCGTGGCGAAGTGGCCGATGGCCGACGCCCGCGCGATCGACCCGGCGGCGAGCGCGGAGATCGAGTGGCTGATCCGGCTGGTGCAGGAGGTTCGCGCCGCCCGGGCCGAGCTGAACGTCCCGCCCAGCGCCAAGCTGACCCTCCACGTCAGCGGTGCGTCAGCCGAGACGAATGGTCGGCTCGATCGCCAGCAGGCGACGCTGTCGCGCCTCGCGCGGTTGGAGGCGATCCAGCCGACGGCCTTTGAGGGGACCGGCGCGGCGCAGGTGGTGGTGGACGAGGCGACCTTCGCTTTGCCGCTGGAAGGGGTGATCGACCTCGCCGCCGAACGCGCGCGCCTCGCCAAGGGGGCGGATGCCGCGGAGAAGGAAGCGGCCTCGCTGTCCGGCCGCCTCAACAATCCCGCCTTCGTGGAAAAGGCGAAACCGGAGGCCGTCGCCAAGGCGCGGGAGGATCACGCCGCCAAGTCGGCGGAAGCCGAGCGGTTGCGGGCGGCGCTGGCGCGGCTGGGGTAAGGCCAGCCCCGCCGCCCCTTGCGCAGACGGGGGCCATCTCTGCGGCGGCTGGGTAATGGTCTTGAGGGCATGGCCGGGTTGCTGGCCCCGAGCGGTGTCGCTGGACGTGAGAGGCATGGGCCCCTGCCTCCGCAGCGGCGACGGGGTGGTTACGCCGTCTCCACCTCCAGCACGGGCGAACCCTCGTCCACGTCGGCCTCCTCCTCCGCGCCGACGCCATTCTCCAACGCGGCCTCATCGCGGGCCAAGGCGTCGGCATCCTCGGCATAGATGCCGAAGCGCGCTGCGACGTCGGGGGCAAAACGGAGCAGGTCGGGGCGAAGCTTGAGCAGGCTGACGTCCTTCGACTTGCCTTCCATCATCACGTCGAACTCCAGGCCCTCTGCCATGCGCATGAAGGTCGCGAACTCGAACGGGTTGGTGAAATCGGCATGGCCGGTCCAGATCGGCGGGCGCAGCACGGTCTTCACCCGGGCGGTCGGCTTCACCACCGTCTTGGTCAGCTCGCCCTTCTTGACGATCTTTCCGGCCGCGCGCTGCTTGGCGGTGATGGCCTGCTTGATTTCGCGCATTTCCGTGCGGGGCGAGGAGAAATGAATCTTGGGCCGCACGCCCTCAGGCCAGGTCGCCAGCATGCGCTCCAGCGTGTCGCGCATGTCGGCGCGCTCGGGATTGAGGCACCAGAAATGCTGGTAATCGAACACGCAGCGTACGCCGGTGCGTTCGTGGATCCACAGCACGTCGGCGGCGGAGAAGCGGATGTCGTCATTTTCCAGCACCAGCCGCTCCTTCACATGGTCGGGGCATTGCTCCCACCCCTCGATCCAGCGCGCGCGGCTTGCCTGGTGGTCGTCATAGACGCCGCCGACATGGGTGATCATCACCGCTTCCGGGCCGCAGCCCATCCGGTCGAGCATCTCGGCCTGACTGGCGAAGTCCCAGATCGACTTGGTCGTGATCTTCGGATCGGGCGAGTTCAGCAGCACATATTGGCTGGGGTGAAAGGACAGGCGGATGTCATAGTCGCGCGCCTTGGCCCCGAAAGCGGCCAGTTCGGCGTCGCTTTCGGCCACTTGCGTGTGGAATTGCGGCAGATCGGGGTGGGTGGCGTAAGGCGCCAGGTCCGACGACAGCCGGTACATGTCGATCTTCACGGCGTGAAGGTAATCGAGGATGCGATCGACCTCCTCCAACGATGTCTTGAGGTGCGGGCTGCTCTGCCAGCGGCGGGTGTCGTTGGACTTGAAGCCGGGCTTGCCCATGACCTTGACCGGAAAGCCGAGCCGCAGCGGGCGATCGTGATGCGCGTGAACCATGGTGGCGGAACGACCGATTCAGGATCCGGGTCCGGAGCCATGCGTCGGTGGCGGCGTTGGTGCGGGCCAAGGAGAGCGACGGATATGCTGGAGAACATTCCGCACTGGCTGGGTTCGATGCTGCGCAATGTCCGCGCGGGCCACGCCAAGCTGGCGATCGTCGATCCGGCGCTGGCCGTGCCGAACACCGGCTTGGAGCTGGCGAGCCCCGCTTTCGCCAATGGCGCACGCTTGCCGGAACGCTTCACGGCGGACGGGCAGGGCATGTCACCCCCCTGGTCTGGCGCGATCCGCCGGCGGGCACGGTGGCGTTCGCGCTGATCGTCGAGGATCCCGACGCCCCGGCGA
>NZ_CAKTFO010000031.1 GCF_934560975.1 uncultured Sphingomonas sp. | reverse complement strand
CGTAGAGGAACTGCGAACCGGAAAGCTCGATATTGTTCTGGGTCGTGGTCATGCGAGTGGTCCTTCGCTTGGGGTGTGGAACCGGATGCCGGAATGGTCAGGCACGATCATCGGGTGAACGACGGCCTTTCCATGTCCGCGACAATCAGTTGCGGGAGCACCGCCCCTGACGTCCCGTCCAGTTCATGGCGTTCATCTGCACTACTTGCAGTAAACAAGCTGTTAAGCCAAAGAACCATGCGCTATTTGCCGCATTATGTTACGCGATGTTTCAATTTTTATACTAGACTATACTTATCACCGCAGCCGGAGACACCCTCGCCCGCCGATGAGCCTGTCAATGGCCTAAGCCCGATGCGTCCATCTTCCTCAGCGCGGCGACGGCAATCCGCTCGATTTCCTCCACGCAGACGAGCGTGACGTGGGGTTCGGCATGGCCACCCTGGTTGCACAGTTCGACGATGCGGCGAAACCCGCTGGCGATCTGCTCCGGCAAGGCGGCGTTTACGCCTCCTCCTCCCTGGGTCAGCTGGCTTTCCAGGCGATCGGCCCGGTCCATTTCCTTGTGCAGCAAGGCACGAACCTCACCCAGTTCGAGCGCGCGCGACGCGGCACGCCCGTCGAGCTGCCCGTTCGCCTCCCGCAAAGCGCGGGACTGCTCACCCCGTTGCAGATGCGCCTCGATCCGCGCCTTCAGCACCGTGAAGTCGATCGGCTTGTGGACGTAGTCGTCAGCCCCTTCCTTCAATGAGGCAACCACCGCTTCGGCATCGGTCCGGGCGGTCAACATGATTACCGGCAGGGATGCCGTATCGGGGTTGGCGCGCAACTGACGGAGCACGGTCAGGCCGCATATCTCCGGCATCATGAAGTCGAGCAGCACCAGCGAGGGACACGTCGTTTTGATCATCTGCAACGCGGTGCGTCCGCCATCCGCGACCATGCAGTCATAGTTCATCCGTTCCAGCCTGCGCTGGACGATGAAGCGGTTGGCCGGAACGTCGTCGACGATCAGGATCAGCGGGCGGCGAACAATGGTATCGGATTCGATTTGCGGATGGATCATGGATACGCCGTCCTCATAAGCAATGGCTGCGCGGTGCCGCCCGCAGGCAGACGACGCGGCAAGGTGATGGTGAAGGTGGAGCCCAGGCCTTCGACGCTGTGGACATTGATCGTGCCGCCCATCAGCCGCACGAACTCGTCGGTGATAGCAAGGCCGAGGCCGGTTCCGCCGTAACGGCGGGTGGTGGACGTATCGGCCTGGGTGAACGGCACAAACAGCCGCTCGATGACGTTGCGAGCGATGCCGATGCCGGTATCGTGAATGGCGACCACGATCATGTCGCGATCGGAAACGTACATGGCGGCAATGGTGATCTGACCGTGTTCGGTGAACTTGCAGGCGTTGGCGCCGAGATTGAGCAGGCATTGCCGCAGCTTGGTGGAGTCCAGCACCACCGCCGGCAGAATCGTGTCCACCCGCAGGTCGATGCGGTTGTTGTTGCGCGCAGCCAGCGGCTTCAGCGTCGCCGCCACCTCGTTCAGCAAAGCATGCGGATCAAAGGCGTGAAGGTCGAGCGAGATCTGACGCGCCTCGATCTTGGCGAAGTCGAGCACCTCGTTGATCAGCGTCAGCAGGTGCTTGGCCGATTGGTTGATGACGCGCAGGTCTTCGACATGCTGGCTCGCGCCCTCCGCCTCCATGTCCTCCATCAGCAATTCAGCGTAGGCGATCACGGCATTGAGCGGCGTGCGCAGTTCATGGCTCATGCCGGCCAGAAATTGCGACTTGGCGACGTTGGCGGTTTCGGCGGCGTCGCGCGCCTGCTCCAGCTCCGTCAGCGTATTGGCGAGTTCGGCCTCGCGCCGCTCCACCTCCGCCACCATCGAGTTGAAGGCGGACAGCACCCGCTCAATCTCGCGGTCGCGCGAGTGGGGCACGCGCAGCGAGTAATCGGCGGAACGGGTGATATCCTCCATGGTGACGAGCAGCCGCTCCATCGGCCGCAGCAGCATCGGCTGCAGCCAGCGGTTCAGCGCGGCCGCCGCCAACCCCGCAATCGCGAGCAGCCCCAACGCCACCCAGGCCGTGCGTTTCGCCAAAGTCGCAAAGCTCCCCCCAGCCACCGTCATGTCGACCCAGCCGACCACTTCGCCGGTGACGGCGATTGGCATGGTGATGCGCATCGCGGACCCGCGCCACACCACCTGCGCCGACCCGCGCCTCGCGGGAGACGGCGGGATCGCTGCATCGTCGCCGGGCGCGTGGCGGCTGTTGCGATAGTCGGCCAGCGGACGCCCGGCCCGGTCCAAGATGGCGAGCGCCCGGACGTTGGCGAGCCGGGCGGCGACCGCAACCGTATCGCGGGTCGCGGCCGTATCGCCGAACACCACTGGTGCCCCGGCCGCACCCGCCAGCACCGATGCGATCTGGCGATTTCGCAGTTCCAGATCGTGCGACGCATCGAGATATTGCCATATCGCGAGCAGCATGCAGCTGAGCGCAAGCGCGAAAAACGACGATGCCAGCGTCACCAGCATCAGCCGGGTGCGAAAGCTGAGTTCGGCCATCATGCCGCTCACCGGCCGTGGACCAATGAGGCGAGGCTCAGCAGGCGCGAACTGAAGCGTACGCCCCGCGCAGCAGCCGCTTTCGGGTTCAGCTCGAACGAGATCTGCCGGCCGAAACGGGTCAGGCCGACCGCGCCGCCGCGCTCTGCAAAGTCGGCCGTTTCCCCGATCACCATCGGCACGCCGTCATAGTTGGGTGGGCCGAGGTTTGCGCCGATATAGGCGATCGTGCAGCCTGCGCGCAGTTCGCTGACGTGCGAAACGATGCGGACCTGCACGCGCCCGTCCGGCACCGCCTTGCCGTCCACTGTCGCGATCGCCTGCGACAAGGCGCCGGAGGCAAGCACGCACAAGGATACGCCGCCCTCCGGCGGCGGCACAAAGCGGGTGAAGCGGATGATGTTGTAGACGATCGCCGCCTTGAGCTGGTCCTGCTCCGCGGCATAAGCCGGCTTGGCGATCGCCACGGCAAGCGACGCTGCCACGATGTACCGTGCATGTCCCATGGCTTAGAACCGCACATGCGCGGCCAGCGCGAAGCGTCGCTCGACCAGGGCCGGCGCGGCGGAAATCAACGGCTCACGGAAATCGAGCCGTTTGTTCTGGAACAGGTTGCGGCCGGTCAGTTCCAGGCTCACCATTTCGCTTGCCGCCCATGCGAGGCGGAGATCCAGCGTAGTATAAGCAGGCACCCCGACTAGCTTCAGCGTGCCGACGTGACGCAGCCAGGCATCCAACTCCACCGTGCGTGACACATCCCAGCGAAACCGGACGCCTCCCTGCTGCTTGGGCGTGGTGGTAAGTCCCGGCTGGGTGAACAGCGGCAGCGTGTAGCCCACGCCGGGTGGCAGGCCGGCGATGCTGGGCGCCTCGATCACCTTGTCCACGCGGGCATGGGTATCGATCAGCGACCCATACAGGTCCACCCGCACTGTCGGCGAAAGGGTGGCGGTCGCGGACATCTCGACACCGCTGCTGTTGGCGCGGCTGTTGTTCAGGATCCGATATTGCGCCTCCACCGATGGAAGCGGATATGCGTACAGGATCGATGCGCTGACCGGGGCGAAGCCGATCAGCCGCCGGTAGCGATTGTGATAGACGGCCAGGTCGATGCTGAGCCAGTTCGCCGGGGAAAATCGTGCGCCAGCCTCGTATGCGTCGAGCTTTTCCGACTTGAGGCTGTCCTGTCCGGCCGCAAACACGGTGACCGGAATGGGCGCATAGAATCTCGCCCCCGTCGGGCCTGCTTGCGTCATAAAGGTGGCGTTGCGCTCGAACGAGGACGTCGTGCGCACGGCCCGCGACCAGGACGACCAGACGCTCGTTCGTTCGGCCGGCCGCCACAACATCCGGACGCTGGGCTGGACGGCGAGACCCGACAGGCTGTTATACTCGACCTTGGTTCCCGCGGTCAGCCGCAGCCGATCGGGAACGAGCCAGTAATCGTCTTGTACATAGCCGCTTACCAGCCTGCCGCGCGAGCGACCCCGAATGAAGCCGAGCGTCGGCGTTTCCGATTTCAGACGATTGCCCGTAAAGCGGTAGTTGAAGCCGAGCCCGACTTCATGCACGCCGTAATTGCGACGGAGATTCCCCTCGGCGTCAATCAGCGTCTCATCCACGCTGATCCCGCTTTCATGACGCGAGACGTGGTTGATATAGGCTTGCAGGGTGGAGTCAGTGTCGTCGTCGATCCGGCGCGACCATCGTCCCAGCAGATTGACTTCCTGGTACGCCCCGTTCGTGAGCGCCCGGGCGGGGTGTCGAGGGCCGAAATCCCCCAGCGACCCCGCAGCCCGTGCAGTCAGGGCGTTGTCATCGTCCGGAGCCAGGTCGAGCTGCCCACCCAATTGCAGGCCACGCGTTTCCACGGTGGCTGCTCCGCCATGCGGCAGTGCGGCCGGCATCAGTGTCTGGCGGCCGGCCGCCGTCAGGCGATAGCTCAGGCGGGAATTGCCGTCGCCGTAGCTGAGGCTGGTCTGCGCGCCGTCGGTCCCGATCCTGCCTTGCGCCGTCCCGCCCGACAACTGGGCCGAATTCTTGGTAATGATGTTGATGATGCCGTTGACGGCATTCGCGCCCCAGATGGTGGCCCCGGGACCGCGAACGACCTCGATCCGCTCGATCGTATCCAGGGGGTCCAGCAACTGGTCCCACAATACGCCGGATACGGCGGACACGTAGATGGACCGGCCGTTGACCAGCACCAATACGCTGTTGGCGAAGCGCGTGTTGAACCCGCGCATCGAAATGGCCGTCGAGTTGCCGTCGATCGAGCCTACCTCGACGCCCGGCACCATCCGCAACAGATCGGGAACGGTACGCGCACCGGACCGCCGGATGTCTTCCTGGGTGATCACGAACACGGCGGCGGCTGCATCGGCAACGCTCTGCCGCTTCTTGGCGACGGAGGTCGCCTCCAGCGCCAGCAGATCCTCCAGCGAATAGCGGTCGAGATGATCAAGCGCACTCGCCCGCACCGGCGCGCCGACGACCAGCGTCAATCCGCCCGCCAGGCAGACCAAGCCACGAGCCCTCCGCATGAACGTCACCGCGCCCTGACGAGCGGCCGGCTGGCATGCGGCTTCTGCAGCCATTGCGAAAAGTCGGGTTCGCTCAGCGGACGGGACAGGTAAAATCCCTGCAGCAGATCGCAACCCAGCGCGGCGAAAGCATCGGCCTGATCGCTATTCTCGATCCCCTCGACCACGATCTCATGCCCCAGGATCTTGGCCAATCCGATGATGCAGACCAGGATTTCCCGCTGACTCGCCCCTTCCAATATGCCGCCGGACAGCGACCGGTCGATCTTCAGCCGATCGATCGGCAGGCGCGACAGCCTGGACAGGTTCGAATAACCAGCGCCAAAATCGTCGATGGCGATGGTAATGCCCAAGGCGCGCAAAGCCGCCAATTGCTGACAGGAAAGGGCATCAGACTCGGCCATCACCGTTTCGGTGACTTCGATCTCCAGCAGGGAGGGCGACGCGCCGGTGCGACGAAGCCATTCGCGTACATGATCGACCAGGTCTGGACGAGTGAGTTCAACCGCGCTGATGTTGACCGCGACGCGGCAGGGCGTGCCCTCCTGCTGCCAGCGGGCGATGGTCTTGATCGCCGCGGTCAGCGTCCAGCGCCCGAGATCATGGATCAGGCCGCTTTGCTCCGCGACCGGGATGAAGGCATCGGGCATGACGATGCCGCGTTCCGGGTGGTGCCAGCGCAGCAAGGCTTCCGCCGCCGGTTCGCCCTCGCCATCTTCCACCCGGAACTGCGGCTGGAAGACGAGCCGGAACTGATCCTCCGCCAGCGCCCGGCGCAGCATCGCCACGTCGATCGCACGATCACGCGACCGCATGCCCATGTCGTCATGATAGACGGCGCAGCCGTTGCGGCCCGCAGCCTTGACCTCCGCCATCGCCATTTCGGCGGCGAGCAGCAGTTGCTCGAAGGATCGGTCCTTGCCCGGTTCCGCCACTATGCCGATGCTGGCGGTGACGACGATGTGCCGGTTCTTGAAGAAATACGGCTCGCGCAGCACGGTCAGGACAGCCTGGGCGTATCGCGTTCCCTCGGCGGCAGATGCGCCTTCGGCAAACACGCCGAATTCGTCGGCGCCCAGCCGGCTGAGGATCGGTTTGGGCATGTCGTCGGCGGCGGCTCCGTGAACCGCATCAAGCGCCAGCTGCATTCTCGTCGCGGCCAAAGCGAGCAGCTGGTCGCCCGCCGCATAGCCGAGGCCGTCATTGACATGCTTCATCTCATCAAGGTCGATGAACAGCAAAGCGGCTGGTTCCGGCCGGCCGTCCCTGACCAGTCTTTGCACGCAATGATCGCGAAAGGACGATCGGGTCAGCAGGCCGCAGATCGGGTCGCGCTCCCCCGCCCGCCCTGCCGCATCGGCATGTTTTTGCATGGAGCTTGCCAGCCGGGTGAGCGCCCGTTGAAAGGCGATGGGCATCCCCCCTTGCAGGCGAAGCAATTCGGAGAAATTACCGTTGGCGATATGCTCAATGCAGTCCAGCACAGCGCGTGCATCGAATGTCTTGGATCCGGGAAACATCGACTTCATCCAGAATATGCTCAGCGCCGTTAAACAGCTAGTCTTGTATGTTAGATGCGACCAATCACCTTTACTGTTTAACAACCTGATAATCAGCGATGTATGTTGCACTTTGTATTTGTTCGGAAGATTGCTTTAATCCCTGCTTAACCAGCGACGTTTACCAGAGGCGCAGGTCGTGCTCGGCGTTTCACGCAGCGGGCGCACTTCCCGATCGGGATCAGGAGCAGGTTTCGCCGGCCGGCCGTTAAGGTTTGGCAGTCGGGCCAATCCACGTTAGCAACCGGATATATCGTTGATTCAATACGTTGTTTTCTGTCGTGGTGTCCCTCATTCGCCCTGCGGGCAGTAGGAAGGAAGTTGCCTTGAACCGTTCCGGGCGATTGCAGCGCCGATCGAGCGAGATGGAGCCCGAGCGGCCGATTGCGCCGATCAATATTGATGCCGGAGGTGTCGCATGACCGGGTCCATCGCGGTTGCCATCGTCGAGGATGATGCCGACCTGCGTGCCGTGCTGACACGATTTCTCGACGGCACGGGCATGACGGTCGCAAGCTTCGAGAATGTGCGCGAACTCGATGCGGCCCTGCAGACGCAACAGTTCGACGTCCTCATCCTCGACGTGAATCTGCCTGACGAAAGCGGTTTCGTGGCTGCCGCACGGCTGCGAGCGCGATCATCCGTCGGCATCGTGATGCTGACCGGACGGACCGACCAGCAGGACCGATTGCTAGGCCTTTCGATCGGCGCCGATCATTACCTCGGCAAGCCGGTTGACTTGCGCGAGCTGGAAAGCGTGATCCGCAATCTCGCCCGGAGATTGCAGGCCGTACCCGCCGCGCCCCCTGCTCCTGCCACTCCGCAAGCGGGTACGCCTGCGCCTGCGGATGGCCAGGATCAGGACGGCACATGGCTGCTGGATTGCGACGCCTGGCGGCTGACATCGCCCAACGGCATGGGGGTCGAGCTGTCCGCCGCCGAATATCAGGTGTTGCTGCCGCTGCTGGAGCAGCCGGGGCGCCTGGGTTCTCGCGACATGATCAATGCGCGGCTGGGCAAGCCCCGCCTCGATCCGCAGAATCGCAGTCTGGACGTGCTGATTTCGCGGACCCGGCGCAAAATCGATGCCACCACGGGCATGTCGCTGCCGCTCCGGTCCGCACGCGGTACCGGTTACGTCTTCACCGGATTGTCGAAGATCAAGGGCAGTGCGGAATAAGGATCATACGGTGGGCTCTTCCAAACGATGGACCGGGATCGTCTGCGAGGACGATGCACTTATCCGCATGCTCATGGTCGATGCGCTGGATGCCGCCGACCTCGACATCATCGAGACGGATTCGTACCAAAGCACAATCGACGCGATCGAGAACCGGGAGGTGGACCTGCTGGTAACGGACATCCGGCTTGCGGGCGACCTGACCGGGCTCGATCTGGCGCATTGGGTCAATGTCAACCGCCCCGACGTTCGCATCCTGGTGGTGTCGGGCATGCCCGCCAGCATCATGGATTCATCACGCCCCGAACATTACACCTTTCTGTCGAAGCCGTTTACATCCACCACATTGCTGACGGCGGCCAAGCACCTGCTGGACAGCGATGCGGCGTTGCGGTCATTTCACTGATTGCGATTTGTCGTACAGCCGGCGGATATCAGTGGCCAGCGTCAAGGGGTCGAACGGCTTGGTGAGAACCCCGATCGCGCCATGCTGGGCCAGCTCAACAAGCTCGTTGTTGCGGGCGCGCGCCGTGAAGAAGATCACCGGCAGTTCGCCATCGGTGATCTGGCGGATGCGCTCCAGAGTTCCCGGCCCGTCAAGGTCCGGCATCATGACGTCCAGCAGCACTACGTCAGGTCGCTCGCCCGGCTGCACGATTACCGACAACGCCTCGGCCCCGCTGTTCACGGCGCGCACCTGCATTGCGCCGTCCAGCTTCAGGGCACGCAGCACCACTGCCACGAGGTCTGGTTCGTCATCAACGTACAGCAGCCTCAAGGGAGGCCGGATCGCCATGTTCTGGTCTCCCCTTCACGACGAAAGATCCAAGCGATCGTCCGTTACAACTTATAGGTTAAACATGGGTAGCCCCTTTGGAAAGTAGGCTGCCCCATTTCGGACTCAACAGCTGCATGGACGACTTGCATGACCCAACCTGACGCCCCTTCTTCCAGCCAGACCAAGCTGCATGAGGCGCAACATCGGCTCCGCAACAAGCTGGGCATCGTCATGGGATCAATCGACATCGTGCGCCTGACGGAGACGCTGTCGCCGGAGAGCGACGAGGACATGGCCCGGGCGCGCCGGGCCTGCGCCGACATGCTGACGACGATCGACCTGCTCGACGAACAGGCGGAGCAAGACCCGCTATGATGCCGGCGCCTGCTCGGCCGCATGAGCGCCGGCAGGCAGATCGAGCGAGAAGATCGTCCCACCCTCCGGATTGTCGGAAAACCAGAGCTTGCCGTCCAGCCGGTCGACGATCTCACGCGAGATGGCGAGGCCGAGTCCGGTGCCGCCCACCTTGCGGGTGCCGGACGCATCCCCTTGCGCGAACTTGGCAAAGACGAGTGGGCGGAATTCCGGCGCGATCCCCTGTCCGTTGTCGATCACCTCGACCCGATGGAAGTGCGTGCTCGGCCGAAGCGCCACCTTCACCAGCGATCCTTCGGGTGAGAATTTGATGGCATTGGATAGCAGGTTGCTCAGCACCTGACCCATTCGGTCGGCATCCACCACCACGCAATCCTGCCCACCCGCATCATCGATCACCAACTGGATGCGATGCTGGTCGGCAAAGGGGCCGATTTCGTCCACGGCGGTGCCGATCAGCCATCGCAGTGAATGCGGCTGCATCTCGAAATGAAGCTTGCCAAGTTGCAGCCGCTCGATGTCGAGCAGATCGTTGATCAGGCGCATCAGCCGCTGGGTGTTGTTGAGCGCGATCCCCACCATTTCCCCGGCATCGGCGGGCAGCTCTCCGGTTGCCCCTGCCGCGACCAGCCCGAGTGCGCCGGCGATGGAGCTGAGGGGTGTGCGCAGTTCGTGGCTGACGGTGGACACGAACTCCGCTTTCAGTCGCTCCATGTCGTTCATGCTGCGATCGTAGATCCGCAGCATCCAGCGGACGTCGCCATCCGCAAGCCCGAACAGCTGGGTCTCCACCGGCAGGCGGCGTCCCTCCCCGCAATGCGCCGTGTTGCGGATCAGTGCCGGCGCCGCGTCGCTGCTTATGGGCTGGCCATCGCCTGGATGGATGTCGTTTACCAGCATTGCGCCTACCGGCCGACCGGCCAGGCCGCTTTGGGAAATCCCCAGCATCTCGGCCGCGGGGGTGCTGGCACGCAGGATCCGCATGTCGCCATCAAGGAACATGACCGCGCCGGCGGAGCTGCGCATCACGGCTTCAAACATGTCCCGTCCGCGCTGCGTCCTCAGCGTCCTGCGCCTGACCGCCCGTTCGGTGGTCAACAGCACGCCTGACACGATCACCCCGATCAGCGCACCGCGCGCATCAAGGCTGAACCTTTCCCGAACCTTACCCAATCACGTCCCTCGTCAGCAGGATCAGCACAGTCGATCCATGGTTCCACAGCACCGTGAGCAACGCAATGAGCAACTATAACAATTAGTTATTTCGATAGTAGACACGTTGATGAAAACCGGGCTGAACAACCGGCTCTCGGCTCAGAAGAGCTGGAAGTTCAGTGGCACGCGAAGCGTCGTCCGCATGTCCGTCGCATCATCAGTTGCGCCCAGTTCCAGGTTCCAGTTGATGGTCGTCCGGGGGCTGGTGCGGTAACTGACGCCGAACAGCAACCGGCCAAGCTGCAGGTCGCGCGTCCGCACCGTCATCGCGTCGCTTTCCGCGCCGTTGCGGGGGTCGATCGTCCGCAGTCGCGTCTTGGTGCCGAGCGCCAGGGTGTGCGCATAGCCGAGACTGAGCGACGTGCGCGGATTGAGCGAGATGGCGATGCCGACGCTGGCCGCGGGCTGTCCGCCGGGCGTCACCCGCTCCACGATCGCCGATCCGATCCGCCGTTCGATGTTGCGCCCGAAATTGAACGTGTAGCCCAGTGTCCCGAACAGCACCGCCGGATCGGTCGGCAGGATCGCGGTAAGGTTCGGCGTCACCCCCCAGAAGCCGGCGCCGGTGGCCGCGCGCAGCGGATTGCCCAGCGTATCGCGTGGCACGGCGAACGGGTCCGTGCCGGTCGGTGCCACCGCCTGCACGCCGGTGATAAGGTAGGGAAAGCCGTTCTGCCCGTCCGTGATCTGATAGCGGGCACCGAAATCCACGTCGCCCAGGTTGCTGTCGGTTACGGTGCGGTCCGTGCCGACATTGCTGCCGTCGCCATTGTCGACCACCGGGGCCAACGCGGAGTTGTCGGACCGCCGGACGAAGGGGACGCGCCCGTTGATCTCGAACCGGCTGGTCAGGCCGAGCCGCATCACGGCGGCGGCGGTGACCACGTCCTGCCGGCTTTCGTTGATGTCGAACGCCCCGATCAGCACCGCTTCGGGAATCGACACGCCCCGGAACAGGACGCGGTTGCGATCCGCGCGGGCATATTCGAGGTCGCCTTCGATCGTCATCAGGCCGCGGCGGGTGATCACGCCGCCCTGGTCGGCCAGCACCGCCACCTGCACCTGGCGCTGGTCGGTCGGCGCCTCGCCCACGGTCTGCACCGGAGCGGACGCGCCGGGCGAGGCCGGCGGAGGCGACGGCGGCAGCGGCACGCCCGTCGGCGTGTTGCCGGCCGTCTGGGTGCGTTGCTGTCCCGGCCCCATGCGGGCGAGCAGCGCGCGTTCCAGGCTTTCCAGCCGGAGGTGCTGGGCCGTCAACGCGCGCTGCTGCTGCTCCAGCGCCTGCCGTTCGCGCGCGATCTCGGTACGGAGCGCGGCGAGATCGGCTGGCGGAGGCGCGGCGCCCTGCGTCATTCCGGGGGCGGCCAGCAGCGTACACACGCCGAGCATTCCGACGAAAGATGGCTTCAACGACTCCAACGACCGATCCTCCCCTGTGGTATTTTATCGGACAACAAAGGCCTCCAAAGCCGCGCGCTGGGCGGCAAAGGTGCTCGCCAGCAGCGCCGGCGACAGCCCGCCCAGGTCGACATTGACCGCGCTCACCGTGTCGATCGCGGTGTTGTTGCCGCTGTTGGCGACGATCACGCCGGTCGCCTGGCCGACGAGCTGGCGCACCTCCAGCGTCGGCGTCCGCAACGTCACCGCCGCCCCGTCCGCATCGATGGTAAAACGGAGGTCGCCCGGCGGCGCCGCGACGGCGGGGCCGTTGGGGGTCACCGGCACGGGCGTCTGGTCCCCGCCGCCGAGCCAGATTGCCGGATCGCCATCGACGATGTTGACCGTGGCCGCGCCGACGGCCCCCGTCGGCACGATGGTCGGGCCGGTGGGCGAGCGGTCCACGATCAGCAGCGGCACACCCGCTTCGCCACCCGATGAGAGGGTGGCAGTAGGCGGCACGGTGGGCGCCGGCATCGCTCCGCCGGTGAAGACGCGCACGCCCGGCTGCGATCCGTCGCTGGCATAGACGGTCCGCAGCGCGAGTTGCCCGTCGATCCACGTCTGGATGTCGATGCCGAGCGACAGGTCGAGCCCGTTGGGCAACCGCACCCCACCTCGCATCGTCGCCAGCACCGTATCGGGCACCCGGACGGTCCAGGGCGCACCGCGCGGGGCGGTCACCGTCACGTCGGCGGCGGCGGCGGACAGGCCGGCCGAAAGCAGGAGCAGCGCGCCAGCAGCCATGATCAGAAATCCCTCGGCAAAGGAGCGGGCAGGACCAAAGGTCGGGTCAATTGCAGGCCGGAGAGGCTGAGCGGCTCCGCTTCCCGGTAGAAGCGGGCGCCTGGCGACAAGGCGACATCCGCCGGCTGGTTGAAATGCCGGGCGCCGACCGCGCCGCGATCGTTGATGACGAAAAAGACGCCGTTCCATTGCCGGCCGAAGGTCGCCACATCCTCGCGACGCAAACCCAGCGACGGATCACCCAGCAGGAGGGTGCGATCGTCCACGCCCTTGACCACCACGAAATGCTTGTAGCCGTTGAAGTCGATCAGGGCGATGCCGGGCAGCCGCGCCTGCGCGATCTGCTGCACCGTGACGCGGTAGCCATCGGCGGCAATGCCGCGCGCGGCCAGGAACCTCTTCATGTCGAGCAGCGAGAAGCCGAGCCGGCGGATCTGCGCCTGGTCGCCATCGCGGAACATGCCGACGAACACGCTCTGTTCGGTCTGCGGATCGTCGTAATGGAAGCGCAGCAGGGTCGCCAGCGCCGCCGATCCGCAGCTGAAATCATATTGCTGCCGCACCACCGTGCCGAACCGCCGGCCGATCAGGCTGGTCACGGGCAAAGCGAAGGCCATGGTGCTGCTCATGTCGAGCGTGGCGGTGCCTTCGGGCATCGGCCCCGCCGTGCAGCCGCCCAGCAGGAGAGCAAGCTGGGCCGCCGCACAGCATCGGCGCCCCCGCCGCGCTTCAGGGCCGGATGGCGACATTCAGGTTCATCGACGCGTTGATGGACACGTTGTTGCCGGTGTTCGCGCTCACCACCGACAGGCCGGACAGGTTGCCGAACGCCTGTCCGTCGAAGCTGACGGTGCCGGTCTGCGACTGACCGACCACCGAATTGTTGGACACGTTGCTGGTGTTGCTGGCGCGGATGGTCATGTTGGTATCCTCGCGCCCGGTGATGGTTGCCAGGTCGGTCGCGGCCATGCGGGTGGCATCCCCGAACGGAGCGGCGCCCGCTTGGCCGGCCGCAACCGGCTGCGCCTCCGCCCCCTGGGCTGCCCCGAACGAGACGGGTCCCGCCACCAAGGCGAGGAGCCACCGGGACTTGATCCTCTTCATGCTCTTTTCCGATCGTGCTGGGGGCACGGGCGGTGCCGGTGTGGACCCGGCGCCGCCCCGCCGCTTACTGACCGAGGTTGATCGAACCCGCGGAAACGGTGACGCTGACCGCGCTGTTCTGCGACGCGGCGACGCCCGTATTCATGTTCAGCGACTGGACGCCGGCAAAGTTGGTGAAGGCGCCATCGCCGGTCGTCAGGCGATTGTCCGGACCCGAGCCGTCCGAGCCCGACGGCACCGAATAGCTGACGGTCACGCCGGTGACGTAACTGGCCAGGTTCGCGGAGGAGACCACGGCCTGTGCCCCGAACTGGTTGGTGGTCGCCGCCGCCCCGGTGCCGGCGCTCGCCGAACTGCTCTGGGCATTGGACGAGTCGACATAAGACGCATCGCCGCCGTTGGAAACCGAACCGGTCCCGTCATTGCCGGCGCTGCTGTGGGTCGAGGAGTCGCGATTGTCGCTGGCGGTGCCGCCATTGTTCGCGGCGACCTGCGCCCCCATGGCGGAGCTGTTGTCCGAATTGTCGGTCGTCGAACTGTCTGAATTATCGGTCGTCGAGTTGTCCGAATTGTCGGTCACAGACATGTCGCGGCTGTCGGTGGCGGTGGCGCCGTTGTTGGCCGCAACCTGCGTACCGGTGGCCGAACTGCCGTCCGAATTGTCCGTCGTCGTCGTGGTGGTCGACCGGTTGGAATTGTCGGTGGTGGACCGGTCCGAATTGTCCATCATCGAACGGTCCGAATTGTCGGTGTTCGTGGTCGAGCGGTCCGCATAATCGTTATAGGTCGACGAACGGTCCGAATTGTCCGTGGTGGAATTGTCGGAATTGTCCGTGGTCGTCGTGGTGTGCGACATGTTGCGGCTGTCCGTCGCCGTCCCACCATTGTTCGCGGCGACCTGCGCCCCGGTGGCGGAGCTGCTGTCGGTCCAGCTCGAACGATCCGAATTGTCGGTGTTGGTGGTCGTGGTGGACCGGTTCGAATTATCGGTATTGGTCGTGGTCGTCGTGGTCGACCGATCCGAATTGTCGGTGTTGGTCGTGGTGGTCGTGGTCGACCGATCCGAGCTGTCGGACATGTCGCGACTGTCGGTTGCGGTGGAGCCGTTGGCGGCCGCAACCTGGGCTCCGGTGGCGCCGCCGTTGGAGACGCTGTTGTCGCTATTGTCGGTGTTGGTGGTGGTCGTCGTGCTGGACGACATGTCGCGGCTGTCCGTTGCCGTCGATCCGTTGTTGGAGACAACCTCCCCGCCATTGGCCGAGCCGGTGGACGAGTGAGTCGAATTGTCGCTGTTGTTGGTATAGGTTGCATCGATCGTGTTGTACGAACGATCGGTGGTATCCCCCGGGACGCTTTGCGCATGCGCGGCGGTGGCAGCCATGGCGATGACCGCTGCCGAACCGAAAAGCCTTGCCTTCATGGTCAGATCCTCAGTTTAGGTGCCACCGGAAGATCCGGCGAACAGCTGCCGACACTGCCGGAGCGACGCGGGACCTAGCCGGCCTACCGGATCGCCGCGCCCCGCGCATGATGCGCTCCGTGCACCACGAATAGGGTTAACCAAGAGACCAGCCGGGGGCACGAACCCGAAACAAGCCACTTGCTCCCTATCTCAGGATAATGTCGTGCATTTAGCCGACGGGGCAAATACTTGCCTCTGTTGCACATTTCAGGCTTCATCAGCCGGGGTGATTACCACCTAGTCGCTTGCAAGTGTCGGCCTGATGCATGTAATAGTGTCGCACATGATGTAGTGGTCTATCGGCAATCGTGGGGCACACGATGCGCGCTCGGCCGCTTTGGAGATGGACAGGTGCTGGACGATGGGACGGGTGGCCTGGCGATGGTCATGTCCGAAGTTGTGGACATCATGCAGGCGCAAGGGGCGACGCTGACCCTCCACAACGATGCGCAGCCTCCTGTCCGTCTGTATCAGCATCCCGCGTTGCGCATGGCGGGGCACGAGTCCCTCTTGCGGGAATGCCATGCTTTGGTGCCGACGCTGGATGACGGGCGGCTGACCTGGCACGGCGGGCCGTCCGGATCGCGGCTGGATGCGGCGCTGATCCCGATCGAGCGGGTGCCCGGACACAGCCGGCTCGCCATCACCCTGGTGTTTGAAAACGGCAGCAGCGCCCTCAAGGCGCGCGTGGAGGCCGTCTATGGGGAGCGCAAGCCGTTCGCCGTCGGCTATTTCCACCTCTGGCAGCTCAATCGCCTGCACATGCGGCGGTATCGCGCGCTGGAGGCGGCGCTCGATTGCACGCAGATCGGCGTCCTTCTGGTCGATCGCTCGCTCCAGATCATCTTCGCCAACAAGGCGGCGGAGGAAATCCTTGCCGCCAATGACGGGCTTGGGCGCCACAATGGCCGGCTGCGGGCAACGCATATCAGCGACGGCGTGAACTTGCAGGCGGCGCTAAGCTGCATCGAATTGCAGTCCGACAGTCGCTTTGCGGACACGGGACAAGCACCGCTGATCGCGTTTCGCCGCAAGAAGCTGCCGTCGCTGGTCGCCACATTCGTGCCCGCGCACGCCATCGCGCCCGAACCGGGCGATGTGGTGGCGACCATCTACGTGGTCGATCCGCGGCTGGACACGGTCCGCTCGCTCACCCCGCTCTGCCGCCTCTACGGACTGTCGCCGGTGGAGACCCGCCTGGTCTGCCACCTTGCGGCCGGCGAAACCCTGGCGGCGGCGGCGGACCAGATGCACATTCGCGAGCAGACGGCGCGCAGCTACCTGAAGCAGATCTTCATCAAGACGGACACCAACCGCCAGACCGAACTGGTGGTGCTGATGCTGTCCAGCCTGCTGCGCATGAAGGACGACGTCCTCCAGGAAGCTTTGACGCAAAGCGCCGCGGAACATGCCATCGCCAGCTATTCCAAGCCGCGCGTCAGGGAACCCCACGTCCGCTGAAACGCCGCAACGCTGCGGTGTCGCGCGGCAGGACCGTCCTCCACCCCGATACGTAGGCGCATGCCGATCGCGACGCATCGGCGCGACCTCGCCGACTTTGGCCGCCGCCCCTTTTTGCGTTGCAGCACCCCCATGGAACGGGGTCATACATCGGGCTGAGCGGGCCAGCCCTTCCGAGCGCGACACTCTCCCTAAATAGTTAAACGCGAGTCAGCCAAATCGTGGCACTTTGCGCCGTGACGCTCACGCTGGTGCAGGGAGGCCGGCGGAGCGACACACAAAACCAGGGTGAAGCAACCTTCGCAGGGGGACCGACGCGTGGGCATGCAGAAAGACATCTTGGGGCAGGACAGCTACGAACTCACGCTGCCGACCCCGTTCCTGTTGCAGGATACCGCCGGCGAACCGGTCCAGCTGGACCAATCCCGCCTGTTCGATATCGTCGGCAGCCTGTTTCTTCTGGTGCTGCTTGCGCCATTGTTGCTGTTGATCACCGCCTTGGTGTTCATCGTCGATCCGGGCCCGATCTTCTTCGCGCATCGGCGGCTTGGCCATGGCGGGCACGAATTTCCGTGCCTGAAATTCCGGACCATGGTGGTGGATGCGGAGGCGCGCCTTACCGACCTGCTGGAACGCGATCCCGCCGCCCGTCGGGAATGGGCGCGCGACCACAAGCTGCGCGATGATCCCCGCATCACCGCCATCGGCGGGTTGCTCCGCACGCTCAGCCTGGACGAACTGCCGCAATTGCTGAACGTCCTGCGCGGCGAGATGAGCCTGGTCGGGCCGCGCCCGATCGTGCGCGGAGAAGTATATCGCTACGGCCGCTATTTCGCTTATTATTGCCAGGTTCGGCCGGGCATCACGGGCTTGTGGCAGGTCAGCGGCCGCAACGACGTGTCCTATCGCCGCCGTGTTGCGCTGGACGTGCGCTATGCCCGCAGCAAGAGCCTGGCGCTGGACCTCTGGATCATTGCCCGCACGGTCACCTGCATCGTGCAGGGCAGCGGCTACTAGGCCGTGACGATGATGCCCTCACCGCACCTGCAATCACAGCAGCAGCGCCAGCATGCCCCACAATCCCAGCGCGATCGGCATCGCGATAACGATGCCGCGGGCCGCACTGCGCTTCGGGACGCGCCGCCCGCGCGCGGCATCGGAATGGAGGCTTGCCGCCCGGCCGGTGACACTATCGCGCATGTTCGCCACGATGCTCCTTCCTCGCCCCGGTCCGCTGGCCCGTTTCACGCCATCCGCCTTTGCGCAAGCCGAACGCATGGGCCGGGCAATCCGCACCATCACCCCTCACGCGGGACTCCGGCATGACCCTTTCGCGCCATACACCATTGTTGGCCCTGCTGTTGGCTTTTGCGACCATCGCACCGCAAATTGCGGCAGCCGCCGTGGAGACCGGTGCCGTTGACGCGGTCTATCGCCTGGATGCCGGCGACAAGTTGCGCATCACCATCTTCAACGAGCCGAGCCTCAGCGGCGACTATGCCGTGACGGCGGAGGGCAATGTCTCCTTCCCGCTGATCGGGGAGATCGCGGCCAAGGGCCGCACGTTGAGCGAGGTGCGGGAGACGTTGCGCAAACGGCTGGGCAATGGATACCTCAACGATCCCCGCGTCGCAGTGGAGCCGGTCAACTATCGGCCCTATTACATCCTGGGAGAGGTGAATAAGCCCGGCGGATATCCCTATTCCTCCGGATTGAAGCTGGAACAGGCGGTGGCGGCGGCAGGCGGCTATACCTATCGTGCCAATCGCGGAACCGCCTTTCTGCGCCGCGCCGACGATGCCAGGGAAAAGCGCGTCAAGCTACGCCAGCAACTGATCCATGTCCTGCCGGGCGACACGATCCGGATCGGGGAACGCTATTTCTGACGCGGCTGCGTGGTCCCGGGCACGGCGGGCGACCGCCCTGCGACGGGATGTGGCCGTCGCGGCGCAGCATCGGTTGCGGGTGCAGGCGAACAGGGCTAGTGGCTCGTCGATGGGCCAGATCGATCTCGTCCCCCCGCCTCCGTCCGGCGAAATGCTGCTCGATCCATTCGGATACCAAGCGGGCATCGCCAGCCGGATCGAAGGGCTGGGCGGCACGCTTCCGCATGAGCATGACCCGGCCTACGCCTTCCACACCCATTATGTGGAAGTGGCTGAGGGCCCGGTCAATTTCGTCATCCGCTTCACCGGCCTGCGGGCAAGGCGGGGATCGCTCCAGCTGCGCGTCCACATGATCGGGGATGAGCCGCGGGCCATCCTGATCAACACCGCTCGTATCCAGCTAAACCGCCTGATGGCGATGGGTGGCGAGACGAGCATCCGCTTCGAAGGTTATCGCGGCGTCACCTATGCCCTGTATGGCGGGATCGTCGGGGAAACCGACGCCGTCGCCGAAGGGCTGATGATCACGCTCGACCGACCGGCGGCCGACAATCACGTGGACGAGGTCGCGATCGAGGCGCGCAACACCTCGTTCCGCAACGATACGATCCGCCCCGAAGTCCGCCTGCTGTCGCTTGGGGGCCCGACGCTGGCCGAACCGGTCAGCCAGCCCGCAACCGCGCGGCAGATGCGGGAGCCGGCCTTCTCCCGCTGGGCCTCCGCGCTGCAGGTCAAGGACGCGCCGCTGCGCACGCAATGGGCGCACGCCTTCGTGATGCAGGCGCTCAACTGCTACGGCATGTTGCAGCCGGGCGCCCACGGCCTCGGCTTCTCCGAGGAAGCGGCGGCGTTTCGGCCCGTATTCGCGGACATGGGCGTGCAGATGTCGATCGGCGCGGTGCCCTCCTCACCGGACCTGATCGCCCGCGAACTCGTCAATTTCGACTTCATCTGGTCGATCGACGTCGCGCAGCGTTTCGGATCGCCCGACGTGGGGCAATGGTTCACCGAAGCGGCGCTGCGATGCCTTCGCCCCGGCGGCCTGGCGATCCACGTCGTTCCGTTCGATCCGTCCGCGACGCAGCGGGGTGAGGCGCCGCTGGCCGACTGGATGTTCGGCCGGGGCGATATCGAGCGGGTGGCGCTGGGCCTGATCTCACGCGAGCATGAGGTCGCGCAGGTCAAGGTGGCGGGGACAGATTTCCTTACAGGGCCGGTCACGGGCAACGGCTTGGACGCCGCTGCGTTCGGTGTCATAGCGCGGAAAGCCCCGCTCCCCGCCTGAGGAGCCTGCTCCGCTCGGACGAGCCCAAGGACCCCTATTCGATGCAACATGACGTCATTCGGCCGGATGCCGCCCCCGCTCCGGTCGATCGGTGCAAGCTGTGCGGCGCGGCCGCATCGCTGAAGTTCGGCCTGCCCATCGGCAAGAAGACGGGCCACCCCATTCCCGAAGAACCGGATAGCTGCTGGTATTACCAGTGCGACGCCTGCGACTTCCTGTTCACGCGCGCCATTGACCAGCAGGATCATCGGGAGGTCTACAACGAAGGTTATTGGGACCACCAGGACCCCGATTGGTATGGCCGGGTCGCCGAAACGCTGCGGCTGGTGGCCCTTGGCAATGAGATGCTGGGCGGGCATCTCGACACGGTCGAGATCCTGGATTTCGGGTGCGGGATCGGCGGCTTTCTCGACATCGCCCATCGCAGCCTGGGCATGAACGTCTGGGGCACCGACATCATCCCGCCCAAGGTGGGCAAGGAATGGTTCCTGCCGGACCTTGGCGACCGCAAGTTCGACATCATCGTCGCCTGCGAGGTGATCGAGCATCTGCCCGATCCCCGCGCGACGTTCGACCTGATCCGTTCGCACCTGAAATCGCCGGGCGTGTTCGCCTTCCAGTCGGCTTACTGGGACCCGGAGGTGCTGGACCGCGACTGGTGGTATCTGGGCCCCGGTAACGGCCATATCAGCCTGTTCAGCGCACGCGGGCTGACCCACGTCTTCAACGACATGAACGGCATGAATCGCCGCCTGTGGGCCAATTATGCCGGATTGCAGGCCTGGCGTTTCCGCTGACGGCCGGGGCGGAGCCAGTCAGGCGCGGGATAGCGCCTGACCATCGATCCAACTCCGCCGCACCCGCAGATCGTCGCCGATCGCAACGAGGGACGCGACCTCACCAATCGCGATCCGCCCCACCTGCCCTTTCAATCCCATGAAGTCGGCCGGCGCGGCGGACGCCATGACGATCGCCTGCGCCAGCGGCACGTCCAGCATCCCCACCGCGTTGCGCACCGCGCCCATCATGTCGAGGTGCGATCCGGCCAGCGTTCCGTCGGCCGAAAGCAGCCGGCCCTCCTCCACCCGGATGGTGCGGCCGTGCAGGTCGAAGCTGGTCATGTCGCTGCCGATCGTCGGCATGGCGTCGGTCACCAGCATGAACTGGTCGTGCGGCTTGCAGCGCAGCGCCAGCTTCAGCGTCACCGGGCTGACATGATGGCCATCGACGATGATGCCGCAATGGCTGCGATCGCTCTCCAGCGCGGCGCCAACCGCCCCCGGCTCGCGGCTGCCCAGTTGCGACATGGCATTGAAAAGGTGGGTGAAGCCGGTCAGCCCCGCATCCATCGCGTCGCGGATCTGACGATAGCTGCCGTTCGTATGCCCGGCGGCGACCACCACGCCCGCATCGACCAGCCGGCCGATCATGTCGGGCGTGGTTTCCTCCGGCGCCAGCGTGACCAGGGTGCGCCCGTGCCGCAGCGACGTGAGCACCGCCAGCCCCTCGTCGGTCAGCGCGCGGATGCGCTCGGCGGCGTGGATACCCTTGCGCGCCAGGTTGATGAACGGCCCTTCGATGTGGATACCCAGCACGCCCGGCACGCCTTCGGCGATGGCCGCATCCACCGCCGCGATGCCCGCCCGAATCACGTCCAGTTCGTCGCTGATCAGGGTCGGGAAGAAGCCGGTCGTGCCGAACCGCGCATGGGCCGCGCCGATCGTCCGGATGCCGTCCACGGTCGGATCGTCGTTGAACAGCACGCCGCCGCCGCCATTGACCTGCGTGTCGATAAAGCCCGGCGCCAGCATCGCGCCGCCGAGGTCGATCCGCTCGGCATTTGGGGGCACGTCCCCTTCCGGCGCGATGGCGGCGATCCGCCTGCCCTCCACGAGGACGGCCAGCCCCTCGTGAAAGGCATTGTCCAGCAGGACGCGGGCGTTGGTGAGTGCGGCGGGCATCAAACCGTCTCGGTCACTTTGGCCAGATGCGGGGGACGATCGGGATCGAAGCCGCGCCGCACCGACAGCGCATTGGCGGCGCGGTAGAAGGACTGGATCGCCAGGATCGGCTCCAGCACCGGATGCGCGGTGGCGACTGGCAGCGTCTCCGCCCCCGCCACGGTTCGTCCCGCGACCAGCACGTCTCCGCCACGCTCAACCATCTCCGCCACCAGCTGGTCGATCCCTTCGGCGGCCTCGTCCGATTGCCCGATCACCAACAGCGGGAAGCCCGGCCCGACCAGCGCCATCGGACCATGCCGCACCTCGGCGGCGCTGAACGCTTCGGCATGGAGCCCGCATGTTTCCTTGAGCTTCAGCGCCGCTTCCTGCGCGATGCCGAGCCCCACGCCCCGCCCGACGATATAGAGCCCGCGCGCGTCGACAAGCCGGTCCACCAACCGCGTCCAGTCCGCCTGCCACGCGGTCTGCAACAAGGCCGGCAGTTCCTCCAACGCCTGCTGGAGCACATCGTCCCGCGTCCAGGCGGCGACCAGCTGCGCGATCCCGGCAAGCGCCGCGATATAGGATTTGGTGGCGGCGACGCTGATCTCCGGCCCGGCCAGCAGCGGAAAGACCATGTCCGCAGTCTGCGCCAGCGGCGAATCCGCGACATTGACCAGCGCCAGCGTCGTGGCGCCACTGTCCCCCGCCACCCGCATCGTTTCCACGATGTCCGGGCTCTTGCCCGATTGCGAAATGCCGATCGCCAGCATCCCCTTCGTCGCGGGCGACTGACGATAGATGGAGGCGATCGACGGGGCGGCCGAAGCCACCAGCACATTGGCCCGCGTCTCGATCAGATATTTGGCATAGGTAGCCGCATGATCGGAACTGCCCCGCGCGCAGGTGAGCACGCCGGTCGGGGGCGTTTCCCGTAACCGCTCGGCCGCGACCGCGATGATCGCGCGATTGTCGGCCAGCTGCCGTGCGACGACCGCGCCGGCCTCCGCCGCTTCGGCAAACATCAATGTCTTCCCAGGCTCGATCATCCAACAGCTCCAATGGTCAATTCTGCAACAAAATCATAAGTGTCCCCGCGATAATAGCTGCGGGTGGCCTCGATCACGCGGCCATCGTCAAGAAAACCGCGCCGCTCGATCAGCAGGCCGGCCGCACCCGGCCGCACATCCAGCAGCGAGGACTCCTCGGCCGTGAAGGAGATGACGCGCAGCCGCTGCAGGGCGCGCACCGGGCGATAGCCCCGCTGCTCCAGCGCCGCGTACAGCGAGTCGCGCACGCTTTCGGCGCCATCCAGTGCGAAGCCCGGAATCGTGGCATGTTCCACCGCCATCGGCAGATCGTCCGAAAAGCGGATGCGGTTCAGGCGGTAGACCGGACTTCCGGGGCTCAGCCCCAGCGCAAGCGCCTCGTCCGGGCTGACCGGCCCTTGGGATCGTTGCAGCCATTCGCTGCGCACCACCCGGCCACGCGCCGCAATGTCTTCCGAAAAGGAGGAGAGCTTGGCGAGCTGCTTCTCGACCCGACCGGTAACGAACGTGCCCGCCCCTTGCCGTCGGGTCAGCAGCCCTTCCGCCACCAGCGCATCCAACGCCTTGCGCACCGTGATCCGGGACACCGCGAAGTCGTTGGCGAGGTCGCGTTCCGCCGGGAGCGCCTGCTCGGGCCGCAGCAGCCCGTCGCCGATCGCGCGGCGCAGCATGTCCTGCAACTGGCGGTAGAGCGAGCCGCGCTGCCCGACGTCGAGCGCACCGAGCAGCGCGGCGAGGTTGATCATCCCCGGACAGATCCATGCAATACCATTGCCATACCAATATACCTCTTCGCCTGCTAGCTCAACGTCGGATGTGATCCATGCCGCCGCACCAGGTTGACGGGGAACGATGCATGCGGGATGGTATCTCGATTGGTATGCTGCCCAGCTTTGGAGCGAAACACAGGAGCGGGTGGAGCCACCGAGCGGGAGGAACGACTGACGATGGCACGCACCTTCATGATATGGCTGCTGGCGACGACGGCCGATGCGGCCCTGCCCACGCCCAAATTGCTGCCGCAGCCGGCCAGCATGGCGGTCGGCGGCGACGCCTTCACCCTGAACGATGCCGTCCGATTGATTCCCGGCGAGGGCCCTGCGGGGGCCAACGCCGCCGCCCGGCTGAGCGACCTGATGCGCACGCAGAACGTGACGCTGTCCGCCGCCGGCAAGGGCCCCGCCATCCGCTTCGTGCACCGCGCGGGGATGCCGGCGGAGGGCTATCGCCTCGTCACCGACACGTCCGGCGCGACCATCACCGCCAGCGACGATGCCGGACTGCTCTATGGCGCGGTCACCCTGTGGCAGCTGGCGACGCAGGATCCCGGCCACCATGTTCCCGCCGTCACGATGGAGGACCATCCCCGCTTCGGCTGGCGCGGGTTGATGCTGGACAGCGCGCGCCACTTCCAGTCGCCGGAATATGTCCGCCACCTGATCGACTGGATGGCCGTCAACAAGCTCAATCGCCTGCACTGGCACCTTGTGGACGACCAGGGCTGGCGGATCGAGATCAAGAAATATCCGAAGCTGACGCAGGTGTCCGGATCGCGCCTCCCCGCGGCTGCGTCCGGGGCGCCCGATCTGCCGCCGGTGAGCGGCTTCTACACGCAGGACCAGATCCGCGAGATCGTGGCCTATGCGCAGGCGCGCGGGATCGTGATCGTGCCGGAGATCGAGATGCCGGGCCATGCCGTGGCCGCGATCCGGGCCTATCCCGAACTCGGGACCGGCAGCCCGCTGCCGGACCGGGTCTGGTCGGAATGGGGCGTGTTTCCGTGGCTCTACAATGTGGAGGAGCCGACCTTCGGCTTCCTGGGCGATGTGCTGACGGAGGTCATGGCCCTGTTCCCCTCACCCTGGATCCACCTGGGCGGGGACGAGGCGGTCAAGGACCAGTGGCGCACCAACCCCGCCATCCAGGCCAAGATCAAGCAACTGGGCCTCGCTGACGAGGAGGCGTTGCAAGGCTGGTTCATGGCGCGAATGGGCAAGTTCGTCAGCGACCATGGCCGCCGCATGATCGGCTGGGACGAAATCCTGATGGGCGGGGTGCCACCGAGCGCCACGGTGATGTCGTGGCGCGGGATCGACGGCGCGATCGCCGCCGCCAAGGCGGGGCATGACGCGGTGCTGAGCCCCGCCCCGATCCTGTATTTCGACAACCGCCAGGGCACCGGCCCCAACGAGCCGCCGGGGCGCGGCAACCTGATCACGCTGGAAAAGGTGCTGGCGTTCGATCCCGTCCCCGCCGCGATACCGGCCGAGCAGCGCAAGCACATACTGGGCCTGCAGGCGAACCTATGGACCGAGCATGTCCGCACGGAAGAGCGCGCGGCCTGGATGCAGTTCCCCCGCGCCAGCGCCATCGCGGAGATCGGCTGGGCGCAGGAGGGCCCCCGACCGTTCGGCAACTTCGTCACCCGCCTGGTGCCGCAACTGGACCGCATGGCGCCGCTAGGCCTGAGGCCCGCCGACAGCCTGTTCGCGATCGACACGACGATCGAGGCGGCGGACGCGACCGCCAACACCGTCGCGCTGGCCAATCAGTCGGCCCTGCCGATCCGCTATACGACCGACGGCAGCGTGCCCACGGCCGCCTCGCCGCTGTTCGCGGAGATGCTGAGCTTTGCGCAGCCGGTGCGCCTGCGCGCTGCCAGCTTCCTGGGCGACAGGGTCATGCCCGGCGCGATCGATCGCATGATCGATGCAGAGGCGGCGCGCACCCGCACCAGCCGGGACCTGCAAAGCTGCGGCGAAGGCGGGTTGCTCGACCTTGAGGACGATTATCCCGCACGCGGCCCGCGCGCGCACTTCCTGGTCAACATCACCCATCCCTGCTGGACGTGGCGGGGCGCGCCGATGGCGGGCGCACGCACGATCGCGCTGTCCGTGGGCCAGGTGCCGTTCAACTTCCAGATCGGCGCCGATCGCGACAAGATCCGCTTCCGACCGCCCGCCACCCCCGCCGGTGAGTTCGAGGTGCGCAGCGGCAGTTGCGATGGCCCGGTGGTCGCCACCCTGCCTCTCGCGGTGGCGGCCGGCAATCCCGGCGTCACCCGGCTGACGGCACCGCTCGCTCCGGTCGCCGGCAAGGCGGACCTGTGCTTCACCTACACCGCGCGCGGCGTGAATCCGCTGTGGGCGATCGACAAGGTCGAGTTGCTGCCGCAATGACCGCAATGCGATCGCCCACGTAGCGACAGAGCGTCTAATCCTCCGTTAACCGATCGTCGCTAATCCCGCGCATGGAACCAGATCCATGCGCGAGATGCACCTCATGAGCGATGCCAATGCTGCCCGGCACCTTCCCCGCGCGGAAAGCGTAAGCGGGACGATCGACCTTCGCGAGCGAATGGCACTTTTCACGTTCGGACCGGAGGAGATTGCCATCTCGCGGCAATGGTGGACCATCATCGAGCCGGAAGCGCGCGCCATCTCCGAGGCGCATTGGCGGCGGTGGCAGGAATGTTTCGGCAGCCAGACCCCGTTCGCGATCGAGAATCGCGAGCGGATGATCGAACTCGGCATCACCTATCTGCGTAACCGGTTCAAGCATCCCGACCAGTTTGAATGGATCCGTTCGGCCGAGCGCAGCGTGGCCAGCGCCTTTTCGGCCGACGTCTCGCTCACCACCTTGTTGTCCATGACCTGCGCGGGATCGTCCATCACGATGGAGATTGCGGGCCGTCGCCACGAATGTTCCAAGGAAGAGCGCCGCCAGCTGAACGACGTCTTCTTCCGGCTGCGTTCGCTGGAATGCGACATCTATGCCAGCCTCTACGCCGCCTATATCGACCATGACGCACGTCGCACGCGCGACCTGCTGGCGGACGAGTTCCGCGAGGGGATCGCGCATGTCGCGGAAGCCGCCACGCACGAAGGCGGCGTCCTGCGGGCCCAAGCGGATGCGAGTTCGGGTTCGGCGCGCGGCATGCTGGGCAAGGCGTCGGAGGTCGCCGCCGCGTCCGAGCAGTCTGCAGTGGCGATGCGCGAGGCGGCGCAGACCGCCGCCGGCCTGATCCGCGCGATCGAGGAAGCCCGCGGCGAGGTGGAGGTGGCGGCCGGAGTCGCCACCCGCGCCGGCGAACAGTCCGACAAGGCGGTGGTGGTCAGCCGCGCGCTGAGCGATCATGCCCAGGCGATTGAGTCGATCCTCGGCCTGATCCGCGACATTGCCGGCCAGACCAACCTGCTGGCGCTCAACGCCACGATCGAGGCGGCGCGCGCGGGCGATGCGGGGCGCGGCTTCGCGGTGGTGGCGCAGGAGGTGAAGAGCCTCGCCAGCCAGACCGCGCGCGCGACCGACGACATCGCCGCCAAGATCGGCGCGATCCAGGGTGCGGCCCGCCAGACGGTGGACGCCAACGGCACCATCCGCGACACGATCGGCGACGTCCAGTCCTCGGCCGAACGCATCCGCCGGGCGATGGAGACGCAGGCGCAGACCGTCACCATGATCACCGCCGCCGTGGACGAGACCGCCCTGGCGGCAGACGCCATGTCCT
>NZ_CAKTFO010000030.1 GCF_934560975.1 uncultured Sphingomonas sp. | reverse complement strand
TAGGCGCAGGGGTGGGCGCAGGCGCCGGGGTCGGCGCGGGCGTCGCAACAGGCTCCGCCACCGGCGCGGCGGCAACCGGGGCCGGCATCGGCGCAGGCGCCGGGGTGGGCGCAGGCATTGCAACCGGAGCCGGTGCAGCCGGAGCGGGCGCAGGGGCAGGCGCCGGCGCGGCAACGGGCGCGGGCGCCGCCACCTCGACCTCGGGCTCTGCCGTGGGAGCCGGGTCACCGGGCCGGCGCAGGACGCGGGCCTTCTTCGTCTCCACGATCACCGTGTTCGAGCGGCCATGGCTGAAGCTCTGCTTCACCTTGCCCGTTTCGACCGTCCGGCGAACGCCGAGCGGCGCGCGCATACCCAGTTTCGGCTTGTCGTTATCGCTCATCTAGTAACCCGAACCCTCAATCCAACATCATGCGCCAGGGGCCTTGCGAAACGGTCCCGCAAGGCGAATGGCTCACCCATCCAGTCCAATGAAGCCGCGCCACCGGCCAAGCGCCTGGTTGACTCGCGCGGCGGCAGCCGGCGCGATCAACGCGAGATGTACAACATTTTCCCGCCCAAGCGCCATCGACAATATGGCGCGTGTCGCCGGGATTGCGAGTCCCCGGACGTCCGATCCTTCCATGTCGAGGCCGACGCGCAGCGCCTGGTCCAATTTCCGGCTGCCGTCGGCGGCGGCGTCGCGGGCGTGGAGCAGCAGTTCCACGCTGCCCTTGCGCGCGGCATCGACGATCTTCTCGCTGCCGGTGATGATCTGCCCCGCCCGCGCCTCCAGCCCCAGCCGGTCCAGCGTGGCGCGTTCCAGCGCGCGCTCGATCTGCTCGGCCAGGTCGCCCGGCACGGTAACGGCGGTCTTGAAGGCGCGGGACAAGGCCTTGGTCAGCCGCCCCTTGGTGATCGCCTCCTCCAGCGCCGCGCGATCCACTCCGATCCATGCGCCCCGGCCGGGCGCCTTGGCGCGGATGTCAGGCGCAACCGCACCGTCCGGACCCAGCGCCAGCCGGATCAGGTCGTCCCGCGCGGCCTTGCGGCCCGACAGGATGCAGGTGCGCTCCGCCCCTTCCTTGCCGGGGGGGGCGGTCGCGGCGTCGTTCAGCCGTGGTTGCTCATTGTCCGCCATTCGCGTTCGCGACCTCCTGCTGCTGCGGGGAGGGTGCGGCGCGGTCGGCGATCAGGATGCCGTTGGCCCCGTAATTCTCGGTGGAATGCTCGGCGATCACGATCTGCACGGCGGCCGCGGGCTTGCCCAGCCGCTCAACCATGGAGCGCGTGACGTCGGCCACGATCGCGGACTTCTGGTCCCTGGTGGCGGAGCCGGCGAGTTCGATGCGGATGAACGGCATCAGGCTTCCGCCTCCTCGCCCGCGGTATCGCCCTCGACCTCTTCGTCGCCGAACCAGCCGGCGGCGCGGCGGGCGGCCATGATGATCTCCTGCCCCTGCTCGATCGACAGGCCGTAGGCGACGAGCACGCCGCCCTTGTCGAGCTTCGGCTGCGGCGCGCCTTCCTTGCGGCGACGCGGCTCGGCGCGGGGGCGCTCCACCAGCTCGTCGGTCGACAGGTCGCCCAGATCGTCCAGCGTCTTGATGCCGGCCTTGCCCAAGGTCACCATCATCGCCTCGGTGATGTACGGCAGGTCGCCGATCGCATCCTCGACGCCCAGGTCCTGACGCTCCTCGCGCGCGACCTGTTCGCGGCGCTCGATCGCTTCGCCGGCGCGGCTTTGCAGTTCGGACGCGATTTCCTCGTCTAGCCCCTCGATGCCGGCCAGTTCCTCCGGCTCGACATAGGCGACTTCCTCCAGCGTGCTGAAGCCTTCGGCCACCAGCAGCTGGGCCAGCGTCTCGTCCACGTCCAGCTCGTTCTGGAAGGTTTCGCTGTTCTGGACGAACTCCTTCTGGCGCTTCTCGCTGGCGTCGGCTTCAGTCAGGATGTCGATCGCCTTGCCGGTCAGCTGGCTGGCGAGGCGGACATTCTGGCCGCGACGGCCGATGGCGAGCGACAGCTGGTCGTCGGGCACCACCACCTCGATCCGCTCTTCCTCCTCGTCGATCACCACGCGGGCGACCTGCGCCGGCTGCAGCGCGTTGACGACGAAGGTGGCGTTGTCGGGCGACCAGGGGATGATGTCGATCTTCTCGCCCTGAAGCTCCTGCACCACCGCCTGCACGCGGCTGCCCTTCATGCCGACGCAGGCGCCGACCGGGTCGATCGACGAATCGCGGCTGATCACGCCGATCTTGGCGCGGCTGCCGGGATCGCGCGCGGCGGCCTTGATCTCGATGATGCCGTCGTAGATTTCGGGCACTTCCTGCGCGAACAGCTTCTTCATGAAGTCGGGATGCGCGCGGCTGAGGAAGATCTGCGGCCCGCGATTCTCGCGCACCACCTTCAGGATCAGGGCGCGGACGCGATCGTCCTTGCGCAGCACTTCGCGCGGGATCTGCGCGTCGCGGCGGATCACGCCCTCGGCCCGGCCAAGGTTGACAACCACATGACCGAACTCGACCGACTTCACCGTGCCCACGATGATCTCGCCCGCGCGGTCCTTGAACTCGTCATACTGACGCTCGCGCTCGGCATCGCGGACCTTCTGGAAGATCACCTGCTTGGCGGCCTGCGCGGCGATGCGGCCGAATTCGATGTTGGGCAGCGGATCGACGATGAAGTCGCCCAAGGCCGCATCCTTCTGCAGCTTCTGCGCGTCCGCGACCGACACCTGGGTGAAGTAATTCTCCACATCCTCGACCACCTCGACCACGCGCCACAGGCGGACGTCGCCGCCGGACGTGTCGATCTTGGCGCGAATGTCGTTCTCGGCGCCATAGCGGGCCTTGGCCGCGCGCTGGATGGCGTCTTCCATCGCCTCGATCACGATCGCCTTGTCGATCAGCTTCTCGCGCGCGACGGCATCGGCAATGGCGAGCAGCTCGGCCTTGTTGGCGGAAACGGCGGTGGCCATGACGTGAACTATCCTTCCTCTGAAATTCTGTCCGCGCCTTCTGTCGAAAGCGGCGCGGTGGCTTCGATCAGCGCGTCGGTCAGCAGCAGCTTGGCGCTGGCGATCTGGCCAAAGGGAATCGCAATCTCGCCGACGCGCTCGGCATAGATGGTGACGGTGTCGCCTTCGAGACCGAGCAGCCGGGCATCGAACTGCTTGCGCCCGTCCAGCGGGCTCGCCAGCCGGATGCGCGCGTCGTAGCCGGTCCAGTCGGCATAATCCTTCGCCCGGGTCAGCGGCCGGTCGATGCCGGGCGACGACACTTCCAGGCGATAGGCTTCCTCGATCGGGTCCGCCGCGTCCAGCACCTCGGACACGCGCCGCGACAGGGCCTCGCAATCGGTCAAATCGAGCTGGCGGGTATCGGGTCGCTCGGCCATCACCTGCAACGTGGGGTCGGTCTTGCCGCCGAACATCGCCACGCGCACGAGGTCGAAACCGAGCGCCTTCGCCTCCGGCTCGATCAGTTTGGTGATGATGTCGATGTCGGCCATGAAACTCCTGTGCGCCTTCGCGCCGGTGCCCGAGGGCCCGGCCTCGGCAGAGTTTCCAATGTCGAGGAAGACGACCGCTACATAGCCCGTCCGCGACCCCGGCGCAAGATCGGCGCGCTCCCTCACACCGAAACAGGCAAGTTCCGCGGGCCCGATCCATAAACGACACGAACGAGAGGGATGGGGAATGGAGGAGGCGGGGCGCTGGATCCTGGCGGATCTGTAGACGGTGGGCTGCGTGCGGTCCGGATGGACGACCCCGGCGTCGTCGCGGATCGAATCGGTGCGCACCTAGTCGAGCTATGCCTGTCCCGCCCTTGCCGACGCGCTGCTCAGCTACGAACGCGACGAGGGCATCCCGCTGCGTGGCGCGGCGTTCGCGATGGCCGCCGCCGCGCCGCCGACGGGCGATGCCGTCCCCATGCCACCTGCTGCCCGCGCGCGCCATGCCGAGTGCGCGAGTCGGATGCGGGAAGGTAGGGATCGATGACGCCGACCCTCTCACCGAGATTGTGGCTTGGGCATTGTTGCAATGGCTTTGTTTTCACCGATATGGAGCATGTCCGAGGCCGTTTGTCCCTACTGTGCCGGGGCCGTCCGGATCCTCGCGTGTTTGAAGGCCGCGAGTTCAATTCACTTCGAACATTGTCGTTAACGGCCTTAGGGCTTTCGCAATGTCTTGGGTCCAGTGTGACCCGCATGAGCAAGGTTCTTTCCGGCACGCGTCGATCGGCAAGCCCTGTCACACGCGTGCTGATCCACTTTGTTGAGAGTAGCGCGCGCCTGACACCGCGCAACGCCGCGATGATCGTCTTCGCCTGCCTCTTCGTGACGATCGGCGTCGATTACCTGGCCGAGGGCCTGTTCAACCCGCACCTGGCGCTGTTCTTCACGACGTTTCTGGCGGCGTGGTCGATCAGCGAGCTTGCGGGGTTGGGATGCGCGGCGGTGGCGACATGCGCGGTGATGGCGGTCAACGGCCCGGCCTATGGGCTGCAGGCGTCCCATCCGCACATGATCGCCATTGTCGCCAACAGCCTGGGTCGCCTGCTGATGCTGTCCTGGTTCGCCCTGCTCGCCAGCGCCCTGCGCGCGGTGGTGGAGCAGGAGCGGTGGCGCGCCAGCATCGACGAGCTGACCGGCGCGCTCAACAAATATGCCTTGCGCGAACGCATGTCGGGGCTGGTGGACATGACCCGCCGCTCGGACGGGGCGATCGTGCTCGCCTACATGGATCTCGACGGCTTCAAGGGTGTTAACGACCGTCATGGCCATTCGGCGGGGGATCGGGTGCTGAAGACGTTTGCCCATGGCGCGCGCGATGCCATGCGGTCCTATGACCTGCTTGCCCGGATCGGCGGCGACGAATTTGTCGCGGTGCTGGCCGTGCGCTCGGCGGAAGAGGGCGATCGCGTGGCCGAACGGCTCCATGCGCAGCTGTCGGACGTGCTCAAGGACAGCGGCTTCCCGGTGACGTGCAGCATGGGCGCGCTGGTGGCGGATGCCCAGGGCATCGCCGAAGACGATTACCTGATCGAGGCCGCCGACCAGCTGATGTACGAGGTGAAGCGCTCCGGCAAGAACGCGCTCCGCATCGCGCGCGCGAACAAGCTCGGCCTGATGCTGCGCTCCGCCTACGAGGTGCAGCAGAAGCGCCGCTTCAACGACCTGCTCCGCCGGGTCGATCATGCGGACTTACAGAGGAATGCGGCATGAAGTTCGATTTCTTTTCGCCGGCGCCGCGCCCGGACAACGAACGGGAACGGCAGGCAGCGGTGGATGTGATCGTCCGGCGCGGCGTGGCGGATCAGGCGCGGCTCGACGCGATCGTCGCGGAGGCGGCGGATTTGCTCGACTGCCCGATCTCGGCCTTGTCGATCATCGACGGCGAACGGCAATGGTTCGCCGGGATCACCGGGCTGGACGCGGAGGAGACGTCGCGCGCGGCATCCTTCTGCGCGCACACCATCCTTGATCCCGAACGCCTGTTGTACGTGCCCGACGCGGCGGAGGATTGGCGCTTCACCGGCAATCCGCTGGTCAAGGACGGGCCGCAGATCCGCTTCTATGTCGGCGCGCCCGTCATCATGGCGGATGGTGCGGTGGTCGGCGCTTTGTGCGCGATCGACACGCGCACCCGCACGCTGGAACCGCACGCGCTCCAGCGGCTGCGGGAACTGGCGGCGGAGGCGGCCACCACCCTCTAGATCGACCGCGCGCGGTTCCGCTTGCGCGGGCGCGTGTGATCCGCTGTGGTCGGCGGGAGCCCGATGCGTGCGACCGCGCGTTGGCACGCCCGCGACCATCCAGAGGAGCCCCCATGCGCACCGCCTTGCTCTCCACCGCCATGCTGCTGCTGGCGGCCTGTTCCAGCGGACCCGGCCAGGCCGCGGATGCCCCGGCGGCGGGCGTGGGCAAGCTCCCCTTCACCGTCACGCCGGTGGCGGCGTTCGATGCGCCGTGGGCGATGACCTTCCTGCCCGACAAGCGCATGCTGGTGACGGAGAAAGCGGGCCGGCTGCTGCTGGTGACCGCCGATGGCGGCAGCCGCCTGACGGTGGCGGGTACGCCGGCCGTGTTCAGCCAGGGACAGGGCGGGCTGATGGACGTGGTGCTCCACCCCGCCTTCGCCACCAACCGGCTGGTCTATCTCAGCTGGTCGGAGGAAGGGCCGGGCGGGCAGGGCGTGGCGCTCGGCCGGGGCAAGCTGGTCGAGAGTGGCGGGCAGGCCCGGCTGGAGAGCTTTCAGGTCCTGTTCCGGGCACAGCCTTTCGTCAGCGGCACGCAGGGCCATTTCTCTGGCCGCATCGCCTTCTCGCCCGACGGCAAATACCTCTTCTTCACCAATGGCGAGCGGCAGAAGTTCGATCCGGCGCAGGATGCCAAGGCGACGCTCGGCAAGGTGCTGCGCCTGACGCCGGAGGGCAAGCCCGCTCCCGGCAATCCGCTCGCCGCCAGGAGCTTCAACCCCGCCGTGTGGAGCTATGGCCATCGCAACCTGCTGGGGATCGCCTTCGACGCGCAGGGCAATCTGTGGGAGCAGGAGATGGGTCCCAAGGGCGGGGACGAGGTCAACCTGATCCTGCCGGGCCGCAATTACGGCTGGCCCCAGGCATCCAACGGCAGCCATTATGACGGCCGCGACATTCCCGATCACAAGCCCGGCGACGCGTTCGAGCCGCCGAAGGTGTGGTGGAATCCGGTGATCTCGCCGGGCGGGCTGATGATCTATTCGGGCAATCTGTTCCCGCAATGGAAGGGCGACGCCTTTATCGGCGGGCTGTCGTCCATGGCGCTGGTCCGCGTCCACCTGGACGGCACCAACGCCAGCAAGGGCGACCAGTGGGACATGGGCAAGCGCATCCGTGAGGTGGAGCAGGGGCCGGACGGCGCCATCTACCTGTTGGAGGACAAGGCCGGCGGGCGTCTGCTGCGGCTGACCCCGGCCGCCTGACATGGATGACGCAAAGCTGTTCATCGGCGCGACCGCTGATGGCGCGCGCCAGTCGCTCGACCTCGGCCGCGCCAACCGCCACGGCCTGATCGCCGGCGCGACCGGCACCGGCAAGACGGTGACCCTGCAGGGTATCGCCGAGGGGTTCAGCGCGGCGGGCGTGCCGGTGTTCGTCGCGGACGTGAAGGGCGACCTGGCGGGCCTCGGCATGGCGGGATCGCCCATCGCCGCCACCGACGCCCCGTTCCGGGCGCGCGCGGCGGAGCTGGGCCTGACCGACTGGGCCTATCGCGACACGCCGGTGATCCTGTGGGATCTGTTCGGCCAGGCCGGGCACCCCGTCCGTACCACCATCAGCGAGATGGGGCCGCTGCTGCTCGCCCGGCTGATGAACCTGAACGCGGTGCAGGAAGGCGTCCTCGCTTTGGTGTTCAAGGTGGCGGACGAACAGGGCCTGCTGCTGATCGACCTGGCGGACCTTCAGGCGATGCTGGCCTGGGCGGCGGAGAATGCGGCCGATCTGTCGGCGCGCTACGGCAATGTCACGCGGGCGACGGTGGGGGCGATCCAGCGGCAATTGCTCCAGCTGGAGGCGCAGGGCGGCGACGGCTTCTTCGGCGAACCCGCGCTGGACATATCCGACATGATGACGGTGGCGGAGGACGGGCGCGGCACGGTCAGCGTGCTGGCGGCCGACCGGCTGATGGCGGCGCCCAAGCTCTACGCCACCTTCCTGCTGTGGCTGCTGAGCGAGCTGTTCGAAACGCTGCCGGAGGTGGGCGATCTCGCCAAGCCGAAACTGGTCTTCTTTTTCGACGAAGCGCATCTCCTGTTCGACGATGCCGCGCCGGCCCTGATCGACACGGTGGAGCAGGTGGTGCGCCTGATCCGGTCCAAGGGCGTCGGGGTCTATTTCGTGACGCAGAATCCGATCGACGTGCCGGACGACGTGGCGGGACAATTGGGCAACCGCATCCAGCATAAATTGAACGCCTTCACCCCGCGCGATCAGAAAGCGGTGCGGGCCGCTGCCGACACGTTCCGGGCCAGCCCCGACGTCGATGTCGCGACCGCCATCACCGAATTGAAGGTGGGCGAGGCTTTGGTGTCCCTGCTCCAGCCGGACGGCAGCCCCAGCCCGGTGGCGCGCACCCTGATCCGCCCGCCATCGTCGAGGGTCGGGCCGCTGACCGACAGGGAACGCGCGCTGCTGGTCTCCACCTCGGCGCTGGCGGGCAAATATGACGCACCCGTCAATCGCGAGAGCGCGGCGGAAATGCTCGCCGCGCGGGCGGGCGATGCCAAGGCAGCCGCGGCGAAAGCGGCGGAGGAGGCGGTCGCCGCCAGGACGCAGGCCGACGCGGCCAGGGCGGCCGCCGCGCAGGACAAGCTCGACGCCCGCGAACAGGTGCGACGTGAGCGCGAGGCGGACCGCGCCGCCCAGGCCCAGGCCCGCGCCGAGGAACGCGCCCGCGCCGCCGCCGCGCGCGAGGCGGCCCGGCCGACGCTGGCCGGCAAGATGTTCGAATCCGCCGCGCGGTCGATGGCGTCATCGGTCGGCCGGCAGATTGCGGGCCAGGCCGGCTCGCAATTGCTGCGTGGCCTGCTCGGCGGGTTGTTCAAGCGGTAGGCGTTGAACTTTGGGGCTGGGTGGCGTATTTTGTGAGGGTGACATCATGTCTTTGGGTCACCGCCTGCGGGCTCGGGTGCAGAACCGGGCCTGATCGAATGAACTTCGGTCGTTGCAGCGGCTGAAGTCGGATTGAGGGCCCCGGTCGTTGCAGCGGCTGGGGCTCTTTCCACATTCGGGGCCCGGCGTGCAGGCCGAGCCCCTCCTGCCGCTACTTGGAGCGGGCCACCTCGATGATCTTGAGGACCAGCGAGATGGTTGCCACCACCAGCATGCAGATGCTGATGACGACGTTGGTGAATGTCATGTCTATGTGAATCACCTCCCTCGACGCCGGTGATTGCTGGGCTTGCAGACACAGCGCGGCGCCGGAGGTGCTTCTGACTGTTGGCGCGTGGATAGAATAGTGGGTTTGAACGGCTCGCTTCCGGGATGGCGTTGAGGGCGCTATCTGGCAGGCATGGCCACGACTCCCGACCGCTCCGCCGTTCCCACCGTCAGCCTGGCGCAGGAGGCGCAGGACCCGGAGGGGTTCGCGCAGGCGCTGGGCGGATCGTTCGAGCGCTACGGCTTCGCCATCGTCGCGGACCATGGCGTGTCGCAGGACGTGATCGCGAACGCCGAGGCGCAGGCCAAGGCCTTCTTCGCTCTGCCGGAAGAGGTGAAGCGCCACTATCACCAGCCCGGCACCGGCGGCGCGCGCGGGCTGACCCCGTTCGGGATCGAGACCGCCAAGGGCGCCACCGCCCACGACCTGAAGGAATTCTACCATATCGGGCGCGAACTGCCGGAGGGGCATCGCTTCGCCGAGGTGATGGCGCCCAACATCTGGCCGGAAGAGGTGCGGGAGTTCCGCGCGGCGGAACTGGCCCTCTACGATGCGCTGGACGCGGCGGCCGCCAAGCTGCTGCGGGCGGTGGCGCGCTATCTGAAGCTGTCGCCCGATTTCTTTGACGATACGGTGGCGGACGGCAACAGCGTGCTGCGCCTGCTCCATTACCCACCGATGGGGGCGGACGGCCCCTCGATCCGGGCGGGCGCGCACGAGGATATCAACACCATCACCCTGCTACTGGGGGCGGAGGAAGCGGGCCTGGAACTGCTCGACCGCGACGGCAACTGGCTGCCGGTCCAGCCCAAGGCCGGCGAACTGGCGATCAATGTCGGCGACATGCTGCAGCGGCTGACCAACAATGTGCTGCGGTCGACCACGCACCGGGTGATGAACCCGGCGCCCGAACGGCGCGGCCATGCGCGTTACTCCATGCCCTTCTTCCTGCACTTCCGCCCGGATTATCTGATCGAGACGCTGCCGGGCTGCGTCGGGCCGGATCGCCCGAACCTGTATCCCGATCCGATCACGGCGCACGATTACCTGATGCAGCGCCTGCGCGAGATCAAGCTGATATGAAGCGGGGACTTGCCCTCGCCCTGCTGATCGCCGCCGCCTTCCCTGCGCTTGCGCAGTCGCGGGCAGATGGTTGCGGGCGGGCCGTGACCGTGCACGGTTTTAAACGCTGGGGTCATCCGACCGGAACGACGCTGATGGCCGGGCGGGCGGCGACCTTGGCGCTGCGGCCCGTGGCCGATGTGCATTTCTCGCCCGCGCTGGCCCGCAAGCCGAAGCCGGCGACGTTCGGCGGCTTCTTCCCCCTCACGATCCGGCGGGCGGGGCGATATGAGATCGGGCTGTCGGAACCGGCCTGGATCGACCTGGTCCAGCGCGGCGACAGGCTGGAGTCCGCCACGCACCGCCACGGACCCGCCTGTTCCGGCATCGCCAAGATCGTGGGGTTCGACCTTCGCCCCGGCCGCTACTGGATGCAGCTGTCCGAGGCGAAGGACCGGCGGGTCAGCGTGATGATTGCCGCGAAGCCGATTGCCGTACCAGGGGGCGGCACGGCGGCAGGCCGAGCAGCTTCATATCGCCGCAGCGACGCGCCTGGATCGACCCGTCGGGACCGATGAACACGCCATAGTCGAAGCGCACGTCCTTCAGGTCGCACTTGGCGCGCCACATCATCAGATTGCCCCACGGCCCCTGGCGCGCGGCCTGTTCGACCCGGACGCACTGAAACCCGGAATCGAGCAATGCGCCGCGCAGGGCCGCGCGGCGCGGAATGTCGCCCAGCTGCGACAATTGGTCGCTGGCGGGATTGGCGATGGTGATCGCGGACGCGGGCGGCGCCGCCAGCGCGGCGGCCAGGGTAAGCAGGGCAAAGCGCGTCATCCGTGTCTCCTTGTCGTTCGGGGCGCCGGTCAGCCGCGACCGCGATAGCCGGGCACGCCCTGGTCCGGCAGCCACAATCCGGCGGGCGGGGCGTCCGACTGCCAGAAGACGTCGATCGGAATGCCGCCGCGCGGATACCAATAGCCGCCGATGCGCAGCCACACCGGCTTCATCTCCTCGACCAGTCGCTGGCCGATGCCGACGGTGCAATCCTCGTGGAACGCGGCATGGTTGCGGAACGATCCGAGGAACAGCTTCAGCGACTTGGATTCGACGATCGTTTCCGCCGGCGCATAGTCGATCACCAGATGCGCGAAATCGGGCTGGCCGGTGACCGGGCAGAGCGAGGTGAATTCGGGCGCGGTGAAGCGGACCAGATACAGGCTGCCGGGGCGCGGATTGGGAACATAGTCCAGCGTGGCTTCCTCCGGAGAGGCAGGCAGGCGCGACGTCTGGCCGAGATGGGTGATGCTCATGCGGCCCATGTAGGCGTTCGCGGCGTGTCGCTCAACGGCGCTGGACGTGCGAACAAAAGGAGGCCAGCGTGGGGGCATGACGCGACTCGTGCCCGTGCTGGGCGATCAACTGTCCTTCGCTTTGTCGTCGCTCACCGATGCGGACCCCGGGGACATCGTGATCCTGATGATGGAGGTGGCGGAGGAGACGGCCTATGTCCGTCACCACAAGGCCAAGATCGCCTACATCCTCTCCGCCATGCGCCACCATGCCGCCGCGCTGGAAGACGCAGGGTGGCGGGTCGATTATGTCCGGCTGGACGATCCCGACAATGCCGGCAGCTTCACCGGCGAGGTCGCGCGCGCGATCCAGCGTCACGGGCCCGAGCGGATCGTGGTGACGGAAGCGGGCGAGTGGCGGGTGACGGCGATGCTGGAGGCGTGGGAGACGATCTTCGGCCTGCCGGTGGAGATCCGGGCGGACACGCGCTTCATCGCGGACCATGCCACGTTCGACGGCTGGGCCGAGGGGCGCAGCGACCTGCGCATGGAATATTTCTATCGCGAGATGCGGGTGAAGACCGGCCTGCTGCTGACGGCGGAGGGCAAGCCGGAAGGCGGGCGGTGGAATTTCGACAAGGAGAATCGCAAGCCGGCGGAGGCCGACCTGCTGATGCCGCGCCCCTTGTCCTTCGCGCCGGATGCGGTGACGCGGGAGGTGCTGGCGCTGGTGGCGGCGCGGTTCGCGGACAATCCCGGCAGCCTGGAAGGCTTCGACTATGCGGTGACGCGAGAGGATGCGGAGCGGCAAGCGACGGCCTTCTTCGCCCATGCGCTGGCGGACTTCGGCCCGTATGAGGATGCGATGCTGACCGGCGAGCGCCATTTGTGGCACTCGATCCTGTCGCCCTACCTCAATTCCGGGCTGCTCGATCCGCTCGACCTCTGCCGGCGGGCGGAGGCGGAATATCGCGCGGGGCGCGCGCCGATCAATTCGGTCGAGGGCTATGTCCGCCAGATCATCGGCTGGCGCGAATATATGCGCGGCATCTATTGGCGCGAGGGGCCGGATTATGTGACGCGCAACCACCTGCGCCACACCCGCAGGCTGCCGGCCTTCTACTGGACGGGGGAGACGGACGCGCATTGTCTGCGCGAGACGATCGGCCAGACGCTGGCGACGGCGCATGCCCACCATATCCAGCGGCTGATGGTGACCGGCAATTTCGCGTTGCTGATCGGGGCCGATCCGGCGGAGGTGCATCGTTGGTATCTGGAAGTCTATCTCGACGCTTACGAGTGGGTCGAGCTGCCGAACACGCTGGGGATGAGCCAGTTCGGCGACGGCGGGCTGATCGCGTCCAAGCCTTATGTGTCGTCGGGCGCGTACATCAACCGCATGTCCGATTATTGCCGCCACTGCCGTTATGACGTGACCAAGCGGACGGGGCCGGACGCCTGCCCGTTCAACGCGCTCTACTGGGATTTCCTGGCGCGGCACCGGGAGCGGCTGGAGCCCAATGGCCGGCTGCGTGGGCCGTACCGGACGTGGGACCGGTTCGCGGAGCCCGAGCAGGCGGCGATCCGCGACCAGGCGGCGGGGTTCCTCCAAACGCTCGACGCGGAGGCCGCCAGCTACTAGCCTTGCGGGCATGAGCGAAAAGGGCAGCAAGGGCATCGGCACCCGCCTGGTCGAGGCGGGGCGGCGCAAGGAATGGACGCGGGGCATCGTCAACCCGCCGGTGTGGCGGGCATCGACCTGCCTGTTCGACGACGTGGCGGGACTGCGATCCGCCGTCGCCCGCGCGGACGAGGTGCTGTATTACGGCCGGCGGGGCACACCGACCCAATGGTCGCTGGCCGACGCGCTGACCCAGCTGGAGCCGAGCGCGGCGGGCACGACCTTGCACCCGTCGGGGGTGGCGGCGATCACCACCGTGCTGCTGGCGCTGCTGGAGCCGGGCGACGAACTGCTGATGGTCGACACAACCTATGAACCGACGCGCGCATTCTGCGACACGATGCTGAAGCGGATGGACGTAACCACCCGATATTACGACCCCAGGGTGCGGGGCGCGGACATCGACGCGCTGTTCACCGATCGGACCCGCGTGATCTTTCTGGAAAGCCCGGGTAGTTTGACGTTCGAGGTGCAGGACGTGCCCGCCATCTGCGCGGCGGCACGGGCGCGCGGCGTGCTGACGGTGATCGACAATACCTGGGCGACGCCCTTGCTGTTCCCGGCGATCGCGCACGGCTGCGACGTGTCGATCCTGGCGTGCACGAAATATGTGGTCGGCCATTCGGACGTGATGCTGGGATCGGCGACGGCGGTGGCGGGCACGTTCGAGCGGATCCGTAGGACCGCACAGTCGCTGGGCCAGCATGTCGCGCCGGACGACGCCTTCCTCGCCAGCCGGGGCCTGCGGACGATGGGCGTGCGGCTGAGGCAGCATGGCGAGAGTTCGATCGCGATTGCGCGCTGGCTGGAGGCGCAGCCGCTGGTGGCGCAGGTGCTGCACCCGGCGCTGCCGACCTGTCCGGGGCACGATGTGTTCCAGCGCGACTTTGCCGGCAGCGCGGGGCTGTTCGCCTTCGCGATCCATGGCGACGATGCGGCGCGGGTGCGGCTGGTGGATGCGCTCCAGCATTTCGGGATCGGCTTTTCGTGGGGGGGCTATGAAAGTCTGGCGCTGCCGATCGACCCGGAGCGGACGCGCAGCGCGGTGCCGTGGGTGTCGCCGGGGCCGATGATCCGGCTGCAGATCGGGCTGGAGGATACGGCCGACCTGATCGCGGATCTGGCGCAGGCGCTGGAGCAGGCGGCGGGGTAGGGAGCACCGGATGCGGCGTTGGTCGCGCCCGGAAAATGAGAACAAAGCAAAAACAAACCTTGACAGCGCCCCGCTGTTCGGGCATAAGCAGGGAACGCTGAGGAAGTGTAGCCGAAGGGTCGGCAGGGCTGGCGGTTCGTGAGGACCGGCGGCCTTTTTTGTGGCCGGGCGGGTTTGGTCGGGCGGGATCTGGGTTCGAGACTAGGCCGGTTTGGCGGGCTGGTATCTGGCAGGGTCGCCTGTGGCGCGGACGGCGAAGCGGTAGCGAAGAATTTGTCTTTGCCGACGTCCAGGCACTTCCGTCCTCCTGCGAATGCAGGCGCCTAGAGCCCGGAGCGCACCGTTCCCTTCCTCTCCCGGACTTCGGCCTTCGCCGGAACACGGTGGGTAGCTGAGCTGGTTTGCTGTGGCGGTATCGGTTGAGCTGATGCTGTCGGGCGGGCGGTTCCCTTGAGCGGTTGGCAGGTGCTTTGCCGGCCGGGGTTCCTGCGTGCGCAGGAACACGGAGGGGCGGCGCGAGGCTGGCTCGCACCATGCTCTGGCTTCGCCGGAGCACTGCATTCCGTTGAGCGTAACAGACAGATGAACCGGATGGATGCGGCGTTGGGCCGCTAGCGGCTGACACGCCCAGCGCCGGCGCATGGAAACAGCGTGAGAGGGGCGGGTGGCGGGCTCTTGCCGGTCCGCCCGCGTGGCAATGGCGCGGCGGTATGGCCCCGCGCCCGGGGGGAGCATCGATGGACGAGGAAACCGGACGGGCCGCGCGGCCCGTGCGCAAGGCGGTCGTGCGCAAGCGGGCGGCCAAGCCCAAGCGCGTGCGCTGGTCGACCCGGCGCGAAAATACCTTCATCGCGACGCTGGCGGAAACGTCCAACGTCGCGGCGTCGGCGCGGGCGTCGGGTCTGTCCGAGAGCAATGTCTACCGGCGGCGGCAGGTGTCGCCCGAGTTTCGCGAACGCTGGACCAGCGCGCTGCGCGACGGCGTGGCGAAACTGGAGACGATGCTGCTGGAGCGCGCGCTGAACGGCGTGGCCAAGCCGGTGTGGCATGGCGGCAAGCAGGTCGGCACGATGGTGGAATATTCGGACCGGCTGGCGCTGGCGCTGCTCGCCGCGCACCGGGACGGGCGGACGCAGGGGGCGGTGGCGATGATCGACCGCAGCGCGGACGAACTGCGCGCCGAACTGCTCCACACACTGAGCGACATGAACAGCAGGATGGGCGGCGAGGGCTGACGCCCGTGCCCCCCGAGACTTTTCACAGAAGGAGACCGGATGATGACGGGGACCAAGCCCGCACTGCAATCGCTGACGATCGTGTCGGCGGCGACGTCGGCGTTGCTGAGCCTGCTGGCTGCGTTCGGGGTGACGATCGACCCGGCGCTGGCAGGGCAAGCGGTGGACATAGCGGTGCAGATCGCATCGGCCGTGCTGGCGCTGGTGGCGGTGATCGGCCGGCTGCGCGCCACCACGCGGATCGCGCGCAATGACTAAGCGCGCCAGCCTGGCGCTGGCGGTGTTGCTGCTGACCGGCGCGTGCCGCCATGCAGGCGATCAGGAGCGGGGCCAAGCGATCGGCGCGGCCGATCCACTCGCCCGCGACAAGGCGTTATATGCGGCGGAACTGGCCTTTGCCGGCGCGGTCGCCACGGCCGAGGCGGCGGCGGACCAGGGCTGGCTGACCGGAGCGGCCGGGAGGCGCGCGGCGGCCTTGATCGGGCAGGCGCACAGGACGCTGATCGTGGCGCGGATGGGCGGGCCGGACTGGCCGGCACAGGCGCGGCATGTCGTCGCGCTGGCATCCTCCATCAAAACGGCCGTGCGGGAGCAGCCGCGATGAAGGCGGGCGAACTGATCGCCTTGCTGGATGCGGCGCTGCGCCTGGCGGAGGCGGCGCGTGCGCTGGTGGCGGATGGCAAAGCAGTGCTGTCGTCGGGCGACCGGGCGCTGGTGGATGCCAGATTGCGCGAGATTGCGGCGGCGAACGATGCGCTGGCCGCGCGCGTGACCGCTCGGCTGGAGAGCGAAGCGACCTGACAAGGAGGGGCGGATGGATGGGGGGCTGATGCTGCCCGCCGGCGCGTCGCGGTGCGAGCGGCTGGCGGGGGATAGCCGGGCGGTGCGCGAGCGGTTCGTGGCGGACCTGCCCGTGCCGCTGCTGCGCGGGCTGAAATGGTCGTGGGAGTATTGGGCACGGGCGGGGCAGGTATCGCCGGAGGGCGCGTGGCGGACCTGGCTGATCTTGGCGGGGCGCGGCTTCGGCAAGACGCGGGCGGGGGCGGAATGGGTGCGCGCGGAGGCGGAAGCCCACGCGGATGCCCGCATCGCCCTGGTGGCGGCGACGATCGGCGAAGCGCGCGCGGTGATGGTGGAAGGGCAGAGCGGGCTGCTGGCGATCGCGCCGCCGCATCGCCGGCCGGTGTTTGAACCGTCATTGCGCAAGCTGACCTGGCCCAACGGGGCGATGGCGCAACTCTATTCGGCGAGCGAGCCGGAATCGCTGCGCGGGCCGCAACATTCGGCGGCCTGGTGCGACGAACTCGGCAAATGGCCGGAGGCGGAGGCGGCGTGGGACAATCTGGCCATGGGGCTGCGGCTGGGGCGAGCCCCACGCACGGTGGTGACGACGACTCCGCGACCGACCAGGCTGCTGCGGCGGCTGATCGAGACCGAGCGGACGGCGATCACGCGCGGGCGGACGCACGACAATCGCGCGTTCCTGCCGGGCAGCTTCCTGGCCGACATGGAAGCCAGTTACGGCGGCACGATGCTGGGCCGGCAGGAGCTGGACGGCGAGATGATCGTCGAGGTTCAGGGCGCATTGTGGCGGCGGGCGGTGTTCGAGGAACATCGCGCGCGGGGTACGCCGGACGACCTGGTGCGGGTGGTGATCGGGGTCGATCCGCCGGCGGGGGCCAATCCGTCGAGCGATGCCTGCGGGATCGTGGTGGCGGGGATCGACGCCGACGCGATCGCCTATGTGCTGGCGGATGCAAGCGTGCGCGGCGTGTCGCCGGAACGGTGGGGACAGGCGGTGGCCGATGCCGCCGCCCGCTGGCGCGCGGACCGGGTGGTGGCGGAGGCCAACAATGGCGGGGCGATGGTGGAAAGCGTGCTGCTGGCCGCGGACTCGCTGCTGCCGGTCAGCCTGGTCCATGCGACGCAGGGCAAGGCAGCGCGGGCCGAGCCGGTCGCGCGCCTGTATGAACGCGGGCGGGTGCGCCATTGCGGCGCCTTTCCCGAGCTGGAGGATGAACTGGCCGGGCTGATGGCGGGCGGCGGCTACCAAGGGCCGGGGCGGTCGCCCGACCGGGCGGATGCTCTGGTGTGGGCGCTGACCGAATTGCTGCTGGGCAAGCGCGCCCCCAAGCCGGGCGTGCGGCAGCTGTAGCCGCGCCCGCACGATTTCTGAGGAGAGTATATGCGATTGTTCGGGAAACGGGCGGGCGCCGATCGCCACCGTTTCGCCGTTGATCGACAGCTGCGTCGTGCGCAGCCCCGCTACCGTCGCATAGGCCGGCGTCGTCGCCCCATCGCCGACCTTCAGCAGGAATGCGCTTCCTCGTTCCACCGCCATGTTCATTCTCCCCATTCGCGTTTCATCGTTCCCGGGTCCGCACGCGATATTCGACCGATCCGGCCCACGGTCTGCCCGCCGGGCGCAGGATGCGGCTGCGCAGCAGGATCAGGCTGGCGATGCGGTGGTGCGGCAGATCGGGCGCGAGCCCCTCCACCGCCGCCTCGATCGCGCCGACCACGGCGTGCAGCCGCGCCGCCCGCCCCGCTTCGTCCCACACCTTCACCGTCACGCGATGCTCGCGCCCGCGCCAGGTCTTGCTGCTCCAGTCGGAACACTGCCCCTCCCCGATCACCAGGTAGGGAAAGGCCGCGCGCGCCGGCGGCCCGTCAAACACCCCGCTCGCCAGCAGGCCCAGCTTCATCGCCAGCCCCATCAGCAGCAAAGCCAGGCCGATCCGCACCATCCAGCCGATCACCTCGTTCCGCGCCGATCGCTTGGCGTCGCGCCACGCCCCCAGCAGCTGCCGCAATTCGCCCAGGTCGGTTCGCGCCGCCGGATCGTTCAGGCCCAGCCGCTCCAGCGCGCGTTCGGCCCCCGCCTCGCTCGCTTCCTCCGCCAGCGCGCGCAGCGTTACCAGGGTCGCGCCTTCATTCTCCGCCTGCGCGACCAGCCGCGCCAGCATCGCTCCCGTCTCCATCATGCCTCCGCCTTTCCGAAGCCCAGCATCGCGCGCTTCTCGTCCGCGCTCAGGAAGTCCGCCGCCGTCACCTGCGACCACAAGGCCGCGCGGTCGCTCGCCAGCGCCGGCACCCCGTCCAGGTCGATCGCCAGCGTCAGGCCCGGCCACCACGCCGCCAGCCCCGCGCCGATGCCGTCCACGATCTTGCGCGCCAGCGGCACGATGGTCAGCCGCCACAATGCGCGGTTGGCCTCCGAATAATTGGCATGGGTGCTGTCGCCGGGCAGCCCCAGCAGCATCGGCGGCACCCCGAACGCCAGCGCGATCTCCCGCGCCGCCGCCGCCTTCAGCCCGACGAAATCCATGTCCGCCGGCGTCAGGCTCATCGCCTGCCACTTCAGCCCGCCTTCCAGCAGCATCGGTCGCCCGGCATTGGCGGCGCCGGCAAAGCCCGCCTCCATCTCCGCCTTCAGCCGCTCGAACTGCTCGCGGCTCAAGGCCGCGCCCGCCTCGCCGGGATCGTAGACCAACGCGCCCGATGGCCGCGCCGCATTGTCGAGCAGGGCCTTGTTCCAGCGCGCCGCCGCATTGTGGACCGCCACCGCGCCCGCCGCCGCGCCCAGCGACCCCACCCCATAATGGTCGTCCACCGGGTTCAACGCGCGCAGGTGGATCACGCCCGGCCGCCCCGCCCCGTCGCGCGCCGGCAGCCGCATCGCCGCCTCGCCTGCCCGGTACAGATACGCCGCCGGCCAGCCGCGCGCGTCCGGCTCCACCGCCACCCGCTCGGGGCGCAGCGGAAACAATTCTGCCGGCAGCCCGTCCGCATCGCCTAATATCTGCACAAAGGCATTGCCGTGCAGCAGCAGCTGCGCCGCCACCGCCTCCACCAGCCCCGGCTGGCGCAGCAGCGCCGCCGCCGCATCCTGCCCCTCCTCCGTGGCATAGACCGGCACGCCAGCCGCCCCCTCCGCCACGATCCGCACCGCGCGCTGCGCGATGGGGTTGGCCAGATAGGCGTCGCGCACCTGCCCGTCATAGGATCGCGGCCATTCCCCGCCGACGATCCCGCTGACCGAACGCACGAGCGCCGGCCGCGCGGGCTCACCAACAAGGGATCGGGCGGCTGGCGCGAATTGCTGTCGGGCGCGGGCACGCGCAGCGTGTCGGTGGCGGGCGCGGGCGTGTTCACCGGATCGGCGGCGGAAACGCGGCTGAAGGGCAATGCGCTGGCCGGCACGCTCGATGATTATGAATTGTCGTTCGAGGGCGGCGAGCGGATGCGCGGTCGCTTCCTGCTGACCCGACTGGATTATTCCGGCGATTTCAACGGCGAGCGCACCTACACGCTGGCGCTGGAAAGCTCCGGCGCGGTGACCAGCCTGTGAGCGCCAACCCGGTGCGCGGCGAAGCGGCGTTGCGGGTGGCGGGCGCGGCGTTGGTGCTGCGCCCGACCTTCGGCGCGCTGGTGGCGGCGGAGCAGGAGCTGGGGCCGCTGTTCGCTTTGGTGGAGCGGGCGGCGGCGGGGCAGCTGACGCTGAACGAGATTGCGGGGCTGTTCTGGCATTGCCTGCACGAGCGGCCGGAGGGGCTGACCCGCGATCGGCTGGGCGAGGCGATGGTGGAGGCGGGGCTGGCGGCGATCACGCCGGGCCTGCGCACGCTGATCGCAGACATCCTGAAAGGGCGATGAGCGGGACGTTTGCGCCGCGCGCCGAGCGGCTGGCGGGGCTGGCCGGCGGGCTGCTGGGGTGGCGTCCGCATGAGTTCTGGAACGCCACGCCGAGCGAACTCGCCAGCGTGCTGACCGCCTTGAGCGGCGATGCGGCCGAGGCGCCGAGCGAGGGCGAGATGACGCGGTTGAAGGAGATGTTTCCGGATGGATGAGGAAATCGACAGCCTGATCATCGGCGTGCGGGCGGACACGCAGGCGTTTGCGCGCGACGTGTCGGCGATGCGCGCGTCGCTGGGCGATGGCCTGGGCGGCGGCGCGGACCGGGCCGGACGCGCCATCGAGGGCGCGCTGGCGCGGGCGGTGCGCGGCGGCAAGCTGGGGTTCGACGACCTGAAGGCGGTGGCGCTGCGCAGCATGGAGGAGATTGCCGGCGCGGCATTGCGCAGCGGGATCGGCGCATCGGGTGGCGGCGGGGGTCTGGCCGGAGTTGCCGGCACCTTGCTGTCGGCCGTGCTGGGCCTGCCCGGACGCGCCACCGGCGGACCGGTGTCGCCGGGTGCCGCTTATGTGGTGGGCGAGCGCGGGCCGGAATTGTTCGTGCCGACCAGCAGCGGGACGGTGGTGCCGACGCAGGCGGGATCGTCGGCGCGCGACGTGCGGGTGTCGATCGCCATCACCGCGCCGGGCGGCAGCGACAGCCCGCGCGCCCTTGCGCGGTCGAGCCGCCAGGTGGCGCAGGCGGTGGCCCGCGCGATCCAGAATGCGGAGGGCTGAGCGATGGGATGGCGGCTGGCGCAGGCGGGGGAGCAGCCCTCCACCGGCTATGTGAAGCGGTTCGACCCGCGTTTCTGGACGGTCAATTTCCCCCGACCGATGATGGCGGCGGTGACCACGGGCGGGCCGCACGATCTGACGATCGACACCGTCTTTTATCGGCGGGACGATCTGGCGGGGCTGATTTGGGAGGCGGAGGACCGGCACGACCACCCATTGCTGGCCTATCGCACGGATCGGGATTTTCGCGGCTGTCGCCTGCGGTTTCGCTGGCGGTCGCAGGGGATCATGCCGCTGGATGCGGTGAACGGACCGACGCTGACCGTGGAAGGGCGCGATGCGGAAGGGCTGCCGCGCGCCTGGTATGTCAGGCTGTGGAATTATGCGGTGGGATCGCCGGAGGATGCGGTGGTCACGCTGGACTTCGACGCGCTGGCGGGCGGGTTCCTGCCGAGCGAGGCCGATCCGGTGTGGTGCGGCGACATCGACCGGCTGTTCATCTCGCTGGTCGCGCCGGGCTTCACCAACACGGATGCGATGCTGGACGTGGCCGTGGAAGGCCGAGTGCGGTTGACGGACATGGCCTGCGATGGCGCGCGATCGATGCTGGCGATCGGTGACCCGCTGGTGCCGGAGCATCGGCTGCGCATCGCCAGCGGTTATGACGACAGCTACCACCTGACGCCCGCGCGATTGCTGCGCAACATGCTGCAGCTCGGCTATCGCGGTACGATCAACCATTATGTGGGGATGAGCCATTATTTCCGGCTCGAACCGGCGAGCGGCGGCCTGTATGCCAGCTTGCGCGGCGGGGCGCTGAATGCGCCGTGCATCGCCTGGCACCGCGACTTTGCGGCGCGGGCGCGGGCGATCGGTTACGAGCTGATCCTGTCCTTGTCGTTCGAGCTGTTCGACGCGCATTGCTGGAACGACTGGAAGCAGCGGACCTGGGACGGTGCGCCCGCGCTGACCGGGTGGGAGCCGCCGTCGACCCTGCTGTCGCCGGCGCATCAGGGCGCGATGAATTATCTGCGCGCGGTGGCGCAGGCGTTTGTCGCGATCGCGCAGGCCGCGGGTCTGCCGGTTCGCTTCCAGATCGGCGAGCCATGGTGGTGGATCACGCCAGCGGGCGTGCCGTGCCTGTACGATGCGGCAGCACGCGCGGCGTGGGGCGCGGGCGGTGTAAAGATCGCCAGCGTATATGATGCCATGGCCGCGCCGCAGACCGCGCTGCTGGACGCGGCCGGCGCGATGCTGGCCAAGGCTACGGCGGGCATCGGCGACGCGGTGCGGGCGCAGGCGCCAGGCGCGGAGCTTCTGTTGCTGGCTTACCTGCCGAGCCTGCTGGATGCACGCGCGCCCGAGGTGCGGCGCGCCAACGTGCCGCTCGGCTGGGCGCGTCCGGCGTTCGATCGCCTGCAGCTGGAGGATTATGACTGGGTGATCGCCGGCGACAGCGGCACCACCGCGCGCGGCGTGGCGGCGGCGGTGGCGCGACTGGATTACCCGCTGGCCGAAACGCACTATTTCAGCGGCTTCGTGCTGCACAAGGACGCTGCGCCGCTGTGGCGGGAGATCGACGCCGCCGCCATGGCCGGCCGCGCGCGGGGCCATGCCGACGTGTTCGTGTGGGCGATCCCGCAGGTGATGCGCGACGGCTTCGTACATTTCGACATGGGGGAGGATGACACCATGCAGGCGTTTGACGACGTCGGCTTCCCGATCGCGATCGGCCGTACCGCCAGCGTGGAGCCGAGCTTTTCCACCGCCGTGGTCACATCGGCATCGGGCGCGGAGCAGCGCAATGCCGATTGGGCGCAGGCGCGGATGCGGTTCGATGCCGGGCCCGGCATACGATCGGAGGCCGACATGCAGGCGCTGATCGGCTTTTTCCGGGCGCGGCGGGGATCGGCGCGCGGCTTTCGCTTTCGCGATCCCTTCGACGACAGTTCGCGCGGCATGACCGGCACGCCGACGGCCAAGGACGTGGCCATCGGCACCGGCGACGGGGTGCGCACCCGCTTCCCGCTCGTAAAGCATTATGGCGATGCGGAGCCGGAGACGCGGCGCATCACCCGGCCGGCGCCGGGCAGCATCCTGGTCGCGCTGAACGGCGCGGCGCGGCTGACCGGCTGGACGCTGGAGGAGGGCGGGTTCGTGTCCTTCGCAACGCCGCCGGCCACAGGCGCGGTGGTCACCGCCGGGTTCCGGTTCGACGTGCCGGTGCGGTTCGAGCAGGACCAGCTGCACGTCTCGCTGGCGGCGGTGGCGGCTGGCGAGGCGCCGTCCGTGCCGTTGATCGAACTGCGCGAGACATTCCAATGATCGGCTGGCTGCAAGGCGACCTCACCACTTTGGCTTTGTGCTGGCGGATCGAGCGGCGGGACGGCGTGGCACTGGGCTTCACCAGCCACGACCGCGATCTGCTGCACGATGGGCTGCTGTATCGCGCGGCGCCGGGCATGACGCCATCGGCGGTGAGCCTGACCGACGGGTTCGAGGTCGACACGCTGGAGATAGCGGGCGCGCTGACCCACGATGCGATCCGCGAGGAGGATCTGGCGGCGGGGCGCTGGGACGGCGCGACGGTGCGCCTGTTCGCAATCGACTGGAGCGATCCGGCGGCGGAAATCGTGCCGCTGATGCGCGGCGAGCTGGGCGAGAGCAATGTGCGCGACGGGGCCTTTACCGCCGAACTGGCCGGCCCCACCGCCGTGCTGGCGCGGCCGGTGGTGGAGGAAACCAGCCCCGACTGCCGCGCCAACCTGGGCGACGAGCGGTGCCGGATCGACATGGCGGACCGGGTGCGGCTGGCGCGGGTCACGGGTTGGGACGGGCAGGCGTTGACGATCGACGTGGCCGAGCCGGTGGCCAATGCCTATGGCTCCGGCCGGCTGCGCTGGATCGGCGGCACCAACAGCGGGCTGTCCAGCCTGATCGCCCTGTCCGAGGGCAACCGGCTGGTGCTGCGCGACGACCCGCCCGCCGTGCCGGTGGTCGGTACCTTGGTGGAGATCAGCGAGGGATGCGACCGCACGATCGCGACCTGCGCCGAACGGTTCAACAATGCTGCCAACTTTCGCGGCGAGCCGTACCTGCCGGGCGTGGACCTGCTGACCCGCTATCCGGGCGCGTGAACATGGGCCGCAGCGAAGAGATCGTGGCGCGGGCCCGCGCCTGCGTCGGGGCGCGCTTTCGCCCGCACGGACGCGATCCCGCCTTTGGACTGGACTGCGTCGGCGTCGCGGCGGTGGCGTTTCGGCGCGATGTGCCGACCGGCTATCCGCTCCGGGGCGGACATGCGGGCGGCATCGCCGGCATTATCGATCGCATGGGCCTGATCCGGGTGGCGGGGGCGAGCCAGGCCGGCGACCTGCTGTTGCTGCGGGTCGGGCATGCACAATTCCACCTCGCCGTGCGAACCGGGGAGGGCTTTGTCCATGCCGATGCGGGATTGCGCCGCGTGGTGGAAACGCCGGGGGAGCCGGTCGGCGACATGGTGGCATGCTGGAGGGAGGCACACTGATGGCGACGTTGGTATTGACCACGGTCGGCAGCCTGGTGGCGGGGCCGATCGGCGGTGCGATCGGCGCGGTGCTGGGCAACCAGCTGGACCGCGCGGTGCTGAAGCCCAAGGGGCGGCAGGGGCCGCGCCTGGGCGACCTGGGCGTGCAGACATCCGCTTATGGCAGCCGCATTCCCAAGCTGTTCGGGACGATGCGCGTCGCGGGATCGGTGATCTGGGCGACCGACCTGCGCGAGGAGGCGCACCGTTCGGGCGGAGGCAAGCGCGGTGGGGCGACCACCAGCTACAGCTATTCCGCATCCTTCGCGGTGGCCCTGTCCGCCCGGCCGATCCGGCGGGTCGGTCGAATCTGGGCCGACGGCAAGCTGCTGCGCGGCGCGGCCGGCGACTGGAAGAGCGAGACGGGGTTTCGCCTCTATCTGGGTAGCGAGGACCAGCCGGTCGATCCGCTGATCGCGTCGGCAGAGGGGATCGGCGCGGCGCCGGCCCATCGCGGCATCGCCTATGCGGTGTTCGAGGCGATGCAACTGGCGGATTACGGCAACCGCATCCCTTCGCTGACATTCGAGGTCGAGGCGGACCCGGAACCGGCAGCCGTGGCCGCGATCGCGCGCGAACTGAGCGGCGGGCGCCTGCAAGGGACCGGCGGCCCGGCGCTGGGCGGGTTCGCCGCCAGCGGGGACAGCGTACGGGGCGCGTTGGAGGCGCTGACCGCTTTGTGTCCGATGGCGTTGTGCGACGATGGCCGGGCGTTGCGGATCAACGACGCGGCCGTGCGGCCGATCGACCGCGGGGCGCTGGGGACAGGCCATGACGCGACCCGCCAGCCGGCGCATGTGCGCGATCGAAAGGCCGCCGCCACGCTGCCCGATGCGGTCGCGATCGCCTATTATGATCCGGCGCGCGATTATCAGGCGGGACTGCAACGGGCGCGGCGCGACGGCATTGCCCGGCGGGAAGAGCGCATCGACCTGCCCGCGGCGATCGGCGCAAGCGCGGTGCGCGGGCTGGCGGAGGATGCGCTGGCCCGCCGCTGGCGCGAGCGGAACCAGGCAATGGCGCACCTGCCGTGGCGGATGCTGGAGGTGCGGGCCGGCGCGCGCGTCGCCCTGGACGATGCGACGTGGCGGGTCGCGGGCTGGTCGCTGGAGAAGATGGCGCTGACCCTGTCGCTGCGCGGCGAGGGCAAGTCGTTCGCGCCCGTTCCGCCCGTCGATCCCGGCCGCGTCACGCCGGCGCCGGACCTTGCGAGCGGCGAAACCCGGCTGGAGCTGTTCGAACTACCCGCGCTGGACGATGTCCTGGCGACGGCGCCGCAGGTGGTGCTTGCCGCCGCGGGCACCAGGCCGGGATGGCGGCGCGCCTCGGTCGGCGTCAGCCTGGACGGCGGCGCAAGCTGGCGGGAGGCGGGCGGGACGGCACTACCGGCGACGATGGGGCGTACGCTGGGGAGGCTGGCGACGGGACCGACCACCGTGTTCGACCATGTCACCACGGTGGAAGTTGAACTGCTGCACGACGCCATGATGCTGCAGAACGCGGATGCGCCGGCGGTGGCGGGTGGGGCCAACCTGGCGCTGATCGGTGGGGAGCTGGTGCAGTTCATGCGCGCCGACCAGGTTGCCGCCACCCGCTATCGGCTCAGCGGATTGCTGCGCGGCCGGCGCGGTACGGAGCAGGCGGTGGATTCGCATGGTGAAGGCGAGCGGTTCGTGCTGATCGATGCGCGGACCTTGTTGCCGATACCCGTTCCCTTGTCCTCGCTGGGCGCGACCTTGACGGTGTCGGCGCAGGCATCAGGCGACGGCGGTGCCGACATCCAGGCTGCCTGCCCGATCGAGGGGCTGGCGCTGCGGTCGCCGCGACCGGTGCAACTCGCCATTCGGCGACTGGCCGATGGCACGCTGCGGATTGCCTGGACGCGCAGGAGCCGGCTGGGATGGGCGTGGTTGGACGGCGGGGATGTTCCGCTTGCCGAGGACCGGGAGGCCTATCGTCTGGTCCTGTCGCTGCCCGGCAACCGCGAGCGCGTGATCGAACTGGCAGAGCCCCGGCATGATTATGCCCCGGATGCGCAGCGCGATGACGGGGTGGGGCGGGGAACGGCCATCGGCGTGGCGGTGCGCCAGATCGGGACCCACGCGCCATCCGACACCGTCACCGGCATCTGGACCTTGTGAGGAGAAGATCATGAGCGATACCACCGCGCGCTGGAACCTGCCGCTGCTGTCCGCCGGCCAAGCGCAGAAGGAGATGTTCCACAACGAGGCGCTGATAGTGCTGGATGGTCTGGTGCAGCCGTCCGCCGCCGGGTTCGGCGTCAACGAGCCGCCGGCAAGCCCCGTTCCAGGACAGAGCTGGATCGTGGGCCCCGCGCCATCGGGGGCGTGGAGCAGCCACGCCAACAATCTGGCCGCCTGGACCGATGGAGGCTGGCGGTTCCACGGTCCACGCGCGGGAACCACCGTGTGGGTCGAGTCGGACCAGCTGTTCGCATCCTGGATGGGGCAAGGCTGGCGCTTGGGGGTCGCCAAAGTATCGGCGGTGGAGGTGGCCGGCCGCCAGGTGGTGGGGACGCAAGGTTCCGCCATCGGCGACCCATCCGGCGGCACGGTGGTGGATATGCAGGCGAGGGCAGCCGTTTCGGCCATCCTTGCTGCATTGCGGCAACATGGGCTGATCCGCACGCAATAATTTTTTCCGGGGCATGCAACCTAAGCCGGGAATCTGAGTTTAGGCGTCGTCACCAGGGCTATGGCCATACGCAAGGACTGCCATAATACCGAGACATTTCGGCAACAGTGCACATTTTTGCGCACTTGCGTAGAACCCTGGCGAAGCTTAGTTGGTTACAGTAACCCGGACGCAACCCAGGTAGGAAAAAGGGGATCCCAATGCGTAAAATCGCTGCGATGGCCATTCTGGCTACGACGGCGCTCGCATCGCCCGCCATCGCCAAGGACAATGCTTGGTATGTTGGCATCGAAGGCGGTGGTATTATTGTTGAAAACACCGATATCAACATCGGTGCGGTCGACGATGCCGTTACGACCCGTCACAAGGACGGCCTGTTCGACGTCGATGGTATCATCGGCTATGACTTGGGCATGGTGCGCCTTGAGGGTGAAGTCGGCTACAAGCGGACCGAGGTGGACAGCCACACGACCCGCACCGTTCTGAACGGCGCGCCGGCTGGTACCTACAACAGCAATCAGAGCGGCAACACGTCGGTGCTGAGCTTCATGGGCAACGCCCTGCTCAACTTCGGCAGCGATGACGGCATCCAGGGCTTCGTCGGCGCAGGCGCCGGTGTGGCGCGCGTCCACTATGGCATCTATCGCCTGAACGGCGGCAACTGGTTCCTCGACGGCAGCGACACGCGCTTTGCGTGGCAGGCACTGGCCGGCGTGCTGTTTCCGGTCACCGATCACATCGACATCGGTGCCAAGTACCGCTTCTTCAACGTCTATGGCGTCAACATCCGCAGCAGCACGGCCAACGCCGCTGCTCTCGGCGACTCCACGGCGCGGTATCGTTCGCACAGCCTGCTGGCGAGCCTGATCTACAACTTCGGCGAGCCGGCCGCACCGCCGCCCCCGCCGCCGCCGCCGCCCCCGCCGCCCCCTCCGCCGCCGCCCCCGCCC
>NZ_CAKTFO010000029.1 GCF_934560975.1 uncultured Sphingomonas sp. | reverse complement strand
CGGGTTCGAGATCACGGAAACGGCGATGATCGCCGACCCGGAAGGGGCGCTGCGCAACCTGCACCTGTTCGCGGACGCCGGGATCAAGATTTCGATCGACGATTACGGTGCCGGCCTGTCCAGCCTCGCATATCTGAAACAATTGCCTGCCAAGGAGCTCAAGATCGACCGGATGTTCATCTCCGGTCTGTCGAGCAGCCATCGCGATCCGCTGCTGGTGCGATCGACCATCGACCTCGCCCATGCCCTAGACATGGAGGTGACGGCGGAAGGTGTCGATTCGCCCGCTGCGCTGGCGCTGCTCCGGGTGATGGGCTGCGACGTGATCCAGGGCTTCCTGATCGCGACGCCGATGCCGGTCGGCGAACTGCGCGCGTTTCTGGATGCGCGCGCCGACAGGGGGAACGCCGACAGCTATGCTGTTGGATTCGATTGGCTATCGCGGGGGGCTGTCATGCGGTGAACCGCCCGCCTCACGCGTTGTGACAACGACGTGTGCTAATAGGTTAATATCTCATTAAGAATGTCTTTACGGCGGGTTAAGTTTGCGCTAACCTTCGCTGCAATGGCGGCCGGCTGCCGCTTGTGCATTGCGAAGGAGGCATCATGTTCAAGGCAATCCAGGCTCGTCGTATCACCGTCGCTCTGGCACTGGCGGCAACCGCCCTCGTCGGCGCCGCGCCGGCTTATGCCCTGGACTATATTCGTCCGGTCCGTCCTTCGCTGGACTATATTCGTCCCGTCCGTCCCTCGCTCGATTATATCCGTCCGGTTCGGCCTTCGCTGGATTACATCCGTCCGGTTCGCCCCTCCTAAGTCGATCACCTGGGGTCCGCCCCTACGGCTTTTTGCGGGCGCGAGGTCGCTTGATCGGTATACGGCGACATGTCTCGGCAGGCGTGTCGCCGTCGGCGTCTCTTGATACAGGGTCGCGTAAAGCGTTAACCTAAACCGCCTTATGGCGGGGATATGTCGATGGCTTTGCTCAAGCTGCTTGCTGCACTGGCGATAGTGCTGACTTGCTCACAGGGTAGCTTCGCTGCAAACCAGTTTGATCGCCAGGTTGCCGATGTTCGATCGGCGATTATGGAAGATCCTGAACGTGCCGTACAGATGGCGCGCGCTCTTCACGACCTTACGGGTTCGGAAACAGACGCACGGATTCGCCTGCGGCATCGGTCGATTGTGGACCGTCTTCAGGCAGAAGCACTTCTCAGCTTGAACAAGCCTTCTGCCGCACTGCGGGTCATCGACCAAACGCTCGTAACAATCGCCCATCTTCATGGGAGCGACGCAGCCAAGCTGCGCGGGCAGCTCTTGCTGACGCGAGGTGGAGCCGCAGAGCTGGGCGGCAACGTTGCCGAGGCCCTGCATGACTACCAGCGTGCGCACACCCTCGCCAGATCGGGCAACGATGCACGCGGGCAATCAATCGCCCTGTTAAGCCTCGGCTCATTATATGCGAGGGCGGGGGACTATGAAACCGCACTGCGTTATTACGCCAACTCTGCGGACACAGGATCCAATGATCCAAACCTTCTGCTGTCCATCGATAACAACCGCGGCAACGCATTATTCGAATTGAAGCATTATGGTGCGGCAGAAGCTGCACACAAGCGTGCGCTTGTTGTGGCACGACGCCTTGGAAATCCTCTCCTTGAAGTTCGCGTTCTTCAAAATCTGGCTTCAACGCAAGCTGAAGCGCACCGCTTCGGTGCCGCTTCGCAAACATTGTCGTCCGCCTTCACTATCGCGCGTCAAGGTCCTGCTGCCGCATGGCGACCGGCATTGTTCAGTGTCGCAGCACGGCTTGCATTGCGGCGAGGAGACTTGCTGGTGGCACAACGCAATGTGCAGCGCAGTCTTCTTGAACAACGAGAAGCCGATGCAACCATGCCGCTCCGCGACTTTCACTACACCGCTTATGAAATCTATCGTCGGTTGGGGGACGATGCGCAGGCGCTCCGGCACCTTGAGGCGTTCCGGCGGCTGGACGACAAGGCGCGGGGGCTGGCGGCGTCAACCAGCGCGGCGTTGATGAGCGCGCGGTTCGATTTCGCCAACCAGGACCTGAAGATCGCCGAGTTGCGCGCGGGCCAGGCCGAACGCGATGCGACGATCGCGCGCGCCAATGTGCGTTTCCACAACGCGCTGACCACCGGATTGCTGTCGGTCGCGGCGATGGTGACGGCGCTGCTGCTGATCGGCTTTCTGTCCATCCGCCGCAGCCGCAACCAGGTGCGCGATGTCAACGAATCACTCGTCCGGACCAACGCTGCGCTGGAACGCGCGCTGGCGGCCAAGACGGAGTTCCTGGCCACCACCAGCCACGAAATCCGCACGCCGCTCAACGGCATTCTCGGCATGACGCAGGTGATCCTGGCGACGCGCCAGCTCGACCCGATGCTGCGCAGCCGGATCGAGCTGGTCCACGGCGCGGGCGAGACGATGCGCGCGCTGGTGGACGACATCCTCGACATGGCCAAGATCGAAAAGGGCGAGTTGCAGATCCATGCGGCGGAAATGGACCTGCACCGCCTGTTGGAGGAGACCGCGCAGGTCTGGACCGGGCAGGCCGACACCAAGCGGATCGCGATCGAACTCGACCTCGGCAACGTGCCGCCGCGCATCGTCGCCGACGAGGTGCGCCTGCGGCAGATCCTGTTCAACCTGATGTCCAACGCCATCAAGTTCACCGACCGCGGCCGGGTGCGCCTGTCCGCCGCTACGACGCCGTACGACGGCGGCGAGCAGCTGCTGATCGCGGTCAGCGACAGCGGCGTCGGCATTCCCGTGGACAAGCAGCAGGAAATCTTTGAATCGTTCCGCCAGGTGGATGGCGGCGTCACCCGCCGCCATGGCGGCACCGGACTGGGCCTCGCCATCTGCCGCAGCCTTGCGCACGCCATGGCGGGCGACGTGACGTTGGACAGCGTGCCCGGCGCCGGCGCGACCTTTACCGTAGCGGTGCCGCTGGTCAGGGCCGAGCCGGTCGCCGCCCGCGCCGCCCGCCCGGCGGCTGCGCGGCTGGCCGATGCCGAGCTGCTGGTGATCGATGCCAACCCGCTGCAACAGGGTATCATGCGCGCGCTTCTGGCGGGCGAGACCGGCGGAGTCGGCTTCGCTCCCGACCTTCCGCGGGCGATCGCTGCGCTGGAGAAGCAGGGCGTCGACCACATCCTGGCCGATGCCGGCACGCTCGGCCTGGACGTGGAGGTCGCCGCGCGTGTCGCCACGATGGCGGCAGAGGCCGGTGCGCATTTTACCCTGATGTGGCCGACGCCGTCGCCCGCGCTGATCGCCGACCTGCGCGCGCGCGGCGTTCATCACGTGCTTGCCAAGCCGATCGCCGCAGCGGACCTTATCCCGGCATTGAAGATGCGCTATGGGCGCCCCGCGGCCGCCGAGGATATGGCCGCATGACCGGCCATGCGGGGAGTTGTCGCACGTGAACATCCTGTTCGTTGAAGACGACGCCATGAACCGGCGCGTGGTTCGCGACATGCTCACCGTCGCGGGCGCTGACATGGATGAGGCCGCGGACGCGGAAACCGGCCTGCGCATGATCGAGGAGGGTCAGTATGACATCGTCCTCATGGACCTGCGCATGCCCGGCATGGACGGGCTGACGGCGATCCGCCACATCCGCGCGCGCGACGACGAGAAAGCGACCGTGCCGGTGATCGTGGTCACCGCCGACACCGCGCTCGACATCTGCCGCGACTGTATCGATCAGGGCGCGGACGAGGTGATCCTGAAACCCGTGGCGATGAACAAGTTGTTCGACGCGATCGGCCGGCTGATCGCGCGGGACAATAGCCGCATCATGCTGAACTAGCGCCGCGCGGCGAAGAAGTCCCGCAGCTGGCGCGCGGCCGCTTGCGCGCCGATGCCCGGATAGACGTCGGGCCGATGGTGGCAGGTCGGCTGGTGAAACAGGCGCGGCCCGTGCAGCACCGCGCCGCCTTTTGGATCGTCCGCCGCGAAATAGACGCGGGCCAGCCGGGCATGGACGATCGCCCCGGCGCACATCGCGCAGGGTTCCAGCGTGACCCACAGGTCGCACCCGTCGAGCCGCGGGCTGCCGAGCCGTTCCGCCGCGCGCCGGATCGCGACGATCTCCGCATGGGCCGTCGGGTCCGTGCCGCCGATCATCGCATTGGCGGATGTGGCGAGAACCTCGCCGCCGCGCATGATCACCGCACCGACCGGCACCTCGCCCGCCAGCGCCGCCGCATCGGCGAGCGCGAGCGCGTGGCGCATGGGGGAGGGGAGCGGGAAGGCCACGCTCCCCCTCTAGCGGGGCCTTATGCCCGGCGCGAGATCAGGTTGGGGCGGTACAGGACCACAAAGGCGTAGATCACGCCCGGAACCCACCAGATCAACGTCAACGCGGTGGCGATCCAGAATTCCATCCCCAGACCGCGCCGCAGGAAGACCGCAAGCGGCGGCAGCAACACCGCCGCGACGATCTCGGCTAGGGTCGGGCGTCCCTCCACGCTCACCGCGCCTTCTCGACCGACAGGGTCGGCACCTCGACCGTCTTCTTCTTGGTCTCGACGTCCGGCACCTCGATGGTGGTGTTCTTGGTGCCGAGGTCGATGTCGCCCACATCCGCGCCCACGGTCGGCAGTCGGCCACCTTCCACCGCGACCTTGGGCAACTGGCCGCCCTTGCCGCTCAGGCTGATGAAGCCGGTGGCGAGGGCGATGATTCCAATGATAACGACAATCGCCAGAACAGTTACAAGTGCGCGCATCGTGGAATATCCCTCTGTTGAGTCTCGCGGATCAACGTGGGGCATCGCCGTCGGTTTCATGCAGAACAGGCGGCGTCCCTTGACGGCAAGGGCGGTGCCCGCTATCCGCGCGCTCTTTCCAGACCTTTGAATATCAGGAATCAGGCGCATGGCGCGTATTTGCGAACTGACCGGCAAGGGCCGGCAGGTGGGCCACAATGTGAGCCACGCCAACAACAAGACCAAGCGGACCTTTCTGCCGAATCTGCAGAATGTGACGCTGATCTCCGATTCGCTTGGCAGGGGGGTGCGCCTGCGCGTTTCCACCCACGGCCTGCGTTCGGTCGAGCATGTCGGCGGCCTCGACAATTGGCTGATCAAGGCCAAGTCGGACTCGCTGTCGCTGCGCGCCCGTCGCCTGAAGCGTGAGATCGAGAAGGCGTCCGCAGCCGCGTGACGCTTTGCCGCCCAGCTTAACGGCGGCTAACGACCTCATTCAGCATCGCCTCAGCGCCGCTGGCGCAGACCCATCCTCGACGGCGCACCACCCGCGCGGTCGAGGAGAGTTGCGATGCTTACCAAGACGCTCAAGATCGCTGCCGCGGCCCTGGTCGCGGTAGCCGGCCTGGCCCCGTCGGCCGCTTCGGCGGAATATGGCGGCGGCCACGCTTATTATGGCGGTCGCTACGATGGCGATCGCTATGGCCGGCCTTATGGTGGCGGCTATGATCGTACCGGATATGAACGGCGCGGTTACGACCGGGGCGGCTATCGCGACCAAGACCGTGGCTATGGTCGCGGCGATGATCGTCGCGGGCGAGGCTATGGTCGCGGCTACCGGCGTTCCGATTACGGGCGTCGCTGCGACAAGGGCACTGGCGGCACCATCATCGGCGCGATTGCGGGCGGCCTGCTCGGCGACACGGTCGTCGGCCGCTATGGCGACCGGACCGCGGGCGCGCTGGTCGGCGCCGGAGTCGGCGCCCTGGCCGGCCGGGCGATCGACCGCGATTGCTGAGCGGGTGCGAGGCCGAGCCAACCGCTGGGCCCGGTTAGCTGACGCTGCATCCTGCGCTCCCGCCTTCGCGGGAGCACGGCCCTCCTATGAGCTGGACTGGGGGATCGAGCCCCGGAGGTGTGACGCAGGAGTGCGTGCTGGTCTCAGGCAGCGGGCGCTCTTATTCTCAGGTTGCGATCCAGCATCGCTATCGCTGAGGCCGCTTTTCGTGGTGCAGCCGGCATCGCCATCCTCAAGCCGACCCTCGCGGGGCGGTTCATCGCCTCGCTATCGCAGGTCGAACAGGCCGGCGAGCTGCTCCACCATCGTGCCGCCCAACTGCTCGGCATCCATGATGGTCACGGCGCGCTGGTAATAGCGGGTGACGTCGTGACCGATCCCGATCGCCACCAATTCCACCGGCGAGCGAGTCTCAATCCAGCCGATCACCTGACGCAGATGGCGTTCCAGATAGGCACCAGAATTGACCGACAGGGTCGAATCATCGACCGGTGCGCCGTCGGAGATGACCATCAGGATGCGGCGATCCTCCGGCCGCGCGATCAGGCGGCTGTGCGCCCACAACAGCGCCTCGCCGTCGATATTCTCCTTCAGCAGGCCCTCGCGCATCATCAGGCCGAGATTGCGGCGCGCTCGGCGATAGGGATCGTCGGCATGCTTGTAGACGATGTGGCGCAGGTCGTTGAGCCGCCCCGGCGTCTGCGGGCGGCCGGCCTGGAGCCAGGCCTCGCGCGTCTGCCCGCCCTTCCAGGCGCGGGTGGTAAAGCCCAATATCTCCGTCTTCACCCCGACACGTTCCAGCGTACGCGCCAGGATGTCGGCGGAGATGGCGGCGATGGAGATCGGCCGGCCGCGCATGGAGCCGGAATTGTCGATCAGCAACGTGACGATCGTGTCGCGAAACTCGGCCTCGCGCTCGATCTTGTAGGACAGCGAGTGGGCGGGGCTCACCACCACCCGCGCCAGCCGCGCGGCGTCGAGCAGCCCTTCTTCCTGATCGAAGTCCCACGACCGGTTCTGTTGCGCCATCAGCCGCCGCTGGAGACGGTTGGCGAGCTTGGTCACCGCCCCCTGGAGGTGGACGAGTTGCTGGTCGAGATAGGCCCGCAGCCGGGTCAACTCGTCGTCGTCGCACAGCTCACCCGCGCTCACCACTTCGTCAAAGCGGGTGGTGAAGATCTTGTAGTCCTGAATCGACGGGCCGGGCGACGGCGGGTGGTTGGGGCGCGCGGGCTGGACGCCGTCCTCGCCCTCGTCGCTTTCCTGGCCGTCGCCGTCAAACTCGCCGTCCTCGCTTTCGCGGGTTTCGCCCTGCTCGTCGCTGCTGGCGCCCTCTTCGGAGCGGACGTCCACCTGCCCCTCGGCCTCGGCGCTGGACTGTTCGTCCTCGTCGTCCTCGCCTTCGTCGCCCTGGTCCTGCTCCTGATTCTCCTCGTCGGAGGGTTCCTGCGGCTCGTTCTGCTCGGGCTGGGCCTCGATCAGCTCCAGGTCTTCCAGCAGGCGCGAGGCGAGCCGGGCAAAGCCGGCCTGGTCGTCCAGCGCGCGGTGCAGCCCGTCCAGGTCCGCGCCGGCTTTCTCCTCGATCCACCCGCGCACCAGCGCCAGCCCGCCCTCGGCGGCCTTGGGCGGCGCCTCCCCGGTCAGCCGTTCGCGCACGATCAGGTTGAGCGCGGAGGCGAGCGGCACTTCGGCCTGCGTCCGCGCGCGGGTCAGCGGGTCGGACCGCAGCCGCAGGTCCAGCGCATGGGCCAGGTTGGCGCGCACGCCCGCCATCGCGCGGCTGCCCAGCGCCTCCACCCGCGCCTGCTCCACCGCGTCGAACACGGCGCGCGCCGTTGCGTCGGCGGGCGCGCCACGGGCATGGAGGCGAGCGTCATGGTGGCGTTCGCGCAGCGCAAAGGCATCGGCAAAGCCGCGCGCCTCGGCCACCTGCTCCGGCGGCAGGGCGCGGCCGGGCATCGGCACGCGCAGCTGCTTCAGCGAGGCAGACGGCGCCTCCGTGGTGAAGGAGACGTCGAGGTCCGGCACGTGCGCCATTGCGCGCGCGGTGCCGGCCAGCACCTGCCGGAAGGCGTCCAGGGGCGACTGCTCGGCCATCAGGCCCTGCCGACGATGCTTTCGGGCAGATCCTTGCCGAACACGCGCTGGTAATATTCCGCCACCAGCGGTCGCTCCGCCTCGTCGCACTTGTTGAGGAAGGACAAGCGGAAGGCGAAGCCCACGTCGCCCATGATCAACGTGTTCTGCGCCCAGGAAATGACCGTCCGCGGGCTCATCACCGTGGAAATGTCACCCGCCATGAAGCCTTGGCGCGTCAGTTCCGCGACCTTGACCATGTTGTCGACCTGCTTCTTGCCGTCGGGCTTGTCATATTCGCCCGACTTGGCGAGCACGATCTGCGCCTCGGTCGCGGCGGGCAGGTAGTTGAGCGTGACCACGATGTTCCAGCGGTCCATCTGCCCCTGATTGATCTGCTGGGTGCCGTGATAGAGCCCGGTCGTGTCGCCGAGGCCGACCGTATTGGCGGTGGCGAACAGGCGGAAATAGGGGTTGGGGCGGATGACGCGATTCTGGTCGAGCAGGGTCAGCTTGCCCTCCGTCTCCAGCACGCGCTGGATCACGAACATCACGTCGGGGCGGCCGGCATCATATTCGTCGAACACGAGGGCGGACGGCGTCTGCAACGCCCAGGGCAGCAGGCCTTCACGGAATTCCGTCACCTGCGCGCCGTCGCGCAGCACGATCGCGTCGCGGCCGATCAGGTCGATGCGGCTGATATGCGCGTCCAGGTTGACGCGGATCAGCGGCCAGTTGAGCCGCGCCGCCACCTGTTCGATGTGGCTCGACTTGCCGGTGCCGTGATAGCCCTGGATCATCACCCGGCGATTGTGGGAAAAACCGGCGCAGATGGCGAGCGTGGTGTCCGGATCGAACACATAGGTGGGATCCAGATCGGGCACGCGCTCGTCCGCTTCGGAAAAAGCGGGCACCTCCATGTCCGAATCGATCCCGAACAGGTCGCGCACCTTCCGCATCTGGTCGGGCGCATCCATCACCGTATGGCTACGGCTGTCGGGCAGGCTGTTCGGCAGATCGGTCATCAACGCATTCCCATGAGCGCGGGGTAACGCCGCGCGGTCATGGAAGGTGCCTAGGCAGGTGCGCGGTTCGTCGCAACCTTCTCCCGCAAGGGCGACTGCCGGGGCAGGACGTCGCGCCCTCGCAAACCATGCCGCATCGGCCTATATGGCGCGGATGGTTCAGTATCAGACGATCTCGGCAGGCGATTCCGTCACGCGCACCGGCGCGATCAAGCTCTACGGCCCCGACGGGTTCGAGGGGATGCGCCGCGCCGGCCGTCTTGCGGCGGAGATCCTGGACGAACTGGCCACGCACATCCGCCCCGGCGTGACCACGGAGGAGATTGACCGCCTCGTCTACGACATGACGCTGGCGGGCGGTGCGGTGCCGGCGACCTTGAACTATCGCGGCTACACGCACAGCAGTTGCGTCAGCGTGAACCATGTCGTGTGCCACGGCATTCCGGGGCCCAAGACGATCAAGGACGGCGACATCGTCAATGTCGACGTCACGCCCTTGCTGGACGGCTGGCATGGAGACAGCAACCGCACCTACCTGGCCGGTGACGTGCCGCTGAAGGCGAAGAAGCTGGTCGAGGTGACTTATGAATGCCTGATGCTGGGCATCGCCGCGGCCAGGCCCGGCGCGCGCCTGGGCGACATCGGCCATGCGATCCAGAGCCATGCCGAAAAGCATCGTTATGGCGTGGTGCGCGACTTCTGCGGCCATGGCGTCGGCCGGCTGTTCCACGATGCGCCGGAAGTGGTGCATGTCGGCAAGCCGGGCACGGGGCCGGAGTTGAAGCCCGGCATGTTCTTCACGATCGAGCCGATGATCAACATCGGCCGTCCCGACGTGAAGGTGCTGGACGACGGCTGGACGGCGGTGACCCGCGACCGGTCGCTGTCGGCGCAGTTCGAACATTCGATCGGTATCACCGAGGACGGGTGCGAGATCTTCACGTCCAGCCCCGGGGGCCTCGACCTGCCGCACCAGCCGGCCTGAACTGTGCCCTGCCGGCCGGGTTGCGGCGTAAAGGTCCGAACGGCCGGTCGAATCACGGAACTCCCGGCACGCGTCGCTCGCTTTTCCCTTCAGCAAGGAGACGCGAGATGACCGACCAGCCGCAGACCCACCGCACCGACGAAGCCCGCCGTACCGACGACCATGACCTGATCGAGGGAGCGGAACGGGCACCCTCCGCCCAGGGGACCAGCGGCGGCACCGTCGCGGCCGATATCGCCAGCCGGGACGAGGAAAAACGCGCGCTCGACCCCGATGCCGGCATCACCAATGTTCAGAAGAGCGATACGGTGCAGCCCGCCATCCCCACCCGTGCGGATAATGAGGGCGCCAACGGCTGATCGTCCGCAGTCGGGCTTTGGTGGAACCTGGCTCTCGTAAAGGGGGCCAGGAGCCGCAACGACATTGCCCGTAACCCTGGGCTCCCGCCTTCGCGGGAGCACGGGCGGCGAGGGACTGGCCTCATGGTTCCGGGCTTCTGCGTTGGCAGCAGCACGGATCAGATCGAAACCCCTAGGCCCGGATCATTGTCCGAAGCGTGCCTCCCGCGCGCGGTCCACGGCCTCACGCGCGGCGGCGAACAGCGCGCCGGACTTGTGTTCGCATTCGCGCTGTTCGGCGGCGGGGTCGCTGTCGGCGACGATGCCGGCTCCGGCCTGCACATGCAGCACGCCGTCCTTGACGATGCCGGTACGCAGCACGATGCAGCTGTCCATCGACCCGTCCGGGGAGAAATAGCCGACGCCGCCGGCATAGGCGCCGCGTGTCTCCGGCTCCAGCTCCGCGATGATCTCGCACGCGCGGACCTTGGGCGCGCCGGACACGGTGCCGGCGGGAAAGCCCGCGAACAGGGCATCCAAGGCGTCCTTTTCCGACGACAGCCGGCCGACCACGTTGGACACGATGTGCATGACGTGGCTGTATTTCTCAATCGTGTAGCTGTCCGTGACCTTGACCGTGCCACGTTCCGCCACCCGGCCGACATCGTTGCGGCCGAGATCGAGCAGCATCAGATGTTCGGCCCGTTCCTTGGGGTCGGCCAGCAATTCGTCGCGATTGGCGGCATCCTCGGCGGCGGTGCGTCCGCGCGGGCGGGTGCCGGCGATCGGCCGGATCGTCACCTCGTCATTGCGGACGCGTACCAGGATTTCCGGGCTCGATCCGGTCAGCGCAAAGCCGGGCAGGTCGAGATGGTAGAGGAAGGGCGAGGGGTTGATCCGCCGCAGCGCGCGATACAGGTCGAACGGCGGCAGCGGGAAGGGCGCGGAGAAACGCTGCGCCAGCACCACCTGAAAGATGTCGCCCGCCGCGATATAGTCCTTCGCCCGCGCAACCATTGCGCCATAATGCGCGGGGTCCAGTTGCGGCGTCGGGGCGGGTGGGGCCAGGTCGCCGGCGTGCGCGGGCGCGACCGGAACGGCCGCCGTCAGCCGCGCCTGAACCGTCTCGATCCGCTCCACCGCCTGCGCGACCGTAGTCCCCTCGCCGGGCCAGACCGGCGCCACCAGATAGAGCGCGTCCGCCAGCCGGTCGAACACCAGGATCACCGTCGGCCGCACGAACAGCATGTCAGGCAGATCGAGCGGATTGGGCGCGGGGCGCGGCAGGCTTTCGACCAGCCCGATCGTCTCATAGGCGAAATAGCCGACCAGGCAGGCCAGCGCCGGCGGCAGCCCGTCCGGCACGTCGGCGCGGCATTCCGCCACAAGAGCTCGCAACACCGCCAGCGGCCCGCCCGCCACGGGCTGGAACGCGGCCTGGTCGCGCAGCCAGTCGCGATTGACCTCCGCGTCCTCGCCCTGCGCGCGGAAGACGAGGTCGGGCGCTAGGCCGAGCAGGCTGTAGCGCCCGCGCGTGGCCCCATCCTCGACCGATTCGAGCAGGAAGTCGCCGCGACCCGGTTCGATCAGCTTCAGCGCGGCGGCGACCGGCGTCTCCGTGTCGGCCAGCTGCCGCCGCCAGACCAGGGCCGGTCGCCCCTCCGCCAATGCCGCCGCCGCCGCGTGATCGGCATCATGCCCCGCGGGAGTCACTGCGCGGGCGTGCCGTTGCCGCGCAATTGCTGCTCAAGCCGGCCGAGCGCCTGTGGATTGCGGGTGATCTTCACCTCCGACCGGGCGGCGTTGACGAACTGCTCGGCATATTCGCGGCCCAGCGCGTCGCCGATCTCGCCGCGGGTCTGCGCCACCAGCAGCGGCAGCAGCTTGCGGTCGCCCGGCACGATCCGGTTGAGCGTGGTCAGCGTCCAGCCTCCGCCGGGCGCGGGCACCAGTTCCACCTCGCCCGCGGCGATGCGGAACAAGGCGCGAACCGCTGGCGGCACCGGCTGGCCCGAGCGGGCGATGTCGGCCTGGGTCACTGTCAGCGACTGCGGCGGAGCGAGCTTCGCCGCTGCCAAAGCCGCCGCCAGCGTCTGACCGCGCCGGACCTGCGCCGCGACCTGCTCGGCAATGGCGCGGGCGCGGTCGGCGGCGCGGCGCGCGATCACGTCCTGCGCCACCCGGTCCTTGACCTCGGCCAGCGGGATCGGGGCGGCCGCCACCACGCTGGCGACGCTCAGCAGCGCGAAATGCTGGTTCGGGTCGATCGTCTCCACCGTGGGATCGTCGTCCGGAGTGGCGCCGCCGGCCGCGCGCATCAGCGCGGTCACGGTCGCATCCGGCCGGAAGGCCGGATCACCCGGCGCGGTGCCGTTGGACAGCAAAGGCGGGGTGGTGACGACGGTCAGCTTGTGCTGCGCCGCCACTTCCGCAAAGGTGGAGCCGTCGTTCAGCGCATCCTCGACCCGCGCGACCAGGGCGGTAACGGCGTCGTCGCGCTTCTTCTCGGCCAGCGCCTGGGTGATCTCCGCCCGCGCTTGATCGAGGCTGCGCGCCGGCTTCGTCTGGATCGCATCCACATGCGCCACCGCCCAGCCGAGCGCACCCTTGACCGGCGCGGTCGTACCGCCGGACGGGACCGCGAAGGCCGCCGCAGCCAAAGCCGGCGAGGAGGCCTGCGCCAGCGCGTCGCGCGTGACCGTGCCGAGCGCGATGTCGGCCGCGGCCAGCCCGCGCCTGATGGCGACGTCGGCAAAGGCGGTTCCGCCCGTCACCTGCGCGACAAAGGCCTTGGCGGCGGCTTCGTCGGGCAGCACCACCTGCGACACGGCGCGGGTTTCGCCGGAGGCATATTTGGCGGCGTCGGCGCGATAGGCCGCCGCAATCTCCGCTTCGGTCGGGGCGGGCAGCTGCATCGTCTCCGGCCCGATCGCGGCATAGCGCAGCACCCGCCGCTCCGGCAGGGTGTAGCGGGCGACGTTGGCGCGATACCAGGTCGCCGTCTCGGCATCGGTGGGCCGGGCGACGCTGTCCAGCTTCAGCGGCACGGTGCCGATCTGCCCCTCGCGCCGGTTGATCAGCAAGCCGGCATAAGGCGACAGCATCCCTTCCGGCGCGCGGATGGTCGAGGCGATCGGGCCGATCACCTGACGGCGCAGCAGATCGTCGCGAATGCCGTCATGCAGTTCCTTGAAAGGAATGCGCTGACGGCCGAGGATCGCGTTCATCGCATTTTCGTCGAACTGGCCGGTGGGGCCGCGAAAGGCCGGGACGGAGGCGATTTCCGACCCGATCAGCCGTTCGTTCACCACCATGCCGTGGCTCGCCGCCCAGCGGGACAGGATCTGCCCCGAAATATATTGCTCCACGATCGGGCCAAGCCCGCCGACCGCGCTCAGGAAAGCGGGCATGGTCAGGCCGGCCTGCTGTTCCTGCGCGTTGCGGAGCATTCCCTCGGCCTGGGTCGAGACCTGGCGGTCGGTCACCGCCTCGCCGCCCACCACCGCGATGGCGTTGGCATTGGCGCCGCCGGTCAGTCCACCGCCCGGCGTGCCGATGCCGGTGACGATGAACGCCACCATGATCAGCCCGAAGACGGCCACCGCCACCCAGGAAGACAGGATGCGACGGAAGAAGGCGAGCATGGGCAGTCGACACCGTGAAAAGGGGAAAACCCGTCCATTAGAGAGGGCGGGCAGCCGCATCAAGCGTAGCGGAAGCGACGGCCCCGACTTGGCGCGGACGCGGCCGCTTGCTACCCGGCCCGGTCGAGGGGAGCCGCACGTGCGCATGTTGATCGCCGGTAACTGGAAGATGAACGGCGGCGTCGCGTTGCTGGACGAGCTGGCGGCGATCGCGGCCAAGGCGGCCGACACGCCGCAGGTGGACGTGGCGATCTTTCCGCCATTCACCCTGATCGCGCCGGCGGTGGCGCAGGCGGGCACGGTGATCATCGGCGGGCAGGATTGCCACCAGGTGGCGGCGGGCGCCTATACCGGCTCCACCTCCGCCTCCATGCTGGTCGATGCCGGCGCGACGCAGGTGCTGTGCGGCCATAGCGAGCGGCGGGCAGGCTTCGGCGAAACCAACCAGATGGTGCGGGCCAAGGCGGAGACGGCGCTGGCTGCCGGGCTCCACGTCGTCATCTGCGTCGGGGAAAATCGCGCGGATCGCGACAATCGCCGCGCGGGCCATGTGGTCGGCGCGCAGCTGGACGGATCAGTCCCGCCCAGCGGCACCGCCGAGACCATGGTGGTCGCCTATGAACCTGCGTGGGCGATCGGCTCCGGCCGCACGCCGACGGCGGCGGAAATCAGCGGGATGCACGACCTGATCCGCGCCAAGCTGATCCAGATCCTGGGCGAGGATGGGGCGTGCGTCCGCATCCTCTATGGTGGTTCGGTCAGTCCGGCCAATGCGGCGGAGATCCTGGGCATCCCCGACGTGGACGGCGCGCTGGTCGGTGGAGCCAGCCTGACGGCGGCGGATTTTGTACCGATCATCACCGCTGCCGCGAACGTCTCGCAATAGTCGTTTTCGCGTGACCCTATGCGGTCTCGGGCGTTAGGGCCGCAACGACACCCACCCCTGAGTTTCCGGAGGAACCATGGCGTTCGAGCTTCCCCCGCTTCCGTTCGACAAGTCGGCGTTGGAGCCGCACATGTCGGCCGAAACCTTTGACTATCACCACGGCAAGCACCACCAGGCCTATGTCACCAAGGTGAATGGCTGGATCGAGGAAAAGGGCCTGGCCGGCCTGAAGCTGACCGAGGTGGTCAGGAAGGCGACCGAGACCAGCGATCGCGGCCTGTTCAACAATGCCGGTCAGATCTGGAACCACACCTTCTTCTGGCAGTGCCTGGCGCCGGCCGGATCGACCAGGCCGTCGCAGCAGCTGCAGGGCCTGATCGACAGCGGCTACGGCTCGATGGAGACGTTCCTGCAGAAGCTGGCCGAGGAAAGCGTCAACCATTTCGCCAGCGGCTGGGGCTGGCTGGTGCTGGAAGGCGACAAGCTCAAGATCACCTCCTTCCACGACGGCGACAGTCCGATCGCACATGGCGTGACCCCGCTGTTCACGCTCGATGTGTGGGAACATGCCTATTACATCGACTATCGCAACGCGCGGCCGAAGTTCGTGGAGACGATCCTGGCCAATTGCGTGAACTGGGATTTCGTGTCGCAGAACCTGGACGGCCAGGGCGCGGCGCGCGCCGACCAGGAACAGTAAGCGACGGTTCGTTTACCGACTTTACATAAAGTTGCGGGCAGAAGCGGATCATGTTCGCTTCTGCCCCCTTGAATGAAACGGCCACCCTGCCGGGGCATGATGCCGAAGCCGGGGCACGGGCCGTGTGGCGCGCGCTGGACAGCGCGTCGCTGGTCGCCTTCTTCGACCTGGAAGGGCGGCTGACCTCCGCCAACCAGAATTTCCTCAGTCTGTTCGGCTATGGCGCCGACGAGTTGCGCGGGCAGATGCACCGGGTGCTGTGCAGTCCGGAGGACGTGCGCGACGCCCGCTACGAACAGACGTGGCAGACGCTGTGCCGGAGCGAGCATGAGAGCGGCGAATATCGCCGCCTCGCCCGCGACGGGCGGGAGATCTGGATTGAAGGGACCTATGCGCCCTTGCAGGACGATGCCGGCGCCATGACCGGCCTGGTGCTGATGGGCGTCGATATCACGGAGCGCAAGTCGCGCGCGGCGGCGGATGCCAGCATGGTGCGGGCGATCGACCGGTCGCAGCTGATCGTCGAATTCGCGCTCGACGGCACCGTGCTGCACGCCAACGACAATTTCCTGCGCGCGACCGGCTACACGCCGGCGGAAGTCACCGGGCGGCATCACCGCATCTTCTGCGATCCCGACCTGATCGCCAGCGGCGAGTATCGCGCGATGTGGGAGCGGCTGGGTCGCGGCGAGTTCGACCGGGGCGAATATCGCCGCTTCGGCAAGGACGGGCAGCCGCTTTGGGTGCAGGCCACCTACAATCCCGTGCTGGACCCGGTGGGACGGCCGATCAAGGTGGTGAAGATCGCCATCGACGTTACCGACCAGCGCGAGCGCGCGCTGGCGGCGATCGCGCGGCAGCAGCAGCTGACCGAAGAGATCGAGCAGCGGCGCGGCCGGCTGGAAACCATGCTGGCCGAGGTGCGGGAGATTGTCGGCTGGATCAACGGCATCGCCGATCAGACCAACCTCTTGGCGCTGAACGCGACGATCGAGGCGGCGCGGGCGGGCGATGCCGGGCGCGGCTTCGCGGTGGTGGCGCAGGAGGTGAAGCGGCTGGCGAGCGACACGCAGGCCGCCACCGTCAAGGCATCGGCTCTGCTGTCGGCCTGATCGCCGGCCGCCTCACTCCTCCGGCGGCAGCTTGACCTTGTCCGGCGCGTCCGCCGCCAGGCCGTGGCGCATCAGCATCGGAATATTGGCGGCCGCGAACAGCATCGTCGCCGGCATCGACCCCCATAATTTGTAGCCGAGCCAGAATTCGGTGGAGGCATTGCGCCACACCAGCTCGTTGGCGATCGCCAGCAGCAGAAAGAAGCCCGCCCAGTTGCGGGTCAGCAGCCGCCAGCCTTCGGCGGTGAGGCCGGGATAGGCCTGGCCCAGCACCATCTGCAGCGTGGGGCGGCGGGTGGCGAGGCCCCAGAACAGGATGGCGGCGACCGTCACGTAGTAGACGGTCGGCTTCACCTTGATGATCCAGTCCTGGTGCAGCCAGATGGTGAGGCCGCCGAGCAGCAGCACCATGATCGCGGAAAAGACCTGGATCGGGGATACCTTGCCGAACCGCACCAGCGAGAACAGCATCGCCGCGGCGGTCACGCCCATGAACAAGGCGGTGGACAGGAAGATGTCGTGCCCGCTGAGCGAATAGGCCGCGAAATAGAAAGCGAGCGGCCCGAGGTCGAGGGCGAGGCGCATGGCGATGCCCGGCTCCGCCGTGTTGCGGGCGCTCATCGCGTCTTCTCCGGGGCGAGCCGCTCGATCCCGGCAATGGCGCGCGCCACCTCGCGCGGGTCGAAGGGGCGGAAATCGTCGATCGTCTCGCCGACGCCGATGGCGTGGATCGGCAGGCCATATTTGTCCGCCGCCGCCACCAGCACGCCGCCGCGCGCGGTGCCGTCCAGCTTGGTCATGACCAGGCCGGTGACTCCAGCCGTTTCCTTGAACACTTCGATCTGACTGAGGCCGTTCTGGCCGGTGGTGGCGTCCAGCACCAGCACCACGTCATGCGGGGCGGCCGGGTTGAGGCGGCCGAGCACGCGGCGGATCTTGGCGAGTTCGTCCATCAGCCCGGACTTGTTCTGCAGCCGCCCGGCCGTGTCGACGATCAGCACGTCGATGCCCTCGGCCGTGCCGCGCTTGACGCCTTCATAGACCAGCCCGGCCGCGTCGCCGCCTTCATTGCCGCTGATGATCGGCACGCCGATCCGGTCGGCCCACACCTTGAGCTGGCCGATGGCGGCGGCGCGGAACGTGTCGCCCGCCACCAGCATCACCGAATAATCCTGCTCGGTCAGCAGGTGCGCCAGCTTGGCGATGGTGGTTGTCTTGCCCGATCCGTTGACGCCGATCACCAGGATCACCTGCGGCCGGGGGAAAGCCTCGATCTCCAGCGGCTTGGCGACGGGCGCCAGGATCGCCGTCACCTCCTCCGCCACGATCTCGCGCAGGCGGGCTTCGGTCAGGCCGGTGGCGAAGCGTTCGCCGGTCAGGCGGGCGCGGACGCGGGCGGCGGTGGCCGGCCCCAGGTCCGACGCGATCAAGGCCTCCTCGATCTGGTCCAGCGTCGCGTCGTCCAGCGCCGCCTTGCCGAACAGGCCGGACAGGTTCTCGCCCAGCCGATCGGATGTGCGGCGGAACCCGCCCAGCAGCCGGTCATGCCATGCCGTGCTCATGCCGCCACTCCGATCAGGGTTTCGCCGTCCACGCCGGTGATCCGCACCGGCAGGATGCGATTCGCCGCCCCACCCGCCACCGCGACCCGCGCGAAATTGCCGGCGTGACCATGGACGCCATCATTTTCCACCAACACCTGCGCCACCGTTCCGATCTGCTCCTTCAGCCACCCGGCCTTTGCGGCGGCACATGCCCCGCGCAGCCGGGCGGCGCGCGCCTTGATTGCCGAATGCGCGACCTGCGGCATCCGCGCCGCCGGCGTGCCCGTGCGCGGCGAATAAGGGAAGATGTGGCCGAAGACGATGGCGCAATCGTCCACCAGGCCCAGCGTATCGGCGAACATCGCCTCGTCCTCGGTCGGGAAGCCCGCAATCAGGTCCGCGCCGATGGCGATCTCCGGCCGCGCCGCCTTAAGCCGGGCGACCAGATCGACCGCGTCGGCGCGGGCGTGACGGCGCTTCATCCGCTTGAGGATCAGGTCATGGCCGGCCTGGAGCGAGAGGTGGACGTGCGGCATCAGCCGCGCCTCGCCGGTCAGCAGCGCGAACAGGCGGTCGTCCACCTCGCACGGGTCGAGCGAGGAGAGGCGCAGCCGGGCGAGCGCGGGCACATGGGTCAGGATGCGTTCGACCAGCCGGCCGAGCGTGGGGCTGCCCGGCAGGTCCGCGCCATAAGCGGTCAGGTCGACGCCGGTCAGCACCACCTCCCGCGCGCCGCCGTCCACCGCCGCGCGCACCTCGTCGATCACGCCGCCGGCGGGCAGCGACCGGCTCGCCCCCCGGCCATAGGGGATGATGCAGAAGGTGCAGCGATGGTCGCAGCCATTCTGCACCGGCAGGAAAAAACGGGCATGCTCGCCCCGGCGCGGCGGTGGGGCCGGGGCGGCGACGGTTCGTTGGTCAATAACCGACGCGAGAGAGATGGGCTCCTGCCTTCGCGGGGGCGACGGGTGATGGGCGGGCAGGGACGACGGATAGTGCGTCGGATCGAGCTTGGCGGTGTTGGACACCACGCCCGTCACCTCCGGCATGGCGCGGAACGTGTCGGGTTCGATCTGCGCCGCGCAGCCGGTGACGACGATGCGCGCGTCCGGGCGGTCGCGCCGGGCACGGCGGATCGCCTGGCGGGCGGTCTTGACCGCCTCCGCCGTGACCGCGCAACTGTTGATCACCACGAGATCGTCGCCCGCGCCCGCCAGCATCGCAGCGATCCGTTCGCTTTCGGCAATGTTGAGGCGGCAGCCATGGGTGATGACCTCCACCCGGCTCACAGGTCGGTGGCCTCGCCGGTGAAGACATGGGTGGCGGGGCCGGCCATGGTGATATTGCCGCCGGGCGTCCAGTCGATCAGCAACTCGCCCCCTGGCAGCGCCACCGTGACCGGCGTTTCCACCAGCCCGGCGCGGATCGCCGCCACCGCCGTCGCGCAGGCGCCGGTGCCGCAGGCGCGGGTCAGGCCGGCGCCGCGCTCCCACACCCGCAGCAGCAGGCGGTCGCGCGCCTCCACCGTCGCCACGTTGACGTTGACGCGCTCGGGAAACAGCGGGTCATGCTCGATCAGCGGACCCAGTCGTTCGAGGTCGACGCCGCGGTTGTTGTCGACGAAGAAGATGACGTGCGGATTGCCGACATTGACGGCGGCGGGACTGGTCAGCCCTTCCCACCCGACCGGCATGGTGCGGGTGTCCATCGGGTAAGCGAGCGGGATCGCGTCCCAGTCGAAGCGGGGCTGGCCCATGTCCACCGTCGCCAGCACGCCGTCCATCGCCAGGCGCAGGATGCCGCCGCCGGTTTCCAGCGTCGCGGCCTTGCCCAGCAGCAGGGCCACGGCACGGGATGCATTGCCGCACGCGCCGACCTCGCTGCCGTCGGGGTTCCAGATGCGCATGCGGGCGTCGGCCACCTCGGACGGCTCGACCAGGATCAGCTGGTCGCAACCGATCCCCTCGCGCCGGTCGGCAATGGCGCGGGCGCGGGCGGGCGTGATCGCCACCGCGCTTTCCCGCGCGTCGATCACCACGAAATCGTTGCCGAGGCCGTGCATCTTGTGGAAGCGGAAGGACATGGCTCGCGATCTAGGGACCGGCACGGCGCGAGTCCATCATCGTGCCGTGCGCCGCAGCATGTGTGCCCCCGGCCCGGCCGCTCAGCAGCCCCGCAGGTGCAGGATGTGGCGCACGGCCAGCACATAGCCGTGCACGCCCAGGCCGGTAATCATGCCCGTCGCCGCCGCCGTCATCAGGCTGTTCGCACGCCATGCCTCGTCGCGGCGATGGATGTTGCTGATATGCACCTCCACGATCGGGCAGTCGCACATCTTGAGCGCGTCCAAAGTGGGATAGCCGGCATAGCTGAAGGCGGCTGGATTGATGACGATCCCGACCGCGCCGGTCCGTGCCTGGTGCAGCCAGCCGATCATCTCATGCTCGGCATTGGTCTGGTGGAAGCGCAGGTCCACGCCGGCGGCATCCGTCTCGGCGCGGCACAGCGCCTCCACGTCGGCCAAAGTGGTGGTGCCGTATATATCGGGCTCGCGCTGGCCGAGCAGGTCGAGATTGGGGCCGTTGAGGACGAACAGGCTTGCCATGCGAAGCTCCTTCGCGACGCGCATGGCCGCAAAGCGTCTGCGCCACAAGATCATCGTGGAGGCCGCCGCCCCGGCAACATTCTTGCCGAGAGTGGTTGACCGGGCCCGTGTCGCGGTGCAGCACTTCGGCTCATGAACGCCATCCCCCCGGTCGCCCATGATCCCGACATCCGCTTTCTGGGAAAGCTGCTGGGGGACGTGATCCGGGCCTATGGCGGCGACGCGCTGTTCCGGCGGATCGAATATATCCGCTCCTCCGCCGTCGATCGCGCGCGCGGCATCGGGGTGGATGTCGATCCCGGACTGGATGCGCTCAGCCTGGACGACATGCTGGCCTTCACGCGCGGCTTCATGCTGTTCTCCATGCTCGCCAACCTGGCGGAGGACCGGCAGGGCGTGGCGGCGGAGCCGGGCGCGGACGTGGGCGCGGCGATCGAGGCATTGCGCGGGCAGGGGGTGGACGATGCCGCCATCTCCGAGCTGCTCGACCATGGCCTGATCGTGCCGGTGCTGACCGCGCACCCGACCGAGGTGCGACGCAAGTCGATGATCGACCATCGCAACCATATCGCGGCGTTGATGGCGTTGCGCGACACGGGCGCGGAGGAAACGCCGGACGGCGACCTGATCGAACAGGCGATCTACCGCCAGATCGCCTTGCTGTGGCAGACGCGGCCGCTGCGGCGCGAGCGGCTATATGTCGCGGACGAGGTCGATACGGCCCTGTCCTACCTGCGCGACGTGTTCCTGCCGGTGCTGCCGGCCCTGTATGCGCGGTGGGAGCGGGTGCTGGGCCGCCGCCCCAAAAGCTTCCTGCAGGCGGGCAGCTGGATCGGCGGCGACCGCGACGGCAACCCCAACGTCGATGCCGATTCGCTCCGCCTCGCCACCTCGCGCGCGGCGGAGGCGGCGTTGGGCCATTATCTCGACCTGCTGCATGCGCTGGGCGGCGAATTGTCGATCTCCAACGAACTCGCCCCGGTGACGCCGGAGGTGATGACGCTGGCGGCGACCGCGCATGACGATTCGCCCGCGCGCGGCGACGAACCCTATCGCCGTGCGATCACCGGCATCTATGCGCGCCTCGCCGCCACCTATGCGCGGATCGTCGGCCGCGCCCCGCCGCGCCCGGCCAGCGTGAAGGCCGATCCCTATCCGGATGCCAAGGCGTTGCGCGCGGACCTCGCCATGCTGGCCCATGCCCTGGCGGAAAGCGGGCAGGGGGCCCTGTCTTCCGGCGGCGCGCTCGGCCGGCTGATCCGGGCGGTGGAGACGTTCGGCTTCCACCTCGCCACCCTCGACCTGCGCCAGAATGCGGACGTGCACGAGCGGGTCGTCGCCGACCTGCTGCGGGTCGCGGATGCGGAAGCGGACTATCTGGCGCTGGACGAAGGCGCGCGGGTGGCGCTGCTCCGCCGCGAACTCGCCAGCTGCCGACCGCTCGCCAGCGCCTATGCCGCCTATGCGGACGAGACCGTGTCCGAACTGGCGATCGTGCGCGCCGCCGCCGACGCCCACAAGACGCTCGGACCCCGCGCGATCACCACCTACATCATCTCCAAGGCGGCGACCGTGTCCGACCTGCTGGAGGTGATGATCCTGCTGAAGGAAGCGGGGCTTTATCGCCCCGGCACGCCACCTGCTTGCGACATCATGGTCGTGCCGCTGTTCGAGACGATCGAGGATCTGGAACGGGGGCCGGACGTAATGCGCGACTATTTCGCGCTGCCGGAGATTGCGGCGCTGACCCAGGCGCGCGGCCATCAGGAGGTGATGGTCGGCTATTCGGACAGCAACAAGGATGGCGGCTACCTGACATCGGTCTGGAGCCTGCATCAGGCGGGCCGCGCGCTGAAGCCGGTGTTCGAGCAGGCGGGCGCGGCGATGCAGCTGTTCCACGGGCGCGGCGGCGCGGTCGGGCGCGGCGGCGGATCGTCGTTCGCCGCGATCCGGGCGCAGCCGCAGGGCACGGTGCAGGGGCGGATCCGCATCACCGAACAGGGGGAGGTGATCGCCGCCAAGTTCGGCACGCGCGACGCCGCGATCGTCAATCTGGAAGCGACCACCGCCGCCACCCTGCTCGCCAGCCTGAGCCCGGACGAGGCGCAGCCCGGCGACCACGACCGCTTCCTGGAAGCGATGACCACGCTGTCGGGCAGCGCCTTTCGCGCCTATCGCGGGCTGGTCTACGACACGGACGGCTTCCGCACCTTCTTCCGCCAGTTCACGCCCATCGCCGAAATCGCCACGCTGAAGATCGGGTCGCGCCCGGCCAGCCGCACCAAGTCCGACCGGATCGAGGATCTGCGCGCAATTCCGTGGGTGTTCAGCTGGGCGCAGGCGCGGGTGATGCTGCCCGGCTGGTATGGCGTGGGCCAGGCATTGGCGGAATACCCCGACAAGGGTCTGATCCGCGCCATGGCGGAGGAATGGCCCTTCTTCCAGGCGACGCTCGGCAATCTGGAAATGGTGCTGGCGAAGTCGGACATGGGTCTGGCCGAACGCTATCTGGCGCTGGTCGAGGACCAAGCGGCGGGCGCCGCCATCTTCGGCCGGATCCGCGACGGCTGGCAGCAGGCGTGCGAGGGGCTGCTGGCCGCGACTGGCCAGTCGCGCCTGCTGGAGCGGACGCCCCAGCTCGACGCATCGGTGCGGCTGCGCCTGCCCTATATCGAGCCGCTCAACCTGCTTCAGGTCGAACTGATCAAACGGTGGCGCGGCGGGGAGCAGGACGACCGGGTGCGCGAAGGCATCCAGTTGTCGATCAACGCCATCGCCACGGCGCTCCGTAACAGCGGTTAAGGGATCTTGGCGATCAGCGGGTATTTTAGACGCGGCGGCTGGTTAACGCTTGCGGTTCAGGCGCTTGGCGGGCATCGCCTGAACAAGCGGACGGCCTCCCTGCCTCGTCCCCGACCGGAGTGGACGCGAATGGCGAGACCCCTGGCTATGCTCGTGCTGGCGGCGTCGCTGCTGCTTGCGGCGTGCCAGAAGGAGAAAAAAGCTCCGCCGCCGCCGCCGACCGTGCAGGTCGCCGCCCCGTTGCAGCGGCGGATCGTCGACTGGGACGATTATGTCGGCCGGTTCGTGTCGATCGACGCGGTCGAGATCCGGCCCCGGGTCAGCGGCTATCTGGACCGGATCGCGTTCCGCGACGGGCAGCAGGTGCGCAAGGGCGAGTTGCTGTTCGTGATCGACCCGCGCCCCTACCAGGCGGTGCTGAACCAGGCGCGCGCGCAGACCGCCCGCGCCGGCGCGACGCTGGCCAATGCGGAGGTCGAATTGCGCCGCGCGCGTGCCCTGTTCGAGGCGCGCGCCGGCAGCCAGCAGGAATTGACCGCGCGCGAAGCCGCCGCGTTGCAGGCCCGCGCCGATCTGGCCGCCGCGCAGGCGAGCGAGCGGTCCGCCGCCCTGAACGTGGAATTCACCCGCATCCGCGCGCCCTTGTCGGGCCGGGTGTCGGACCGGCGGGTGGCGACCGGCAACCTCGTCACCGCCGACCAGACGGTGCTGACTACCCTGGTCAACGACAATCCGATCCGCTTCGCCTTTGAAGCGTCGGAGGCGCTGTTCCTGAAGCGGCAGCGCGAACGCGGGCGGATGCATGCCCTGGGCGATCCGGTCGACATTCGCCTGCAGGACGAAACCGACTATCGCTGGCACGGCAAGCTGGAGTTCGTCGACAATGCGCTGGACGTGAATTCCGGCGTGATCCGGGGCCGCGCGGTGCTGCCCAACCCCAATCGCCTGCTGACGCCCGGCATGTTCGGCCATATGCGCCTGCCGGGCTCCGCGCCCTATACCGGCCTGCTGCTGCCGGACGAAGTGGTCGCGACCGACCAGAACCGGCAGACGGTGCTGGTGATCGGCCGCGACGGCGTGGTGCGGCTGAAGGCGGTGGAGACGGGCCCGCTGGTCGATGGCCTGCGCGTGATCCGCAGCGGCCTGTCGCCGCAGGACCGGGTGGTGATCGGCGGCATGGGCAAGGCCAAGCCGGGCGCCAAGGTGAAGACCAGGCCGGGACGGATCAGGCCACGGGAAGCCGCGCCCGCGCCGGCCTATCAATCGCCCACGCCCAGTTCCGCCACCATCGCGTCCTGATCGCCGGCCATGCGGATCAGCCACTTCTTCATCGAACGGCCGATCTTCGCGGCGGTGGTCGCGATCGCGATCGTGCTGCTGGGGGCGATCGCCTATCCGTTGCTGCCGGTGGCGCAATATCCGGAGATCGTGCCGCCCACGGTGACGGTCACCGCCAATTATCCCGGCGCGTCGGCGGAAACCCTCGCCTCCACCGTCGCCCAGCCGATCGAGGAACAGATCAATGGTGTCGAGGACATGCTCTACATGTCCTCGCAATCCACCGGCGACGGCCGGATGCAGATCACCATCACCTTCGCGCTCGGCACCGACCTCGACAAGGCGCAGGTGCTGGTCCAGAATCGCGTGGCGGTGGCGGAACCGCGCCTGCCCGAACAGGTGCGCGCGACCGGCGTGATCGTGCGCAAAAGCTCGCCCGATTTCCTGCTGGCGATCCACTTCACCTCGCCCGACAGGTCGCTCGACCGCCAGTATATCGGCAATTACGTCACCCTGAACGTACGCGACCAGATCCTGCGGATCGAAGGCGTGGGCGACGTGGCGGTGCGCGGAGACCGCGATTTCGCGATCCGCATCTGGATCGATCCCGACAAGGCGGCGGCGCGCAACCTGAATGCGGAGGACATCACCACCGCCGTCCAGAACGCCAACGTCCAGGTGGCGGCGGGCGCGCTCAACGCCGAACCGGTGCAGCAGGGCGGCGGCGGGTTCCAGCTCAACGTGCAGGCGCAGGGCCGCCTGACCACGCCCGACCAGTTCGCCGATGTCATCATCAAGCGCGACGCGGACGGGCGCGTCACCCGCGTGCGCGACGTGGCGCGGGTGGAGCTGGGCGCGCAGCAATATACGACCGGCGCCTATCTGAATCAGGATGATGCGGTGCTGCTGGCGGTGCTGCAATTGCCCGGCGGCAATGCGTTGCAGACGTCGGAAGCGATCCAGAAGCGGCTCGACGAACTGCGCAAGACCTTTCCGCCCGGGCTGAAGGCGCAGATCGTCTACAACCCCACCCAATATATCGCCGACACCCTGGGCGAGGTGCGCAAGACCCTGTTCGAGGCGCTGGCGCTGGTGGTGGTGGTGGTGATCCTGTTCCTGCAAAGCTGGCGCGCGGCGGTGGTGCCGCTGCTGGCGATCCCGATCAGCCTGGTCGGCACGTTCGCCATGATGAAGGCGGCGGGGTTCAGCCTCAACAACCTGTCCATGTTCGGGCTGGTGCTGGCGATCGGCATCGTGGTCGACGACGCCATTGTCGTGATCGAGAATATCTCCCGCCGGATCGAGGAGGGGGAGGATCCCCGCACCGCCGCGCACAACACGATGGACGAAGTGGGCGGCGCGCTGATCGGCATCGCTCTGGTGCTGTGCGCGGTGTTCGTACCGGCGTCGCTGATCAGCGGCATCAGCGGGCAATTCTACAAGCAGTTCGCGCTGACCATCACCACCGCGACCCTGATCTCGCTGCTCGTCTCGCTGACCCTGTCGCCGTCCATCGCCGCCCTGCTGATGCGGCCGCACGATCCCGACACCAAGCCGGAGGACGCGCCGCGCTGGCGGCGGCCGTTCCGCAAGGGCGCGGACTGGTTCAACCGCGGGTTCGAATGGCTGGGCGATCGTTATGGCCGGATCACGGGCCGGCTGGTGCGCGTCCTCCTCATCATGTTCCTGGCCTATGGCGCGTTGCTGGTGGTGACGGGGTGGCGGATGGTAGCGACGCCGACCGGGTTCATCCCCGATCAGGACCAGGGCAGCCTGATCGTGTCGGCGCGCCTGCCCGAAGGCGCGTCCTTGTCGCGCACGACGGCGCTGGGCAAGGAATTGGCGCGCGTGCTGAAGGCCGCGCCCGGCGTGCGGGCGGTCAGCGTCTCGACCGGCGTCGACGCCACCAGCTCGACCAGCGCGTCCAACGCCATCCAGATCTTCGTGGTGCTGCAATCGTTCGAGGAACGGCATGAGCATGATTTGACGCTGGACGGGATCATCGCCGATCTGGAACGGCGGACCGGCGATGTGGCGGCGGCGGACATCCGCGTGATCCGCCCGCCGCCCGTGCGCGGCATCGGCACCGCCGGCGGTTTCAAGCTGGTGATCGAGGATCGGGAAAAGCGCGGCTATCCCGCCCTGAACGATGCGGCGAACAAGCTGCTGGCGGCGGCCAACAAGGGCGGCGACGACGCGGTGATCAGCCGCGCCTTCACCACCTTCAACACCGACACGCCGCGCATCGACGCCGATATCGACCGGCAGAAGGCGCAATTGCTGGGCGTGCAGGACGGGCAGATCTTCTCCGCTTTGCAGACCTATCTGGCGTCGTCCTACATCAACGACTTCAACTATCTCGGCCGGACCTATCAGGTGCGGGCACAGGCCGACTGGCCGTTCCGCCAGCGCGAGGCCGACCTGGGTAATCTGCGCACCCGCACGCAGAGCGGGGGGATGGCGCCGCTGGGATCGTTCGTGACGCTGAAGCGGTCGACCGGCCCCTATCGCGCGCCGCATTACAACCTTTATCCGGCGGCCGAGGTGCAGGGATCGGCGGGCGAAGGCCGCTCCACCGGCGAGGCGCTGGATGCGATGGAGAAACTGGCGCGGGAAAACCTGCCGTCCGGCTTCGGCTATGAATGGACGGAGATCGCCTACCAGCAGCAGCAGGCGGGCAGCACCGGCTACCTCGTGTTCGGCATGGCGGTGGTGTTCGCGTTCCTGGTGCTGGCGGCGCTGTACGAAAGCGTGACCCTGCCGATCGCGGTGCTGCTGATCGTGCCGATGTGCCTGCTGGCGGCGGTGCTGGGCGTGAACCTGCGCGGGCTGGACAACAATATCCTGACGCAGGTCGGGCTGATCGTGCTGGTCGGGCTGGCCGCCAAGAATGCGATCCTGATCGTGGAATTCGCCAAGCAGGACGAGGACAATGGCCAGTCGAGCGAGGATGCGGCCGTCACCGCCGCGCGCACCCGCCTGCGCCCGATCCTGATGACCAGCCTGGCGTTCATCCTGGGCGTGATCCCGCTCGCCTTCGCCAGCGGCGCGGGCGCGGAGATGCGGCAGGCGCTGGGCACGGCGGTGTTCTTCGGCATGATCGGGGTGACCATCTTCGGCCTGGCCTTCACGCCGGCTTTCTATGTCGCGTCGCGAAAGTTGTCGGGCGGGATGGAGCGGTTCCGCGCGCGGTTCCGGCACACGCCCAAGGAGGCGACGGAGTGAGGCGGCCGCCGCTGGCCGCCGCCGCCGCACTGGCTCTGCCGCTGGCGCTTGCCGGGTGCGCGGTCGGCCCGAACTATCATCGGCCCGCCCCGGTGCCGCTCGCGACGCAACCCTTCGCCACCACCACCCCCGCGACCGATCCGGGGCCGACGCTGCCGCCGCGCTGGTGGTCGCTCTATGCCGACCCCGCGCTCGACGTGCTGGTGGAGGAGGCGCTGGCGCATAATAGCGACCTGCGCGTCGCCGCCGCCAATCTGGAGCTGGCACAGGCGGTGCTGGGT
>NZ_CAKTFO010000028.1 GCF_934560975.1 uncultured Sphingomonas sp. | reverse complement strand
TGGCAGGAGTGGAGGGACTCGAACCCACGGCCCTCGGTTTTGGAGACCGATGCTCTACCAACTGAGCTACACTCCTCCGCCGGGAGCGAGGGGCGACATAGCGGCGTGGCCGTGCCGACGCAAGCCACCCCGGCGATTCGATAGATTAAAGGACGTTAACCTGACGAAACGATGTCCCGCAGCGGTGAATGGAGCGGTCCAGCGCCATGCTGCGCGAGCGAACGCGGGCATGTCACACCTCGTCGCAGGAGACTTTCGCGACGAAGCGCGATCGGCCACCGATACTGCATTAGCGGGATCGGGGGATCAGCCGATGATGTTGAAGCGTTTCAAGGCGGCATTTTGTTCCATGCTTTTCGTGGCGGCGCTCACCATGCCGCAGGCCGCGAATGCACAGGCGACCTTCTGGCAGTGCGCCCCGTTTGCTCGCGTCTTTTCGGGCATCCAGCTGTTCGGGGCGGCGGCATCGTGGTGGAACCAGTCCATGGGCAAATATGGCCAGGGCCACGCACCGAAGCCGGGTTCGGTACTGGTGTTCAAGGCGATCAACTCCATGCGCTCGGGCCATGTGGCGACTGTCACCAAGGTCATTTCCGAGCGCATCGTCGAGGTCACGCATGCCAATTGGAGCGCGCGCGGCGGGGTCGAGCGTGACGTCAAGGTAGTCGACGCCTCCGCCAACGGTGACTGGAGCTCGGTCAAAGTGTGGTACGGGCCGATCCGCGACATCGGCACCAAGGCCTATCCGACCTATGGCTTCATCTATGGCGGGGCGCAGGCCGTCGCCAAGGATGCCCAGGCGGTCGCCGGCAAGATGCTGAAGGACGACGCGGCCGAGGGCTGAGAGACGTAGCCTTTTTCCAGCCATATCGGTAACGGCGGCGGATGGATGTTTCAGACCTTCGCGTAGCCCTGTTTTCCGGCAATTATAATTACGTTCGCGACGGCGCCAATCAGGCGCTGAACCGCCTGAGCGGCTATCTGCAGCGCCAAGGCGCCAAGGTCCGGATCTACAGCCCCAAGAGCAAGACCCCCGCTTTCCCCGGCATCGGCAAGGTCGTGGGCGTGCCGGCCATCCCCATCCCGGGGCGCACCGAATATCGCATGCCGCTGGGCATCCCCGGCAAGGTGCAGCGCGACCTGAAGGAATTCGGGGCGAACATCTTCCATGTCTCCATTCCTGAATTCCTCGGGCACCGCGCCGTGACGCTGGCGCACAAATGGAACAAGCCGGTGGTCGCGTCCGTGCACACCCGCTTCGAAACCTACCCGCGTTATTACGGCTTCGCTTTCCTGGAGCCGGTGGTGGAGGCCGGGCTGCGCCGCTTCTATCGCCGCTGCGACGCCATCTTCGCGCCGTCCGAATCGATGGCGCAGGTGCTGCGCGAACAGCGGATGAGCTATGATGTCGGCATCTGGTCGCGCGGGGTGGATACCGACATCTTCAATCCCGCCCGCCGCGACATGGAGTGGCGGCGTTCGCTCGGCATCGGCGACGACGAAGCGGTGGTCGCCTTCATCGGCCGGATCGTGATGGAAAAGGGCCTCGACGTCTTTGCCGAGACGATGGACATGCTCCACCGACGCGGGACCAAGGCACGGATGCTGATCATCGGCGAGGGCCCCGCCCGCCCCTGGTTCGAGAATCGCCTGCCGGACGGCGCGGTCTTCACCGGCTTCCAGCGTGGCGAGGATCTGGCGCGCGCGATCGCCTCGTCCGACATGCTGCTCAATCCAAGCGTGACCGAGACGTTCGGCAACGTGACGCTGGAGGCGATGGCGTGCGGATTGCCCGTAATCGCGGCACGCGCCACCGGCAGCCTCAGCCTGGTCGAGGATAACATAACCGGCCGCCTGATCCGTCCCGGCGCGAACGAAGCCTTCGCCCAGGCGCTCCGCTTCTACTGCCAGGACGCATCGGCCCGCGCCGCCGCGGGCGAAGCGGGTCGTCAGGTCAGCGAGCGTTATTCGTGGGACGCGGTCAACGGGGCGCTGGTGGACGGCTATCTGCGCATCATCCGCAACCGTGCGGCGGGCAACCGGCCGATCAACCGCCCGCGATAAGGCCGGCGCATTGTTGTGCTGCGGCGAAGGCCGGAGCACTGATTTCCACCTGCCCGCCGGGTCAGGGGGCGACCACCGAGTCGCGCCTGCCGTCGGGCCAGCGGACCCGCCCGGCAGCCTCGGCATAAGCCTGCCGCCAGCAGGTCGAGCCGGCGACGGCGCGCTTGACGTCGGTCAGGCTGAACGTCGACGCGCCGCAGGCTTCCAACGCGGCATTGGCGAGCCGCCGCTGGACGCGGCCCACCTCGGCAGCGGTTTCGGGCGTGCGATCGAGGCCGCTCACGCGGACATCGGTGGTGATGGTGCCGGTCGGGTCGGTGCTTTTGGATGCCGCCGCCGGGACGGCCGCCAGCAGCAGGACCGGAAGCATGGCCGCCAGCGCCAAGCCTCGTCCGCGCCGGATGGACGCAAAGTGATCGATCATGGCATTCTCTCCTCTACTCGACACCCCTCTTTTTGGTACCTCCAAGGGCATGGGCATCGCGCGAACCCGCCCGGCATTGTCAGCCGGGCGGTACGCCAAGTATAAGCTTCAAAGAGGCAGGTTCAAGGATCGGCGGCGATATGCAGGCGTGCGTGCGGGCAGGCGGACGTGCCGCTTATGCGGATCAGCGGGCCGCCGCCGCCATCTCACGGTTGCGCAGCAGGGCGGCGGTAAGCGTGTTGCGCACCAGCGGCTTCAGGCCCTCGGGCTCATCCAGCACGTCCAGCCCGCGCCGGGTGCTGCCTCCGGGGCTGGCGACCCGCTCCGCCAGCTGATGCGGCGTTTCGGCGGAGCTGGCCGCCAACGCCCCTGCCCCGGCGACGGTCGCCAGCGCCAGGCGCGCCGCCTGGTCGGCCGGCAGCCCCATATCGGCACCGGCATGGGCCAATGCATCGACGAAGCGGAACAGAAAGGCCGGGCCCGATCCGCTCAACGCGCTGACCGCATCCATCAGCGGCTCATCCACCCATTCGGTCAGCCCGAGCAGCGCGAAGGAGGCGGAAACCGGCGCCCGCGCGGCCGCATCGGCCTGGTCGGCGACGAGCCCGGTCGCCCCCTGGCCGATCGCCACCGGCGTGTTCGGCATGGCGCGGACGATCAGCCCGGGCGCGGCGAATCGCTGGCGCAACGCCGCCAGCTCGACGCCCGCCAGGATCGACACCAACGTCGTCTCGCTGCCCAAAGTCGGCGCGAGCGACGGCGCGATCTGATCGATCATCTGCGGCTTGACGCCCAGCACCACCATCGCCGGGATCGCACCATCGGCCGGCGGCACGGCCAGCACCGTCACGCCGTCCGCAAATGGCTCCCCCGACTTGCGGATCACGGTGACCTGCGCCGGATCGAGGCCTGCTTCCAGCCAGCGGCGCAGGATCGCGCCGCCCATGTTGCCGCAGCCGACGAACCAGATCGGTCCGGTAATGGGAAAGTCGCTCATGCCTCGCCGTGCGTCTCGATCATCGCGGCGGCGATCGCCTCGCTCGGCGACTTGCCGCCCCACAACACGAACTGGAACACCGGATAGAAACGCTCGCACTCGTCCACGGCCGCTTCGATCAGCGTACCCGCCTGCGCGCTGGTCAGCGGCGTTTCGCCCGCCCCGTCGAGCAAGGCGGCGTGGCGGAACAGCAGGATGCCGTTGGACGACCACAGCTCGAAATGGCCGATCCACAATTGCTCGTTCACAAGGCCGATCGTCTCGTAGACCTCCGCCCTCTTGTCGGCCGCCACCCGGATGTCCGGCAGGGCCAGGAATTGCAGCACCCGGTCGGCCTCGCGCCAGACGCCGCGCAGCTCATACTGGGTCCAGCTGCCCAGTGCGGTGGCGATGATCTCCTCGTCGCCCAGGCGTTCGTGGGTCCAGCCGCGCGCGTCGAAATAGCTTTCCAGAGTATCGATCGGGGCTTCGTCGTCCTGTTCGCCCTCATATTCGTCGGCGATCATCACGCGCTCCTTGTATCTGGCCTTCGACGCTAACGTCGATCCTCCCCGACGCAAGCATCGCCCGGCCATGTTGGTGACAAAGCTGTGGATAGATAGGGAAAGATCTGTGGAGTGTCACAGGCCCGCATAAGCGATTGCCGCCAGCGCCCGGCCGAACCGCTCCTCCACCGGGCCGTCGATCACCCGATAAAGTAGCCCGCGCCGCTCCAGCTCCCGCCGCGACAGGTCGAAGAATCGGCGACGCTCATCTTCCTGGCCGTAGATCCGCAGCCCGTCATCCACGAACGGCATGTCGATGTCGAGCAGCAGGTAGAGGTCGGCCGTGTCGACGAAGCGGTCGAACCACGGATCGCGCTGTTGCAGCGCCATGTCGGCCCACACCGCCGTCATCACCGGATCGGTGTCCAGGATCAGGCGGACGTTGCACTGGCGCAGCATCGCCCGGGTCAAGGCGGCATGGGTCCGCCCGATCGTCACCAGATCGGCCATGTCCGTGTCGCGCCCGAACTGCTCGCAATAGGTGCGGCCATATTCCGGCACGAACAACGTCTCAAAATGCGCCGCCAGTTGCGCGGCGAGCGTGCTCTTGCCTGTGCTTTCGGGCCCGTGGAGGCAGATGGTGCGCGCATAGGTCGGCCGCACCGCCGGCGGCAGATATTGCCAATAGTCGTGCGGACGTTCGCGGATGACATCGGACTGCACCGGCACCGCCGTCTGCTCCGGATCGATCAGCACGAACCGCGCGCCGATCCGCTCGGCAATCTCCTGCTGCACGGGATTGGCCGCGAACAGGCAGTCGACCGGCCCGTGCTGCACCGTACGCAACCGTTCGATCAGCCAGGCGCACAGGTCGGCATCGCGCTGCACATCCTCCGCCGGGGGCGCCTCGATCGCGACCACGCGGGCGGCGGGAAACATCTCCAACAGCCAGCGGACGCGCGCGACGCCGTCGGGCCACACGCCGGGCGTGGCGCACACCACCACCGTCAGCTGATCGACCAGCGCCTGCGCGGTCCGGATCAGCGCCTCATGTCCCAGGTGGAGTGGCAGAAAGCGCCCGATCACCATCCCATTCGTCACGCCGATTCCCTCCCCCTTGCGGCATTCCATTGCCGCAGCCCGGTAATCGACAGCAGCAGGAACAGCCCATACAGCCCCGCCGTCAGGTACAGCGCCTTGGCGAAATACAGCCCGATCGCGGCAACATCGATCAGGATCCACAGCACCCAATTCTCGATGCGACGCCGCGCCAGCAGCACCTGCGCCGCGATGCTCGCCACGGCGATGGCGGCGTCCCACCACGGAAAGGCGGCATCGGTATAGGCTCGCATGATGCTGCCCCACAGGGCCGCCACCGCCGCGATCATCACCACCCACGCCACGCGCGCCGGATTGGTCAGCCGCTCCACGGCGACGGCATGTCGCACCCCGCCCGCGCGCCACCACGACCACCAGCCGTAGAGCTGGATCGCGAAGAAGAAGAGCTGCAGGATCGCGTCGCTATACAGCCGCGCGTCGAAGAAGATGCGGGCATACAGCGCCACCATCGCCAGCCCGAACGGATAGTTCCAGATGCTGCGGCGGACCAGCAGCACGATGTTGGCGACGCCGAGCGCGGTGGCGACGGCTTCCAGCGGATTGGCGAAGATGGGCACGGGCCCGGACGCTACCGTGCGGCGCCACGACGCGCCACCTTCTTTGCGGTCCCGTGCGGATAGCGCTTGCAGCCGGCGCATGTCGCCGCTAACAGGCCCCTCGCTTAGCTCGCCGGTCCGCTCTTCCCAAGAGCATCAAGGATCCGCGCTCCGTCGGGGAGTAGCTCAGCCTGGTAGAGCACTGTCTTCGGGAGGCAGGGGCCGGAGGTTCGAATCCTCTCTCCCCGACCATTTGCTGTCGATCAACGTCGCCTTCGGGCTCCCGCCGATGCGGACGGCCGGCTGATGGCAGCGGCGCTTGGCAGGCGTGACGCTCCTGATCCTGTCACTGCGTGCGGAATGCTGCTCCGATCGCGTGCGTTACCCCTCGAAAATCGGCGGCACATCGCCTATGTGGCGGCTATCCCATGGCAACGACACTCCCCTCCCCGCCCAAGGTCGGCATGGTGTCGCTTGGCTGTCCCAAGAATCTGGTGGACAGCGAGCGCATCCTGACCAAGCTCCGCGCAGACGGCTATCAGATGTCCCCCGATTATGCGGGTGCGGACGTGGTGCTGGTCAATACCTGCGGCTTCCTCGATTCGGCCAAGGAGGAAAGCCTGGAGGCGATCGGCGAGGCGATCGCCGAAAATGGGCGGGTGATCGTCACCGGCTGCATGGGGAAAGAGGCGGAGCTGATCCAGGCGCGCTTCCCCCAGGTTCTCGCGGTCACCGGCGCGCATCAATATGAACAGGTGGTGAGCGCGGTGCATCATGCGGCGCCCGTGCCGCCGTCGGCCTATCTGGACCTGGTGCCGCAGGCGGATCGCGCGCGCGACCTGAAGCTGACGCCGCGTCATTACAGCTATCTGAAGATTTCGGAGGGGTGCAATCACCGGTGCTCCTTCTGCATCATCCCGGCGCTGCGCGGCGACCTCGCCAGCCGTCGCCCCGACGCGATCCTGCGCGAAGCGGAGAAGCTGGTCGCGGCGGGCACGCGTGAATTGCTGGTCATTAGCCAGGATACGTCGGCCTACGGGCTCGACCTGCGCCATGCCTCCTATCCGCTGAAGGGCGGGGGCGAGGTCAAGGCGGACATGACCGACCTTGCTCGGTACCTCGGACAGCTGGGGGCGTGGGTGCGGCTGCATTACGTCTACCCCTATCCGCATGTCGATCGGGTGATCCCGCTGATGGCGGACGGGCTGGTGCTGCCCTACCTCGACATTCCGTTCCAGCATGCCTCGCCATCGGTGCTGCGGGCGATGAAGCGGCCGGCCAACGACGCCAAGGTGCTGGATCGCATCCGCAACTGGCGCGCGATCTGCCCGGACATCGCCATCCGCTCGACCTTCGTGGTCGGCTTTCCCGGCGAGACGGAGGCGGATTTCCAATATCTGATGGACTGGCTGGCCGAGGCGCAGCTCGACCGGGTCGGCGCGTTCCGGTTCGAGCCGGTCGAGGGCGCGGCGGCCAACACCCTGCCCGGCGCGGTGCCGGAAGAGGTCAAGGAGGAGCGTTACGCCCGCCTGATGGATCTGACCGCCCGCATCTCCGCCGCCAAGCTGGAGGCCAAGGTCGGCCGCACGCTGGACGTCATCATCGACGCGGCGGACGAGGACGGCGGCGCCACCGGCCGCTCCATGGCGGACGCGCCGGAGATCGACGGCGAAGTCCACCTGCGCGACGCCTTCGGCCTGACACCGGGGGATGTGGTCCGGGTCGAGATCGAGGATGCCGACGACCACGACCTGTTCGGGGTGCCGGTAGCCGGTTGAGCGGTGCCCGGTGTGGCCGGGCTTGACCGTCGTGCTGGATTACGGCCCCACCGGCGGTGGGCCGCGTGGCGGACGGCAGTACCCGGACGTGAGAGACATGGGCCTTGCCTTTACAGGGGCTACGCTGGAGGTGTCGGCACGGCATCGGGGTTGGAGTGAACAGCCGCTCGCCGCTGCGAAGAGCAGAATGCTCGCTTCGCAGGGCCGAGCGAGCCATCAGGTTCGCCCGCTTTTCCGATCAGCCAAACTCTGGCACCTGTGGTCTGCATGAAGACCCTGCCCAGGCATATCCTGCCTGCCCTGACCGGCTTGTCGATCGCCGCCGCCCTTGCCCCGCCGCTGCCCGCCCAGACGCCGCAGGGAAAGACGATCGAGCGGATGGCGGCGGGCGAGTCTTTCTGGGCGCCGGAGATCGCGCCGGAGGGGCCGGTGATCGTGATCGTCAGTCTGACCGCGCAAAAGGCGTTCGTGTACCGCAACGGCATTCCGATCGGCGTCACCACCATCTCCAGCGGCAAGGATGGGCATGAGACGCCGACGGGCGTGTTCACCATCCTGCAGAAGGAGGTGGACCACAGATCCAACCTTTATAGCAACGCGCCAATGCCCTTCATGCAGCGCCTGACCTGGGACGGGATCGCGCTGCATGCCGGCAAGCTGCCCGGCCATCGCGCCAGCCACGGCTGCATCCGCCTGCCCTTGACGTTCGCCAAGCAATTGTTCGGCATCACCCGCCTTGGCCTGACCGTGATCGTGACCAACAATGCAGCCCTGCCCGAAGTGGCCCCGGTCGGCCCCGTGCTGGAGCCGTTGTCGGGCGACCGGGTACGATCCGGCAGTTACCGGTGGCAGCCCGATGCCGCCGCCAGCGGTCCGGTATCGATCCTGGTGAGCGGCCGCGACCGGCGGGTGATCGTGCTGCGCGACGGGGTACAGATCGGATCCAGCGTGGTCGCGTTCGAGCGGCCGGTGGAGGAAACCAGCGCCTATGTGCTGCGCGGGATCGATGCGGCGGGGCAGCATTGGCTGCGCCTGCCGCTCCCCGTCCAGCCCCGACCGTCATCGGCCGAACTGTCCGCCGAGGACATGGCCGAAGCCAGCCTGCCGCAGGGATTTCGCGACGCCGTCGCCGGCGTGCTCACCCCGGGCACCACCATTCTCGTCACCCGCGAATCCATCGCCAGCAGTGGAACCGGCGCGCGCGTCGGCCTGATTGAGGCGGACGCGCGTTGACCCCTTCCTGTGTTCAAGGATGCGCCACACCATGACCGATTTCGCCGCTCTGCTCGCCCCCGACCGTGGCCAGCCCGCCCGCACCATCGCGGTGGTGACTGAGGGGGGGTTCGACGCGTGGTTGAAGGGTCAGTCGCCCCGCGCACGCGCGGCGATCGCGGCGGCGCGCTTCACCGCCAAGGCGGACACGATGGTGGTCCTGCCGGGCGAGGCGGCGGAGGATTGGAGCGTCGCGGTCGGCGGAGATGAAACGGCAGGGCCGTGGCACCTGGCATCGGCCGCCGCCAAGCTGCCCGAGGGGAGCTATCGGCTGGCAAACGGAGCGGCTGCGGACGGCGCACTCGGCTGGCTGCTCGCGCAGCACAGCTTCGACCGTTATCGCCAGGCGCCGACAGCGCGTGGAGGCCGCCTCCTGCTGACCAGCGACCCCGCGCGGATCGATGAGGCCGTGCGGCTGGCCGAGGCGACGGCGTTGGTGCGCGACCTGGTGGACACCGGCGCAAGTGATCTGGGCCCCGCCGAACTGGCGGGGGCCGCGCGCGACCTTGCCGATGCCTTCGGCGCCACCTTGACCGTCACCGAGGGGCAAGCGCTGGCGGACAATTACCCCATGATCCACGCGGTCGGCCGCGCCGCGTCGGATGCCCGCGCGCCGCGCCTGATCGAGCTGGAATGGGGCGATCCCGCCCACCCGCGCGTGGCGGTGGTGGGCAAGGGCGTCTGCTTCGATTCGGGCGGGCTCGACATCAAGCCGTCGTCGGGCATGCTGCTGATGAAAAAGGACATGGGCGGGGCCGCCCACGCGCTGGCGCTTGCCCGGCTGATCATGGGGGCGCGCCTGCCGGTGCGGCTCCACCTGCTGATCCCGGCGGTGGAGAATGCCATTTCCAGCGACGCCTTCCGCCCCGGCGACGTCCTGCGCAGCCGCAAGCGCCTGTTCGTGGAGATCGGCAACACCGACGCGGAAGGCCGCCTGATCCTGGCCGATGCGCTGACCAAGGCGTGCGAGGAGGCGCCGGAGCTGGTGATCGACTTCGCCACGCTGACCGGCGCGGCGCGCGTGGCGCTCGGCCCCGACATGCCCGCCTTGTTCGCCAATGACGACGCGCTTGCCGCCGACCTGATCGCCGGGGGCGAGCGGACGCACGACCCGCTGTGGCGGCTGCCATTGTGGGCGCCCTATCTGGACATGCTGAAATCCGACGTGGCCGACATCAACAATGCCGGCGGGGCCTTTGCCGGCACGATCACGGCGGCGTTGTTCCTGGAGAAATTCGTGGGCGAAGGCACACACTGGGCCCATCTCGACACCTTTGCGTGGCGTCCGGCGGCCAAGCCGGGGCGGCCCAAGGGCGGCGAGGCGCTGGGCCTGCGCGCCGCGTGGAGCATGATGCGCCACCGTTACGGTCAAAGTTAATCAAAGCTTCGCAATCCTATTCGCCGATGAAACGATCGGCGCGCCCATGTGTTCTGCTGACCAAGAGGATGATGTTTTCACCGAGGCCGGGCAATGATACACGATACGACCCTGTCGGGCTGGATGCAGACGCTGGTGGGATATGTCCGTTCGGGGCAGCCGGACCTCACCAATCGGCAGATGGCTCTTTTATTGTTGGTTTACCTGACGCCCGGGCCGCATACGGTCCGGGGGCTGGCGCAGGCGCTGGGCGTGTCCAAGCCGGTCGTCACCCGCGCCTTGAACACGCTGGGTGCGCTCGGCTATCTGCGCCGCGAGCGGGATGAGGCGGATCGCCGCAACATCTTCATCGCGCCGACGGACATGGGGACCAATTTCCTTGAAGGCTTTGGAGGGCTTATCGACGGCGACGCGCCCGCGCACCTCAGCGGGCAGTTGCGACACGCAGCGGCCTGACGGCTTTCGGCTGTGCGGGCCGTCGCGGCGGCTCGACCCGCGCATTCACGCCTACCGGCCCGACATTGCCGACATCGCGCTGGCAGGACAGCTGTTCGCCCCCCATTATGCGCGGGCCGAAACCAGCGCCTGCATCGCCCCCTTCGCCATGCTCCGCGCCCGCCCGTCCACCTCTGCCCCCGCCGTGTCGCAGATCGTGCAGGGCGAAGGCTTTGCCTTGTTGGATCAGGCGGGCGGATGGGCGTGGGGGTATAGCCTGCACGACCATTATGTCGGGTATGTCTCCGCCGCCGCCTTGGGCCCGATCACCGCGCCGACGCATCGCGTGACGGCCCCGGCCGCGCTGATCTTCGCCCATCCCGACATCAAGTCGCCCTGTCTGGGGACGCTGCCGCTGGGCGCGTGCGTCGCGGGCGATGAAGGCGACGGCTACCTGCGCACCGCCGACGGCTATCTCCATGCCCGGCACGTCGCGCCGCTGGGTGCGATCGTGGATCCGGTGACGGCGGCCGAGGGGATGGTCGGGTTGCCCTATCTGTGGGGCGGTCGAGGGGCCGATGGGCTCGACTGTTCGGGGCTGGTCCAGCGCGCGCTGGAAATGGGCGGCATCTCCGCACCACGCGACAGCGACCAGCAGCGGGAGACCGTCGGCAAATTCCTGCCCGACGATGCGGCCCTGCAACGCGGCGACCTGGTCTTCTTCCCCGGCCATGTCGGCATCATGGTCGATGCCGACCGCATCGTGCATGCCAATGCGCATTGGATGCGGACGGTGATCGAGCCGCTGGCCGACGTCGTCGCGCGCCTGACCTCCGCTTACCCCCAACCCATCATCGCACGGCGCCGGATCGCAGCATGACCACACAGATCTTTATCGACGGCGCGGCCGGCACCACCGGGCTGGAAATCCGCGAACGGCTGGCAGGGCGCGGGGACGTGACGCTCCTCACCCTGCCCGAAGAGCGGCGCAAGGATGCCGCCGCGCGGCGCGAGATGCTGAACGACGCCGACATCGTCATCCTCTGCCTGCCCGACGACGCCGCGCGCGAGGCGGTGGGCCTGATCGACAACCAGCGCACGCGGGTGATCGACGCATCCACCGCATTCCGGACCGATGCCGCCTGGACCTATGGCTTTCCCGAGCTTGAGCCGGACGGGCGGGCCCGGGTGGCCGAAGCCCGGCGCGTGTCCAATCCCGGCTGCTACCCGACCGGTTTTCTGGGGCTGGTACGGCCTTTGGTCCGCTGCGGGCTGCTGCCCGCCGACACGCCGGTCAGCGTCAACGCCGTGTCGGGCTATTCCGGTGGCGGCAAGAGCATGATCGCCGCGTTCGAGCAGCCGGACGATCCCGCCGCCGGCGACACCGCATTCCGCGCTTATGCCCTGGGTCTCGGCCACAAGCATGTGCCGGAAATGCGGGGCCATGCCGGGCTGACCCACGCGCCGATCTTCGCCCCCGCGGTGGCGCGTACCTATCGCGGGATGCTGGTGGAGGTGCCGCTCCACCTGCACCTGCTGCCGGGCAGGCCGAGCCTGCGCCAGCTGCGCGATGCGTTGGCGGAGGCCTATCACGGCAGCGCGCTGGTGCGGGTGCAGCAGGATCAGCCGGCCATGCTGACCGTCGAACATGCCGCCGACAGCGATCGGCTGGACCTGTTCGTCTGCGGCAGCGACGATGCCGGACAGGCGCGCCTGATCGCCGCGCTCGACAATTTGGGCAAGGGTGCCGCCGGTGCCGCCGTGCAGAGCCTGAACCTGATGGCGGGACTGGCCGAAACGGAAGGGTTGCGACTGTAGGGGCCGCTTGAGGGGAAGAGCGCCTCTCCCCAGCCGGCTGCTGATGGCGGCCGCCTCCACCGAAACCATGATCGGCTGTTGAACCGCCTCAATTCGGCAGGGAGCGGATCGTCGATCGCGATCAACACAACCCGCCCCGCGCCCCGACGTCAGCGCGCGCCCTGCGCCTTTCGCAGCCGGTAATAACGCTGCACATTGGCATTGTGATCGGCCAGGTTGCTGGCGAAAACGTGCCCGCCCTTGCCGTCCGCCACGAAATACAGGGCATCGGTGTTGGCCGGCGCCAGCACCGCCGCGATCGAATCCTTGCCGGGGTTGGTGATCGGGCCCTTGGGCAAACCGGTCATGGCATAGGTGTTGTAATCGTTCCTGGCGCGCACCTCGCTCAGCTTGATGCGGCGACCCAGCGGCTTGCCGTGGGTCATCGGGTAGATGATCGTCGGATCAGCCTGCAGCCGCATACCGGTGCGCAGGCGGTTGCTGTAGACGCCCGCCACCATCGCCCGCTCCTGTGGGACCGAGGTTTCCTTTTCCACGATCGCGGCCAGGGTCATCGCCTCCGCCTTGCTGTTGACGGCGGTGTTGGCCTTGCGCGTCATCCACAACTGATCGAGCGTGTGCGTCATCGCATCCTGCATCCGCTTCAGCACCGCCTTGCGCGGCTCGCCCCGCTGGAAGCTGTAGGTGCCGGGCAGGACCGACCCTTCGGCGGGCACAGGCAATTTGCCGGTCAGCAGCTTCTCGCGCGCGATCCGCTCGAACACCAGGATCGACGGCATGCCTTCCGGGATGGTGACCAGGCGCTGCACCGTCCGCCCGCTCTGCAGCAGGGCCAGGATCTCGCGCGCGCTTATGTCCGGCGAGACTTCATACTCGCCGGCCTTGATCGGCTCGTTCGATCCGAAGCGGCGGGCAAAGCGGAGGAAGCCGGTGGTGGAGCGCACCGCGCCGACCCGCTCCAGCTCGCGCGCGGCGGCGGCGAGGGTGGAGCCCTGCGGCACGACCAGGGTGGTGGGTGCCTCCGCCGGTCCGGGCCCGGTCCAGTTGCGGTACAGGTACAACCAGCCGAGCCCCGCCACCAGCAGGGCCACGATCAGAAGGCAGCCGATGCCGCGTCCTGCAGAGGATCGTTTCGCCACGAATCTATCCTAGGTCGCCAGGTGCCGTGGGATCAAATCGCCCGCATCACCAGGCTGGCATTGGTCCCGCCGAAGCCGAAGCTGTTGTTCAGCACCGCCTTGACCGGCCGCTTCTTGGCTTCGTTCGGAACGAGGTCGACGCCGACGCAGCTGTCGCTGGGATTGTCCAGGTTGATGGTCGGCGGCACGATCTGGTCCCGCAGCGCCAGGATGCAGAAGATCGATTCGACTGCGCCGGCTCCGCCGAGCAGGTGGCCGATCATCGACTTGGTGGACGACATGGACACGGTGTCGATCGCATCGCCGAACAGGCGGCGGACCGCGCCCAGCTCCAGCTCGTCACCCAGCGGGGTCGAGGTGCCGTGGGCGTTGATGTAATCGATGTCCTTGGGCTCCAGCCCGGCCTTGCGCAGCGCCATCTGCATAGAGCGATAAGCGCCGTCACCTTCCGGGTGGGGCGCGGTGACGTGATAAGCGTCGCCGGTCAGGCCGTAGCCAACCACCTCGGCATAGATCTTCGCACCGCGCGCCTTGGCATGTTCATATTCCTCCAGCACGACCATGCCCGCGCCTTCGCCCATGACGAAGCCGTCGCGGTCCTTGTCATAGGGGCGTGATGCCTTTTCGGGCGTGTCGTTGAAGCCGGTGGACAAAGCGCGCGCCTGCGCGAAGCCGGCAATGCCCAGCGGGCAGATCGCGCTTTCCGCACCGCCCGCCACCATGATGTCGGCATCGTCGGCGGCGATGATCCGCGCGGCGTCACCGATGGCGTGGGCGCCGGTCGAGCATGCGGTGACCACCGCATGATTCGGACCGCGCAAGCCGTATTTGATGGAGACCTGGCCCGAGATCAGGTTGATCAGGCGGCCATGCACGAAATGCGGGGAGACACGGCGCGGCCCCTTTTCGTGGCGCACGATCGATTCGCTCTCGATCCCCGGCAGGCCGCCGATGCCCGAGCCCATCACGCATCCGACGCGAATCGATTCTTCATAGGACAATTCGCCGATGCCGGCATCTTCCAGCGCCTGGCCGGCGGCATCGATGCCGAAGACGATAAAGGGATCGACCTGGCGCTGGACCTTGTGATCGACACGCTTGCCGGCGTCGAAGCCCCACGGGTGATCCGCCGGTTTGACCTCGCACGCGATGGTGCAGGCCTGGTCGGAAGGATCGAAACGCTGGATCCGTCCCGCGCCGGACCTGCCGGCCAGGATGTTCGCCCAGGCGGTCTCCACATCGGCGCCCACCGGGGTCACGAGCCCCAATCCAGTCACGACCACCCGACGCATCGTCCGCTCCTTCTTCTCTTTTTGTCACCCTTCGTGCTGGCGGAGGTCCGTGCCGGTTCGGCAAAAACGCGCCATCGGGGGTGGAGACATAAGCCTTCGGCTACGCGAAGGCGACTTCGTTTAAACCGAAAACGGCTCCCCAACGCAGCTGCGCCGGGAAGCCGTTTCTAGCCGTTGCCGGCGATCGATCAGCCCTTGTGGGTGTCGATGTAGCTGATGGCATCCTTGACGGTGGTGATCTTCTCGGCCGCGTCGTCCGGGATCTCCACGCCGAATTCTTCCTCGAACGCCATCACCAGTTCGACGATGTCGAGGCTGTCCGCGCCGAGATCATCGATGAAGCTCGCGTCCTCGGTGACCTTCTCCGGCTCGACGCCGAGATGCTCGACGACAATCTTCTTCACGCGATCGGGGGTGTCGCTCATGGCTTTTCTGTTTCCCTAGTCTGGATTTTGCGTTGCCCTAGCTGCGTGCCTGCCGTCCCGCAAGAGGGGCGTCAGAGCATCGCCATGCCGCCGTTGACGTGGATCGTCTGTCCGGTGACGTACCCGGCCTCGCGGCTGGCGAGGTAAGCGGCGGCGGCACCGATGTCCGCTCCCTGCCCCAGGTCGCCGGCCGGGATGCGTTGCAGGATGGCGCCCTTCTGCTGATCGTTCAGCACGTCCGTCATGGCGGAGCGGATGAAGCCCGGCGCCACGCAGTTCACCGTGATCTGGCGGCTGGCAAACTCCTGCGCCAGCGCCTTGGTCATGGCGGTCAGCCCGCCCTTGGACGCGGCGTAATTGGCCTGGCCGGGATTTCCGGTCCATCCCACCACCGACGTGACCGAGATGATGCGGCCGAAGCGCGCCTTCATCATCGGGCGGCTGGCGGCCCGGATCAGGCGAAAGGCGGCCTCCAGGTTGACGGAGATCACCTGGTCCCATTCGTCATCCTTCATCCGCATCGCCAGATTGTCGCGGGTGACGCCGGCATTGTTGACCAGGATGTCGAGCTTGCCGCCCAGCGCCTCGATCGCGTTCGGCACCAGAGCCTCGACCGATGCCGTGTCGGACAGGTTGGCCGTGACCGTCACCGCATCACCGCCAATCTCCGCCTGGACGGCGTCCAGCGCCTCCTGACGGGTACCGGACAGCGCCACCCGGGCACCCTGCGCCGCCAGTGCCTTGGCTATCGCCGAGCCGATGCCCCCGGACGCGCCGGTCACCAGCGCGGTCATGCCTGAAAGGTCGAACATTCCGTGTCTCCGTCTTGCCTGCGCCGGCAGGATCTATCGTCTGTCGTCCACGCCACCCCGCATCGGGTGGCGATCAGAGGGTTTTCGCCAAAGCCTCGACATCGGTCATCGTCGTCACGCTGGTGACGGTCGCGTCCGGCGCGATCCGCTTGACCATCGGGCCGAGCACCTTGGCGCCGAACTCCACATAATCGGTAACGCCGGCCGCCCACATCGCCTCCACGCTTTCGCGCCAGCGGACGGTGCCGGTGACCTGCGCGACCAGCAGGCTGCTTATCTCGGCCGGATCGCTCGCCGGCGCCGCCGTGACGTTGGCGTAGACCGGCACCAGCGGCGCGCGCACCGCGACCTTTGCCAGCGCATCGGCCATCGCCTCGGCCGCCGGCTGCATCAGCGAGGAATGGAACGGCGCGGAGACCGGCAGCGCCACCGCGCGCTTGACCCCTCGTTCCTTGGCGATCGCCATCGCGCGCTCCACCGCCGCCTTGTGGCCGGAAATCACGACCTGGCCGCCGCCATTGTCGTTGGCCGCCTGGCACACATCGCCTTCCGCCGCATCGGCGCAGATCGCCTGCGCCAGCGCGAAGTCCGCGCCCAGCAGGGCGGCCATCGCCCCCTCGCCCACCGGCACCGCCGCCTGCATCGCCTGTCCGCGCAGCCTGAGCAGGCGTGCCGTGGTCGGCAGGTCGAATGCCTGCGCGGCGCACAAGGCGCTATATTCGCCCAGGCTGTGGCCGGCGACGAACTCCGCCTTGTCGGCCAGCGACACCCCGCCCTCGCCTTCCAGCACGCGCAGCACCGCAATGGCGTTGGCCATGATCGCCGGCTGGGCGTTTTCGGTCAGCGTCAGCTCGTCGGCCGGCCCTTGCGACATCAGCCGCGACAAGGACTGGCCCAGCGCGTCGTCCACTTCCTCCAGCACGGCGCGCGCGATCGGCGAGGCGGCGGCGAGATCGGCACCCATCCCGACCGCCTGACTGCCCTGGCCGGGGAAGATGAATGCGCGCATGAAACCTCCTGACAAACAGGAGGTGCGGTTAGGCAGCTACGCCGCGCCTGACAAGCACCCGCTTGCGTGCGCGGCGGACGGGCTAGCCGGCTATCCGACAAGCCGCTCCACGAAGTCGCCCGCCAGTGCGTCCAGCGCGGCCAGCTCGCCATCCACCCGCCGCGACCCGACCGCGATGCACTCGATGTCGCGATCGACCTGCTCCACCGCGCCGCGGATATGATCCAGGATTGCGACCGTGTCCTGCGCCGACAAGGCGACCTGCTGCACCGCGTCGGCAATGCCGGATACGGTCGCGGTCTGGCGCGCGATGGAATGCCGCGCCTGCTCTGCCGACCGCTGCACCTCGTCCACCGTGTCGCGGATCGAGCGGTTGGCCTCCACCGTGTGGCGGGTCGCGGATTGTATGGCCGAAATCTGGCACACGATCTCGTCCGTGGCCCGCGCCGTCTGCGCCGCGAGCGACTTCACCTCCTGCGCCACCACGCCGAAGCCCCGGCCGGCATCGCCCGCGCGCGCCGCCTCGATCGTGGCGTTCAGCGCGAGCAGGTTGGTCTGCCGCGCGATGCTGCGGATCAAGGCGAGGATCGACTCGATCGCCTGGGCATGGCCAGACAAGGCGGTGGCGAGTTGCAGCGCATGGTCCGATGCCGATCCCGCGCGCTGGATGACGACGCTGGCGCCCTCCATGTCCGCGCGCATGTCGTCCATCACGGTCCTGAGCAGGCCGGTATCGGCCATGGCGTCATGCATCAGCGCCGCATCGTCGCGCGCCCGGCCGGCAAACTCGGCGGCGGCGTTGCGCATGTCGGCCGCCGCCGCGCACGTCGCCTGCGTCTGCCCGCGCAACCCGGCCGATTGCTCCAGTGCGACATGCAGCCGGCCTGCCACGTCCGCGCGGAAACGCTCGCCCTCCGCTCCGCGCTGGTCCGCCGCCCGCTTCCGATCGAGCAGGCGGACCTGGGTCAGCAGCAGTTCCATCTCCGTCATCATCAGCCGCTGGACGGTGGCGCGGTGGCGGTCGCGACGCGCCGGGTCATCCGCGAACCGCCGGTCGAGCGCCTGTTCCAGCAAGGCGGCATGCCGCATCAGCCCCGCCGCGACCATGTGCGACGGGACATCGGTATGGAACACGACGCGGCCCAGGCTGGCGACATGGGCGATCCACGCCGCATCGATCGGGGTCGCCAGGCGGATGCGCATCCCGACCAGGGCCGATTCGATCATTGCCTGCTTTTCGGCGGGCGGCAGGTCGCGATTGTGGGGCAGATCGGTCACCTGCTCCCAATGCAGCCGGGTAGCCTGCATCATCGCCTCGCCCGCATCGTTCCACAGCGCCCGCAAACCGTCGCCCAGCACGCCGTCCGCATCATAGACGGCCACGCGGTCCGCAATTTCCGCCGCGGTGAGCAGGGTGCCGCTCTCATCGCCTGCCATGGTTCGCTACGCCTCTCTACTCGTTACCTTTCGTCCTTGCCAAAGTCGGGTAAAAGGCCGGTTAAGCGGCATTCCGACAGGCGCATGCCCTTGCGTCACGGCGGCATTGCTGTATGGACGCGCGGTCGGGCATCGCCTCGACACCCATCACTTTGTACGACAGTCGGAGGGGCGACCGCATGGGGCGGCGTCAGCGATCGGCAGGAGAAATGGACCATGGCTCTCTACGAGCATGTGTTGCTTGCGCGCCAGGATCTGGCACAGGCGCAGGTCGACGCACTGGCCGAAATGGCCACCAAGATCGTCGAAGATCATAACGGCAAGGTTGTGAAGACGGAGACCTGGGGTCTTCGCTCGCTGGCTTACCGCATCGCCAAGAACCGCAAGGCGCACTACGTCATGCTCGAGATCGACGCGCCGACCGCCGTCGTCGCCGAGCTGGAGCGTCAGCTTGGCATCAACGAAGACATCGTCCGCTTCATGACCGTGCGCGTCGACGCGCATGAGCAGGGCCCGTCGGCGATGATGCGCCGTGGCGATCGCGAGCGTGCCCGCGGTGACCGTGGTGACCGTCGTCGCGATGAGCGCGAAGAAGCGGCCGCGTAAGGGAGAACATAACAATGGCCCGTGCCTTTTTCCGCCGTCGCAAGAGCTGCCCCTTCTCCGCGAAGGACGCGCCCCGGATCGACTACAAGGACGTCCGCCTGCTGCAGGGCTTCGTGTCCGAGCGTGGCAAGATCGTTCCCAGCCGCATCACCGCGGTTTCCGCCAAGAAGCAGCGCGAACTCGCCCAGGCGATCAAGCGCGCCCGTCACCTCGGGCTGCTTCCCTACATCGTTAAGTAAGAAGGGAGCGCCCCAACATGGACGTGATCCTGCTTGAGCGCGTCGAGAAGCTCGGCGCCATCGGCGACGTCGTTACCGTCAAGAACGGTTTCGCACGCAACTACCTGCTGCCGCGCAAGAAGGCGCTGCGGGCCAACGAAGCCAACAAGAAGGTCTTCGAGGCAAACCGCGCCCAGATCGAGGCCGACAATGCCGCACGCCGCTCCGATGCGGAAACGGCATCGAAGGACGTCGACGGCAAGACCCTGACCCTGATCCGTCAGGCATCCAACACCGGCCAGCTCTACGGTTCGGTGTCGGCGCGTGACCTGGCCGAACTGCTGGCGGCCGAGGATATCAAGGTCGCCAAGAGCCAGATCGTGCTCGACCGCCCGATCAAGGCGATCGGCCTGAACGTGGTGCGCCTGGCGCTTCACCCGGAAGTGGCCGTGACCATCAAGGTCAACGTCGCCCGCTCGCCGGAAGAGGCCGAGCTGCAGGCGCAAGGCGTTGATGTCATGGCGCAGGTCTTCGAGGAAGGCCGCGACCAGGGCGGCTTCACCGAAGATTACGACCCCAATGCCGAGCCGGGCGAGATCGCCGGCCAGGCGGCGGAGACCGACGAGCAGGCCTGAGCCCGCTATTCGGTCCGACCAACACGAAAAGGCCGCCTGGTTCGCCGGGCGGCCTTTTTGTTATGCGCGCTGCTCGTTCACGCAGGGCACGCGCGGAACCACGGATTGCACCAGGCGTCGCCCCTGATCGTCGATCAGGAAGACAGGCGTCCGCATCCTTCCCGTCTTCATGACCCTGGTGCTGTCGCGTGGCACCACGCCGGCGCACGCGGTTCAGTCTTCCCGCATCAGCCATGGGGACTACCCGTCCAGCGACAGCTATCCCGGCCGGGCTGCGACGATCCCGGCCCGGCGTGCCTGGCTGGCGAACGACCGCAGGCACTTGCAGGCAAGCACGGCGGCAGGCCGCTCGGCAGGACAGACCTTCGGGCAGGACGCCTTCCCGTTCGCAGCTACGAAGCCCGCATCATCCGAAAGGTCGACACCGACACGTCGCGCTTCCTCAGCCGCTCGGGCGAGATCCACACCCATGGCGGCGGCGGCGCGCATGGCACGCCGGGATCGGCTGCCCTGCTGTGGGACAAGCCCCCCCCCCGCGAGCGACGCGCCTTTGCGCTGTCACGCCGACCCGCAACGACTGACCGCGCGTCAGCCCGGCCGAACCTCCTGCGGGTGGTGCGGCTGGAGAATCAGGGTGCGTCCCTCCACCCGCCACGACTTGAGCATGGACAGGAAGTTCATGCCCAGCACGTCCGTGTCGCCAAAGGCCGGCGACACCACCACCGGCAGGTCACGCGCAACGACGGTGCCGAAGCGCAACTCGTCCAGCGTCCCGGTTTTCGCCTTGATGGTGCCGTTGGCCGTCCGCAACAGCACCGGAAAGACCTCGTCCCGCACCTCGATCCCCGCCGCCGCCGCGCTGGCGACCGACAGGGCGGTGACGGTCGCGCCGCTGTCCACCAGCATCCGCCGCTCCACCCCGTCCAGCCTGGCGCTCACCCAGAAATGGCCGTCGGGGGACATGCGTACCCGCACCTCCTCGCCCGACACCTGCTGATCCTCCAGCTTAAGGCGCCGCAGCACGTTGCCCACCAGCGGGTCGAACCGCTCGCGCTGGTCCAGCGCCAGCCCCGCCAGCACGATCAGCACCACCCAGCTGCCCACCCGCACCAGCGTGCCCAGCACGGGAATGCGGCTGGCAACGACGCCGAGCAGCACCAGGCCGCCTAGAATGATGATCAGATGAAGGGGGATATGCGACAGCAGATCGGTCATCCCCTGCCCTCTAGCGCACACTGCCTGACTATGCGCTGACTCGCGCAGCGGCGGGGTTACTTCATGCCGCGCCCGCGCTTTCCTGACCCTGGTTAAAGAAGCCGGCGGCGCTCCGGCGGTAAGACGGGGAACGGCGGAGGGATTGCGACAGGAGAAGAGAGATGCTGAGCAAGACAATTTTGCTGGCAACGGCAGCGGCCTTTCTGATGGCCAGCGCCGCCACCGGCCAGAGCACCACCAGTTCGACCGACACCGGCCCGCGCGGCACCGCCGGCAGCAGCAGCAGCAGCAGCGACGGCGGCGCGATGGCCGGCGGACAATCGGGATCGGCGTCATCGTCCGGCGGCTGGAACAGCGATTCGACACGCGGCCAGCACAAGGCCGGCAAGCATGGCGGCAAAGGCAGCAAGGGCGGAAAAGGCGCCAAGTCCCGCGGCTCCAGTGACCCGCAGGACAAAATACCGTCCAGTTCCCCGCGCTAAGCGCCCGAAACGCTGAACATCCGGTTCATGCCGAGAGCTCCGGAGCGATGGCTGCCGGAGCTCTCCCGACGCATCGCCGCCGCCATCCCGCATGGCCGGCCCGGCGGCTAATGCCGTGCGCGCCGGCAACAATCGTCACAACGGTGAAACAAATGGCACTCGCAAGGCTTGGGCTCGTTCTTCCAGTCCAATCAATGCGAGGTGAAGCGTGCCACAACAGGAACGGGTCGTCGCGGTCGGCCTGCTGACGGAGCGGGATCTCCGGGCGCTTGGCCAAAGTTTCAAGCGCGCATACCCACTCGAGCAGAATTACGAATTCCAGGATCTGCTGACGGCGATCGACCATGCGGATCGGGATTATCGCACGGGGGCCAAGACCGCCGCGTCCTGACACGGGACCGATAAGCGGGATCATGCACGATCGTTGAGGAGACAGGTTTTGGCCAACAACATGCTTGCGATGCTCGTCGGGGCGGCGATCGACCGACAGGATGGTGACAGCGGGATCAAGGGTGCCATCGGCGGCTACCTGACGCAGCAGGCGCTCCGTATCGTCGCACCCGCGATCGTGACCTATGCGATCGGCTGGGGCGTCCAATATGGCGCCCGCCGCGCGCTGCTGGCGTTGACCGGAGACGACGACCTGCGCAAGGGCGCTGCCTCCCCCGACGCGAACTGACCGGCGTAACATCGAACCCGACCCGGTCCGCAAGCACGAACGCGCGCCCGAACTTTGCGGGGAAGGCCAAGGCATATGCCGCCACCGCCTGAAACAAGCGCAGGTGGCGCACCCGAAGGGATTCGAACCCCTGGCCTCTGCCTTCGGAGGGCAGCGCTCTATCCAGCTGAGCTACGGGTGCCTGGTGCCGGAAGCGGTCGCTTAGCAGAGGCTTTGCGCCGCCGCTACCCCGATTGCGCGACGGATTTCGGCGGAGGCGTTTTCGGTTCGTAGCGGCATAGGTCGATTTCTATGCAGCGCCAGCATTCGGGCTTGCGCGCCTTGCAGACGTAACGGCCGTGCAGGATCAGCCAATGGTGCGCATGACTGCGGAACGGCCGGGGCGTGACCTTTTCCAGCTTCAGCTCGACCGCCAGCACATCCTTGCCCGGCGCGAGGCCGGTGCGGTTGGACACGCGAAAGATGTGCGTGTCGACCGCTATCGTCTCCTCCCCGAAGGCGACGTTCAGCACCACATTGGCGGTCTTGCGGCCGACGCCCGGCAGGCTTTCCAGCGCCGCGCGATCACGCGGCACATTCCCGCCATGGTGCGCGATCAACTGTTCGGACAAAGCGATCACGTTCCTGGCCTTGGTGTTGAACAGGCCGATCGCCTTGATGTGCGCCTTGAGCCCCTCCTCACCCAGTTCGACCATCGCCTGCGGCGTGCGCACCGTCTCGAACAGCGCGCGCGTCGCCTTGTTGACGCTGACGTCGGTCGCCTGCGCCGACAGGGCCACCGCCACCAGCAACGTATAGGGGTTCACATATTCGAGTTCGGTTTCGGGTGACGGATCCTGATCCGCCAGGCGGCGATAGAATTCGAAAATCGCGTCGCGCTTCACGTCAGAAGCCGAGCATGTCGGCCATCGTGTAGCGGCCCGCCGGCTTGCCCGCGAGCCACATCGCCGCCTTCACCGCGCCGCGCGCGAAGATGACGCGGCTTTCCGCCCGATGGCCCAGCTCGATCCGCTCGCCGTCCGTCGCGAAGACCACTTGGTGATCGCCCGCCACCGATCCGCCGCGCAGTGCGGCATAATAGATGCCCCCCTCCTCGCGCCGGCCGTCATGCCCGAAGCGGTTGAGCGCGCCGTCCGCCGCGCCGCGCCCCGCATTGGCCGCCTCGCCCAGTAGCAGGGCGGTGCCGGAGGGTGCGTCGACCTTGTGGCGGTGATGCATCTCGACGATGTCGATGTCCCAGTCGGGGCCGAGCCGGCGCGCCGCCTGCTCGACCAGGGCACTCAACAGGTTGACACCAAGCGACGTGTTGGCGGTTTGCAGCACGGCGATTGCGTGGGCGGCACCGTCGATTGCGGCATGATGTTCGGCCCGGAGGCCGGTGGTGCCGATCACCAGCGGGGTGCCCGCCTCGGTCGCTGCCGCCAGCACATCCGCCAAAGCGGCGGGCGAGGAGAAGTCGATCATCACGTCGGACGCGCGCGCCAGGGCAGCGGCATCGGCATGGTTGCCGAACACCGGCCCTGCCCGGTCGATGCCCCCGGCAAGCCGTGCCGCATCGCCAAGCTCGGCGGCGATCGCTTGTCCCATGCGCCCGCTTGCGCCGATGATACCGATCCCGATCGTCATGCCGGCCGTCTGGCACAGGGGCGGGAGATTGGCGAGGGGGCAAGGCTTGGGATAGCGTGCGGACATGGCCGCCCCCGTTCGCAACATCGTCATCCTCACCGGTGCCGGCATTTCCGCCGAAAGCGGCATCGCCACCTTTCGCGGGCCCGGCGGGCTGTGGGAGGGGCACCGGGTCGAGGATGTGTGCACGCCCGAGGCGCTGGCGCGCGACCCCGAGATGGTGCTGCGTTTCTATGATGCGCGGCGGGCGGCGCTGGCGCAGGTCGCGCCCAATCCGGCGCATGAAGCTTTGACGCGGCTGGATGCGGCGTGGACCGGCGGGCTGACCATCGTGACGCAGAATGTGGACGACCTGCACGAGCGGGCCGGCGCCCGCCGGCTGATCCACATGCATGGCGAACTGATGTCGGCCCTTTGCGGCGGCTGCGACGCGCGGTCGCGTTTCGCGGGCGAGATGATGGGCGGGCCGCCCTGTCCCGCCTGCGGGCCAGCGGGAATGCTGCGCCCCGACATCGTCTTCTTCGGTGAGATTCCCTACCGCATGGCAGAGATCGAGTCGGCCTTGTGAGAATCCGACCTGTTCGTGTCGATCGGAACGTCGGGCGCGGTCTATCCCGCCGCGGGCTTCGTCCAGATGGCGAATGCAGCCGTTGCCGCAACCTTGGAGCTCAACCTGGAACCGTCGGCCGGCACAGGCTGGTTCGACCAAGCGCGCCACGGCCCCGCATCGCTGCTGGTGCCGCAATGGGTGGCTTCGCTGCTGGGCTGATCGAACCGGTCGCCTTCAATCGCGCCAGCGCCGGTCGAACCGCTGGCCCAGGCTGGTCAGCAGCTCATATTGCGACAGGCCCGAACCTGCGGCGAGATCGGGCAAGGCGAAGTCCAGTTCCAGCCAGTCGCCCTCCGTCACCCCCGCGCCGGTCACGTCCACCGCCGTCAGGTCCATCGAAATGCGGCCGATCACCGGGCAAGGCGCGCCCTCGCACGACACGGACAGAAGCGGGGCAAGCCGGCGGAACAGGCCGTCGGCATAGCCGATATTGAGGATCGCCACCGTTGACGGGCGCGCGGCGACCCAGGTCGCGCCATAGCCGACGCTTTCGCCGGTGGGCACGTTGCGTATTTGCAGCACCTGCGCCATCAGCCGCGCGACCTGCTGCAACGCGGCGCGCTGCTCTGCGTCATTCGGGTCCGGGATCCCGCCATAGAGCGCCAGGCCGGGACGGGTGAGATCGAACGCATAATCGCGCCCGAGCAGGATGCCGGCCGAATTGGCGAGGCTGTAGCGGCGCGCCGGCACTTTCGCGCGAACGGCGACGAACCGCGCCAGCTGCATCGCGTTGAGCGGGTGATCGCGCTCCTCGGCGCAGGCCAGATGGCTCAGCAAAGTGTCGATGTCCAAACCGTCGAGCAGCCCCGAGCACGCCTCCCGCGGATCGAGGCCGAGCCGGCTCATGCCGGTATCCACCATTACGTCGCACCTGCCGCCACCGGCATCCCGCCAGCGCGCGACCTGCGCGGCGCTGTTCAACACGGGGCGGGCCGGCAAGGTCCGTGCAAGCGCCATGTCCTCCGCGCGAACCCCGTGCAGCACGGACAAGGCGACACCCTCGGGCAGCGCGCCAAGCGCCTCCGCCTCCGCCCAGTTGGAGACGAACAGGTCGCGGCAGCCTGCTTTGGCAAGGCGCACCGCCACTCCGCGCGCACCCAGCCCATAGCCATCGGCCTTGATCGCCGCGCCGCATGCCGCCGTCCCGCCCTGCGCGGCCAGCATGCGCCAGTTCGCGACCAGCGAGTCGCTGTTCAGGTCGAGGCGAAGTGGACGGGAGAAGCGCATGCAGCGCCGATTAGCGGTCCGGATACCCTACGTCACCATCGGTGAAATGTGTCCGCAAAGTCACGCTTCTGCAATGGTACCGTTATCATTTCCGCAACATCTCAGGCTTTGCTTGTGGGCCCATATCCTGCAACGTAGAGGCCTGCCATCGCGTCGGCACGGCACCGGCAAAGCGATCGGCCACGCGCCGGTGTTGGGAGAGGATGCCGTACATCCAACGGGTGGAGGAAAGCGGTCGGGCGATGCCGGGCCGCTTTCTTGTTTCCCCCGCCTCCGCTATGGCCCGGCCCATGTCCCGCCCAGTCCCCAAGAGCTTCCACGTCAAGTCGTTCGGCTGTCAGATGAACGTCTATGACGGGACCCGCATGGCCGAGCTGATGCAGGAACAGGGCATGGTGGAGGCGGGCGCCGACGATGCCGAACTGGTGGTGCTCAACACCTGCCACATCCGGGAGAAGGCGGCGGAGAAGGTCTATTCGGACATCGGCCGCATCGCGCGCCGGGATGGCGGCAAGCCGATGATCGCGGTCGCGGGCTGCGTCGCCCAGGCCGAAGGCGGCGAGATTCCGCGCCGGGCGAAGGCGGTGGATCTGGTCGTCGGCCCGCAAGCCTATCACAATCTGCCGGCTTTGATCGCGGAGGCCGCGTCGGGCACCAAGGCGATCGACACGGACATGCCCGCCGCGTCCAAGTTCGATGCGCTGCCGTCGCGCCGCAACGCCGGGCCCAGCGCGTTCCTGACCGTGCAGGAAGGGTGCAACAAATTCTGCACCTATTGCGTGGTGCCCTATACGCGCGGTGCCGAAGTGTCGCGGCCGTGGAGCGCAGTGGTGGTGGAGGCCAGGGCGCTGGTCGAGCGCGGCGCGCGCGAGATCACGTTGCTGGGTCAGAACGTCAATGCCTGGACCGGCGAGGACGAAGCGGGACGCACGCAGGGCCTGGACGGGCTGATCCGCGCGCTCGACCGCCTGCCGGGGCTGGAGCGCATCCGCTACACCACCAGCCACCCCAACGACATGACGGACGCCCTGATCGCGGCGCACGGCGAGGTGGAAAGCCTGATGCCGTTCCTCCATCTGCCGGTGCAGGCGGGCAGCGACCGCGTGCTGAAGGCGATGAACCGGGCGCATGATGTCGCCAGCTATCTGCGCCTGATCGAACGCGTGCGCGCGGTGCGGCCGGACATCGCCATTTCCGGCGACTTCATCGTCGGCTTCCCGGGCGAAACCGACGCCGAGTTCGAGGAAACACTGGCGGTGGTGCGTGCCATCGGCCACGCCCAGGCGTTCAGCTTCAAATACTCGCCGCGCACCGGCACGCCCGCCGCCACCATGACCGAACAGGTGGCCGAGGCGGTGATGCACGATCGGCTCCAGCGGCTCCAGGCGCTGCTGTCCGAACAGCAATTCGCCTTCAACCGCGCCACGGTCGGGCGCAGCTGCCAGGTGCTGATCGAGCGGCAGGGCAAGTCACCCGGTCAGATGCTGGGCAAGTCACCCTGGCTGCAATCGGTGCTGATCGACGGCGGCCGCATCGGCGACCTCGTGGACGTGGAGATCGTGGCCGCCGGCCCCGTCTCGCTCAACGGACGCGTGACCGAGCGGATCGCCGCCTGATCGGCCGGTCCGGCACCCTTTGCCCTCCCGTTGGTTGCATCAACACGGCATCAACAGCAGGGTCCGGGAATGGCTGACCGCTTTTATTCGATTCACGCGCAGGACATGGTTCGGGTTGCCGCGGCGACCCCGGTGGCGACGGCGGGCGACCCCGTTGCCAATGCCCGCTCGATCCTGGCCCTGGCGGAGGACGGCGACCGGCGCGGCGCGGACCTGATCGTCTATCCCGAACTGTGCCTGTCCTCCTATGCGATCGACGATTTGCACCTGCAGGACGCCCTCCTCAACCAGGTCGAGGCGGAGCTGGCGAAGCTGATCGCCGCCAGCGCCACGCTGAAGCCGGTTCTGCTGGTCGGCGCGGCGCTGCGCCGCAACGGGCGGCTCTACAATTGCGCGATCGCGATCCATCGCGGACGCGTGCTGGGTGTGGTGCCCAAAAGCTACCTGCCCAATTATCGCGAATATTATGAGAAACGCTGGTTCGCCCCCGGCGTCGGCCTGTCCGGTTTGTCCATCATCGTCGCGGGTGAGGAGGTGCCGTTCGGCCCCGATCTGATCTTCGCCGCGCGCGACCTGCCCGACTTCGTCTTCCATATCGAGATTTGCGAGGATTATTGGGCGCCGATTCCGCCCTCCTCCTACGGGGCGATGGCCGGCGCGCTGATCCTCGCCAACCTGTCCGCGTCCAACATCGTGGTCGGCAAGGAGCGGGAGCGCGACCTGTATGGCGCATCGCAGTCGGCGCGCGCCACCGCCGCCTACGTCTATTCGGCGTCCGGCCCGGGCGAAAGCACGACCGACCTCGCCTGGGACGGGCAGGCGATGATCCACGAACTGGGCTATCGCCTCGCCGCATCGGGCCGGTTCGATCATGAGCCGGAACTGATCTATGCCGACATGGACCTCGCCCGACTGCGCCAGGCGCGGATGCGGTTCGGCACGTTCAACGACGCGGCGCGCGCGCACGACCATCCCGAAACCCGCTTCCGCCGGATCGCCTTCGACCATCAATCCGACTTTGCCGATGTCGGCCTGGAGCGGGTGGTGCCGCGCTTCCCGTTCGTGCCCGACGATCCCGCGCGGCTGGACGAGGATTGCTTTGAAAGCTTCAACATCCAGGTGGAGGGCCTGGCCAAGCGGATGCAGGCGACCGGCAGCCACAATCTGGTGATCGGCGTCTCGGGCGGACTCGATTCGACCCATGCCCTGATCGTCGCGGCCAAGGCGTGCGACCGGCTCGGCCTGCCCCGCACCGCAATCCTGGGCTTCACCATGCCGGGCTTCGCCACCGGGGACACGACCAAGGGCAATGCCTGGGCGCTGATGCGCGCGCTGGGCGTCACGGGCGAGGAGATCGACATCCGCCCCGCCACGACCCAGATGCTGAAGGACATGGGCCACCCCTTCGCCAGCGGCGAGCCGGTGTATGACGTGACGTTCGAGAATGTGCAGGCGGGCCTGCGCACCGATTACCTGTTCCGGCTGGCGAACCAGCGGCAGGGCTTCGTGGTCGGCACGGGCGACCTGTCGGA
>NZ_CAKTFO010000027.1 GCF_934560975.1 uncultured Sphingomonas sp. | reverse complement strand
GTATGCTCCACGACGCGGCGGAAGACGCAGGCGTTTCTCTGCGCCAGATCGAAGCCCGCCGACAGTCGCCCGATCAGGTCGGCGGTCACGCCAACCGCCACCGACGCGCGGCCGTCGTTGGTCGCCACCAGCACCGCCACGCCCGAACCCAGCCGCGCCTTGGCCTCGTCCACCAGCCCGCGCAGCCCCTTGGGGTCCAGCCCGTCGATCACCTGGCCGACAAAGGCGGTGCCAGCGATCTGCTCCGGTGCTTCGGCATCGGACTTGGCCGCGCCACCGCCCAGCGCCAGCGCCTTCTTGGCGTCGGCCAGTTCGCGCTCCAGCTTGCGCCGTTCCTCGACCAGGCTGGCGATGCGCGCCGGCACCTCCTCCGGCGTGGTCTTCAGCGCGGCGGCGGCCTCGCGCAGCCGCTCGTCGCGATGGGTCAGCCACAGCCGCGCCGCCTCGCCGGTCAGCGCCTCGATCCGGCGCACGCCCGAGGAGACCGCGCTTTCCGCCACGATCTTGAACACGCCGATATCGCCCAGCGCGTTGACGTGGGTGCCGCCGCACAATTCCACCGACCAGGCGGCATCATCGCCGCGGCCCATCGACAGCACGCGCACCTCGTCGCCATATTTCTCCCCAAACAAGGCCATCGCGCCCGCCGCGATCGCATCGTCGGGCGTCATCAGCCGCGTCGTTACCGCGTCATTTTCGCGGATGTGGCGGTTCACCTCCGCCTCCACCACCGCAATGTCCTCCGCGCTCAACGCCTTGGGGTGCGAGAAGTCGAAGCGCAGCCGCTCGGCCGCGACCATGCTGCCCTTCTGCGTCACATGCCCGCCCAGCCGGTGCCGCAATGCCGCATGGAGCAGGTGGGTGGCGGAATGGTTGGCGCGCAGCTGGCTCCGCCGCGTCACGTCCACTGCCAGATGGATGGTGTCGCCGACCTTGATCTCCCCGCCCGTCACCGTCGCCTTGTGGGCATGGAGCCGGCCGAGCGGCTTGGACGTGTCGGCAATCTCGGCCTCGAAGCCGTTGCCGCCCGAAGCCTGCCCGGCGTCCCCCATCTGCCCGCCACTTTCGCCATAAAAGGGCGTCTGGTTGGTCAGGATCACGACCTCCTGGCCGGTGTGGGCTGCCTCCACCCGCGCGCCATCGCGGACCAAGGCCACCACCTGCGCGTCGCCCTCATGGCCGCTATAGCCGGTAAACTCCGTGCCGCCCTGCTCCTCGGCGATGTCGAACCAGATCTCCTCGCTGCCCTTCTCGCCCGATCCCTTCCACGCGGCGCGCGCGGCGGCCTTCTGCTCGGCCATGCTGGTGTCGAACCCGGCGCGATCAACGCTCAACCCCTGCGCGCGCAAGGCGTCCTCGGTCAGGTCGTAGGGAAAGCCGAACGTGTCGTAGAGCTTGAACGCCACCGCGCCCGGCAGCGTCGCGCCCTCGCCCATCCCCGCCGTCGCCTCGTCCAGCAGGCGCAGGCCGTTGGCTAGGGTCTGGCGGAAGCGTGTCTCCTCCAGCCGCAGCGTCTCCTCGATCAGCGGTTGCGCGCGGACCAGTTCGGGATAGGCCGCGCCCATTTCCGCCACCAAAGCCGGCACCAGCCGGTGCATCAGCGGCTCGGACGCGCCAAGCAGGTGCGCGTGGCGCATCGCGCGGCGCATGATGCGGCGCAGCACATAGCCGCGCCCCTCGTTCGCCGGCAGCACCCCGTCCGCCACCAGGAAGCCCGCCGAACGGAGGTGATCGGCAATCACCCGGTGCGACGGCTGGTTCGGCCCGTCCGTGGCGCTCCTGGTCAGCTCGCCCGATGCGGCGATCAGCGCCTTGAACGTGTCCGTGTCGTAATTGTCGTGCACGCCCTGCAGCACGGCCGCGACGCGCTCCAGTCCCATGCCGGTGTCGATCGACGGGCGCGGCAGGTCGCCGACGATCTGGTCCGCCTCCTGCACGAACTGCATGAAGACCAGGTTCCAGATCTCGACGAAGCGGTCGCCATCCTCATCCGGACTGCCCGGAGGGCCACCCGGAATATGGTCGCCATGGTCGTAGAAGATTTCGGAGCATGGCCCGCACGGCCCGTCCGATCCCATCGCCCAGAAATTGTCCTTGGTCGGGATGCGGATGATGCGGTGGTCGGGCAGGCCGGCGATCTTCTTCCACAGGTCGAACGCCTGATCGTCGGTGTGGTAGACGGTGGCGGTCAGCCGCTCCGCCGGGATGCCCCATTCCCTGGTCAGCAGGGTCCAGGCGTGGGTGATCGCCTGTTCCTTGAAATAATCCCCGAACGAGAAATTGCCGAGCATCTCGAAGAAGGTGTGGTGGCGCGCGGTATAGCCGACATTGTCGAGGTCGTTATGCTTGCCGCCGGCGCGCACGCACTTCTGACTGCTGGTCGCGGTCGAATAAGGCCGGCTTTCCAGGCCCGTGAAGACGTTCTTGAACGGCACCATGCCGGCATTCACGAACATCAATGTCGGGTCGTTGTGCGGCACCAGCGGGGCCGATGGCACGATGCGGTGGCCGGCGGACGCGAAATGGTCGAGGAACGATCGGCGGATGTCGTTGGTCGATGTCATGTGCGCGATGTAAGGCCAGCCGCGCCCCAAGGGAAGCTTCAGCCGAACGGTCGATCGATCGAAGTCGGCGGGGTGGAGAACCAGCGCGCGCCCTGCTCCGTCATGTGGAAGCAATCCTCCAGCCGGACGCCGAACTTGCCGGGCAGGTACAGTCCGGGCTCATCCGAGAAACACATGCCCGGCGCCAGCGGCGTGGTCTCGCCATGCACCAGGTTGACCGGTTCATGCCCGTCCAGGCCGATGCCGTGGCCGGTGCGATGCGGCAGGCCGGGCAGGGCGTAGCCGGGCCCGTAGCCCAGGCTCTCATAATAGCGCCGCACGGTATCGTCGATCTGGCCGGCCGGCGTACCGACCCGCGCGGCGGCAAAGGCCATCGTCTGCCCCCGCCGCACCTGATCCCACACCATGCGCTGCTCGCGCAATGCCTCGCCGAACACGAAGGTGCGGGAAATGTCGGATTGGTAGCCCTGCACCGTGCAGCCGCAGTCCATCAGCACCGTCATGCCGTCCGCCAGCACCTGACGCTGGTGCGATCCATGCGGATAGGCCGATGCCTCGCCCAGCAGCACCAGGCTGAACTCCGGCTCGCCGCCTCGGGCGCGGGTGGCGGCGTCCATCAGCTTGGCGATGTCGTCGCGGGTCATCCCCTTCGCGATTTTGCCATATGTGTCGCGGTAGGCCGCGATCGTGATGTCGGATGCGCGCTGCATCAAAGCGATCTCGGCCGGCGACTTGATCATGCGGCACCCCCGCACTACGCCTGCGCCTGACCGGATCACCGCCAGCGGCAGGGCTTTGGCGAGCCCATCCACCGCGAAATAGCGCACCGTCTCCTCGATCCCGATCGGGCCGGATGCCACCTTGCGATCGCGCAGCAGCCCCGCCACGACCGTCAGCGCATCCTGGTCCTCCTGCCAGACGCGGACCTCCGCCTCCACGGCCAGGCTTTCGCGGACGGACGGCTCCTCGAAGTGCGGCGTGACGATCCCGATCCGCCCGGCCGCCGGAATCACCGCACCGGTCAACCGCTCGCTCCGCCCCCAGCGCACGCCCGTAAAGTAGGTCAGTGACGATCCCGACTCGATCAGCAAAGCCGAAAATCCCGCCTGCCGCATCAACCTTTGCGCCTTGGCGATCCGCGCCTCATATTCCGCCCGACCGATCGGCGCGGATCCCGTCGTCTCCGGCAGCGCGGCAATGGCGGGCGATGCGGCCAGCACGGCGGCTCCTGCAAGAACCCCGCGACGTGTAGGTGTCTGGATCATCCCTCCACGCTAGCGAAACGATCCCGTTTGCCTAGTCGCATTCGACCCCCCGATGCATCGCAGCTCCCGAGCCGACGGATTACTTTCCTGGCCCATGCCAAGCCAACGCAGCCAAACCCCGCTTCCACCCACGATGCGGAAGCTTAAGCGGGCTACATTCCCGCCGCCCGGTTATTCCCGCACCTCTCCGGAACCCGTTCACGCCATGAACAATGCTCCCGCAAAGGGGCAAGTTCAGGATTTCGATACGGGTCGCTTCCGACCTGGAGCGCGCTTCCCGCGAGAGCCTAAGAAAGCTTCGCCGTCGGACGGAAGGGGCAGACTTCGCCTGTTTGATGCCAAGCCTCGAGAGAGCGCCTACCAGCGATGCGAAAGGCTGGCAGGCCTACGCCACCAAAGCCTGACGGCAAGGGAGGTTTGACCACATTCGCCCTCCCGAAGCCGCCAGCATGATCGAGAAAGACCGCATTTCAGAGCCGGGCAGCACGGCCGTTGCTGACGTCCACATCACATTCAACCGGGACAGATCCGCGCCGTGATTCCGCACCATGACGCATGGTTCCGATCACGCATGGTTCCGTCCCGGCCGCCGGTGCCTCAGGCGTCGCCTTCCTCACCCGGGCCCGTCATCATGGTCTCACCCAGCCCGGCGACGTTGGCGCGGATCGCGCGTTCCAGGCGCTGGCCGACCTCCGGATTGTCGCGCAGGTAATTCTTGGCATTCTCACGCCCCTGCCCGATGCGGATGCTGTCGTAGCTGAACCATGCGCCCGATTTCTCGACCAGGCCGGCCTTGACGCCCAAGTCCAGGATCTCGCCGATCTTGGACACGCCCTCACCATACATGATGTCGAACTCGACCTGCTTGAACGGCGGTGCGACCTTGTTTTTCACCACCTTCACGCGGGTGGCATTGCCAACGATGTCGTCGCGGTCCTTGATCTGCCCGGTGCGGCGAATGTCGAGCCGGACCGAGGCATAGAATTTCAGCGCGTTGCCGCCGGTGGTCGTCTCCGGATTGCCGTACATCACGCCAATCTTCATGCGGATCTGGTTGATGAAGATCACCAGGGTGCGCGACCGGCTGATCGATCCGGTGATCTTGCGGAGAGCCTGGCTCATCAGACGGGCCTGCAGGCCGACATGGCTGTCGCCCATCTCGCCCTCGATTTCGGCCCGGGGCACCAACGCCGCCACCGAATCGACCACCAGCACGTCGACCGCATTGGACCGTACCAGCGTGTCGGTGATCTCCAGCGCCTGCTCGCCCGTGTCGGGCTGGCTGACGATCAGTTCGTCGATGTTGACGCCCAGCTTCTTGGCATAGACCGGGTCCAGCGCATGTTCGGCGTCCACGAACGCCGCCGTGCCGCCATTCTTCTGCGCCTCCGCGATCGCGTGCAGCGCCAGCGTGGTCTTGCCCGAGGATTCAGGCCCGTAAATTTCCACGATGCGCCCGCGCGGCAGACCGCCGATACCCAACGCGATGTCCAGCCCGAGCGATCCGGTCGAGATCGCCTCGATCTCGATCTTCTCGCGGCTGCCCAACTTCATCGCCGAGCCCTTGCCGAACGCCCGATCGATCTGCGCCAGCGCGGCGTCCAGCGCCTTCTGCCTCTCCGAAGAACCCATCATCTCGCCGTCGATCACCTTCAGGGAAGCCGCCATGTTCGAGACCCTTCGTATAGGATGGCATCATCGCGTTCAACGCGTCGTCGTCCATGTACGACAAATGTTCCTACAGAACAAGGGGTGAACTTTGGCAAAAAAGAACCAAGGCCTCAGCGGGCGGCGATACGCTCCAGCGCCGCCTTCAGGCTGTCGAGCGTGAACGGCTTGGCCAGCTGCACCGCGCCGGCATGTTCGGGCGGCGGCGGATCGACATGGCCGCCGGTCGCGATCACGAACGGCTTGCCCTTGCCGCTCAGCGCGTCGGCGATCGGCCAGCTCGGCCCGTCCCGCAGGTTCACATCCAGGATCGCCACGTCGAAATCGCCCCGTTCCACCAGCGGCAGGGCTTCGGCCACCGCATCGGTGGTGCCCGCCACCTTGTGGTCGAGGATGTCGATCAGATCCTCGATCATCATCGCGATCAGCGGCTCGTCTTCGACGATCAGTACGGAAAGAGGTTGAGTCATCGCGGCGCCCCTTAGACGTCAAGCGTCAAAGCGAAAAGGCTCATTCACGTCTTCGGCCGTGCGCCGGGTCATGCCGGCGGCACCAAGGCGTCGCGCGCCGCCTGCCCCAATTGCAGCACGGAGAAGGGCTTGGGCAGGAACGCAACCCGTTCGATGTCGATCGACTTGCGCAATTGTTCCTCGGCATAGCCCGACATGAACAGCACCTTCAGATCCGGGAATGTCTGCCGCGCGGTCCGCACCAGCGTCGGTCCGTCCATGGTCGGCATCACCACGTCCGAAATCAGCAAGTCGACCTCCGCCCCGTCCAGCAGCAGCTCCAGCGCCTCCTCGCCGTTGGTGGCGGTCAGCACCTGATAGCCCTGGCGGGTCAGCGCGCGTTCCGCCACCGCGCGCACCATCGCCTCGTCTTCCACCAGCAAGATGGTGCCGGTGCCCCACATCTCGCCCGTCGGCTCGACCCGCACCGGGCCGGTCGGCTCCGGCGCCTTGGCCGCATGGTGAACCGGCAGGTAGATCACGAAGCTGGTGCCCGCGCCCACTTCCGAATCGGCAAAGATGAAGCCGTCGGTCTGCTTGACGATGCCGTATACGGTGGACAGTCCCAGCCCGGTGCCCTTGCCCACTTCCTTGGTGGTAAAGAACGGCTCAAAGATCTTGGCCAGGTTTTCGGGCGCGATGCCCGTGCCGGTGTCCGTCACCTTCAATGCGGTATAGTCGGCGATCGGCAGGATTTCGCTGCGCATCTTGCGCACCTCGGACGCGGTCACCGGGTAGGTCTGGATCGTCAGCGTCCCGCCTTCCGGCATGGCGTCGCGCGCATTCACCGCAAGGTTGACGATCACCTGCTCCAGCTGCCCCGGGTCGGCGCGGACCAGGCCCAGGTTGCGGCCATGCTTCACCTCCAGCTTCACCGTCTCGCCCAGCAGGCGGCGGAGGAGATTGGATACTTCGGAGATCACGTCGGGCAGCTGCAGGATCTGCGGCCGCAACGTCTGCTGGCGCGAAAAGGCGAGCAATTGCCGCGTCAGCGACGCCGCGCGGTTGGAATTGTGCTTGATCTGCTGAATGTCGTCATAATCGATGTCGCCGGGCACGTGGCGCATCAGCATCAGGTCGCAATGGCCGATGATCGCGGTCAGGATGTTGTTGAAATCGTGGGCGACACCGCCGGCCAGCTGGCCCACCGCCTGCATCTTGGTCGCCTGCGCCACCTGGCGCTTCAGCTTGGACTCCTCCGTATTGTCCTTCAAACTCAGCAGCACCGCCGCGTCGCCCAACCCCTTGGCGTTGGCGATGGTCAGGCCGACCGGCTCCTCCGCCCGGTGCCACAATCGCACCGCCAGGTCGCCGGGCAGCGCGCGCCCGCCCGCGAACCGGCGCACCGCCTCCGACACGGCGGCCTTGTCCTCCTCCGCCACGATGTCGCTCGGATAGACGGCGCTGTCGTTCGGGTTGAGCCCCGCCGCGCGCCGAAACGCCTCGTTCAGGAACAGGAAGCGCCCGTCGCGCTCCACCAACGCCAACCCCAAGGGCAGCATGGCGAGCAGTTCATGGAGGTGAACCGTCGCTGCCCCGCGGGCCGCGGCGGCGGTCATCGCGTCCGGATCCTCGTCGAACATCAGCAGCACGGACGCGCCGTCAGCCGGATTGTCGCCGATGGAAACCGGGATCACCCGCAGCGGCTGCGCCTCGTCATCCTCCTCGCGCGCCAGCCGCACGGCCCCATCGGCCGATGTGGTCAGCAGATCCGCCATGTTGGCACCCGCCACGTTGCGGTCGGCATCGCCGAACACGCGGTAGGCGAACACGCGATTGGCGGCCACGATCGTGCCGTCAGCCTCGGCCAGGGCCATCATCACGCCCGCATCGCCCAGCCGGTCGCCGCCGCTGCCCGCCAGCAACTCCCGCGCGACGCCATAATCGCTGCTGGGGCCATGGTCGCGGAAACGCCAGATCAGGTGATCGTCGATCCGCCCGCCCCGGCGCAGCATCAGCGACACCTTGGTCCCGCCGACCACCAGCTGCCGATCCGCCATTCCTTCGCGCAGCGCAATGCGCGCCGCCGTCGCCAGCATGTCCGGATCGTCGCCATTAGCCGCCAGGCCGGTCGGCGCCGACATCAACCCGAACCGCGCCTCATAATTGGGGTTTACGCAGATCGGCCGGCCGGCACTGTCCGTGATGGCGATCGCGTCCTGCGCGTCCTCGAACGCCGCGCTCAGCAACGACCAGTCGCGCACCGTCCGCTGCGAGGGCTTGTCCTGCCGCAGCCAGGTGGCGGCGATCAGCGCCGCCCCGCCGACCACGACCCCGCCGACCGTGGCGACCACCAGCTCGCGGATCAGAAAGGACGGCAGCAGCTGCCACGCCCCGACCGCTACGGTCAGCGCCGCCAGCACCAGCACGGCCGCCATCAGCGCGCCATGATGCCGCCCGCGCTGGACCGGCAGAAACGGCAACAGGGTAGCACGGCTCGCCAAGTCCAAAATCCCCCGATTCGCCGGCACCGACTCCCCGCGGCGCCGGTCCCGTTCAGCCACGCTCCCGGATCAGGCGCTGGGCGTCGCGCTTCCAGTCACGTTCCTTGATCGTTTCGCGCTTGTCGTGCAGCTTCTTGCCCTTGGCGAGCGCCAACTCGACCTTGGCCCGCCCCCGGCTGTTGAAATAAACCGAGATGGGGATCAGCGTCATGCCTTCCCGCGACACGCCGGTGTGCATCTTGTCGATCTCACGCTCGTGCAGCAGCAGGCGGCGCGGGCGCTTGGGTTCGTGGTTGAAGCGGTTGCCGTGGCTGAATTCCGGGATGTTGGCGTTGATCAGGCTGACCTGGCCATCCTTCACCTCGGCATAGGCTTCCGCGATCGATCCCTCGCCGAAGCGGAGGGACTTTACCTCGGTGCCGGTCAGCGCGATGCCGGCTTCGAAAAACTGATCCAGGAAGAAGTCGAACCGCGCGCGGCGATTCTCGGCGACGATCTTCTTCTTGTCGAACTCTGCGGGACGGGGACGGGCCATGTCAGACGATATGGGCGTGCGCGAGGCCCGCGTCCACGGCCGCGCGGCTTGCCGCCGATGGCGGCGTCATCGGCAGGCGCAATTCGGCCGGAAAATCCGGGCGGACACGCGACAAGGCATATTTGACCGGCCCGGGCGATGCGTCGCTGAACAAGGCGGCGTGCAGCGGGAACAGCCGGTCCTGCAACGCCAGCGCATCGGCATAGCGCCCTTCCAGGCACGCAGCCTGCAGGTCGGCGCAGAGCCGCGGCGCGACGTTGGCGGTGACGGAGATGCAGCCCCGCCCGCCCATTGCCACGAAGCCGAGCGCCATGTCGTCATTGCCGGAAAGCTGGCAGAAATCCGGCCCGCACGCAGCCCGCTGGGCGGATACGCGGGCGACATTACCGGTCGCGTCCTTGACGCCCACCACGGTCGGCAGCCTGGCGAGCACGGCCATCGTCTCCACCGCGATGTCCACCACCGTGCGCCCCGGCACGTTGTAGAGCAGGATCGGCAGGTCGCAGCCGTTCGCCAAGGCGATGAAGTGGGCGATCACGCCGTCCTGGTTGGGGCGGTTGTAATAAGGCGGCACCAGCAATGCCGCCGTCGCGCCCGCCGCCTTGGCCGACTGCATGTGGTGCAGCGCCACCGCCGTGTCGTTGGATCCGCAACCGGCGATCACCGGCACGCGCCCGCCCGCCTGCTCCACGCAGATCCGGACCGTGCGATCATGCTCCTCGATCGTCATGGTCGCGCTTTCGCCCGTCGTCCCGCATGGCACGAGCGCGGAGGAGCCGTTCTCGATCTGCCAGTCGATCAGATCCCGGAAAGCCGCCTCGTCGATCACGCCGTTGCGGATCGGCGTGACCAAAGCAGGAATCGACCCGCTGAACATCCTGATTCCCTTCACCTTTCGTGCCGTTGCGATCATATGCGGGGGATGACGCCCCCCGACCATAGCCGCCGCGACAACAATCGGACGCCTGATAGGGATGCGCGCCGTCCCCTGTCCAGCGTGGTGCGCTTCCTGCCGGCCGGCATCGTGCTGGTGTCGGTGGCGACCTGCGCGGCGACGCTGACCACCATGCAGGCGAGCCAGCTGACCACCGCCACCCCCGTCGCGCCGGGCGGCACGGCCATTGGCGGCGGCCCGGGCGTCGTTGCCAACGATCCGCTGTGGCCGGCGGTGCAGGAATGGAACCGGCTGCAGCAGAGCGACCGTCTGCCCTTTACCGACTATAGCCGCTTCCTGATCGCGCATCGCGGCTGGCCGGGTGAGCCCGCGCTGCGCCGCGCCGCCGAGCGCGCCATTCGCCCCGATGGCCAGAATGCGGCCGACGTGGTGGCCTTCTTCGATCTCTATCCACCCACCACCGGCCCCGGCCGGGCCCGCTATGCCGAGGCGCTGGCGTCGCTGGGCCTGGCCCCCAAGGCGCGCGACGCGGCGGCGGTCGCCTGGACCGCCGGTCCGCTGGGGACCGAGGATGAGGCGCGGCTGATCGCGCGCTTCGCCGGCCAGTTCACCCCGCTGGAGAATGACCAGCGGATGGACATGCTGCTGTGGGATCGGGCGACCGCATCGGCCACCCGCCAGCTGGCCCTGGTCTCGCCGCAGCGGCGGCCGATGTTCGCCGCACGCCTCGCTTTTCAGACCCGCGCCGCCGATGCCGCCACACAAGGTCAGGCGCTTGGGCCGGGGGCGGAGCGCGATGCGGGCTTCGTGATCGATCACGCGCGCTGGATGCAGGACACGGCGCAATGGTCGGCCGCGCGCACGTCCCTGTCGCAGCCGATGCGCTTCGACGCGCCGCCGACCGATGCGGAGGCCTATCTGAAGGCCTTGTTCGATCTCGCCAAGGCCGCCGCCGCCGACAGGCAATGGGCCACCGCCTACGGGATCGCCGCCAACATCGATCAGGCCTATGTCGCGGGCACCCTGATCCGGAACCGTCCGCTGGCGGAGCGCGATCCCTATACCAGCCTCGCCTGGCTGGGCGGGACGGCGGCGCTCAAGCAGCTCAACCGCCCGCGCGACGCGGAGGCGATGTTCCGTCGCTACACGCTCGCCGCGCAGTCGCCGGGCAGCCAGACCAAGGGCCAATATTGGGCCGGTCGCGCCGCGCAGGCGGCGGGCGACACGGCCGGCGCTAACGTGCATTATGCCTCCGCAGCCGCCAGCGTGGACCAATATTACGGGCAGCTCGCGGCGGAGCGGCTGGGCCAGCGGCTGGCGGTGCCGGCCGATCCGGCGCAGGTGGCGATCCCGCCCGAGGTCCGCGCCGAGTTCGACAAGCGCGAGATTGTCCGCGCCGCCCGCCTGCTGGGGCCGCGCGGCGACTGGCAGGATCAGACCCAGTTCGTGCGCAAGATCGCGGCGGACGCCACCACCGATACCGACCATGTTCTGGTGGCGGAGCTGGCGCGCTCCATCGGCCGCCCCGATCTGGGCGTGATCCTGTCGCGCAACGCCCGCCAGTCCGGCGCGCGCGATCCGTTGCGCACCGGCTTCCCCACCGTCGCGGTGCCGCCCGCCATGGCGAGCCACTGGACGATCATCCACGCGATCAGCCGCCAGGAAAGCCAGTTCGACCGCGAAGCGCGGAGCCCCGTAGGCGCGCGCGGGCTGATGCAGTTGATGCCCGCCACTGCGCGCGAGCAGGCCGGCAAGATCGGCCTGCCCTATCAACCGGAACGGCTGACCCAGGATATCGGCTATAATGTCAGCATCGGATCGGCTTTTTTCGACCGGATGCTGACCTACTATAACGGCAATTATGTGCTGGCGGTGGCCAGCTACAATGCCGGGCCCGGCAACGTGAACAAGTTCATCCGCGCCAATGGCGACCCGCGCCTGCCGGGCGTGGACGTGGTCGACTGGGTCGAGGCGATTCCCTTCACCGAAACCCGCGCCTATGTGCAGAAGGTGCTGGAGAATGCGGTCGTGTACGACCTCTACAATCCCGGCCGCGCCCGCGCGCCGGCCGGCAACCGCCTGTCTTACTATCTCGGCAAGACCAGCGCGGGCTGACGCGCATGGCCGAACCCGCTCCGATCACGCCGCAGGGCTTTCGCGCGCTGCGCCAGCGCTACGAACAATTATTCGCGACCGAGCGGCCGAAACTGGTCGAGACGATCAGCTGGGCGGCCGGCAATGGCGACCGGTCGGAGAATGGCGACTATATCTATGGCCGCAAGAAACTGCGCGAGGTCGATCGCGAGCTGAGCCACCTGTCGCGCCGGATGAAGGCGGTGACGGTGGTGGATCCGTCCCAGCAACCGGACCGCAGCCGCGCCTGGTTCGGCGCGACCGTCACCATCGCGGATGAGGACGACAATCAACGCACGGTCACTCTGGTGGGCGAGGATGAGGCGGATGCGAGCGCCGGCCGGATCAGCTGGCGATCCCCTTTGGCGCGTGCGCTGCGCGGAGCCGCGATCGGGGATTTGCGGCGGGTGACGCTGCCCGCCGGCGAACGCGATTACGAGGTGACGGCGATCACCTATTGATCACAGCCGGAACGCGATTTCGGGAAGCGCCTCGAACGCCGGCCGGGCGAACAGGAAGCCCTGCATGTAGCGCACGCCGATCGCGTGCAGCGTCCGCGCTTCCGCCTCCGTTTCGATGCCCTCCGCGATCAGGATCGTATCGAGGTCCGCGCACAGCCCCACCACGGCCCGTACGATCGCCTGCCGCCGCCGGTCGGCGTCGACGTTCCGAACCAGGTCCATGTCGAGCTTGACCATGTCGTTGGCGAAGCGGGCGAACAGGTCCAGGCCCGAATGGCCGGCCCCGAAATCGTCGATCGCCACCGAAAATCCCATCTGGCGATAGGTTTCGATGATCGACGCGACATGCTCGGGCGACGCAAGCTGCTCATTTTCGGTGAATTCGAAGATCAGCCGGTCGAGCGGGAAGGCATTCGCCTGCGCCGTGCGGAGCGTCAGCTGGATGCAGGCCATCGGCGAATAGACGGCATTGGGCAGGAAATTGATCGACAGCCGTGCACCGGTTGGGACGATACCCGCCGCCATCGCGGTCTCGATTGCCTTCACCCGGCAGGCTTGGTCGAAGGCATAGCGGTTGTGGTCGGTCACCTGCCCCAGCACGGTAAGGGCCCCCTGCCCCTCCGGCCCGCGCACCAGCGCCTCGTAGGCGAAGGGCGTGCCGTCGCGCACATCCACGATAGGCTGGAACGCCATCGAGAAAGCGATGTCGAACGCGTCGCCATCACGGCAACCGGTGCAAGAGCGGGCAGGCATGTCCATCAGCCTGTCCGTCGTACACGGGTTAAATTAAGATGTTACCAACATAGGTTTCTCGCTGATGCAACAAGTTCTACCTTCAGGGTCGCCGGGAAGCGATATCCGGCATCTGGCATCAATTGCCGACCAAACCTTCTATCCCACCCTGTGATCTTCATCCGTTGAGATCAGCGGCATCATACGGAAGTTCACCAAGTCCCCGCCCATCCCATGTGCGTCACCCTGCAAGGGCGGGGCGCGCCTTCATTCAAATGGGCGAAGACGCACCCGGACCGGAACAGATGACGGGGGCTGTCGCTCAGCCCGCGTTGGGGGCGACAGCCTCCACCGCCGCCTGGGTCGGCTTGGCGCCTGGCTGCTCGACCACGCGGATCGACAATTCGCGCAGTTGCTTCGGCGTGACCGGCGACGGCGCGTTCATCATCAAATCCTCGGCGCGCTGGTTCATCGGGAACAGCACGACCTCGCGGATGTTCGGCTCGTCCGCCAGCAGCATGACGATGCGATCGACCCCCGGCGCGGAGCCGCCATGGGGTGGGGCGCCGAACTTGAACGCACCGACCATCCCGGGGAAGCTGCTGTCCACCTCCTCGCGCGAATAGCCGGCAATCTCGAACGCCTTGTACATGACGTCCAATTTGTGGTTCCGGATCGCGCCCGACGACAATTCGATGCCGTTGCAGACGATGTCATATTGGTAAGCGAGGATGTCGAGCGGGTCCTTGCCCTCCAGCGCCTCCATCTCGCCCTGGGGCATGGAGAAGGGGTTGTGGCTGAAGTCGACCTTCTTGTTGTCCTCGTCATATTCATACATCGGGAAGTCGACGATCCAGCAGAACTGGAACACGCCCTGCTCGATCAGGCCCAATGTCTCGCCGACGCGGGTGCGGGCGAGGCCGGCGAGCTTGGCCGCCTGGCCTTCCTTGCCGGCGGCGAAGAACACGCCGTCATTAGGGCCGAGGCCGAGCGCCTCGATCAGCCTGGCCGTACCCTCGGGCCCGTGATTCTTGGCGATCGGGCCGCCCGGCTCGCCATCCTTGATGTTGATATAGCCCAGGCCGGCATAGCCCTGTGCGCGGGCCCATTCGTTCATGTCGTCAAAGAATTTGCGGCTGCCGGCACCCGCGCCCGGGGCAGGGATGGCGCGGATCACGCTGCCGCTCTCCACCAACCGCGCGAACAGACCGAAGCCGGACCCGCCGAAATGCTCGGTGACGTCGGTAATCTCGATCGGGTTGCGCAGGTCCGGCTTGTCCGAGCCGTATTTCAGCATGGCTTCCCGGTAGGGGATACGCGGGAACGGCGCCGGGCTGACGGTGCGGCCGTCGGCAAACTCCTCGAACACACCGTGCAGCACTGGCTCGATCGCGGCGAACACGTCCTCCTGCGTGACGTAGCTCATCTCGAAATCGAGCTGATAGAATTCGCCGGGGCTGCGGTCGGCGCGCGCATCCTCGTCGCGGAAGCAGGGCGCGATCTGGAAATAGCGGTCGAAGCCGGCGACCATCAGCAACTGCTTGAACATCTGCGGCGCCTGCGGCAGCGCGTAGAACTTGCCGGGGTGGATGCGGCTCGGCACCAGGAAGTCGCGCGCGCCTTCGGGCGAAGACGCGGTCAGGATCGGGGTCTGGAACTCGGTAAAGCCCTGCCCGATCATGCGCTTGCGGATCGATGCGATCACGTTGGAACGCAGCATGATATTCTTGTGCAGCCGCTCGCGACGGAGATCCAGGAAGCGGTAGCGGAGCCGGATATCCTCCGGATATTCCGCCTCGCCCGCCACCGGCAGCGGCAGCTCCTGCGCCTCGGACTGGACGGTCACCGCCTTGGCGAACACCTCGATCGCGCCGGTGGCAAGGTTGGCGTTGGCGGTCCCCTCCGCGCGCGCCTTGACCACGCCGTCGATGGTCACCACGGATTCGACGCGCAGGCGATCCAGCACGGGCAAAGCCGGGCTGTCCGTGTCCGCCACGATCTGGGTGATGCCGTAATGGTCGCGCAGGTCCACGAACAGCACGCCGCCATGGTCGCGCTTGCGGTGAATCCAGCCGGACAGGCGAACCGTCTCGCCGACGGAGGCGGCGTCCAGGCCGGCGCAGGTGTGGGTGCGATAGGCGTGCATCATCTTTTCCTAGCTACGTCGACCCGGAAGCAGGTTCCCCACCAGCCCGCGGACGGTCCCGGGCCATGCCGAAACGACACTAATTTGCGAGCGATGCGCATTGATTCCGCGCACCTCTTTGTCAACCCGCCCGCGCGGCGCTATGGCGGTATCCAGATGCATATACACCCGCTGATCACCGACACGGCCGCCCTTTCCGCACTCTGTGCCCGCCTCGCCAAGAGCCCCTTCGTGGCGGTCGATACCGAGTTCATGCGTGAAAACACCTATTGGCCCGAACTCTGCCTGGTGCAGATCGCCGATTCCGACGAGGCGGCGGCGATCGACCCGCTCGCGCCCGGCATCGACCTGACGCCCCTGCTCGACCTGCTGGTCGACAATGAGAATGTGCTGAAGGTCGTACACGCCGGCGGCCAGGATCTGGAGATCGTCCACAACCTGACGCAGAAGACGCCCCACCCGATGTTCGACACGCAGATCGCGGCGATGGCGCTGGGGATGGGCGAGCAGGTCGGCTATTCCAACCTGGTCGAAAGCATGACCGGGGTGAAGCTGGACAAGGGCGCGCGCTTCACGGACTGGAGCCGCCGGCCGTTGGACAAGCGCCAGATCGACTATGCGATCGGGGACGTCACCCACCTGGTGAAGATCTTCCCGCGTATGCTCGAAAAGCTGCGCAAGACCGGGCGCGGCGCGTGGCTGGACGACGAGATGGAGCGGATCGGCGATCCCGCCAATTACGTCAACGATCCCGACCTCGCCTGGCACCGGATCAAGGTACCGAGCCGCAAGCCTGAGGTGCTCGGCCGGCTGAAGGCGGTGGCGGCGTTCCGCGAGCGGGAGGCGCGGCGCAAGAACCTGCCGCGCGGCCGACTGGTCAAGGACGAGACGCTGGCCGACATCGCCGCCCATCCGCCGCGTTCGCAAGGCGATCTCGCCAAGGTGCGTGGGCTGGCGGCAAGCTGGGCGGGGAACGAGATTGGCGGCCGGCTGATGGCGGCGATCGAGGGCGCGACACCGTTGTCCGACGCCGAAATGCCCGCCCGCGACGATCGCCGGCCCGGTTTGGGCAAGGATGGCGCGCTGGTGGCCGACCTGCTGAAGCTGCTGCTCAAGGTGCGGTCCAAGGAGGCGGACGTGGCCCCGCGCCTGATCGCCCGCACCGACGAGATCGACGCGCTCGCCGCCGGGCAGCGCGACGGGCTGCAGATCATGCAGGGCTGGCGTTACGACGTGTTCGGCAAGGATGCCTGCGCCCTGATCGAAGGGCGGCTGGCGTTCAGCGTCAAGGGCGGCAAGATGGTGATGAGCGAAGTCGCCTGACCCCGCCCCTTCACCCGATCACCGGCTGACGCCTCGCCTCAGCCGGCGCGGAGTTCGTGGGTGCAGCCGAGCGACTCGGCCAGCAATTTGTGCCGCCGCTCGACCGCTTCACCGTACAGCGCCACATCCTCACCCAGCAGGCGCAGCACCACCCTGCCCTGCTCCACCGCCAGGCTGCTGGTCTCCAGCGGGCCGGGAACGCCGCCGGACAGGCGCTGGCCCAGGCGCATGGCATAGCCCCAACGCATCGCCTGCGCCGCCATGTCGCGGCCGATCAGCCGCTCCACGATCTGCGGCACGCCCTCGCCACCGAAATGGGTGAACAGGGCCTGGCCGAGCAGCGCCCGCCCCTGCGCGTCGATCGCCACGAAATTGCCGTGCAGCGCAATGTCCAGCCCGCGTTCCGCCCGAAACTCCGGATGCGCGCGCCAGCCGACGTCGGCCAGCAGGCAGGCGGCATGGCGCAACCGGGCGAGTTCCGCGCTCTCGCGTCCGAACAAGGGCGTGATCCAGCGTTGCAGCAGGTCGCCATGCTCGGGAAAACGGCCCTGCCTGATCCCCTCCTCGCGCGTGGCCTCGATCAGCGGATCGAGCCGGCGCACCTCCGGCGGCAAGGCGCGGTGGAGCAGGCCTTCGCGCAGGCCATAGGCCGACACGATCAGCATCCCCGGGTCGAGCCGCCGTACCAGAGCCGCCAGCAGCGAGGCCGAATGGCCCAGCGCCGGGATGCGGGAGGAGGCGATGCCGGCCACGCCCTTGATACGCTTGGGATCGAGCTGCGCCAGCGCGCGCACCAGCCGCTGCGCCTCGCTCGGCGCCAGCACGTGGTGATGCACGATCGGCAAGGTGTAGTCGGTCAGCGCCATGTGCAGCCGCGCCAGCGCCCGCCACGACCCGCCGACCATGTAGAAGGGCTTCCCTGCGGCTTTTTCCGTCCACCCCGCGGCGTCCAGCGCCTTGTCGAGCGCGCGGTCCAGCGCCCGCCCGTCGCTGAGCTTCAGCGCGGCGACGCGCAGCACGCCGAACGGCACGGACACGCCGTCACCCACCTTGCCATCGCGCACGCGCACCAATTCCAGGCTGCCGCCGCCGAGATCTCCGACAATGCCGTCCGCCTCGGGGATCGCGGCCAAGACGCCGTGTCCGGCCAGCGACGCTTCGGCCGTGCCCGGCAGCAACTCAACCGGCAGGCCGATCTCGCCCAGCCGTTGCAGGAAATCGGGACCATTGGCGGCGTCGCGCACGGCGGCGGTGGCGACGGTGTTGAGCCGGGCGACGCCCATATCCTCTGCCAGCCGCTTGAAGCGGGCGAGCGCCGTCACCGTCCGGTCGACCGCGCCCGGATCGAGCATCCCGGTCTTGCCCAGGCCCTTGCCCAAGCCCGCCATCACCTTCTCGTTGAACAGGATGGAAGGGATGCGCCCCGCCCCTTCATAGATGACCAGCCGGATGGAATTGGAGCCGATGTCGATGATCGCAACCGGCGCGTCGGCCGGTTGCGCGTCGCGCTTGCGGAAGGGGGAAAGGCGCATGGGAGGCGGGGTCTAGCGTCTATCGGAATGGAGGCCAAACACGATCAGTCGCGCTTCAGCGTCAGGGTGGGGACCGAACCCGAACGCTTGAGCGCGGCGCCCCGGCCCGACAGCGAAGGATTGGTCATGAAATAACGGTGGAGATTGAACGGCCGCTTGCCGGCGGGGGTCCGTTCGTAGCGGCCGTCCGGCTGCAAGCGCCAGCTCTGTTCGTCGTCGATCAGGTTGGCGACCATCACCTGATCCAGGATCTGGGCGTGGACGGTCGGGTTGTCTATCGGCACCAGGAACTCGACCCGCCGGTCGAAGTTGCGCGGCATCCAATCGGCCGAGGAGATGAACAATCTGGCGCCGGGATTGGGCAGCCGCTCGCCATTGCCGAACGCCATGATGCGGCTATGTTCCAGGAAGCGGCCGATGATCGACTTGACGCGGATATTCTCGGACAGGCCGGTCACGCCCGGCCTGAGGCAGCAGATGCCGCGCACGACCAGGTCGATCTGCACGCCCGCCGCGCTGGCCCGGTAGAGCTTTTCAATCAGCTGCGGATCGACTAGGCTGTTCATCTTGGCCCAGATCGCGGCCGGACGCCCCTCCCGCGCATGGTCGATCTCGGCATCGATCAGGTCGGACAGGCGATCGCGCAAGCCGTTGGGCGACAGGGTCAGCAGCTCCAGCGCACTCGGCGCGACATAGCCCGTGACATAGTTGAACAATTGCGCGGCATCGCGGCCCGCGCGCGGATCGGCGGTGAAGAAGCTCAGGTCGGTATAGATGCGCGCCGTGATCGGATGGTAATTGCCCGTGCCGAAATGGCAGTAGGTGCGGACGCTTTCGCCCTCGCGCCGCACCACCATCGAGATCTTGGCGTGCGTCTTCCAGTCGATGAAGCCGTAGACCACCTGCACGCCCGCGCGTTCCAGCTGGGACGCCCAGTTGAGGTTCTGCTCCTCGTCGAACCGCGCCTTCAGCTCGACCACCGCCGTGACCGACTTGCCCGCCTCCGCCGCGTCGATCAGGGCGCGGATCACCGCCGATTGCTTGCCCGCGCGGTACAGCGTCTGCTTGATCGCGACCACGTCCGGGTCGGCCACAGCCTGACGCAGAAAGGCCAGCACCACGTCGAATGTCTCGTAAGGATGGTGGACGACGATGTCCTTGGCCCGGATCGCGGCAAAGCAATCCCCACCGAACTCGCGGATGCGTTCGGGAAAGCGCGGCGTGAAGGGCGGGAACTTCAGGTCAGGCCGGTCCTCCTCCACCAGGTCGGCCAGGTCGCTGACGCCCAGGAACTCCTGCGTGTCGACGATCACGTCCTCGGCCCCGCCAATCTCCTCGTTGATGAGTTCGTTGAGGACCGCCGGCATGTCCGGCCGTGGCTCCAGCCGGATGATGCGGCCGCGCCGGCGCCGCTTGATCGCGGTCTTGAAGTAGAGGACCAGGTCCTCCGCCTCTTCCTCGATCTCGATATCGCTGTCGCGGATGACCCGGAACGCCCCGTCGCCGATCAGCTGGTAGCCGGGGAAGAGGATGTCGGTAAACCGGCGGATCAGGGTTTCGATCGTAACATAGCGCGCCTGCAATCCGGGCAGACGGATGAACCGCTTCAGCGTGGGCGGCACCATGATCAGCTCGCGTGTCGGCTCCCCGTCCGCGTCTCGCGTCAGGTCGAAGATCAGGGTGAAGCCCTTGTTCGGCACGAACGGAAACGGGTGCGACGGGTCCAGCGCCTGCGGGGTCAGGATCGGGAACACCTGCTCCCGAAAATAGGTTTCCGCCCATTCCGCGACGTCGCCGACAATGTCGCGCCGGTCCAGCACCGCGATCCCGGCTGTGGCGAGCTGGTCGCGTAGCGACAGCCACACCTTTTGCTGGACGTCGGTCAGGCGATCGGCGCGTTCCGCGATGGATACCAGCTGCTGGGTGGGCGTCAGGCCGTCGGGCGAGCGATCCTCGATCCCCTGCAACTGCTGGCCCTTGAGCGCGGCGACGCGGACCATGAAGAATTCGTCGAGATTGCTGCCGGAGATGGACAGGAAACGCAGTCGTTCCAGCAGCGGGTGCGCCGGGTTGCACGCTTCGTCCAGCACGCGTTCGTTGAACGCGATCCACGACGATTCCCGGTTGAAATAGCGTTCGTTCAGCGCGATCCGATCCCCTGCGCTTTCAACAAGGTCGTCGTCGTGCGGCGGGGTGGTGGTCGGTTGCTCCATCGGGCGTGCTTATGCCTCTGCGTGTGACTCGTCGATGACACCGACCGCCAGCAGGGCACGCCGCGCGAGCGGGACGGTAAGTCCCTGGCGCTTCTGATAGGCCAGTGCGTCCAGCGCCTCGATCACCCGGTGAACGCCCAGATAGGATCGTTCGATCCGTGGAACGAGATAGCGGATCAGCTCCGCCGGGGCTGCCAGGCCGCGATCATGGCACAATTTCTCGATCAGCTGCGCCGCCAGCAGGTCGTCCGGCTCCTCGATCCGCACCACCGGCGTCGCCGCCATGCGCGATCGAAGGTCGGCCAGTTCGGGTGTCCACACCGGCGGTGGATGGTCGGCGATCAGGATCAGCGGACGGCGGCGTTCCTGCGCACGATTCCAGGCGTGGAACACCTCCTCCTCGTCCGCCCGCTCGGCATTGTCGATCAGTTCGCCTTCCGCCTTGATGGCGTAGATCCGGCCGAGCAGCGAGCGCCCCGACTTGCGCGGGCCGACCAGGATGGTGGCCATCACCGGCCACAGCGCCCAATGTTCCAAGTGGCGGATGACGGGCCGATTGGCGTCGGAGACGATGTAGTCGCTTTCCTGCGCGCCGGCCGGCCAATCGAGCGGCAGCGCGAACTGGCTCATTGTCGCGCCCGCAGGCGAATGCCGCCGCCCGTATCCTCCACCGAATAGCCGGCGGCGGCCAGCGCGGTCCGGAACGCCTCGGGATCGCCGCCGAACGCGATCCGCATCACGGACACGCCGCCCAGCGCCACGCTGTCCACGTTCACCGCCTGCACGCCCGCAATGGCGCGGAGGCGGGATTGCGCCTGCACCAGCGCGGGATCGTCCGCCGTATCGACCTGAACCAGGAAGGTGGAGGCCGCGCCCGGCAAGGCGGCGGCGGATGTCGCGCCCTCGACCGGCGCCTCCTCCGGCAGATCGGGCGCGGCGGGGGGCACGATCACCAGCGACGGGTCGGACCGGAGCGCCCCGCCCCTGAGCGCGGCGGCATAAGCGGCGTCGATCCGTCTGACGCCTTCGTCCAGCATCCGGGGCAAGGCATCGCCATTGGGCGCGGTCAGGTCGAACGCGGCGACGACCGCCCCGTCAGGACCGTGGATCGCGGTGAAGCGCGCGCTTACCGGCCCGCCCGGATATTGACGGGCCAGCCGCACGGTGGGGACCAGCACGTCGGCCGCGCCATATCCGTCCAGAATCCGGCGCCAGGCACCCCGCCCGGGCCGCTCAGCCTGCGCGGCATTCAGCACCAGCGGCTCGATCCCGGTGCCGACCGGACGCACATAATCGATCGGGCTGCCGCCGGAGCGGAAGCGCGCCCACGCCTTCTGCCACTCCGTCCGGCGCTCAAAACTCTGCGGCGCGCCGCCGGACCACATGACCGGGATCACCAGCATCGGCACCGACCGGGCATCCGCGCCGTGCACGCCGAGCAGCCGGCCCGAACGGCCACGATCGAACAGCACCGCCAGCGACGCGATGTAGCGGTGGGCGCCGATCTCCTCATTCTCCACCTCGATCCCGGAGGTGATCTGGTCCAGCGCGGCATCGCCGATATTGGGCGCGGCCGATGGCGCGGCACCGTTGACCTTGGCCCACAGCTGCGCCCAGGCGCGACGTTGCGCCAGCCGCCAGCCGAAGCTGCGCGCCTGGTCGGCGGTCTTGGCCGACACGTCCACCTGCACGCCGCCGACTTCGTAATTGGCCGAGCTGTCGATCGGGGGAACACCCCTCTCCCCGCCTTCAAGCTGGGCCACGGCGAGGCCGCCGCAGACCAGGGTGGCGATGGATCCTGCGATCACGGCAATGCGGCGGGGTGACGTCACGCGCCCGCTTGTGGCGAAAGGCCGATGGATTTCCAAGCCCGTTATGGAGTAGGCGGTCGGGCCAGATGAGCGATCAGCCCTACAGTTACGCGCAGGCCGGCGTGTCGATTGCCGCCGGTAATGCCCTTGTCAACGCGATCAAGCCGCTGGTGCGGTCGACCCGCCGGCCCGGTGCCGATGCGGAGATCGGCGGCTTCGGCGGCTTCTTCGACCTGAAGGCTGCGGGCTATGACGATCCGTTGCTGGTCGCCGCCAATGACGGTGTCGGCACCAAGCTGAAGCTGGCGATCGACAGCGGGCGGCACGACACGGTCGGCATCGATCTGGTCGCGATGTGCGTGAACGACCTGATCGTGCAGGGCGCGGAGCCGTTGTTCTTCCTCGATTATTTCGCGACCGGCAAGCTCGACACGGGTGTCGCGGAACAGGTGATCGCCGGCATCGCGGAGGGCTGCCGCATCGCCGGCTGCGCGCTGATCGGCGGCGAGACGGCGGAGATGCCGGGCATGTATGCGCCGGGCGACTATGACCTGGCGGGCTTTTCGGTGGGTGCGGTGGAGCGTGCCCGCGCGCTCACCGGGCGAAACGTGCAGGCGGGCGACGTACTGCTCGGCCTCGCCTCCTCCGGCGTGCATTCCAACGGCTATTCGCTGGTGCGCCGGCTGGCGACGGACAAGGACTGGAAGCTGGATCGCCCGGCTTTGTTCGACCAGGAACGACTGCTGATCGACTGGCTGATGGAGCCGACCCGCATCTACGTCCGCTCGCTGCTGCCGCTGGTGCAAGGCGGGCAGATCGGCGCGCTGGCGCACATCACCGGCGGCGGCCTGCTGGAGAATATCCCGCGCATCTTGCCCGACGGGCTGCATGCGACGGTGGATGCCGATTCGTGGGACCAGCCGCGCATCATGGCCTTCCTCCAGGCGCAGGGCGCGATCGAGCCGGAGGAGATGGCCCGCACCTTCAACTGCGGCATCGGCATGGTGGTGGTGGTCCGTCCCGAGCAGGTCGAGGCGGTCACTGCCGCGCTCACCGGCGCGGGCGAGCAGGTGTTCCGCATCGGCGCGATCGGCGTGGGCGACAAGGGCTGCACCGTGCGCGGTTCGGCCGGAACCTGGAGCGCGCGCGGCGACTGGTCGGCCAGCCATGCCGGCTGAGGGCAAGGCGCGGGTCGGTATCCTGATTTCGGGCCGGGGCTCCAACATGGCCGCCCTGATCGATGCTTCGCTTGCCCCCGATTCGCCCTATGAGGTGGCTTTGGTCGTGTCCAACGTGCCGGATGCGCCGGGCCTCGCCTACGCCGCCGAAAACGCCATCCCCCAATTCGCGCTCAGCCACAGAGGCATGACCCGCGCCGCGTTCGATGCGCTGGTGGACGGCGCATTGCGCGACGCCGATGTCGGATATGTCGCGCTGGCGGGTTATATGCGGCTGCTTTCGGCCGAGTTCGTCGACCGATGGGCCGGGCGGATGATCAACATCCATCCATCTTTGCTGCCGCTCCACAAGGGACTCGACACGCACCAGCGGGCGATCGACGCCGGCGACGCGCGCCACGGCTGCTCGGTGCACCTCGTCACCGCCGAACTGGATGACGGCCCGATCGTGGCGCAGGCGGAGGTGCCGATCCTGCCCGGCGACGATGCCGCCACGCTCGCGGAGCGCGTGCTGGTGGAGGAACACAGGCTCTACCCCGCCGCGCTGGCGCAGCTGGTGACCGGCGGCCGGACACCGGCGGTTCAGGCAGATGCTGGCACGGGCGGTGGCTCAACCGGCTGATAGGAGGGTCGCCCATGGCTGAAACACCGCAGGAGCGCGCGGAAACGGCACGCGTCCGCAGGCGCTGGCTCAGTTTGGGCGAGACCGTGGCGATCCTGGCGGTCGTCATCTCCGCCCTCACCTTCTGGAATACCTGGCGCGAGCGGACCAACAACGAGGCGGAGAAGGCTGCCGAGGTTGCTTCGTCCTCCCGCCGGGCGAGCACGCTGACGCTGGGAGCGACGCCGGACAAGGGCGGCCATCGCCTGTCGCTGGTGCCGCGCGGAGAAGCGCAGGCGGTCCAGAGCCAGACAGTCTACTTCCCGACCCCCCTCAAGGTCACGCCCGCCGATACCAGCGGCGATGCCCGGATCGAGCGCGACTGGTTCGACAGCGCACTGGTCGACGCGCGCGAGGCGGCGAAGGTGGCCGAGCGTCCCGGCGATTCGCGCCTGCCGGTGCTGATCGAGACCCGCTACCTGACCGATGGCGATCCGCATGTGGACCGTGCGGTCTACGAGGTCGGCTATGCCACCAGCCACAGCCTGCTCGGCAGGACCAGCATAGAGTTGCGCGGCCTGTCGCGGATCGGCGCGGCTTCCAGCATCGCGGCGGGCCAGAAGCGGATCGATGGCCTGTGGGCTACGCTGATGAAGGCTCCCCCGGCTAAATAAGCGTTAGAGGTTTCGGTCCCCCGCGCCGCGTGGAGGACCGAAGCATCGTTTGCCAAGAGCGGTTTGCGATCAGGATGCACATCCGCCGTGCTCCTGCGGACGCAGCAGCCCAGAACCTTGAGGCAGATCCGTTGCCCGTTGGGCTCCTGCCTTCGCAGGAGCACGGGTCAAGATCGATCGAAGCGCTCCAAGCGTCAGCGCGTCAGCGCGTCAGCGCGGCGACGCCCGGCAGGTCCTTGCCTTCCATCCACTCCAGGAAAGCGCCGCCGGCGGTGGAGACGAAGCTGAACTTGTCGGCCACGCCCGCCTGGTTGAGCGCCGCGACGGTATCGCCGCCACCCGCCACCGATACGAGGCTGCCCGACTGGGTCAAGGCCGCCGCCGTCTTGGCGAGCGCCACCGTCGCCGCGTCGAAGGGCGGCGTTTCGAACGCGCCGAGCGGACCGTTCCACACCAAAGTGCGGCAGGTCTTCAGCGCGTCGCCCAGCGCCTCTACCGCGGCCGGGCCGACGTCCAGGATCATCTCGTACGCCTCCACCTCATGCACGTTGACGGTGCGGGTCGGCGGGTTGGGCCTGAACTCCTTCGCCACGACGACGTCGTAGGGAAGGTGGACGGTACAGTCCGCACGTTCGGCCGCGTCCAGGATCTCCAACGCGGTGCCGGTCAGATCATGCTCGGCCAAGCTCTTGCCCACATTCACCCCGCGCGCGGCGAGGAAGGTGTTGGCCATGCCGCCGCCGATGATGAGGTGATCGACCTTGGCAACCATCTGCTTCAACACGTCGAGCTTGGTGGAAACCTTGGCCCCGCCGACCACCGCCGCCACCGGATGCTCGGGTTTGCCGAGCGCCTTTTCCAAGGCCTCCAGCTCCGCCTGCATCGAACGGCCGGCAAAGGCCGGCAGCGCGTGCGCCAATCCCTCGGTCGAGGCATGGGCGCGGTGGGCGGCGGAGAAGGCATCGTTGACGTAGAGGTCGCCCAGCTTCGCCATCGCCGCGACCAGTGCGGGGTCGTTCTTCTCCTCGCCCGCATGGAAGCGGGTGTTTTCCAGCACTGCGATGTCGCCCGGCTCTAACAGGGCGATCGCCTGCTCCGCCGCATCACCCTGGCAATCGTCGATGAAGCGCACCTCGCGCCCCAGCACGTCACCGAGCGGGCCCGTCACCATCGCCAGGCTCATGTCGGGATTGCGCTGCCCCTTGGGGCGGCCGAAATGGGCCAGCACCAGCACGATCGCGCCCTTGTCCGCCAGTTCGGAGATGGTCGGCGCGGCGGCGCGCAACCGGGTGTCGTCGGTGACGCGCGCGCCATCCATCGGCACGTTCAGATCCTCCCGCACCAGCACCCGGCGGCCGCGCACGTCACCCATGTCGTCCAGAGTCTTGAAGCTCGTCACCGTTCGATCCTTACGTCATCGCCCAGCGTCAGCGGGCCGCTTTCGATCACGCGCGTGGTCACGCCGCCGCGCCAGTGGGGCAGTAGCGCAGCCTTGAGGCCGGGCGCTACGTCTTCCATGCGGCTGCACGGATCGCATTCACCGGTCACTTCCAGCGTCAGCCCGGAAGCGAACACGATCCGCGCACCCTTGGTATGTTCCAGCGCCAGCCCTTCGACCAGCAGGTTAACGCGCCTTTGTTCCCAATCGACGGGAATGCCGAGTTCGGTCAGCGCGTCGGTCCAGGCCTCCACGGCCATCACCGTCACCTGGCGCTTGTTGCGGCCGGGCTTCAGCGCGCCACGAAAGTCGCCGCGCACGCCCTCGTTGGTCGTGACCTCGATCTGGTCGAGCGTCTCCATCGGCCCGCGCGGACGCGCGTGCCGGGCGATGCCGAGGAGACGCCCCACCCGCGTCGCTTAGAGGAACTTCGCCAGCGCGCCGGCGGTATCGACCATGCGATTGGAGAAGCCCCATTCATTGTCGTACCAGCTGAGCACGCGCACCAGCTTGCCTTCCAGCACCGTGGTTTCGAGGCTGTCGACCGAGGAGGAATGCGCGTCCCCGTTGAAGTCGATCGAGACCAGTGGCTCCGTCACATATTGCAGCACGCCCTTGAGTGGGCCGCTCTCGGCCGCGGCCTTCAGCGCCGCATTCACTTCGTCCACCGTCGTGTCGCGCTTCGGCTGGAAGGTCAGGTCGACCACCGAGACGTTGGGGGTCGGCACGCGGATCGACGACCCGTCGAGCTTGCCCTTCAGCTCCGGCAGCACCTCACCCACTGCGCGGGCGGCGCCCGTGGTGGTGGGGATCATCGACATGGCGGCGGCGCGTGCCCGGCGCATGTCCTTGTGGATCTGATCCAGGATCCGCTGATCGTTGGTGTAGCTGTGGATCGTGGTCATCAGGCCACGCTCGATCCCGATCGCGTCGTTCAGCACCTTGGCGACCGGCGCCAGGCAGTTGGTGGTGCAGGATGCGTTGGAGATGATGGTGTGATCGGCCGTCAATTTGTCGTGGTTCACGCCATAGACGACCGTCAGGTCCACGCCCTTGGCAGGCGCGGAGACGATCACCTTCTTGGCGCCGGCTTCCAGATGCTTGCCCGCGCTCTCGCGGTCGGTGAAGAAGCCGGTGCATTCCAGCGCGATGTCGATGGCATCGGCGGCATGGGGCAGGTTGGCGGGATCACGCTCCGCCGTCACCTTGATGCGCTTGCCGTCGACCACCAGCTCGTTGCCCTCGGTATGGACGTCGCCGTTCCAGCTGCCGTGAACGCTGTCGCGCTTGAACAGCAAAGCGTTCGCCTGCGCATCGCCAAGGTCGTTGATCGCCACCAGCTCAAGCCCGCAATCCGGACGCGAGAGGATCGCACGCGCGACCAGCCGGCCGATCCGTCCAAAGCCGTTGATCGCAACCCGTACCGCCATCTGTAAGCTCCTATCGCAAATGCCCGTCTCGGCGTGGGGGCTCTTTGTCGCGTGCCGAGCATAGCGTCAACCGCACGCGGGTTGCGAGCGTGGCCGAGGGTGCTAAGGCCTTAACTATGTCAGATGAAATCCTGACGACCGCGATGATGCGCCTGGAGCGCGCCATCGAGCGGGTCGAACGGGCTGCGGACGATCGTGCCGCGGCCGGAAACGGCATGGCCGCCTCCCTTGCCGCGCTGGAAGAGCGCCACGGCAGCCTGCGCGGGCGGGTCCATGAAACGATCGTGCGTCTGGACGCGCTGATCGGCGACGATGGGGACGGCTGATGGCACAGGTTACCCTGAAGGTCGGCGGCCGCCGCTACGAGCTGGCCTGTCGCGACGGCGAGGAGCCGCATCTGGAGCTGTTGGGCACGATGGTGGACGCCAAGGCCCATCAGGCGGCGCGCGCGCTCGGCAACGCCAACGAGCCGCGCCAGCTGCTGCTCGCCGCCTTGCTGCTGGCCGACGAGCTCAGCGAGCTGCGCGCCGGGGCACCCGATCCGGAACGCGATTCCACCGCGCGCGCCCTGCAAACTTTGGCCCAACGGATCGAAGCGCTTGCGGAACGGCTTGAGAATGGCGGCGTTGCTTCCTAAATGGAAGGTGGTGGGACTGCCCGGTACGACTTGCAGCGATTATCCCTGAGGCGATTCTTCATCCATGGGAGCTGTCCCTGGCCGGGCTCTGGCCCGATCCACATGGCCCCCACCTGACGTTCTTGGCGTCAGAGGATATTCCAGGAAACGGCCATGGCGGTTCCACCACCCTCCCCCGATCTGACCGACAAGCAGGCCCTGCGTGCCACGTTGCGGCGTGGGCGTGCCGCATTCGTCGCCGGGCTGGGCGATGCGCGTCCTGCCGCAGAGGCGGCCCTTGCCGGGCGCCTGCTGGAGAGGATACCGCCGGGCGCGACCGTGGCGCTTTATCAAGCCTTGCCGGACGAGCCGGATCCCGCGCCTTTGGCCGGACTGCTGGCGGCGGAGGGCCATCGCCTTGCCTTACCGCATGTCGCCGCCGACAAGGTCACGATGCGCTTCCTTGCCTGGCAACCCGGCGACCCGCTGGCGAAGGGTGGATTCGGCATCCTCCAGCCGATCGGCACGGACGCCGTCGCGCCGGCGGTGATCGTCACGCCCCTGGTGGGGTTCGATCGCGCCGGCGGCCGAATCGGCCAGGGCGCCGGACATTATGACCGCGCCTTTGCCGCTCTGCCCGGCGCGATCCGCGTAGGCTATGCCTGGTCGGTGCAGGAGCAGGCGTCCGTTCCGCACGATCCCTGGGACGTGCCGCTGCATGCCGTGGCGACCGAAGCGGAATGGATCGGCGTGGAAGCGATCTCGTGACGCCAAGCTGGCGCAAACCGGCCGGCATGTTGCTGATCCTGTTTTATATTATGATCTGGTCAGGTCTGGTGGCGAGCCAGGCCGACCGTATTTCTTCGCTCGTCTGGCCGCTGCAGGCCCTGATCTACGCAAGCGCCGGACTGATCTGGATCGCACCTTTGAAACCATTGCTGCGATGGATGGAACTCGGCCGCTGGCGCGCCTGATCATCGCAATGGTGGCAGGTTTGTTAACCGGTGCGCCCTAGGGAGCATGGCATGACCCAACCGGCCTTCGAGGATCCGTGGCGGCGTCTCTATGACGGTATCGCGCGCGTCCTGCTCGACAACCGGCTGGAGCCCACGCCCACCAACTACGCCATGGCGCACCGTTACCTGACGGCGCACGACCGCGCCTACAATGGCTCGATCGAGCGGGCGATCAAGTCCGGCGGGCTGTCCGCCGCCTCCGCCGCCGCGATGATCGCCGAACGGTCGGTGGAACTGTCCGCCGCCGACCTGACCGTGATGATCGCGGAGGCGCAGGCGCGACTGACCGAGGTCGACGAGATCGTCACCCAGTCGCGCATCGCCGCGCACGATTATGGCGAGGCGCTGGAAAGCAACGCCGCCCAACTGGAGGCGGGCGCGCCGGTCGCGCCGGTGGTGAACACGTTGGTCGGCCTGACCCGCTCGATGATCGAGCGCACCCGCGGCGTCGGCGATCAACTGCGCGCGGCGTGCGACGAGATCCGGCAGTTGCGCGATAGCCTGGCCGAAGCGCAGGACCAGGCCAACAAGGATGCCCTGACCGGCCTGCCCAACCGCCGCGCGCTGGACGCGCGGCTGGCGGCCGCGATGGACAATGCGCGCCTGACCGGCGAGCCGTTCAGCATCGCCATCTGCGACATCGACCATTTCAAAGCGTTCAACGACCGCTTCGGCCATCAGATTGGCGACGAGGTCATCAAGTTCGTCGCCACCAGCCTGGCGCGGGACAGCAACGAACGGCTGTTCGCCGCCCGTTATGGCGGCGAGGAATTCGTGATCCTGTTTGAAGGTGCAGGCGCGGCGATGGCAAAGGCGGAGATCGACCGCATCCGCGTCGCCATCGCCGCCCGCGACCTGAAGGTCAACGCAACCGGGCAGACGTTGGGCAAGCTCACCTTCTCGGCGGGCGTTGCGGAGCTTGCGCGCGAGGACGATGGATCGTCCGCGATGCTGAAGCGGGCTGACGTGGCCCTGTATCAGGCGAAGCGCGGCGGCCGAAATCGGGTCGTCATCGGCTAGGTTGGCTGGGTGAGGTAGCGCCGCCGCGAAGGCACATGCGGGAGCGGGAGTGAGGCCGCGTGGGCTCCGGCCTTCGCGGAAGCACGGGAAGGCTTGAATCCCGGAAGATGGATCTGGGAAAGTCCGCCCGGCCTGATCGCTGCTCCCAGGGGACAAACGGGCCACGCGGCGGCTTCAACGAAGCGGGTGCTATCGTGATCGGCTGCACACCAGGCTGGCTTTGCCACGGTCATGCGCATCGCGTCTGGATCGATCGGCGCAAGGGCTGCCGCCTTGCTCCGCGTAGAAGCAGAGACAAGGCAAGGTCTCACGCAGGCATGCTCTTTGCAACTGCCCAAGTGTTCAAAGTATTGGCAAGCTGGAACCAAGTAACAGCCATCCGATAAGGGATGGCGCGAGTGACGGGGCTCGAACCCGCGACCTCCGGCGTGACAGGCCGGCGCTCTAACCAACTGAGCTACACCCGCTTGGA
>NZ_CAKTFO010000026.1 GCF_934560975.1 uncultured Sphingomonas sp. | reverse complement strand
GAATACCAGCGCGTGCTGCACGCGCTCGGCCGCGAGCCGAACCTGGTCGAACTCGGCATCTTCTCGGTGATGTGGTCCGAACATTGCTCCTACAAGTCGAGCCGCATCCACCTGAAGCGGCTGCCCACCACCGGACCCCAGGTCCTCTGCGGCCCCGGCGAGAACGCGGGCGTGGTCGACATCGGGGACGGCCAGGCCGCGATCTTCAAGATGGAGAGCCACAACCACCCGTCGTACATCGAACCCTATCAGGGTGCGGCGACGGGGGTCGGCGGCATCCTGCGCGACGTGTTCACCATGGGCGCGCGGCCGGTCGCGAACCTGAACGCGCTGCGCTTCGGCCGGCCCGATCATCCCAAGATGCGCCACCTGATCGCGGGCGTGGTCCACGGCATCGGCGGCTACGGCAATTGCGTGGGCGTGCCGACCGTAGGCGGCGAGGTGAACTTCCACCCTGCCTATGACGGCAACATCCTGGTCAATGCGATGACGGTGGGCGTCGCGGAGACGGACAAGATCTTCTATTCCGCCGCGTCCGGCGTCGGCAATCCGATCGTCTATGTCGGATCGAAGACGGGCCGCGACGGCATCCACGGCGCGACCATGGCGTCGGCCGACTTTTCCGAGGATTCGGACGAGAAACGCCCGACCGTGCAGGTCGGCGACCCCTTTACCGAAAAGCTGCTGATCGAGGCCTGCCTGGAGCTGATGGCGTCCGACGCGATCGTCGCCATCCAGGACATGGGCGCGGCCGGCCTCACTTCCTCCTCGGTCGAGATGGCGTCCAAGGGCGGGGTCGGCATCGAGCTGGACATGAACCGGGTGCCGCAGCGCGAAACCGGCATGACGCCCTATGAGATGATGCTCTCCGAAAGTCAGGAGCGCATGCTGATGGTGCTGAAGCCCGGCCGCGAGGATTTCGCCGAGGCGATCTTCCGCAAGTGGGAGCTGGACTTCGCCATCATCGGCCGCGTCACCGACACCGGCCGGATGGTGCTGACCTTCAACGGCGAGACGGTGTGCGACATTCCGCTCGCCCCGCTGGCCGACGACGCGCCGCTCTATGATCGCCCGCATGTGAAGACGGACGCGCCGGCGATGCCGGACGTGGCCGAAAGCACGGACGTCGCGGCGGACCTCGTGACGCTGATCGGATCGCCCGACATTGCCTCCCGCCGCTGGATCTGGGAGCAATATGACCACATGGTCGGCGCCGACACGGTCCAGCGCCCCGGCGGCGACGCGGCGGTGGTGCGGGTCCACGGCACGGACAAGGGCCTGGCGATCAGCACCGATTGCACCCCGCGTTACTGCTATGCCGACCCGTATGAGGGCGGCAAGCAGGCGATCGCCGAATGCTGGCGCAACATCACGGCGGTGGGCGGCACGCCGCTCGCCACCACCGACTGCATGAACTTCGGCAACCCGCAGCGGCCCGAGATCATGGGGCAGTTCGTGGGCTGCATCGAGGGGATGGCGGAGGCGTGCGCCACGCTCGACTTCCCGATCGTGTCGGGTAACGTCAGCCTCTACAACGAAACCAAGAATGACGACGGCAGCGGCAGCGCGATCCTGCCCACGCCGGCGATCGGCGGGATCGGCCTGCTCAAGGATTGGCGCACGTCCTGCACCATCGCCTTCAAGGGCGTGGGCGACACCGTGATCGCGGTGGGCGAGCGCGGCGGCCATCTCGGCCAGTCGCTGTGGCTGCGCGAGGTGCATGGCCTCGACGGCAAGGATGCCGGCCCACCCCCGCCCGTCGACCTGAAGGCCGAGAAGCGCACCGGCGACTTCATCCGCGGCCAGATCGAGACGGGCGCGATCACCGCCTGCCACGACGTGTCGGACGGCGGCCTGGCGGTGGCGCTCGCCGAGATGGCGCTGGCATCCAATATCGGCGTGCTGGTAAACGAGGCGCAGCCGTTCGGTCTCGCCGGATCCTTCTTCGGCGAAGATCAGGGCCTGTATGTGGTGACCATCTGCGACAGTCTCCTGGCGGACTTCATGGCGGCAGCGCATGCGGCCGACGTGCCGGCCGACCCGCTCGGCCGCACCATCGCCAACCGGATCATCTTCGAGTGCGACGAAGGCGATTATTGCGTGCCGATCGACGATCTGCGCGCGGCGCATGAAGGCTTTTTCCCGAAGCTGATGACGGCAGACGCGGCTTTTGCCTGATCCCGGGCAGGCCGGATCCGGCGCGGACAAAGGCCTGGCCTTTGTCGCGCTGGCGGTGGCGGGCCTGGGCTGGAGCCTGGGCTTTCCGCTCGGCAAGCTGGCGCTGCATGAGATCGGGCCGGCGCACATGATCCTGCTGCGCTTCGCCTTTGCCAGCGTGGCGGCCCTGCCCTTCGCGCTGGGCAGCCGGGAAGCACGGCGCCTGTTCGCGTCGCCGCCGGTGTTGCTGGCAGGCTTTTTCTACGGCGTCGCCTTCGTCGTGCAGTTCGAAGGACTGAAGGGCGTCACCGTGTCGCTGGCGGCGTTGCTGGTCGGGGCGATGCCGGCCCTGGTGGCGATCGCCGCCTGGGCGCTGGGCGAGCGGGTGACGCGCACATCGTGGATCGGGGTGGCGGCGGCGACGGTCGGCGCGGCCCTGATCGCCGGCAAGCCGCAGGGCGCGGGCACGCCGATCGGCATCTTCTTGTCGCTGCTCTCCCTCCTGATCTTCCTCGCCTGGCTGCTCACCGCCAAGCGCGCGCCGGTCACGCGGAGCATGATGGCCGTTCCCGCCGTGACCCTGGTGGTGGCGACGGCGGCGGTGCTGCCGATCGCCCTGATCCTGCACGGACCGCCGCCGCTGGCGCTGAGCACGACCGCCTGGAGCGCCATCGCCGCGCAGGGCCTGCTGGCGACATTCCTGGCGACGGCCGCCTGGCAATATGGCGCCGCGCGGGTGGACAGTGCCAGCGCGGGCGTGTTCATCAACATCGAGCCGCTGATCGGCGCGGCTGTCGGCATCGCCTTGTTCGATGATCCCGCCAGCGCGGCATTGCTGGCGGGTGGCGGGCTGATCATCGCCGGCAGCATCGTGGTGGTGCTGGGCGAGCGGGCCACCCCCGCCACCGCCGATATCGGCAACCCGGCCGCGCACTGACGGGGAATGACGGCGCCGTCGCGCATCGTCGCCATCGACGTGATCCGGGGCCTTGCGGTGCTGGGCATCCTGGTGATGAACATCGTCTCGATGGGCATGCCTGACTATGCCTATGTCGACCCGCATTATTATGGCGGCGCGGATGGCGCGAACCTGGCGGCGTGGATGCTGGCTTACGTGTTCGCGGACGGCAAGATGCGCGCGCTCTTCTCCATGCTGTTCGGGGCGTCGCTGCTGATCGTCACCGACGCGGCGGAGGGGCGGACGCCGGGGCCGGCGCGTACCCACTACCCCCGCATGGCATGGCTGCTGGCGTTCGGGATGCTGCACGCCTGGCTGGTCTGGTATGGCGACATATTGGTCAGTTACGCGCTGTGCGGCACGATCGCCTTTGCCGCGCGGCGCTGGCCACCCGCCGCCCTTGCTTACGCCGCCACCCTGCTGATCGGATGGAGCGCCGCGGCGGACCTGATCCGCTGGCACGACATGAGCGTTCTGCGCGCACTCGCCACCGGCCCCAATCCGCCCGCCGACGCGGTGCGCGAATGGGGCAAGGTGCTGGACGTGGTGACGCCGCGACCCGACGTGATCGCGGAGCAGCTGCGCCTCTATCGCGGCGGCTTCGCGGATGTATTCGCGGTGCGGGCGGCGATGACGGCCCTGCTGCAATTCAGACTGATGCCGATCCTGCTGCCGGAGACGTTGGGCCTGGTGGCGTTGGGCATGTGGCTCCATCGGCTGGATTTCTGGTCGGGCGGGTGGCGGCGGCGTCATTATGCGGCGATGGTCGCCACCGCCGGGCTGGCCCTGCTGTGCTACGCGCCGCTGGTCGCCGGCATCCTTGCCCGGAGCTTCGATCCGGCTTTCCTGCCGCTGGCCGAAAGCGTGACGACGATGCTGCAGCCGATCGTCGCGCTCGGTTATGCGGCGCTGCTGATCCTGCTGATGCGGGCCGGCCGCGCACGGTGGTGGACGGTCCGGCTCGCGGCGGCCGGGCAGATGGCGTTGACCAACTATCTCGGCACCAGCCTGATCGTGACCACGCTGTTCTACGGCTATGGCCTGGGCCTGTTCGGGCGGTTGGAGCGGGCGGAGCTTTATTGGGTGGTGTTCGGCCAGTGGGTGCTGATCCTCGCCTGGTCCAAACCCTGGCTGGCGCGGTTCCGCTACGGCCCGCTGGAGTGGCTATGGCGCAGCCTGGCGCGCGGCCGCATCCAGCCGATGCGGCGTTGATCCGGCATTTGCGAATCATGTGCAATTAGGATTGCGACTGGTTCTCACTATCTGTAGCAGAGGGCCAGAAAAGGCGAGGGTGCGATTCGATGGTCGTTTGCCACTGCAACGCTATTCGTGAACGGGAACTGCGCGAAGCAGCCCGGACCGGCGTGGATTGCCCGATCCGTGCCTACGCCCAGATGGGTCGCCGCCCCCGCTGCGGCCAATGCATTCCCTATGCGCGCGAGTTGATGGCCGAGGAACGCGGCGGCGCCGCCTGACCTAAGAACGACTCGCGCGAGTCGTTCGCGCTTTGTGTCGGCGGACGATCCCGTTAGGGGGGCCGCCAGCACAAGGAGGGCCGCCATGAAGGGCGATGCACAGGTCATCGAATATCTGAACACCGCGCTCAAGAACGAGCTGACGGCGATCAACCAATATTGGCTGCATTACCGCCTGCTGGACCATTGGGGCATTGCCCGCCTGGCCGAATATGAGCGGCACGAATCCATCGACGAGATGAAGCATGCCGACTGGCTGTCGGAGCGGATCCTGTTCCTGGACGGCCTGCCCAACTTCCAGGCGCTCGGCCGGCTGCGGATCGGTGAGACGGTGGAGGAGGTGCTGCGCTCCGACCTGGCGCTGGAGGGTGACGCCATCCCCACGCTGCGCGACGGCATCGCCCATTGCGAGGCGGTGCGCGATTATGTCACGCGCGACCTGTTCCGCCGTATCCTCGACAGCGAGGAAGAGCATGTCGACTTCATCGAGCGCCAGTTCGACATGATCGAGCGGATGGGCATCCAGAATTACGTCCAGCTGCAGTCGAAGCCCGCCGGCGAGGCAGAGAAGGCCTGATTTCGTTGGGGGGAGTGGTGTGCGGATGCTCCCTCCCCCTTCTCCATGCGCGATTGCCGGCGGTGATCGGTTGGCGCTGCCCGCCCGGTCAGACGACAAAGGTGCTCCCGCGAAAGGCGGGAGCCGGGAGGACGTCGCTTGCCGCCTCCACCAAGGCACGGGGAGTGTTTGAGCGCGGCGCGGCAAAATCTGGAACCCGCTAGAGCATCGCTCGCCTCCCGGGCTCTCGCCTGCGCGGGAGCGCAAGGGTGGATTGCGGGTGCCGGGCCGCTGGCTGGTGTGGGCCGGGCCCCGTCGAAGCAGCGTTCAACCGACCTTGCGGCCGAACCCTCCTACCGACTTGCGCGCCGGCATGGCGACGGGAACCGCAGCGGCAACCGGCATGGCTTCACGCCGCAACGCCTCCAGCGCCGCCTCGAACAGCGGGCGCAGGCAGATGACCGACTTGACCATGTCGAGCGGGAAGGTGCGTTCCTCAATTCCCTGACGCGCGGCTTTTTCGACCTCTTCGGCGGCCAGCCCGAGCGGGATTGCGCCGAATTGCAGCGCCTCGCCCTTCAGCGAATGGGCCGGGCGGACCAAGGCGACGGCGTCGCGCGCGCGAACGGCCTGTTCGATCGCGGCGATCGACTTCAGCCCGTCATCGGCAAAATAGCCGAGGATGCGGGGAAAGTGGGCACCAAGCTCCTGCCGGAGCGCGCACAATCTCACCATGTCGATCGTCGACTGCCCGCTCACCCCTGTCTCCGCCCCCTGGTCTGCGGGGACAGATGTAGGCCGGCGGGGTAAAACAATCCTTAGCGTGCCGGGCGCGTCACCTGGATCCCGCCGTCGTGCGGTAGGCAAATCCATCCATGCGCCGTGGCAAGTGCCCGGATTTCATCCGAAGCGGTGGGATCGTCGGTCAGCAGCATGACCTGATCCACATCGCGCATCGCCCGGGCAAGTCGCAGTGCGGGCCAGGGACATAACAGGCCCCTGGCATCGACCGAGGTCATTTGTTTCCGAACGGATTCTTGGGCGCGCGCACGTTCATCCGTACTGGGACCGCGCCGAAGCCCAGTTCGCGGCGGATGCCGTTCACCAGGTAGCGGCGGTAGCTTTCGGGCAGCTGGTCCACGCGGGTGCCGAACAGCACGAATGTCGGCGGACGGGTGCGAGCCTGGGTGAGGTAGCGCAGCTTGATCCGCTTGCCGCCCGGCGCGGGCGGGGGATTGGCCTCGATCGCACGCTCAAACCAACGGTTAAGCTCGCCCGTGCCGACCCGGCGCGACCATGCCTCGCGCGTGGAGAAAGCGGCCTCCAGCAGCTGGTCGACGCCGCGCCCGGTAAAGCCCGATACGGTAATCAGCGGCAGGCCCTTCACCTGCGCCAGTCCATCGTCCAGCGCGCCGCGAATGCCCTGGAACAAAGACGGCGCATTCTCCGCCACGTCCCACTTGCTGACCGCGATCAGCAGGGCGCGGCCCTCCTCAATCACCTGGGACGCGATGCGCAGATCCTGCGCCTCCAGCCCGCGGGTGGCGTCGAGCAGCAGCACCACCACCTCGGCAAAGTCGATCGCGCGCTGGGTGTCGGCGGCGGACAGCCGCTCCAATTTGTCCTCCACCTTGGCGCGGCGGCGGAGACCGGCGGTGTCGATCAGCCGCACCGGCTGGTCGCGCCACATCCAGTCGATCGAGATCGAGTCGCGGGTGATGCCGGCCTCCGGACCGGTGATCATCCGCTCCTCGCCCAGCATCCGGTTGACCAGGGTCGACTTGCCGGCATTGGGACGGCCGACGATGGCGAGCTTGAGCGGGCCGGTGGCCTCGTCCTCATCCTCCTCGAACGGCTCGTCCTCGCGCTCGATATGCGGGCGCAGGGATTCGAACAGGTCGACCAGCCCCTCGCCATGTTCGGCCGAGAAGGGGATGGGATCGCCCAGGCCGAGGCGATAGGCCTCCATCACACCCGCGTCACCCGCCCTGCCTTCGGCCTTGTTGGCCATCAGCACGACCGGCGTGTCGCTGTTGCGCAGCCACAAGGCGATCTCCTCGTCCAGCGGGGTTACGCCCGCGCGCGAATCGATCAGGAACAAGGCGGCGTCCGCCTCGTCCACCGCCGCCTGGGTCTGCGCGCGCATCCGGCCGGGCAGGGTCTGGGGATCGTCCGTCTCGAACCCGGCCGTATCGACGATGCGGAAATCGAGGCCGAGCAGGCTAGCCTCGCCTTCCCGCCGGTCGCGGGTCACGCCGGGGCGGTCGTCCACCAGCGCCAGCTTTTTGCCGACCAGGCGGTTGAACAGGGTCGACTTGCCGACATTGGGCCGACCGACGATGGCGATAAGAGGCTGGGGCATGGGATCACAATAACCGTTCGTGTCGAGATGGGTCGAGTCCGCGAGAGGACCCGCAGGAGGGATAAAGCATGGTCCCCGCCCCACCGCCTCGACACACGGCCGGTCAGCCGGATCGATCGCGGGGAAACGGCATCACCGCCAGCCGGTAATGCGCCCCTTGCCGTCGATCAGGTAGAGCATGTTATCGGCCACCACCGGCGGCAGGTAGAATTGCTTGCCCGCCTTGGTCGGCTCGGCCGCCTTGCCCGTATCGGGCGCCACCGGCTGCATCTGGCCGATGCTGTTGACCAGCATCAGGCGACCGCCGGCCAAGACCGGTCCGTACCAGGCGACGGGCTTGTTGCGCTTCTTGGGATCGCGGAAGCCGGCGAGCTGCGTCACCCAGCGGATCTTTCCGGTGGTGCGCGCGATGCACATCAGCTTGGCATCGTCCGTCACGACAAACAGCCATTCACCCGCCAGCCACGGCATGGAAATGCCGCCGATCGATAGCTCCCACAAACGCTGGCCGTTGACCAGGTCCATGCCGACCATGCGTCCGCCCTGACCGATGGCGTAGACCTTGCCCTCCGCGATCACCGGCGCGGCATCGATGTCCGAAATGGTGGACACCGACGTCGTGATGCTGGTGCGCGATAATTGGTCCTGCCAGACGATGCGGCCATTTTCATAGCGCAATGCCGACAATTCGCCGGAGGAGAAGCCGGCCACCACCGTACCCTGCGCGAAGGCCGGTGCCGCCACGCCGAACACGCCCGCGCCTTGCAAAGTGGCGGACACGGTCCACACCGTCTCGCCATTGTCCGGCTTCAGCGCCAGGATCTGGTTGTCCTGGGTCAGCACATAGATGTTGCCGCCACCGATCGCGGGCGCGCCACGCAGCGGGCCGGCGGGGCGGACCTTCCACAAGACCTTGCCGGTCTTGACATCCAGCGCGGCCGCGTCGCCGCGACCGGTGGTGGCGAACACGCGCTCCCCATCCACGCTGACGCCGCCGCCGAACAGTACCGAGCGATCCTTCTTGCCGCCGCCCAAAGCCGCCTGCCACAGGCGCCCGCCCGTCTTGGCGTCAAAGGCATGGACCACCGCGTCCGCGCTGATCACATAGAGCCTGCCGCCCGCAACCGCCGGGGTGGAGCCGATCCGCTTGGTGATGTCGCCGCCGGGAATAGCGGCCGACCACACCTGACGCGGGCTGGCGCCCAGCGCCACGTTGCCGAGATTCTTGGCGGCACTGCCGCCCGGCTGCGTCCAGCTGTCATTCGCCACCGCCGGGGGGACGACAACCGGCACGTCGGCCAGACCGGGATCGGCCACCGTATCGGTGCTGGTCGAAAGGATCGGGATGCGTTCACCCAGCACCGCCGTCTTGGGACCGCGCTCACCGCCGCCCTTGAAGATGCCGCATCCGCTCAGCGTGGCCGTCAATGCCAGCGCCACAACCACCCGCTTGTTCATGATTGCACTCCCGTCAGGCCCTTGGGCGTCGCGACGGGCTGTCCGAGCGAGGTCGCCATGGAAGCGGCGCGGCCGCGCAACGTGCCGGGCGCCTTGTCGTCGGCCGCGATGCGGGCGAACAAGGCGGCGGCGGGCTTGGGCTGGTTCATCTTGAGGTGGGCCAGAGCGGTCAGCTCGGCGGCGCTGCCGAACCAGGGACTGCCGGGCTGGGCCAGCCCCTTCAGCCGGGCGATTACCTCGGCCGGGGCGATGCGGTCGAACTCCAGCGTGGTCGCGCGCAGCATGGCGAGGTCGCGGGTCGGCTGCGGCAGGCCGGCATCGTTGGCGATCGCCTTGAAGCTGGCGGCGGCCTGGGTCGGATTGGTGCGCGCTTCCAGATTGGCCTGCATGATGCGCGCCATCGATTGATAGCCGTCGCCCGGCGCCTGCGCGAGTTCGGCCAGGCGCGGATCGGTGGCGCTGGCGCGGCCGGAGGTCGCGTCGTCAATCACGCCGACCAGCTGCTCGCCCTGCTCGCCCGCGCGCGTCGCGCGGCGATGCTGCCAGAACAGGAAGGCGGCGAGCACGACCAGCCCGACGACCACGGCCACGCCGACGACCTTGCCCCACCGTTTGGCGAAGCCGGTCACCTGGTCGCGGCGGAGATCATCGTCCACCTCGCGCAAGAAGGCCTGGTTGTCGGTCGGCGTCAGCGCCAAGAAACGTCTCCCTCGTCCGCACCACATGCGGAAAACCGGCCTTCTAGCGACGAGTCCGCCTGAACGGAAGCTGTGCGAACAAAGGTGCGACGGGATGCGGCGAGAAAGGCGTCACAATCGTTGCAGGAGCCGGCGCGGCAACCTAGGCATCCGGCGATGCGCGCGGCGTCTCTCATCCTGGCGGACGTCCGAGATTCGCGTGCCGCGCGCCGTGGCCTATCGCTGCTGCTGACGATCCTGGCGCACCTGCTGATCCTGCTAATCCTGCTGCGCACCACCGGCGTGCAATGGACCCCGCTGGAGCCGGAGCGGCGGCTGGTGACGGTCGACATCCCGGCCGCCGCCGAGATCGCGACGAAGCAGACCACCAAGAAGAGCACGGCCCGGCGGCAATCCGCCCCGCCCCCGCCGCCATCGGCCCCGCCGCCGCCGCCGCCCAAACCGGACGCGCCGCAACGATGGGTCCTGAACCCCGAATTGTCGCAGTTCGACCTGCGCCAGACCCGGTCCACGCCGGTCGAGCGGCCAACCGCGCAGGGGGCGGAAGAGGGCACCGAGCAGGCGGACAGCGGATCGACCTATGGCCCCAGCAACCTGCCGGGCGGCGGCCGCCTGTTCAACGCCGAATGGTATCGCGAGCCGAGCCAGGCCGAACTGGCCTTCTACATGCCGCGCGGCGTGATCGGCTGGGGCGAGGTGGCCTGCCAGACGGTGGAGCGGTTCCACGTCGACAACTGCCGCGAGTTGGGCGAATCGCCGGCGGGCTCCCGCATGTCGCGCGCGGTGCGGGAAGCCGCCTGGCAGTTCCTGGTCCGCCCGCCGCGCAGCAACGGCAAGGCGATGATCGGCAGCTGGGTCCGCATCCGCATCACACTGACCGCCGACAGGGCGGTGAGCGGCGGCCGTTAGATCCGGCGAACCCGCCCCACCATCATTCCCACTCGATCGTGCCGGGTGGCTTGGAGGTATAGTCGTAGGTGACGCGGTTGATGCCCTGGACCTCGTTGACGATGCGGGTCGCCACGCGGGACAGGAAGGCGGCGTCGAACGGGTAGACGTCCGCGGTCATGCCGTCGGTCGAGGTGACCGCCCGCAGCGCGCAGACGCTGTCATAGGTGCGGTAATCGCCCATGACGCCGACCGTGCGCACCGGCAGCAGCACCGCGAAAGCCTGCCAGATCGCGTCGTACAGGCCGGCACGCCGAATCTCGTCGAGATAGATGGCGTCGGCCTTGCGCAGGATGTCGCAGCGTTCCTTGGTGACCTCGCCCGGGATGCGGATGGCAAGGCCGGGACCGGGGAACGGGTGGCGGCCGACAAAGGCGTCGGGCAGGCCCAGTTCCTTGCCGAGCACGCGGACCTCGTCCTTGAACAGCTCCCGCAGGGGCTCGACCAGCTTCATGTTCATCCGCTCGGGCAGGCCGCCGACATTGTGGTGGCTCTTGATCGTCACGGACGGGCCGCCGGTGAAGCTGACGCTCTCGATCACGTCGGGATAGAGCGTGCCCTGCGCCAGGAAATCGGCGCCGCCGATCCGGGCGGCCTCCTGCTCGAAGATCTCGATGAAGGTCTTGCCGATGAACTTGCGCTTCGCCTCCGGGTCGGTGAGGCCGGCGAGGCCCGAAAGGAAGGTCTGTTCGGCATTCACATGGACCAGCGGGATGCCGTAATGTTCGCGGAACAGGCTGACCACCTGCTCCGCCTCGCTCTGGCGCATCAGGCCGTGATCGACGAACACGCAGGTCAGCTGGTCGCCGATCGCCTCATGGATCAGCACCGCCGCCACCGCGCTGTCGACCCCTCCGGACAGGCCGCAGATCACGCGCCCGTCGCCCACCTGCGCGCGGATGTCGGCGATCTTGGCATCGCGGAACTCGGCCATGGTCCAGTCGCCCTGGAGGCCGCAGACATGGCGGGCGAAATTGGCGATCAGCTTGCCGCCGTCGGGGGTGTGGACCACTTCGGGGTGGAACTGGACGCCGTAGAAGCGGCGGGCCTCGTCCGAGGTGATGGCGAAGGGCGCGCCTTCGGACACGGCGATCGGGGCGAAGCCGTCGGGCAGGCGGGTGACCTTGTCGCCATGGCTCATCCACACCTGATGCCGCTCACCCTGCTGCCACAGGCCATCGAACAGCTTGGAGGGGGAACTGACCTCGACAAAGGCGCGGCCGAACTCGCCGCCCTCGCCCGAGACGATCACGTCGCCGCCGAGCTGCTTGCACATCGTCTGCTGCCCATAGCAGATGCCCAGGATCGGCACGCCCGCTTCAAAGAAACGCTGCGGCGCGCGCGGGCTCGCCTCCTCCGTAACGGAGGCGGGGCCGCCCGACAGGATGATCCCGGCCGGCCTGAGGCGGTCAAATGCCGCATCGGCCGCGTTGAAGGGAGCGATCTCGCTATAAACCCCGGCTTCGCGCACGCGGCGGGCGATCAGCTGGGTCACCTGGCTGCCGAAATCGACGATCAGGATGCAATCTGTGGGGGCGACGGTCATGCAAGCGGCGATAGGAACGGTGCGCGCAGATCGCAAGCGTTGCGCGCAATCCGCCCCGCCCACGCCGAGCACAAAAAGAAAGGGCCCGGCGCATGGCCGAGCCCTCCTTTGTCTTGATGCTTGCGGCAGCGATCAGGCTGCTTCGGCGTCCTCGCTCACCACCGGGCCCGAATCCTGACCCTTGGCGGAGACGTCGCGATCGACGAACTCGATCACGGCCATCGCCGCGGCGTCGGAGGCGCGGAGGCCAGCCTTGATGATGCGGATATAGCCGCCGTTGCGCGCCGCATAACGCGCGCCGATCACGTCGAACAGCTTCACCAGCTGCACGTCGTCCATCAGGCGGGCATGGGCGAGACGACGATTGGACAGGCCGCCCTTCTTGGCCAGCGTAACCAGCTTTTCGACATAGGGGCGAAGCTCCTTCGCCTTGGCGAGCGTGGTCGTGATCTGCTCGTGCTTGATCAGCGCGGCCGCCTGGTTGCGGAACAGGGCAGTCCGGTGGCTGGAGGTACGCTGCAGCTTACGGCCGCCTACACGATGACGCATGGTATCTTCCTTTCGTTCGTACGGGGCCCGTATCAGGTAACCCCGGCCTGGCGGTGATAAGGGCCACCGCCTAGAGCCCGGTTCCGGCCGAAGCCGGATGGTGGGAGGACATGGACGCCCTCCCGCCCGATCAGAATTCCTGTTCGAGCTTCTTGGCCATCTCTTCGATGTTCTCGGGCGGCCAGCCCGGGATTTCCATGCCGAGGCGCAGGCCCATCGAGGACAAGACTTCCTTGATCTCGTTGAGCGACTTGCGGCCGAAATTCGGCGTGCGCAGCATCTCCGCTTCGGTCTTCTGCACGAGATCGCCGATATAGATGATGTTGTCGTTCTTGAGGCAGTTGGCCGAACGCACCGACAGCTCCAGCTCGTCCACCTTCTTGAGGAGGTAGCGGTTGAGCTGATTGGAGTTCGTCTCCGGCTCCACCGTGCCGCCGACCGGTGCCACCGCGGTGGTCGCCGCGGGTGCGGACACAGCCATGCCTTCGTCGAAGTGGACGAACAGCTGCAGCTGGTCCTGCAGGATGCGCGCCGCATAGGCGACCGCGTCTTCGGGCGTGACCGTGCCGTCGGTTTCCAGCGTCAGGGTGAGCTTGTCATAGTCAAGCTCCTGTCCGACGCGGGTATTTTCGACCTTGTAGGCGACCTGGCGGACCGGCGAGTAGAGCGCGTCGACCGGGATCAGGCCGATCGGCGCATCGGCCGGACGGTTGGCGGCGGCGGGGACATAGCCCTTGCCGGCCTGCGCCGTCAGTTCCATGTTCAGGGTCGCGCCCTCGTCCAGGTGGCAGATGACCAGATCCGGGTTCATGACCTCGATATCGCCCGTGGTGGCGATGTCGCCGGCGGTCACTTCGCCGGGGCCGGTAGCCGACAGCTGGAGCCGCTTGGAACCCTCGCCCTGCATCCGCAGCGCGATCTGCTTCACGTTCAGGACCATGTCGGTCACGTCTTCCCGCACGCCGGTGAGCGAGGAGAATTCGTGCAGCACGTTCTCGATCTTGATCGAGGTCACGGCCGCGCCCTGGAGCGAGGACAGCAGCACCCGACGCAGCGCATTGCCGAGCGTCAGGCCGAAGCCCCGCTCCAGCGGCTCGGCGATGAAGGTCGCCTTGCGCTTCGTATCCCCGCCGCCCTTTTTGTCGAGCGCGACGGGCTTCTTCAGTTCCTGCCAGTTCTTGGCATTGATCGCCATCATGGTCCCCTCGGGGCTGTGGCCGCGGCGCGTCCGCTGCGGCCGGAATCAGAGATACAGAACGGGGCCGGACGGCGCCCCGCCGCCAGGATCAGACGCGACGACGCTTGGACGGACGGACGCCGTTGTGCGGGATCGACGTCACGTCGCGGATCGACGTGATGTGGAAGCCGACGGCTTGAAGCGCACGCAGCGCGCTTTCACGGCCCGAACCGGGGCCCTTGACCTCGACCTCAAGCGTGCGGACGCCATGCTCGGCCGCCTTCTTGCCCGCATCCTCGGCCGCGACCTGCGCGGCGTAAGGGGTCGACTTGCGGCTGCCCTTGAAGCCCATCATGCCGGCCGACGACCAGGAAATCGCATTGCCCTGCGCGTCGGTGATCGTGATCATGGTGTTGTTGAAGCTGGCGTTCACGTGCGCGACGCCGGCGGTGATGTTCTTGCGCTCGCGCCGCTTGATGCGCTGAGGTTCGCGTGCCATCGTTTCGTTCCTGACCTAAATTCTGTTGCTGTGCGGGGCGCTCGTGACGAGCTGCCTCCGGCGGAGTAAGCCGCGCAAATCGTCCCGGACGATTTACGTCTGGCTTACTTCTTCTTGCCGGCGATCGGCTTGGCCTTGCCCTTGCGGGTGCGCGCATTGGTATGCGTGCGCTGGCCGCGGACCGGCAGGCCCTTGCGATGACGCAGGCCGCGATAGCAGGCCAGATCCATCAGCCGCTTGATGTTCATCGCCACCTGGCGGCGGAGGTCGCCTTCCACGGTGTAGCCGGCGTCGATCGCCTCACGGATCTGCAGAACCTCCTGGTCCGACAGCTCCTGAACGCGACGCTCGCGCGCAATGCCCAGCTTTTCGGTGATTTCCTTGGCCTTGGCCGGGCCAATGCCGTGAATGTAGGTCAGCGCGATTTCGACGCGCTTGTTGGTCGGGATGTTGACACCCGCGATACGTGCCATGTCTTATGCTTCTCCTGCTCCACAGGGCGGTTGGCTGGCCACCCTATCTCGACGCTTACTTCCCGGAACGGCCAATACACGACGCACGCGAAAGCGCCGCCGGATACCGGGTTCGTGGGATTTGCGGCAGGTAGAACCGGAGTCGCCAGGTGTCAAGCGGGGGTGCGGGGCGTAAGCAACGCGGGTCGCGCCCTCCCGATCCCTCCCAGCCCGAAATGGCATGCCGCCGCCGATCGGGCAGCACGCCCGGCCGCTCCGGCGAAGCGGAGGGCCGGGCGCCCGGTCCTCAGGCCGCCCGCGTCTCGGCCCGGCGATTGATACGGGACTCGGCGAGCCGGGTCAGCTTCTCGTCCGTCGCTTTCTCCTCTGCCAGTGTCTCGTCCAGCAGACGCGCGCAATCCTCGCGGCCGAGCTCGCGCGCCCACGCGATCAGGGTGCCATATTGCGCGATTTCGTAATGCTCGACCATCTGCGCGGCGGCGGTGAGTGCCGCGTCCAGCACGTCGCGGTCCGCGATGTTGCCCGCCACCGTATCGCCGGCCTTGATGATGCCGTCGATCGCCGCGCAGGTCGTCTGTCGCGGTTCGGAGCCGTGCATGTCGAACACCCGCTCAAGCCGGCTGATCTGCCCTTCGGTTTCGGTCAGATGCTGCTCGAACCCCGCGCGCAATTCGGGTGAGGTCGCCTGCTCGCGCATCTTGGGCAACGCCTCCGCGATCTCATGTTCGGCATAATAGATCGCCTGGAGCTTGGTGATGAACAGATCGTCCAGCGTCTCGATATCTTTGGTAAAGAGGCCCATGGGTCACCTCCTTCCACGGGTGCGCATCATGGCGGACCCGTCGGGTAGAACGGGCGAGGAGATGCGGCGTTGCCATCGAACCGCGGGCGTAAGGATCGATTGACGAAGCGCGGCACCCCCGCCCATCTGCGGCCTCATGCACTCCCTTTCCCTGCACCCCAGCTGGCTCGAACGGCTCCGGCCGGAGCTGGACAGCCCCTATATGGCCGCGCTCGACGCATTCCTGACCGCCGAGGAGGCGCGCGGCAGTGCCCTGTTCCCCCCGCGTGAGGACCGGTTCCGTGCGCTGGAACTGACCCCGCTCGATCAGGTGCGGGTCGTGATCCTGGGGCAGGATCCCTATCACGGACCGGGACAGGCGCATGGCCTGGCCTTTTCGGTGCGGCCGGGGGTGAAGGTGCCGCCGAGCCTGAGGAACATCTACAAGGAAATGCAGGCCGACCTGGGCTTCGCGCCGCCGGCCCATGGCTTTCTGGAGCATTGGGCGCGGCAGGGCGTGCTGCTGCTCAACAGCGTGATGACGGTGGAAAGCGGACGCGCGGCCTCCCATCGCGACAAGGGGTGGGAACGCTTCACCGATGCCGTGATCCAGCTGGTCGCCGCCAAGCAGGAGCCGGTCGCCTTCCTGCTGTGGGGCAGTTACGCGCAGAAGAAGGCGGCGTTCGTGCGCGGCATCGCGCAGGGTGGGCACCATCTGGTGCTGACGGCGCCGCACCCCTCCCCCTTGTCGGCGCATGGCGGCTGGTTCGGCAGCGGGCATTTCTCCAAGGCCAACGCCTTTCTGGAGGCACACGGGCGCAAGCCGGTCGACTGGCGGCTGCCCGCGCTCGGCTAGGCTCGACCAGTAAGCGACGCGCTCGTACAGCAGGCGCGACCAACAGAAGGGACACCCACGTGGCGGCTGACGACGACGATTATGTGTATGACGAGGCGAGCGGCGAGTGGGTGCCGGCGAGCCAACTGGCGGGCGCGGCAGGCGGCAGCGGCGGCGATGCGGTGGTGGTGCGCGACGCGGTCGGCAACGTGCTGGCGGACGGCGATCAGGTGACGTTGATCAAGGATCTGGCGGTCAAGGGCGCGGGCCAGACGCTGAAGCGGGGCACGCTGATCAAGTCGATCCGCCTGACCGGCGACGCGCAGGAGATCGACTGCAAATATGAAGGCATCAAGGGCCTAGTGCTGCGCGCGGAGTTCGTGAAGAAACGCTGATCCCAGCCTCGGATGGAGCGCGGCGGAGCGGTCGGCGGATCAGGATCGCCGAGGCAGCCGCCCGCGATCGGGTTGCGCCGGACGCCCCTTTGCGGCGCGAATGATCGGCGGCACCGCCAGCAGGATCGCCACCACCAGCCCGCCCACGGCGAGCAGACCGGCTGGCGTCATCACCAACTCCGCCTCCGCCCCGAACCGGCCGAGCGCGATGCGGGCATGCGCCGTCTGCGGGCAATCAAGGATAAGGGCGGGCTGATCGGTCATGGGTCTATCCCGGCAGGGTGCGGGATGCGGGGCCGCATGGCAATATGGCGTGGAATACGGATGACCCGAATTGCGACCATCCGGGCGCGCGGGGCGGTCTGGTCTTCGCCAGCCTTGCCGGCGATCCATACGCGATCGCCGCTCCGCCCCTTTGCGGGGAGAGCGGCGATCGCCCGGTGGTTGAATCCGGCGCCATCTGGTCCGCCGTGCCGAAGCGCGGCGGACCTTTTGGGCTTATCCGGCCGGCTTACTTGGCCGTGACGACCAGTTCGGTGCGACGATTCTCGAACTGGCCCTGGGTGGTGGCGTTGGTGTCGGTCGGGTTCGCCTCGCCGCCGGAGACGGACTCGATCCGGGTCTTGTCGATGCCCTTGGCGGTGAGCGCCGTGGTCACCGAGTCGGCGCGCTGCTGACCCAGCTGGGCGTTGGTCGGCGCAGCGCCACGTGCATCGGTATAGCCGACGATCTGCACGCGTGCCTTGGGGTAGGCCGCCAGGATCTGTGCCAGCGCATCGACATTGGCCTGATCCTCGGCGCGGATCGCGGCCGAGCCGGTCTCGAAGTTCAGCTTGTCGAACTGGAAGGTCTTGGGCGTCGCCTCGTTGGAGCCGAGATAGCGCTGCAGATCGTAATTGAGCGTGTTCGGTGCCAGATCGATCGACTGCCCGTTCGGCAGCGCCACCGCCTCCACCGGCAGCGGCGGCGTGGCGACCGGCGCCGTGTCGGTCAGGTTGGTGTCGGTGACGTTGGTGTCGGCGGTGGTGGTCACCACGTCGTCATGCCTGGAGCAGCTGCGGAACAGCAGGATCAGCAGGAGCAGGCCGATGATGCCCACGATCCACGGCAGGTAGAAATTGCCGCGCGGCTTTGCCCCATCGACCGAGCGGTTCTTGACCGGCGGCAGCGGGCCATGGTCGTCATGGCCGGCGGAGGCCGCCGCCGCACCGCCGAGCGCCGCCGCACCGGCAAGGGCCGCAGCCGCGGTGGTGCTGAGGTGGACATGCGTATCGACCCGCGACACCGAGGTCAGCGGGACATAATGATGCTTGCCGTCCACCGAATCCTTGCGCGCAAGCTTGATGTTGCTGCCCTCGACATGGTCGACCGTGCCGACATGCTGCCCGTCCGAGCCGAGCACTTCCATATGCTCGCGAATATCCGAAGCCTGAACCACGCACCGCCTCCTGTTTTGATGTGGCGGCGTAACGGGCGGGGAGTCGGCATGTTCCAGAGTTGCGACCTGTCGAGCCCGCACGGGCGCGGCGCACGATCCAAAGCTTACGGAAGGTCGCACTGGCGAACGGCTTTCCGGCAGCACCTCCGCCGCCCGCATCGCGGCCTCGGCGGCGAGTTGCTCCGGCGTTGGCGGCGGCGGATCATAGTCGCGCGGCACGTCTTGATCATGATGGGCCAGCCGCCTGTCCATCATCTCGGCGGCAGGCACGCTCTCGTTGGAATTGAGCGTTTCCCGTACCGCGTGGCTGCAACGCTGCGGCTGGTGCGCCCAAGGCAGCAACACCAGCAGATGATCATCATATTGGGCGCGCGGCCCGGTCACTCTGCCCTCGCGGTCATGCATGGGATGCGTGACGCCGTTGATCGCACGGTAGAACCCGACCTCGACCAAGCGGTGCGGCGCTTGGTCGAGTGCAGTGTCCAGGCGGCGAACGCCTCCTCAGCCGGGCTGCGGCACAGGCGATAGCAGGAGCTGGCCGACGTCTGCACCGTACCCGCTGTAGCGGAGCGAGCCGCCGGCCCGAGGCCAGTTCCCGAAACGCCGGGTGACGCCTCAATCGATATAGATCCCCACGACCTTCCAGCCTTCACCTTCGCGGTCGAGGGAAACCGTCTCCGTCGCGCCATGCTTGTTGGCGAAATCGGTGCGAAAGCGAACCGTACGATAGCCGTGGGGCGGCGCAGGCACGTCTTCCTCGCTTACCAATGTGCGCGACACGACGCTCCCGAGTGGAGCACGCGCCTTCTCTGATGCCGACTGCCAAGCATCCTCAGTGTTCAACAACCGAAACGATTGCGCGGTTGCGGCCCAACTCTTCGCCCACTCACCGGCATCAACAAGAGCCAACCAGTCACGGGCGGTCTTGCTTGCCGGCGTTTCGGCAGCGGCCCAGGCCTCGACATTCGCCGGGGGTATCTGGTCGGGCGCCGATAAAGCGAGCACCGCGGCAAACAACGATATCATGGCAATTCCTCCAATCGCCCAGACCGTACGACGTGGCGTCGGCGGTTCTTGGTCGGGCTGATCGGAACACTCGACGGCTTGGGCGCGAGAGGCCTCCCCGAAAGATATGTTCCCAAGTCTTTCGGGGTCGGTGTCCTCGCTCTGGCGCAGCATGCGCGCCGCCTCTTTGCTGCTTGATACGCTGAGCTTACGCCTGGCTTCGCGCAGGCGTTCGTTGATCGTATGGACCGATAGGCCAAGGTGCCCCGCCATCGATTTGGCATCGTGCCCGGCAAGAAGCAGACGGAGCGCCTGCTTCTCCCTTTCAGTCAGTGCCTCGCAACCCTGAACCATATGCCCACAATCCTGCCTACCTCACCAAGAGCAGGCTAGGGTGGCGCCCGTCATCGGGGCACCCCAAAAGAATTGTACCTGGATGGCGATCGCTGCCGATCAGTCGTGCTCCCGTCCACCCGCACCCATGTAAAGTTCGCGACCCTTTTCGTGATAGAGTTCGCTCATCGCTGCCATCCCTGCTTCGGCCTCTCCCGCCGCGACGAAGGTCTCCACCGGCGCATTCTGCTTTGCGGCGAAGTCCCGGACTTCCTGGGTGATCTTCATCGAGCAGAATTTGGGGCCGCACATGGAGCAGAAGTGGGCGGTCTTGGCGCCTTCCGCCGGGAGCGTCTGGTCGTGATATTGCTCGGCGGTATCCGGGTCCAACGACAGGTTGAACTGGTCGCGCCAGCGAAATTCGAAGCGGGCGCGTGACAGGGCGTCGTCGCGGACCTTGGCGGCGGGATGGCCCTTGGCGAGGTCGGCGGCGTGGGCGGCGAGCTTGTAGGTGACGACGCCGACCTTGACGTCGTCACGGTCGGGCAGGCCGAGATGCTCCTTGGGCGTGACGTAGCAGAGCATCGCCGTGCCATACCAGCCGATCATCGCCGCGCCGATGCCGGACGTGATATGGTCGTAACCCGGCGCGATGTCGGTGGTGAGCGGCCCAAGCGTGTAGAAAGGTGCCTCGCCGCACGCCTCCAGCTGCTTTTCCATATTCTGCTTGATCTTGTGCATCGGCACATGGCCGGGGCCCTCGATCATCACCTGCACGTCCTGCTCCCAGGCGCGCTTGGTGAGTTCGCCCAACGTGTAGAGTTCGGCAAACTGCGCCTCGTCATTGGCGTCCGCGATCGCGCCGGGGCGGAGGCCGTCGCCCAGCGAATAGGCGATGTCATAGGCCTTCATGATCTCGGTAATCTCGTCGAACTTCTCGTAAAGGAAGCTCTCCTTGTGGTGCGCCAGGCACCATTTGGCCATGATCGATCCACCGCGGCTGACGATACCGGTGACGCGCTTGGCGGTGAGCGGGATGTAGGGCAGGCGCACGCCGGCGTGGATGGTGAAATAGTCCACGCCCTGTTCGGCCTGCTCGATCAATGTGTCGCGGAACACCTCCCACGTCAGATCCTCGGCAATGCCGCCGACCTTTTCCAGCGCCTGGTAGATCGGCACGGTGCCGATCGGCACGGGGCTGTTGCGGATGATCCATTCGCGCGTGTCGTGGATGTTGCGGCCGGTGGACAGGTCCATCACCGTGTCCGCGCCCCAGCGGATCGACCACACCATCTTGTCGACCTCCGCCGCGACGTCGGACGCGACGGCCGAGTTGCCGATATTGGCGTTGATCTTGACCAGGAAGTTGCGGCCGATCGCCATCGGCTCGGATTCCGGGTGGTTGATGTTGTTGGGGATGATGGCGCGGCCGCGTGCGATCTCGTCGCGCACGAACTCCGGCGTGACGTAATCGGGGATCTCCGCGCCCCAATCCTGACCGTCGCGATGATATTCGGCCAAGCGGGCGCGGCCGAGATTCTCGCGCTCCGCCACATATTCCATTTCGGGCGTGATGATGCCGCGCCGGGCATAATGCATCTGGCTGACATTGGCGCCGGCCCTGGCGCGGAGCACGCGGCGGCGGACGTTGGGGAAAGGCTGCACCCCGCCGGAACGATCGGGCCCCTTCATGCCGTTATCCTCGGGACGAACCTCGCGGCTGGCGACCTCCTCCACGTCGCCCCGGCTGCGGATCCAGTCGCGGCGGAGTTCGGGCAGGCCGGCCATGATGTCGATGCGGGCGTTGGGATCGCTGTACGGGCCGGACGTATCGTAGACGCGGACCGGATCCTCGCCCGAGCCCGGCTCCAGCGTGATTTCGCGCATGGCGACATTGAGCGGGCCGACATGGATCTTGCGGGAGCCGCGGATCGGGCCGGTGGTGACGGCCAGTTCGGTACGGGCGGGAATGTCGGCCATGGTCTACGTCCTTCCAAGGCGGGACGGAGAATGGGCGTGCCCTTCTCCCTCCCTACGCCGGTGTCAACCGGATCAGGTTCGACGGGTCGAAGGCTCCTGCCCTCCTCTCAAGCGCGGCAACGGCGCTCCCCCGGGGAATGGCCGAACTGTATCCCTCCTTGCCGCCCGCGAACAGGGACAATCTTCACACCCGGCGGGCGAGGCCGACCTTCAGCATCCAGGCGACGGTGTTGACCAGCAAGGCGGGCGGCTGGTCGGGGAAGGCGGCGACCAGATCGACCATGCCGAGCGGCCCCCGGCCGATATGGGCGATCATCCGGTCGAGCAGGTCCGCCGGCGCCAGCGCGTGGCGCACCATCATGCCCTTGTCGCCGGGCAGGTCGGCCAGGCGGCTGGGCCCGGCGGCGATGCGGGTGTCGGCGTCGATTGCCTGCGTCGGGTAGCCTGCGAACAGGGCATAGGGGTCCATCCGCGCGGGCTGGGCGGTGCGGGTGCGGGGCGCACGCTCCGGGGCGATGGCGCGGATGCCGGCGAGATGGTCGAGCAGGTCGCGATGGGCGCCGATCACGACCGGCCAGTCATAATGTTCGCGTGCACGGCGGGCCCCCGCCTCGCCCATCCGGCGGCGCAGGTCGGGATTGTTGGCCAGCGCCGTGAAGAAATCCGCCGCCTGTTCGACATCGACCGACGTCGCCTGTGCCACGGCGGCGAGGTAATGGTGATAATTGTCGAGCCCATTGGCATAACGGCGCGCCAGCACATCGCCGCCGCCGGGCGCGGGCAGCAGGCTGTCCACCAGGAAGCCGGTGACGCCATGGTCGATCGTGTCGCGCAACCCGTCCCAGTCGCTGCCCACCACCGGCAGGCCGGCGGCCATTCCCTCCACCGGGGCGAGGCCGAAGCTTTCCTGGATATTGTCGGACAGCAAGGTGAAGATGTCGGCGGCGGAACGGACCGTGTTCGCCTCCGCCTGCGCGCCATCGACGAAATGGGTGGTGAAATGCTCGGCAAAGGCGGCGCCCAGATCGCGGAAATGCTTGCCCTGTTCGGGATTGGACGGCTGGCCGGCGAAGATCAGGTGCAGGCGCGGCTTGCTGCGACGCGCCGCGCGCGCCACCGCCTGCAGCAGCGGCAGGGGATGCGCCTTCATGTGGAGCGACAGGCGGCCGAATTGCAGGATCGCGACGGCGTCGTCAGCGATGCCGAACTGCCCGCGCCAGCGCGCGCGTGCGGCCGGATCGGGCGTGAAGCGATCGCAATCGACGCCGAGCGGGATGACCGGCAGTTCGGGCAGCGAGCGGTCGGTCGCGCCGAGGCGCGCGGCGAGATAGTCCGCCTGCTCCGCCAGCAGCGTCTGCACGGTGCCGCGCACCGCGCGCGAGGTGCAGATCAACGCGTCCCACGGCTGGACCGGCGCGGTAGCGAGTTCGGCGATGCGATCCATCGCCCGATCGCTGCTGATCGTGTGGGTAATGCCGATCAGGCTCCAGGCACGCTGCCCGTCCCAGCGCCTGCGCCAGGCATAGGCCGCCACCGCAGGGTCGGCGAGCCACAGCGCGCCCGCCCGGCGCAACGGCCCGAGATCGGCATGGTTGGCGATGGCCACATCGGCGGTGCCGCCAAACTCCGCCACCTGCTGCCGGAAGCCGGCGGCATCCTGCGGGTCTTCGGCCCAGGCGGTGACCGGATCGGCCCCGCCATGGCGCACCCAGGCGCGGAGAAACGTCTCCCCCGCCATGATGCGGCCCATCATGTCACCGACGCGCGTGTCGAAGCTGCTGCGCGCATATTGAAGGGCGGCATGCGCCGGCATGGTCGGAAAACTCAGTTCGAGGAGGAGGAGAGCGGCGAACGCGGGCGCGGGGCGAGCAAGGCGGCGGTTTCCAACCGGTCGAGCGCGTTGCGCGCCAGCACGTAGCGGCGCGCCTGGGCGAGCCAGGCGGCGGCGGCGGTCGCGCCGGGCATGCGCGCGATTTCGGACGCGGCGACATCCACCTCCCCCTGCTGGAGCGCGCGGGCCGCGCGGCTGTAGCGGTCGGTCGGCGCCTGGCTGGGCGTATCGGCGCGGCGGATCACGAACAGGCTGGCGAGTTCGCGCCGCATGCCGGTCCACATCCCCTCCTCCGGATCCTTGGAGACCAGGGTCGGGCGCAGTGCGTCCAGTTCCTGCTGCAACCCGCTGAGCGTCACCGGCCGCTGGCTGGCGGCGATCACCTGCGCCACGGACGCCGCATCCTCCTTGGCGAAGCGTTCGCGCAGCAGGGCCTCCAGGAAACCAAGCGGCTGGGCCCGGTCCAGCGCGCGGCGGGCGGCAAAGGCGACCAGCAGCCCCTCCGCCCGGTCGGCATCGCCGATGGCGGCATCGACGCGCCCCTCCACGCCGGCCAGCCGTCCCTCGATCGCATCCACCCGGCCGGGCAGCGCCGGGTCGGTCGACGGCGCGGGCTGGACGATCACGGGCGAAGGCCGGGACACGATTGGCTGCACCGGGGCCGTGGTGGTGGCGGGATGGACCCAGGTCGCGACGGCACGGACCCGCATCACGGCGATGGCGGTGATGCCGATGCCGAGCGCAAAGGCCAGAACAACCACCAGCAGGGTCGGCAGGAAGCTGCGCCGCTTCGGCTGCCCATAATAATCGCGCTCGTCCATCACCCCTTGTCGCACAGTGTTGCGGCCGCCGCCAACAGGGCGTCGTCGGTCGGCCGATCGGCAACAACCGCGCCCGGCCAGTCGCGTGCCGCCGCCGCGCTGATCGCCGCCACCCGAAGGGCGGTGGGGTCCAGGCCCGCCTTGGCGGCCAGCTCCGCCAGCAGCGTGCCGGCGCGCGGCGAATGCAGCAACGCCACGGCGCCGTTCCGCAATGCCGTCTCGGCCGTTTGCGGCAGGACGGCGACGGGATCGGCGGCGTAGACGATGCGGCGGACGATGGGGATCGGGGCGTCGTCCGGCGCGCGATGGTCCCGCCCGGCAAGGTGGAGCGGTCGCTTCACGCCGGTCGCAACCATCTGCGTGACCAGAGCGGCGGCATCGGCCGACCCGGCATGGATCCGCGCGAAACCAGCGGCAGAGGCGACGGCGGCCGTCGCCTCACCCACCGCATAAAGGGGAAGCGCAAGCAGGGTAGCGAGGGCGGGACCGGCCAGCCGCACCGCATTGGCGCTGGTCAGCATCAGGGCATCATGGGCGCTCGGATCGGGGGAAGTCCACGCCACCGGCACGATCGTGAAGAGTGGCGCCGCCACCGCGTCCGCGCCGGCGGCGGCGGCGCGCACCAGGGTCGCCGCCGCGCCGGGTTCGGGACGCAGGACGAGCAGCGACCTCACCTTGCGAACAGGGCACGGAGCGCCGGCGGCGCGCGGTCCAGCATGGCCTCGGCCAGAGCGCGCGGGGCCAGATCGTCGCCCGATGCGAAGCGCGCCTCGCTCGCCTCGCTGATCGCGCCATCCTCGCTCAGGATTTCGGCGCGGAGGAGGATGGCGCCATCCTCCATCACCGCCAGCGCCGCGACCGGCGAGTGGCAATCGGCGGTCAGCGCGGCGAGAAAGGCGCGCTCGGCCCGGACGCAGGCGCTGGTCGGCGCATGGTCGATCGCGACTAGCAGCGCGCGCGTGGCACTATCGTCGGCGCGCGCCTCGATCCCCACCGCCCCCTGCGCCGGGGCGGGCAGCATCGTGTCGATGGACAGATGCGCGCCGACATCGCCCCGCCCCAAACGGTCCAGCCCGGCGGCGGCGAGCAGGGTCGCGTCCACCTCGCCCAGGGCCAGCTTGCGCAGGCGCGTGTCGACATTGCCGCGGAACAGCACCACGTCGGCATCCGGGCGGGCGCGGCGGACCTGCGCGGCGCGACGCGGCGAGGAGGTGCCGATGCGCGGAGTGGCGCGCAAGGCGGCGAAGCTGTCCGCGCCGACCAGCTTGTCGCGCACGTCGGCGCGCGGCGGATTGGCGGCGATCACGATCTCCGCCGGGCGGATCGTCTCCACATCCTTCATGGAATGCACCGCCAGGTCGATCTCACCCGCCAGCAATGCGCGATCCAGTTCCTTGGTCCACAGCGCCTTGCCGCCGATCTCCGCCAGCGCGCGATCCTGCACCTTGTCACCGGTGGTGCGGATGACCACGATCTCGACCGCATCCGCGCTCCAGCCATGGGCCGTGCGCAGGGCATCCGCGACCATGTTCGCCTGCCACAGGGCGAGTGGCGATCCGCGTGTGCCGAGACGAAGGTGAGGCATGGGCGCTCCTTACCGGGCGATTGGCGAAAGCCAAATGGAATGAGGCAGGCTGGCGTCCCTGCCGAGCCCCTTATTCCCGTGCGTCGAAGGCGACACGGGCGCGCGCCACCGCGTCGAGATGTTCGCCGGCCCAATGCCACACGCCGCAAAACGCCGCGCCCAGGCTGCGGCTGAGGGCGGTTAGCTCATAATCCACGCGCGGCGGCACGACCGGATGCACCGTGCGCGTCAGAAAGCCGTCGCGCTCCATCTCACGCAGCGTCTGGGTCAGCATCTTCTGGCTGATCCCCGGCACTTCGCGGCCGACCTGGGTGAAGCGCAAGCGCCCATGTTCCTCTAGCGCCTCCAGCACCAGCAGGGTCCATTTGTCGGCGACCCGGCCGATCAATTCGGTCACCAGCGCCTCCACGCGCGGATCGACGGTATCGGAATAAGCAGGCGCGGTGGTGGACATGGTCACTTTCCCGACGGTGCGTATGAAACTTTGCGGTGCCGTCTTTCACCTGAATGGTGACGGCCTAGATGGGGTTGCGCAACCCTCGCACCAAAGGACGCTTCATGCAGATCAGCGGCAACACCATCCTGGTCACCGGCGGCAATAACGGCATCGGCCGTCGCCTGGCCGAGGAGTTCGCCCGACGCGGCAATCGCGTCATCATCTCCGGCCGCAACCAGCAGGCGATCGACGAGGTGGTGCAGGCGCATGACGGCATCGTCGCCGGCTATCGCCTGGACATGACCGACGCGGCGGCGATCAGGGATTTCGCGGCCAGGATCGTGGCGGATCATCCCGAGCTGAACGCCGTCATCAACAATGCCGGCATCATGATCGCCGAAGACCTGAAGGCGCAGGACCTGGACGTGGCGGAGGCGACCGTCGCCACCAACCTGCTGGGGCCGATCCGGCTGACCAGCGCGCTGCTGCCGCACCTGCTGACCAAGGACGGGGCCGCGGTGATGACGGTGTCGTCGGGCCTGGCCTTCGTGCCGCTGGCGGCGACGCCGACCTATTGCGCCACCAAGGCGGCAATCCACAGCTATTCGCTGTCGCTGCGCGAACAGCTGAAGGACACCAATGTCGAGGTGATCGAGATCGTGCCGCCGGGCGTGCAGACCGATCTGATGCCCGGCCATGCCACCAATCCGCAGATGATGCCGCTGGAAGACTATATCGCGGAAACCATGGGGATTTTTGAACAAACGCCGATGCCGGTCGAGAATGCGGTCGGCCGCGTGCATTTCCTCTACAAGGCGACGGAGCAGGGCCGCTTTGCCGACACCTTCTTCAAGCTCAACAGCGGCGCGCGCGAGTAAGCCGCGCCCGCCCTTGAAAGGGACAGGCGAAGCGCGCAGAGGCTCAAGCGATGGCGTTGATCCTCGGACTTGAATCCTCCTGCGACGAAACGGCGGCGGCGCTGGTCACCAGCGACCGCCGCATCCTGGCGCACAAGCTGGCCGGACAGGAGGCCGCGCACCGCCCCTATGGCGGGGTGGTGCCGGAGATTGCGGCGCGCGCCCATGTGGAGGTGCTGACGCCGCTGGTGGAGGCCGCGCTGGCGGAGGCACGCGTGCCGCTGGACGCGGTGGACGCGATCGCCGCCACCGCCGGTCCGGGCCTGATCGGCGGGGTGATGGTGGGCCTGGTCACCGGCAAGGCGCTGGCGCTGGCGACCGGCAAACCGCTGATCGCGGTCAATCACCTGGAGGGCCATGCGCTGAGCCCGCGTCTGGCCGCGCCGGACCTGGCCTTTCCCTATCTGCTGCTGCTGGTCTCCGGGGGGCATTGCCAGTTGCTGGAGGTGCGCGGCCCCGGCGACTATCGGCGGCTGGCGACCACCATCGACGATGCGGCGGGCGAGGCGTTCGACAAGACCGCCAAGCTGCTGGGCCTCGGCTTTCCGGGCGGGCCGGCGGTGGAACAGGCCGCGTTGCAGGGCGATCCCTGGGCGGTGCCCCTGCCCCGCCCGCTGGTGAAATCAGGCGAGCCGCATTTCTCCTTCGCGGGCCTGAAGGGCGCGGTGCTGCGCGCGCGCGACGCGGGAACATGGAGCGCCGAGGATATTGCGGCATCGTTCCAGCAGGCGGTGGTGGATTGCCTGATCGACCGCACCCGATTGGCGATCCGCGCGGCACAGGGCGCGACCGCTCTGGTGGTGGCAGGCGGCGTCGCGGCCAACACTGCGGCGCGCGGGGCGTTGCAGACTTTGGCCGCCGCCCACGATTTGCCGTTCATCGCGCCGCCTTTGTGGCTGTGCACCGACAATGCGGCGATGATCGCCTGGGCGGGGGCGGAGCGGTTCGCGGCCGGGTTGACCGATCCGCTCGACGTGGCGGCGCGCGCGCGCTGGCCGCTCGACCCGACGGCGGAAAAAGCACGTGGCGCGGGAGTGAAGGCATGAAGCTGGGGGTGATCGGCGCGGGTGCATGGGGCACCGCGCTGGCGCAGGTCGCGGCCAAGAACGGGCCGGTGCTGCTATGGGCGCATGAAAGCGACGTGGTGGGCGCGATCAATCGCGAGCATCAGAACCCGATCTTCCTGCCCGGCGTACCGCTCGACCCGGACATCCACGCCACCCACGAACTGGCCGAACTGGCCGCCTGCGACGCGTTGCTGGTGGTGACTCCGGCCCAGCATATGCGCGGCGTGCTGGCGCAGGCGGGGGTCGGCGCCCAGCCGCTGCTGCTCTGTTCCAAGGGGATCGAGGCGGGCAGCATGGCGCTGATGTCCGAAGCGGCGGCGAAGGCCTGCCCGGAGGCGCCGATCGCGGTCCTGTCCGGGCCGACATTCGCGGCGGAGGTGGCGCGCGGGCTGCCCACCGCGCTGACCCTGGCGTGCGAAGACGATGCGGTGGCGACCCGCCTGGCCGAGCGCATCGCCCGCCCCGGCTTCCGCCCGTACCGTTCCAGCGACGTGATCGGCGCGGAGATTGGCGGCGCGGTCAAGAATGTGCTGGCCATCGCTTGCGGCGTGGTGGAAGGCGCAGGCCTTGGCCGGAATGCACGGGCGGCACTGATCGCGCGCGGCTTTGCGGAAATGACGCGCTTCGGCCTGGCGCGCGGCGCCAAGGCGGAGACGCTGGCGGGATTGTCAGGCTTGGGCGACCTGGTGCTGACCTGCTCGTCCGAGCAATCGCGCAACTTCACGCTGGGGCTGGGCCTGGGTCAAGGGCACAAGCCCGCCGAACTGATGGCGGATCGGCGGACGGTGGCGGAGGGCGCCTTCACCGCGCCGGTGCTGATCCAGGCGGCAGCGGCGGTCGGTGTGGAGATGCCGATCAGCGAAGCGGTGGCCGACCTGCTGCTGGGTGCGACCGACGTGGCGCAAGCGGTCGAGCGACTGCTCGCCCGACCGCTGCGCGACGAAAGCGCCTGAGGGAGCCGGATCGTCCGCTACGGACGCACGGCTGCCCCGGGACAAGCAATCAGGATTGCTGGGTGGACGTATCCGTCTTGGCGCCGGTGGGGTTGAGCTTGCCCGTGAAGCCCTTCACCGACGACAGCACCTTGTCGCGACGGTCCTTGTTGCTGAAATAGGCGGCAGCGCCACCCGCCAGCAGCAGCCAGCCAAAGCCCGTCAGACCGGGCTTGCCCACATCCTTTGCCATGATACGTCTCCTTTTCAGTTCGCCGCATTAACCGGTGAAGATGCCGGGACGTTCCCCCCATTTCTGCCTGCAAACCTATCCATTCCAGGCGGCCCGGCATCGGGCTCGCCGCATAACCGCCCTGCGGTGCGCGCCGGCGCTTAGTCCGCATGGCCGCAGCCGAGCCGCGGGGAATGGGCGTGGCATAGAGCCGGACGTCGCCACGATCGGCCCGACAGGCAGCGGCCTGCGATGCATGAACCGTCGCCTCGATACGGGTTCCCGGGATCATGCCCAGAAGATGCATGCCGCACGCCACAAGCAAGGGCGCGTTGTCAGCGGGCACGGGATCCAGGCGACGCGAAGCGTGACCCTCCGTGCGACGACGAAGGCGGGCGGCCGCCCATGGAGCGGTCCCTGCTTCCGCGTCCATGAACGCCCCTCGCGACATCACGCCGTTCGCGCACGATGATCGTGCGTTTCGATCTTAGGCCAGCGAACTGGGCCGTAGCCTCACAAACCCGAACGGCCGGAGACGGTGGACTTCAGGCTGTCCGCTTTGCGGCCCCGGATGGTAGAAACCGGTCGTTCGTTGGCTTAGCTGGACCGATGCAGAACCCGCTCGAAGCCGCTCGGCTCAACCTGAAGGATCATGGGGCCAATGGTATCCGGGCGCTGTCAGCCAAGACCTGATTGTCCTGCGGGCGACACTTAAGGACGTTCCGGAGGATCACGCCGGCATTCGCATCAGCGGCATTGCGGGCTTGAGACCTTTCCTCGCCCCGCGAGGTTCGATCGGGTCTATCGCGGCCGGCGTGCTGGGGCCTGGGAGCCGCCCCGTGCGAGCGATCCTGTTCGACAAGACCGCCGAGACGAACTGGTCGCTGGCCTGGCATCAGGATCGTACGATTTGCGTGCGACGGCGGATCGATGTCGACGGTTTCGGCCCGTGGACGATCAAGGGCGGCATGCAGCACGTCGCGCCGCCCTTCGATCTTCTGACCCGTATGGTCACTCTGCGGGTCCACATGGATGACGTTCCCGCGACCAACGCCCCGCTGTTAATTGCGCCTGCCTCTCACACCGATGGTCGCATCGCGGTCAACGCGGTCCGGAGGTCGTTCAACGTCGAGGCGTTTGGGCCTGCATCGCTGAGGCCGGAGACGTGTGGATGTACGCGACTTCGATCCTGCATGCATCCGAAGCCGCTACCAACCCGGTGCACCGACGCGTGCTACAATTGGATTTCGCGGCCGAAGACTTGCCGGGCGGCCTAGATTGGCTCGGCGTCTGACTACTTACAGCTTCCACTAAGCGGCTGTGTGGCCGCCGCTGGCGGCGCCAGCTGCCGCATGGTTTCTAGGTTCACGACCTAGGTCGTGAACCCATAAACGGCGGTGAGGACCAGCGCCGTCGGCACCGCGATCATCAATGCGATAGATGACCAAG
>NZ_CAKTFO010000025.1 GCF_934560975.1 uncultured Sphingomonas sp. | reverse complement strand
AGTGGCGCGCCCGGAACGATTCGAACGTCCGACCCTCAGATTCGTAGTCTGATGCTCTATCCAGCTGAGCTACGGGCGCGCAGTGCCTTTTCGGCGGTAACACTGCCTGTTCGGCGGTGTGAGGGGGCAGTTAGCGGGTGATTTCGGGTTGCGCAAGCGTTGTGCTGAAAAAGTTGTGGGCTTAATCGGTGCTTATGCGCTTCCCTCACGCCTTGCCCGCTTTGATGCTGCTCGTGATGGCGGGGGGATGCCAAGGCCGGATCGATGCGCCCTCGTTGGCGAAGCGCCCGGTTGAGCGGCAGCCTTTACTCGATCCCGCACAGGCGAGCGAGCCCGAAGCGGCGCTGGACCCGGCCCTTGGCAAGCGGCTGTCCGCCATCGTGGCCGAGGCGCGGCAGGGAGAGACGGCGTTCGCCTCTGCGCGTGAGGCTGCCGATGCCGCGATCGGCAAGGCTTCCGGCAGGGGTGAAGGCGGCGAAGAGTGGATCGCGGCGCAGCAGGCGATCTCCGCACTGGAAGCCGCGCGCGGTCCGATCCAGGCGCAATTGACGGCAATCGAGGAATTGCGGGCTGATCCCGTTAATGCCAGCGCCGGCAACCGCGCCGCCGTGGATGCGGCGGCGGCGACGGTGGAGTCGATCGGGACCGCCCAGGCGGGCACGGTTCAGGCGCTGGCCGGCCGGCTGCGGTAAGACCTGACACAGCCCCGGATTGCGTTCAGGCGCGCAGCAACCGTGCCGCATGCGCCGCATGATAGGTCAGCACGCCCGAACAGCCGGCCCGACGAAAGGCCAGCAGGGTTTCCAGTACGAGTGCGTCGCGATCCCCGGCGCCGGCCGCCGCCGCCGCCTCGATCATCGCATATTCGCCGGACACCTGGTAGGCGAAGACCGGCACCTCGAACCGCTCCTTCACGCGGCGGACGATGTCGAGATAGGGCAGGCCGGGCTTGACCATCACGGTGTCGGCGCCCTCGGCCAGGTCCAGCGCCACCTCGCGCAGCGCCTCCTCGGCATTAGCCGGGTCCATCTGATAGCCGCGCTTGTCGCCCTTGAGCAGCCCGCCGGAGCCGACGGCGTCGCGGAACGGGCCGTAGAAGGCGGAGGCATATTTGGCGGCATAGGCCATGATCTGCACGTCATGGTGCCCGTCGGCCTCCAGCGCGCCGCGGATCGCGCCGACGCGCCCGTCCATCATGTCGGACGGCGCGATGATGCTGGCGCCGGCGCGGGCCAGCACCAGCGCCTGCTTGACCAGCACCTCCATGGTCGCATCGTTCAGTACGCGGCCCTGATCGTCGATCAGGCCGTCATGCCCGTGTGCGGTATAGGGGTCGAGCGCGACGTCGGTCAGGATGCCTACCTCCGGCACGGCATCGCGGATCGCGCTGGTCGCCCGGCACATCAGATTGCCGGGATTGAGCGCCTCCTCCCCGCCGATGCTGCGCAATCCCGGGGGCGTGTTGGGGAACAAAGCAACGCAGGGGATGCCTAAGTCGCGGGCTTCGCGCGCCTTGTCGACGATGCGGTCGACCGACCAGCGAGACACGCCGGGCAGGGTGGCTACCGGAGCTTCCACCTGTTGGCCCTCCGTCACGAACAAAGGCCAGATCAGGTTGGCGGGCGACAGGGTGGTTTCGGCCACCATTGCCCGGCTCCAGGCGGCGGCACGGGTGCGGCGAAGGCGGATGTGGGGGTAAGACGCATGCGACATGGCGCCGTTTCTAGAACCGAAGCCGGGCGGGCGAAAACCCTTTGTTCCACCGGCGCGGCCGGCGGGAGAGCATTCTCGGCAAGGTGGCTTGCGCGGCGTGCATCGATAATGCCTTGGCCGTGTGCTGATGGCGCTTTCGGGGACGATGGGCGTGTTGCTGCACCGGCGATGCAGGCTATCAGTGTCTCGCGGGAGGGCCGGCAACCCCGTAGCCTTTGCATCCTGTCGGCACTCGCGGCGTTGGAGACCTTGTGAACGAACAACTTCCCCGCTCCGCCGCGTTGGTCGTCAATGCCAAGTCACGCAATGGCCAGGAGGCGTTCCGCGAAGCCTGCCGATTGTTGACGGAGGCGGGGGTCGAACTGGTCTCCGCCGTGGCGGTGCGTGATCCCGACCATCTGACCACCAAGGTGTGTGAGGCGGTGCGGGACGGCGCACCGATGGTGATCGTGGGCGGCGGGGACGGATCGCTATCGTCCTCGGTCGATCATCTGGTGGGCACCGATGCGGTGTTTGCGATCCTGCCGCTCGGCACCGCCAACAGCTTTTCGCGAACCGTGGAAATCCCGCTGGACGTGGCCGGCGCGGTCAAGGTGATTGCGGAAGGCAAGCCGCATCGCATCGACCTGGGCATGATCGACGACGATTATTTCGTGAACTGCGCGGCGATCGGCATTTCGCCCCTGATCGCGGAAACCGTGCCGCATGGCCTCAAGAAGCGGCTGGGCCGTCCCGGATACCTCGCCTGGGCGGCGGTGCAGATGGCGCGGTTCAAGCCGTTCCGCCTCTTCGTCGAGGATGATGCGGGCAAGATCCACGAGATGAACGCGCTGGAGGTGCGGATCGCCAACGGGCGCTATCATGGCGGGACCGAACTGGTCGAGACAAGCGTGGACGATGGCGAGATCGTGGTGCAGGCGATCGAAGGCCGCGCGCGCTCCAAGTTGCTGTGGAGCTGGGGCCTGAGCCTGCTCGGCCCCGACAAGGTCCGCGGCACGGTGCGTGAGTTTCGCGGGCGGCGGTTTCGGATCAGGACCGATCCCCCGCTGCCCATCTCGATCGATGGCGAGGTGCTGGCGAAGACCCCGGTCATGGCACGGGTTGCGCATCGTGTGATCACCATGGCGGTGCCGCGCTGATGGGGGAGGTCGTCAATCTCCGTCGCGCGCGCAAGGCCAAGGCGCGCAGTGATGCTGCCGCCCGGGCAGAGCAGAACCGCGCTTTGCATGGGCGCACACCGGACGAGCGGCGGCGCGACGATCTCGCGACGGAGCGGCTGGTGCGCCATCTCGACGGCCACCGGCTGGAGCCAGGGGGCGATCGCTAGCGGCGTTCCGATCAGATCAGTTCGGCAAGGTCCAGCGACGCCAGCAGGTGCGATCGACCATTGTCGAGCGCGCGCCACAATGCGGGGGAGGCGAGGTCGGCGGGGTCGATCTGTTCCGGCCAATGGTCGGCAACCACTGCCGCGATGCGATCGAGCCTGGCGTCGTTCACCAGGAAGCGTGGATCGACCTGTGCGGGATCGGCCACCACCCGCAGGCGGAGGCAGGCGGGGCCGCCGCCATTGCGCATGGACTGGCGCACATCCACCCATATCAGCCTGCGGATCGGGCCGTTACCGGCCAGCATGTCGTCCAGCCACGCCAGCACGGCGGGCGTTTCCCGCGCCTCCGCCGGCAGGATCAGCGCCTGTCCGCCTTCCGGCAGGGTCACCAGTTGCGCGTTGAACAGATAGGCGCGGATCGCCTCCGCGAGGGTGACCCGCGCGGCGGGAACCTCCACGATCTCCACGCCGGGCACGACGCGGCGCAATTCGGCATGGACCGCGTCGCGATCGGCAAAGGCCTGCTCATGGGCGAACAGGGTCAGGCCGTCCGCCACCGCCACCACATCATTGTGGAACGCGCCGGCCGCGATCGCCGCTTCCGATTGCGCGATGTGCAGGGTGCGGGCGGGGTCGAGCCCGTGCGCGCGTCCGATGGCGCGGCCGGCTTCCGCATGTTGCCGGACCGGGAAACCACCGCCGCCGGTGCCATGGACGAAGATCTCCACCCCCGGCGCGTCGTGCTCGGCCGACAACCGCATGTGGTTGGCCGCGCCCTCATCGCCGAAGGGGGATGGCACCGGCCCGTGCACCACGAAGGAGTCATGGGCGAAGGCGAGCCGCAATTGCGCCAGCGTTTCCGGCCATTCGTGGCTGCGATGCGGCATGGTCTGCAGATTGGCGACGGTCAGGTGGCAGCGGCCGTCGCCGGTGTCGGCGGCGGGCGACACGGTGGCGGCATTGGCGGCCCACATCGGCGAGGCCGACAGCGCCGCGGCCAGCAGCCACGGATCGGCCCTGCCCGGATCGGTCGTGAGCGACGTCAGCCAGGCGCGATCCGGCCGGCGATGCGGCAGCAGGATGCCCTGCGCGAGGCCCAGTTCCAGGTTGGCACGCATCTTGGACACCCCCTCCAGCGCCGCGGCGCGTGGATGCGACTGTCGGCCCGCATTGTTGCTGGCGGCGAGGTTGCCGGGGCTGAGGCCGGCGTAATTGTGGCTCGGCCCGACGATGCCGTCGAAGTTGATTTCCAGCACCGCCATCACCGCGCCACGTGCAAAACGGTGTCGCCAGCCGTCACGCCCAGCGTTTCCGCGCAGGCTGCCGCGAGGTGAAAGCGCCCATCCTCGTACGACGCCTCGCCCAGGGCGGCGCGGAAGTCGCGCAGCGTCCCGGCGGATACCAAGGCCTTGGTCGGGCGGGCGCAGCCCACGGCGTCGATCACCGTCTCGCCGGCGTCGCGGATGGTGCGGACATGATCGGTCGGAGCGGACAAGGTGGGACCGCCATCGAAAATATCGACATAGCCCTGCGATGCGAACCCCTCTGCCTCCAGCATCCGCATGGCGGGCCGACCGGTCGGATGCGGCACGCCGATCACGGCGCGCGCGCTGTCGGGCAGCATGGCAAGGTAGATGGGATGCTTCGGCATCAGGTCTGCGATGAACTGGTGGCCGTTCACCGCATTGAAGGCATCCGCTTCCCGGAACGACATGCCGAAGAACGGCCCGGCCAGCCCGTCCCAGAACGGCGCCACGCCCGTTTCGTCGATCACGCCGCGCAATTCCGCCAGCAGCCGGTCGCAAAAGCGCGCACGATGCTGGCGAATGAACAGGTAACGGCTGCGGGCGAGCAGCAGGCCGAGCCCGCCGGCGCGGAAGCGGGGATGCAGGAACAGGCCGCCCACCTCCGACGACCCTTCCAGATCGGTGGTCAGCGTCAGCATTTCGGCCCGGAAACTGCGGCCGAGTTCGGCCGAATGCTGGGTCAGCACGCCACGGCGGTAGGAATAAAACGGCCTTTTGTCGCCGACCCGCGCCATGATCTGGGCCGTGCCGGCAATGCGCCCGCTGTCCAGATCCTCCAGCATCAACACATACAGGTGGTCGCCAGAGGCGGCGGTTTCCAGCGACAGGGCGTCATCCGACCGGGCCAGCTTCGCCGCCAGCGCGGTCCGGTCCGCCGGCAGGTTGGTGAAGCCGTTCCCCGCCAGCTTCGCCATCTCGTACAGCGATTCGAGGTCATCGGGTCGGGCGGGGCGGACGATTGCGGTCATCAGAAGCTGTATACCAAGGTCGCGCGCGTGATCGTGTCAAGCTGATTGCCGCCGGAGCTGCCATCCTGCTCATATTGGACATTGTAGGAGAAGCGCGCCTTGAGCGCCCCGATGAGGCGTGTGTCGACCGCCGTGGTGGAAGTGGCGGTGGTGTCGTTCGCCTCCACGAACACCTGCGCATCCTGCGACAGCGACAGGGTGGGCGACAGCGCCAGCCGCGCGGATAACGAGCCGCGCGCCGCGATCGTCTGGCGAGGTCCCTGGTCAATGAAGTCGGTGCGACGCACGGCCGGCCCGCCCTCCAGTTCGATCCGGCGGCTGACCCCCGATGCCGCGACATAGCCTATACCAACGCCCAGCGTGCCACGGTTGGAATAACCGAGCGACCGGTCCCGCTCGAACTGCACCAGTCCGTAGGAGTAGAGTTCGTCGCTCCATTTGTAATTGGGCTGGTAGGCGGCGATCAGGCGCTCGGTGGTCGCGGTGCCGTCCGTCTCCTGATAATCGAGGCGGCCGGTGAAACGCTGCCGCCAGTTCAGGCCGTCGCGGTTGAGGCGCGCGGCGGCGTAGATGCCCACGGTGCGTGTGCTGCCGGTCGAGCGGCTGGCGCCTGCCTCCAGCTCGCCCTTCCAGATTTCGAAAAAGGTGGCGGCGGCGATTCGCGCCTGCGCCCGGATCTGATCTTCCCTGCGGGCGCTGGCCAACACGGCGGCATTACCGGCGGCGAGCCGATCGATCTCCGCCGTCTGGTCGGGAAAGGTCGCCTTGGCCACGCCCACCACCGCCTGGATCGTGGCATCGTTGCCGGACCGATAGGCCTGGGCGATCATCGCGGCGATCGTGTCCGACGGATCGATCGGCCGGGCAAGCGGCGCCTGCGCGACGGCCGGGGCCACCGCCGCACTCGCCAGCAGCAGCATCGCTCCGCCTTTCACCCCAACTCCCACAATCATCCGATCAGCGGCGCAAACTCTGCCAGTACATCCCGGTAGAGCTCCTTCTTGAAGGGCACGATCATGTCGGGAAGATGGCTCGGCTCGGCCCATTTCCAGGCGCTGAACTCGGGATGCTCGGTGTTCAGGTCGATCTGGCCATCCCGCCCCAGATAGCGGCACAGGAACCAGGTCTGCCGCTGCCCGCGATAGCGCCCGCCCCACAATTTGCCGAGCAGGTCGGGCGGCAGGTCATAGTCGAACGTGCGCGATGCGCAGGCGATCACCTCGACCCGTTCGGGCGGAATGCCGGTTTCCTCTTCCAGTTCGCGCAGGGCGCCGACGCGGGCATCCTCACCGGGGTCGAGCCCGCCTTGGGGCATCTGCCACGCCTCCAGCCGGCTATCGATCCGCTGGGCAACGAACACCATATTGTCCGCGTTGAGCAGCATGATGCCTGCGGCGGGGCGGTAAGGAAGGTCGGTCATCGGCGTATCGCTTCCACCACAACGCCGCCGGGATCAAGATTGCGTTCGGCCGGATCGTCGCACTATGCAGCCGAAACGCTTGCCGGAGCCGGTTTTGATGAAGACCAAGTCCATCCTCGCCTCGCTCCTGGTTCTGCTCGCCGCCGGGCGGGTGGCGGCACAGCAGGCGCCCGCCGCGACCCCCGCCAAGCAGGCCCCCGCACCCAGGCGGATCGAGGGCATGTCGGACGCAGGCAACGCCGTCTTCGCCAAGGCGCAAGGGGTGCCCGACCCGGACCTGCTCGCGCTTGTCCGGCAGCAGCGGCAGGTGCGCGATCAGCTGTCGGCGGCGGCACTGGCGTCCAGCGTGAACGTCGATCGGGTGGAGGAACTGCTCCGCAAGTCGGAGGACCTGCAAGGGCAGATCCGCCAGCGCAACAATGACCGGATGCTGGCCGTGCTGCGCGAGCTGCCAGAGGCGGATCGTGGCCCGTTCCTGCGCGGCGTGACCAAGACACCCGCACGCTGATCCTTCGGATCAGGCCGCGACCCGTACCCGATAGCCCGTCGCAAAGTCGCTGCAGAGCAGGTCGGCAATGGCCGCGCCCACGACGGCGGGCGACTTGATCGTGGCGGCATCCTCGCCCGGAAAGGCGCTCTTTCGCATGGCGGTGGCGGTGGCGCCGGGATCGACGATGGCGACGCGCAGGTCACCCAGGTCGCGCATCTCCTCCCCATAAGCGAGCACCAAAGTCTCCAGCGCCGCCTTGGACGCGCCGTAACCGCCCCAATAGGCGCGCGGGCTCTGGCCGACGCTGGACGTTACGGCGACCAGACGGGCGGCTGCGCTCTGCCGCAGCCAGGGGTCGAAGCCCGCGATCAGGGCCTGGTTGGCGGCCACGTTCAGCGTCAGCAGTTGCGAAAACTCCTTGCCCTCGATCGACGGCACCGGCGCCAGAGCCCCCAGCATGGCGGCATTGAGGACCAGCATGTCGAGCCGCCCCCAACGCTCGCCGATGGCGGCGGCGAGGCGACCGATCGAATCCCCGTCCGTCAGGTCGAGCGGAGCGATGGTGGCGCTGCCCCCGGCGCGATAGATCGCCTCCTCGGTTTCCTCCAGGCCGCCGGTGGTGCGCGCCACCAGGATGACGTGCGCGCCGCGTTCGCCCAGCGTGATGGCGGTGGCTGCGCCGATCCCACGGCTGGCGCCGGTGACGAGGGCGACGCGGTCGGAAAGGGGGCGTTCGGTCATGCCCGACCCTTAGCGCATTCGCCCCCGGGAGGAAGCCGCCCCGCATTATCGGCGGAAGGCGACCTCCTCGATCCGGGTCTGCACGCTCAATCCGCTCTCCCACCCGTTGGCGCCCGGCGCGACCTGCGGCATGGGGATGCTGCTCCGCTGGCGTCGTCGGTGGTCGGTAGAAACCCCAAGCCGCCGGTCGCGATCCGCGATCAGCGCGGGGTCCGCCTGTCCGTCCGCGGTGAAGCCCATCATCAACTGCGGGATACCAAAGGGGAAATCGTCCCGGTCGATCTGCCAATTGTGAAAGGTCTTGCCATAGGTGGTGACCAAGTCCTGGAAGTAGGTGCGCTCGGCCAGCTCCGGAATGCCGGGGGCGACGAGGACGCCCGACTTCACCTCATAATGGTGGCTATGCCACAGCCTTTTCTCATCGTCCGGCAGGGCGCGAAAGCGATCCTCGCTGATGATATATTCGATGCCGATCAGGCGTGCGTCGGGCGTGTTGGAGTCGAAGATGACGCATTGATGCAGATCGTGGCGCAGGTGGATGCAGAAATGTGTCGCCTCTACCTGACGCCCCATGTCGTCGGCATACATGTGAAAGCCGTTGAGATAGGTGCTCATCGCCTCCACCGGCCACTTGCGCTGCATCGCGCCCGCCGCCGCATCCAGCACGCGGCGCTTCAGCGGATGCCCCTTGCCGACGGCCGCCGCAGCGATCGCCTTGCGACCGAGCAGCAGGCCCGCCGCGGTGACGGCACCGGCGGCGATCCCGATGCCCAATGCCGCTACGTTGCTGCGCCCCGAGCAATCGGGGCAGCCTTGTCCGGGATCCTGCGCCATGAAGCGTCTCCTGGCGGTACAACCCGCCAGGATCGGGATCGTTTCGGCCGGTCAGGCGGGCACGCTCTCCTTCGGTGCGGGGACGACCTGCATCTGCACGTCCTCATAGTCGGTCAGCGGGGTCGGGTAGTCGCCGGTGAAGCAGGCGTCGCAATGGCTTGGCATTTGGGCGATGCGGCCCTTCTCGCCCAGCGCGCGATACAGGCCATCGACCGAGATGAAGGCCAGGCTGTCCGCGCCGATATAGTCCGCCATTTCCTGCACCGACATGCGCGCGGCGAGCAGCTTGGCCCGTTCCGGCGTGTCGACGCCATAGAAGCAGCTGTGCCGGGTGGGCGGGGAGGCGATGCGCATATGCACCTCGCTCGCGCCCGCATCGCGCATCATCTGCACGATCTTCAAACTGGTGGTTCCGCGCACGATCGAATCATCGACCAGCACGATGCGCTTGCCCTGCAGCAACGCGCGGTTGGCATTGTGCTTCAGCTTCACGCCCAGGTGGCGGATATTGTCCGCCGGCTGGATGAAGGTGCGGCCGACATAGTGCGAGCGGATGATCCCCAGTTCAAACGGCACGCCGCTTTCCTGGGCATAGCCGATCGCGGCGGGCACGCCCGAATCGGGCACGGGGATGACGTAGTCGGCATTCACCGGGCTTTCCAAGGCCAGCTCGGCGCCGATCTGCTTGCGGACGGAATAGACGGACGTGCCGTCAACCACCGAGTCCGGACGCGAGAAATAGACATGCTCGAACACGCAAGGGCGCGGGCGCACCGGTGCGAACGGGCGGATCGAGCGGACCAACGTGTCCGACACGATCACGATCTCGCCCGGATCGACCTGACGCACGAACTCCGCGCCGACCACGTCCAGGGCCACCGTCTCGGAGGCAAAAATGGTCGCATCGCCGAGCTTGCCCATCACCAGCGGACGAATGCCCAGCGGATCGCGGCAGGCGATCATCCCCTCGGGCGTCATGCAGATCAGGGCATATGCGCCCTCGATCCGGCGCAGCGCATCGATGAAACGGTCGATCAGGCTGGGATAGGTCGACGTCGCGACCAGGTGGATGATCGTTTCCGTGTCACTGGTCGATTGAAAGATCGATCCCCGGCGCACCAGCTCCTTCTTCAGGTGCATGGCGTTGGACAGGTTGCCATTATGCGCCACCGCGAAGCCGCCCGCCGCCAGTTCCGCAAACAGCGGCTGCACGTTGCGGATCGAGGTTTCGCCCGTGGTCGAATAGCGGACGTGACCGCACGCGATTTTGCCGGGCAGTCCGCGTATCACCTCGTCCCGGTCGAAATTGCCGGCAACATGACCCATCGCACGATGGGTGTGGAACAGGTGACCGTCCCACGATGTTATGCCGGCGGCTTCCTGGCCGCGATGCTGGAGGGCGTGGAGACCCAGTGCGACAACGGCAGCCGCCGATTCCGCGCCGTGAACACCGAAGATGCCGCACTCTTCGCGCAGCTTGTCGTCGTCGAATGGATTGGTTGTGAGCATCTCAGCCCTGCTGCTGGGGAGGCGCCGCCCATATAGGGGGGTGCGATCCGATTGTCGCCCCTCATGACACCCGAATGACAAAGATTTCGTATCTGTTCGTCGCACGCTACAGGGGCTGCCATGGGAGACGATCGCGAAACGGGCGGCGCATTGCAGCCGAAGTGGGATGACGCCGGGCTGGTAACGGCCGTGGTCACCGACCGGAGCAGCTGTGAGCTGCTGATGGTGGCGCACATGAATGCCGAGGCGCTGGATCGGACAATGGCGACGGGCGAGGCATGGTTCTGGTCCCGATCGCGTGGCCGCCTGTGGAAGAAAGGCGAGACGTCCGGCCATGTCCTGTCCGTGGCGGAGATGCGGGTGGACTGCGACCAGGACGCGATCTGGATCAAGGCGGATCCGGCGGGGCCCGCCTGCCACACGGGGGCCCGCAGCTGTTTCTACCGCAGGATCGAAGACGGGGCGCTGATCCGCGAGCCGTGATGCGTGACGGCACTTTCCCGAAACCGGCCAGCCCGTAGAGCATACGGGACGCAGCAGCGCCGCCGCCAGCCCGCGGGCCCGCAGCCCCGGTCGTCGCCAACCGGAGAAAGCGAGGTGGTGGTCACCGCTACGGCCCTGCCGCCGACCCGCGACATGGCGGGCCGGACCGTCACCACCGTGGACGACAGCCGCTTCCGCAACACGCCCGCGACCACCATTGCCGACATCGTCAAGCTGTCGCCGGGCGTGGCCGTGATCCAGGGCAAAGGCCCGCGCGATGTCGGCGTATCGATCCGTGGGTCCAACGCCCGCAACCGCTATGAAACGGGCATGATCAACGCGCTGGCGAGCTGGGCCATATCGCCGGAGGATCGGGTGACGTTCAAACTGATCTACAACGAGGGCGAGTTTCAGCTGTCGACCCGGCTGTCGCGCAACCAATATCGCACGAACCCCTATCAGAAAGGGTGCGAGACGGCGGCGGAGGCGGCACTCGGCTGCGGCACCGTTCCCGTTCTGGTCAACGGCATTAACGGCGTCCGGATCGCGCAGACCGCCGAGGAAGGGGGCTCGCCCGCAACGATCGCCGCACCGTCGTCGGCGCGCGCTACGAACATGATTTCGGGGCCTTCACCACCTGGCGGACGCAGGCGGTGTTCGACAGCCGCTCGCGTCCCTCAGGTCAGCCCGGCATGGCGGCGCACCGTGCCTCGATCGCGTCCCAGATCAAGGCGGGCGTGTCCGTGCCGTTGAAGGCGTCGATGGCGACGATGCCGGTGGGGGAGGTGACGTTGATTTCGGTCAGGAAGCCCGCAATCACGTCAATGCCCACGAACACCAGCCCACGCCGGGCCAATTCCGGGCCGATCCGGGCACAGATCCCCAGCTCACGCGCGGTGAGGTCGGTCGCCGCACCCTTGCCGCCGACCGCCAGGTTGGACCGGATCTCGCCCTCTTTCGGCAGGCGGTTGACCCCGCCCGCCGGCTTGCCATCGACAAGCACAATGCGTTTGTCTCCCTGGCTCACGTCGGGAAGGAAGGCCTGAACCATGAACGGCTCGCGCCACACCTGGCCGAATAATTCGGTCAGCGCGGCCAGGTTCGCATCCTTGCGGCCGACATGGAACACGGCCGATCCCGCATTGCCGTAGAGCGGCTTTACCACCACCTCGCCATGCTGGGCATGGAAGGCTCGCGCATCCTCCAGCCGGCGGGTGATCAGGGTCGGCGGCATGAACTCGGCATAGTCCAGCACGAACAGCTTTTCGGGCGCGTTGCGGACGGACGCCGGATCGTTCACCACCAGGGTCCGGCGCTGGATCCGCTCCAGCAAATGGGTGGCGGTGATATAGGCCAGGTCGAACGGCGGGTCCTGCCGCATCAGGATCACGTCCACCTCCTCGCCCAGGTCGAGGATGCGCGGCGCGCCGGCGCGGACATGGTCGCCCACCACCCGCTGCACCGTTACGGCACGGGCCGGCGCGGTCAGCCGGCCTTCGCGGTAGGACAGGTCGCCGGCGGCATAATGGAACAGTTCGTGCCCGCGCGCCTGCGCCGCCAGCATCAGGGCAAAGGTGGAATCGCCCGCAATGTTGATCGTTTCGATGGGGTCCATCTGGACCGCGACGCGCAGGCTCATGCCGATCTCCTTCTGATATGCGGGCAGGTAGGCGCTCGGCCGCTATATGTCACCCGATCCAGGCATTCTCGATATGGCGGAGCGCGCGGCCTGGCGCGATCAGGATCACGTCCACCCGCATGTCTTCGCCGGGGTGGAGATAGCGCGGGGCCAGCACCTCGGCCGCTGCCGCTACGCGGGCGAGCCGCCGCTGATCGATCGCGAAGTCGAGTTCGGCACCGGTCGCGCGACGCTTCACCTCGACAAAGGCGACCAGGCCCGGCTTGCGCGCGATCAGGTCGACCTCGCCAGCCGGCGTGCGCACGCGGCGGTCGAGGATGCGCCAGCCCTTGAGGCGCAGCCACCAGGCGGCGGCGGTCTCCCCCATCCGGCCCGATCGTTCGGCGCGGCGGCGGTCCCTCACGCCTTCATCGCCAGTGCGCGGGCATAGAGATCGCGCTTCTGCAGCCCGGTCGCCTTGGCTACTTCCGCCGCAGCCTTGGCCGCCGGCAGGCGTTCCAATGCGTCCGTCAGCAGCGCGTCGACATCGTCTTCCGACACGGGTGGGGCCTCTCCGGGCGGACCGACCATTACCACGATTTCGCCCTTGGGACCCGCCTCGGCATAGCGCGCGGCGAGTTCGGACAAGGTGCCGGTGACGCATTCCTCAAACGCCTTGCTGATTTCCCGCGCCACCGCCGCGTCGCGAGCGCCCAGCCCCTCCGCCAGGGCCGCCAGCGCGACACCGAGGCGCGGGCCCGATTCGTACAGGATCAGAGTGGCGCGTATCGCCGCCACTTCGGCAATGGCGTCAGCGCGCGCCTTGGCCTTGGATGGCAGGAAACCCAGGAACAGGAAGCGATCGGTCGGCAACCCGCTCAACGTCAAGGCGGCGATGGCGGCACAGGGGCCGGGCAGGGTGGTGATCGCATGGCCGGCAGCGCGCGCATCGCGCACCAGCTTGAAGCCCGGATCGGAGATGAGGGGGGTGCCGGCGTCCGACACCAGGGCCACCGCCTCCCGCGCCATGCGCTCGATCAAGGCGGGCCGGACCCGATCCGCATTATGGTCGTGATACGGCAGCATCGGCCGCTTCACGCCGATATGGCCGAGCAGCTTGGCGGTGACGCGACTATCCTCCACCGCGACCACGTCCGCACGCGACAGGGTGTCGGCGGCGCGTGGAGTGAGGTCGGACAAGTTGCCGATCGGTGTTGCGACGATGTAGAGGCCTGGCGACAGGCGTTCGCTTTCTGGCGAGGACATGGGAGACTACATGGCAGAGCAGAGCCCCCGGGGGCAATCGGGCGCGTGGGCGCGTCGGGCGGCACTCCGCGGATTGGGCGCGGGAATGGCGGTGCTGCTCGCCTCCTGTTCGACTTTGGTGCCGCGTTCGGCACCGACGCCCCCGCCCAGCCGCCCCGCGCCACTGCCGCAGCCGTCGCAGGCTGCGGCCCCGTCCGGAACGCTGCCGGTCGACGAGGCGCGCCATCGCGTGGCCTTGCTGGTGCCGCTGACCGGTCCCAACGGCGCGGTCGGCCAGTCGATCGCCAATGCCGCCGCGCTGGCGCTGGCCGATGCGGGCAGCAAGGATATCCGCATCACCAACTACGACACCGCGCCGGGTGCCGCAGTCGCCGCACGCAAGGCGTTTGCCGACGGCAATCGGCTGGTGCTCGGGCCCTTGCTGGCGGAGGATGTGAGCGCCGTGTCGCCCATCGCCGCCGCCGTGCGGGTGCCGGTGATCGCCTTTTCCAACGACGCTTCCGTGGCGGGCGGCAATGCGTGGCTGCTCGGTTTCTCTCCCACCCAGTCGATCGATCGGGTGGTGCGCTATGCCCGCAGCCGGGGCATCACCCGCTTCGCCGGCCTGATCCCGCCGGGCCTGTACGGGCGCAACGCCTCCACCGCCCTGATCCGCTCGGTCGAGGCGGCCGGCGGCAGCGTGGTGACGATGCAGAATTACGATCGCACGCCGAAGTCGATCGCGTCAGCCGTTCAGGCTTTGTCCAAGCAGCCATATGATGCGGTGCTGATTGCCGACAGCGGCCGCATCGCCATCGCCTCCACGCCCGCCATCCGCAAGCTGAGCGGGACAGGGGTGCGCATCCTTGGCACCGAGTTGTGGAATGCGGAGCGAGGTTTGAACGCCGCACCGTTGATGAGCGGCGCCTGGTATGCCAGCGTCGACGATACTTTGTTCGACCAGTTCGTGGTCCGATACCGCGCCCGTTACGGCCGCACGCCCTATCGCCTGGCGAGTCTGGGCTATGACGCGGTGCTGCTGACCGCCCGGATCGCACGCGACTGGAGGCCGGGGGCGTTCTTCCCGGCGGACAAATTGGAGGATGCGGGCGGCTTCGTCGGGGTGGACGGCGCGTTCCGCTTCGGTGGTGGGCGCATCGCGGAGCGGGCGCTGGCCGTGCACCAGATCGGCGGCGGCGCGACCGGCACGATCATCTCGCCGGCGCCTAAGGGCTTCTGATCAGGCAGCGATCTCCGCCAGAATTGCATCGAGCAGCAGCACGCCCGCGCTCCGCACGCGGAGGCGGTCGGCGCTGCGCTCGATCAGACCGTGACGGCTGAGGCGCTCCACCGACTCTCCGTTCAAGGCCGGGGCGATCCTGTCCCAGCGCACCCCTTCTTTCAGGCGCAGGCCCATCACCAGCGCCTCGCGCGCCTGCACCATCGGGGCGAGTTGTTCCTGCTCGGCAATGCCGTGGCTGGTGGTGTCGATTCCAGAAAGCCAGTTTTCCGGCTTGCGGTGGCGGACCGTCGCGCAGCCATGGCGGCGGCCATGCGCGCCGGGTCCGATCCCCAGATAGTCGCCATAGCGCCAGTAGGTGAGGTTGTGGCGGCTCTCTTCGCCGGGGCGGGCGTGGTTCGACGTTTCGTAGGCCGGCAGGCCGGCGGCTTGGGTGCGCGATCGGGTCAGCTCGAACAGGTCGGCCGCATGATCGGGATCGACCGGCGGCAATTGCCCCTTGGCGGCCAGCGTGGCGAAGCGCGTGCCCGGCTCGATCGTCAGCTGGTACAAGGACAGATGGCCTGTGCCGAAGCCGAGCGCGCGGGCCAACTCCGCCTCCCACGCCTCTATGGACTGTCCCGGCCGGGCATAGATGAGGTCAAAGGTGACCCGCTCGAACACGGATTGGGCAATATCCAGCGCCGCCAGCCCCTCCGCCACGTCATGCGCGCGGCCCAGGAAGTGGAGCGCCCGATCGTCCAGCGCCTGCAGCCCCAGGCTGACGCGATTGACGCCCGCCGCCGCGAGATCGGCGAAGCGCGCGGCCTCGACTGACGAGGGATTGGCCTCGAGCGTGATTTCGATGCCGGACGCAAAGCCCCACTGCCGCTCCGCCGCCTCCAGCAAGGCGGCCACGGTAGCAGGCGGCATCAGCGACGGCGTCCCCCCGCCGAAGAAGATCGAGGTCAGCGGCCGCTTTGGCCCCACCGCCGCCTCATGCGCCAGATCCGCCAGCAACGCATCCCGCCACCGCGCCTGATCCACCTGCTCCCGCACATGGCTGTTGAAGTCGCAATACGGGCATTTCGATACGCAAAAAGGCCAGTGAATGTAGAGGGCCAGCGCCTCGGAGTGCATGGCTTCCTCTCAGCGCAGTGCCGCAAGCGAGTTCCGCGCCACCCAGCCGGTCTCGTTGCGCGGATCGCCGATGAAGGTGGTCATCAGGGCCGTCAATTTCATGCCGACATAAAGCTGTTCATGGGCGGCCGCGCCGGCCAGCGACAGGGTCGCGAATAGCTTGGCATCGTCGGTGACGCGGCTGATCAACCCTGCCAGCGCGGCACCGTCGCCCTCCGGGAAAGTGAGGCACTGCTCGCCCTCACGCAGCCGTCCCGCAAAGGAAGGATGGTCGGACAGGATCAGCGGGGTTCGCGTGGCCAGCGCCTCGTAGATCACGTTGGGCAGCCCTTCCGCATAGGCATGGTGCGACGGCACCACCACCATGTCGCTTTCCCGCATGCGACGCCGAACCTCGTCATGGGGGATGAGGCCGAGAAACTCGACCCGATCGGCGATGCCCAGACCGGCCGCGCGGGCTTTCCACCCGTCGATGTCGCCCTTGCCGGCAAGGCGCAGCGTCACTCGCCGACCCTGGTCACGCAGCAACGCCACGGCCTGGAGGCAGTCGCCCACGCCCTTGGTCTCGATCAGCATGCCGGCGAACATCAGGACAGGGTTGGCCGGATCAGTTACGGACGTGCGGGGTTGTGGATCGACCGGCAGGCGGCTCCAGTCCCACGGCACGATGCGGTTCTTGGGATAGAGCAAGGCCTGGGACAGCGAGCGCGAGGCGTTCAGGCTGTGATTGGCGACGCAGGGAAAATTGCGACCGCGCAGCAGCAGACCCAGCCTGGCGTTCCGGTAGAGCGCACGAAGGCTGTCATTGGCGAACAGGTCGGCAAAGCTTGCCAGGGTGGGCACGTCGTGACGGCGCGCCCAGCCCAGCAACCCCCGGTGCACGGTGCGGCAGAAGATCAGGTCCGGGCGCTCGGCCTCCGCCAGCTTCTCGACCACGTCGCTGCGCCACACCTCGCCCTCAGCCAGGCCGATCGCCCGCAGTCCGGGCGCGAGCTCTGTCTGGTACGGGCCGCCCATGGTGGACACGATCAGCACGTCATGCTGTTCCGCCAGCGCGGACACCACGTCGACCGATGCCCGCTGATCGCGATAATCCTCGGGGCCGCCATCGCGCAGGCGCGTCCATGCTTCGGCATAATTGCCGGACTGAAGAAACAGCAGCTTCACAGGAGCAAGTCCGCAGGCGCATAAACGCCGCATTGCGGATGCTTCATGTCCCAAATCCGCTTTGCATCGGTCACGTCCACGCCTCGCAATGTCTGCTGTGCTGCAAGGGCGCTAGCGGCTCCGTGCGGTTGCGGCAAGCAGCGGCGACGGGCTTTGGCGGCGACGCAGCATGAAGCTCTGCTCGCACCATATTGGCAACGAGACAGCGGGCCGATAGGGATATGGGCATAGCCGCGCTGACCCGCATTGCGCGATGTCGGCATGCGTTTGTGCGCCTGCGTCGTTCGGCTGGGATTTGGGGGGCAAGATGCTGCTACGGATTGATCCGCTTTGGGCGCGCGTCGCCGGTCGCCTCGGCGGCAATCGATCGCCCCGCGACGTGGCCGTCGAAACGGTCGAGCTTGCGCCCGCAATCGTCCGCCCGTCTCCCGCGGCGATCGCGCTTCCCGGCGAGTTCGACCGCGTCATCCAGTTCCAGCACGAAACCTCGCCGGAGCATGAATTGTCCCGTGTCTCCGCGGGCGACCGCCGCCATGGCGCGACCACGGCCTATCGCCTGAAGGACGTGTTGCTGGCCGACGGCCGCATCTATTATCGCGGCGGGTATACCAACTTTCGGCAGACGGACTACCGGCGTGTGCTCACGGGCCCCATGGAGCATATCATGCAGGCGGCACTTACGACATCGTCGGTTGCGGAACGCTATTTCGGGCATTGGCTGTGCGACGCCCTGCTCATGGAGCAGCTCGCCGCGCAAAGGGGATTGCCGGCGCTGACGTTTGAGCGTCGGGCCTGGTCGCATGAGCCGGGTTATCGCGCCGCTTTGGGTCTCGACGCGACAAAGGTTCGTCAGGCGACCGTTGGCGATCTATGGCTGTTCGACGATGTCGGCCTGAACGACGGCATGGTGGAACGGCTGCAGGCGCTGCGTGGCCGTATCGCCGCGCGCAGACCGGCGGAAGGGCCGTCGCATGTCTTCATGCGGCGCGGCGCTATGGGCACGGCGCGGGTCCTGACAAATCAGCAGGCGATCGAGGATGCTCTGGCCCAGCGTGGTTTCACCATCATAGATCCCGAGCAGATGGCCGTGGACGCACTGATCGCCACCCTGTCCCACGCGCGCACGGTGGTGCTGGTGGAAGGGTCGGCGCAGAGCCACGTCATCCACACCATGCGCAAGGGAGGCGTGGCGCTGACCATCCAGCCGCCCCGCCGGTTCAACGCGGTGTTGAAGCCTTATGCCGACGCACTCGGCTTCCACTGGGCCTATGCGGTGGCTGATGATGCCGAGAACGGCTTCACCATGCCTGTCGACCGGTTGCTCCGGACGATGGACCTGGCGGAGACTGCGGCAGGCGCCTGATCGGGCTGCCGATCAGAACACCGCCGCGACAAGCTTCGCGAACGCCTCGGCGCGGTGGCTGATGGCGTGCTTTTCCTCTGCGGACAGTTCGGCATAGGTGCGGTCGTGGCCGTGGGGCACGAACACCGGATCGAAGCCGAAGCCGATCTTGCCGCGCGGTGGCCAGGCGAGGGAGCCTTCGGCGCGGCCTTCGAAGCTTTCGACATGGCCGTCGGGCCAGCAGAGCGAGAGCACGCTGACGAAGCGGGCGTCGCGGCCCGCGTCCGGCCCCTTGGCCTGGATGGCGTCCTCCACCTTCTGCATGGCGAGCGCCCAGTCGCGGCCGTTTGGCGTCTCCGCCCAGTCGGCGGTGTAGACGCCCGGCTCGCCGTTCAGCGCGTCGACGCACAGGCCGCTATCGTCGGCCAGCGCGACCATGCCGGACAGGTCGGCGGAGAAGCGCGCCTTCAGCTCCGAATTGGCGGCGAAGCTGGTGCCCGTCTCCGCCGGCTCCGGTATGTCGAGCGAGGCGGCGGACACCGGCTCGATCCCATAGGGTTCGAGCAGGGCGCGGATTTCCCGCACCTTGCCTTCATTGTGACTGGCGATCACCAGCTTGCCGGGCATCAGCTTGCGATGCGGCACCACGGGCGGCTCCTCGTCGATCAGCTCGATGGTCACCGCCCGGTCGCCTTCGACTGGGCGGCGAAGATGCCGTTGCAGCCGATCCGCGCCAGGCGGAGCAGGCGCAGCAACGCCTCCTCGTCATAGGTGGCGCCCTCGGCCGTCGCCTGCGCCTCGGCGATGTTGCCGTCGGACAGCAATACGAAATTCGCGTCGGCATGGGCGGAACTGTCCTCGACATAATCGAGGTCCAGCACCGGCGTGCCTTCCCAGATACCGCAGGACACGGCCGCGACCTGGGCCTTGATCGGATCCGTGGCGAGCAGCCCCTTCGCCATCAATCCGTCCACCGCGATGCGCAGCGCCACCCACGCGCCCGAGATGGAGGCGGTGCGGGTGCCGCCGTCTGCCTGGATGACGTCGCAGTCGAGCGTGATCTGGCGTTCGCCCAGCGCCGTCAGATCGCAGACGGATCGCAAGGAGCGGCCGATAAGCCGCTGGATTTCCTGGGTGCGGCCGGACTGCTTGCCCTTGGCCGCCTCACGGCTGCCGCGCGTATGCGTGGCGCGCGGCAACATGCCATATTCCGCCGTGACCCAGCCCTGGCCCTTGCCGCGCAGGAACGGCGGCACCTTTTCCTCGATCGAGGCGGTGACCAGCACCTTGGTTTCGCCGAAGCCGATCAGGCATGATCCCTCGGCATGGCGGGTGTAGCCGGGCGTGATGGTGATCGCCCGCATTTCGTCTGGGGCGCGGCCGCTGGGGCGCATGGCAAACTCCTGTATGATATGCCCTTGCTCATATTGAGGCGCGAGGGCTTTGCAAAGGCGCGTCCCGCGCGACCAGGCGCATCGTGGACGATTGAGCGGCGGGGCCCGACGCACTAGATCCGGTGCATGATGGCGACCATTCCCGAAATGACCACGCGCGCCCGCGACGTGTTCCGGCTGGTGGTGGAAGGCTATCTCGACAGCGGAATGCCGGTCGGATCGCGTACCTTGTCGCGGGTCAGCGGGCTAAACCTGTCGCCCGCCTCGATCCGCAGCGTGATGCAGGACCTGGAGGAGATGGGCCTGCTGGCCGCACCGCACACCTCCGCCGGGCGGATGCCGACAGAGAGCGGACTGCGCCTGTTCGTGGACGCGATGATGCAGACCGCCGAACCGTCGGAGCAGGAGCGGGCGGTGATCGAGGCGCAGGCGCGCGGGCCGCTGGAGGAGGCGCTTGCCGCGACCAGTCAGGTGCTGTCCGGCCTGTCCGCCTGCGCCGGACTGGTGCTGGTGCCGCGCGGAGAGCCGGTGTTGCGGCAATTCTCCTTCCTGCCGCTCAATCACGAGCGTGCGGTGGCGGTGCTGGTCGGCGCGGACGGAACGGTGGAGAACCGGGTCGTGGACCTGCCCGCCGGCGTCGGGCCGTCCGCCCTCAACGATGCCGCTAACTACATCAGCGCGCGTCTGTCGGGCCTGACACTGGGCGAGGCGCAGGTGCGGTTGGCCGACGAGATTGCGCGGGGACGATCGGCGCTGGATGCCGCCGCGCAGGGGCTGGTGCGGCGTGGGCTCGCCATCTGGTCGGAGGATGGGTCGCGCCGCCCGGTGATGATCGTGCGCGGCGCGGCCAATCTGATCGACGCCACGGCGGCGGAGGATCTGGAGCGGGTGCGGCAGTTGCTGGACGAGATCGAGGGCAAGGAGGAAATCGTCCGCCTGCTCGACAGCGCGCGCGGTGCGCGGGCGATGAAGATCTTCATCGGATCGGAAAACAAGCTGTTCGCGTTGTCGGGATCGTCGGTGATCGCCGCGCCCTATCATGCCGCCGACGGGCGCGTGGTCGGTGTCGTGGGGGTTATCGGCCCGACCCGGTTGAACTATGCGCGCGTGGTGCCCATGGTGGACTTCACCGCACAAACCCTGACGAGATTGATGGCATGAACAACGATACGACCGCCTCCGAAGACCTGCGCGACGAAACCGCGGCGGAAGCGCCCGAGGTGGCGGAGCATGATGCGGCCGAAGGGCTGAAGGCCGAACTGGAGGATCTGCGCAAGCAATTGCTCTACACCCAGGCCGAGACGCAGAATGTCCGCCGCCGGATGGAAAAGGATGCGGCCGATGCCCGTGCCTATGCCGCGACCGGCTTTGCCCGCGACATGCTGTCGGTGGCCGACAACCTCACCCGCGCGCTGGCGGCGATCCCGCCGGCGATGCGCGAGGAAGAGGGCACCAAGGCGCTTGTCACCGGCCTTGAGATGACTGCCAAGGAGCTGGACAATGTGTTCCAGCGCAACGGCATCACCAGGATCGACAGCCTTGGCGCGAAGCTCGACCCCAACAAGCATCAGGCGATGATCGAGCTGCCGAGCGACCAGGAGCCGGGCACGATCGTGCAGGAAATGCAGGCCGGCTACATGATCAAGGAACGTCTGCTGCGTCCGGCCTTGGTCGGCGTGGCGAAGGCGGGCGAGACCCCCGGCGTCAACGCCAGCGCATGAGGCGCAACGCCGTGGCGTGAAGACTCTCGCCACGGCGTCCTCCCCCACGATCCAACAACCCGTCGCCCCTGCGAAGGCAGGGGCCCATCTCTCTCCCGGCGAAGCTCCGCACTTCTGGCGGAAGCACGCGGGCTCACCCCAGACCCGCCTCGGTCAGCAAAGCCGCAAGCTGCGGCGCAGCTTGGCCGCGTCGCTTCGCCAGAAAGGCATGCTCCACGATCATCGCCTGCTGCTCGATCCCATAGCGGCGAAGCATCCGCCCGTCCTTGAGGCGGTATGCGTAGCGGCAGAAGGGGTGCCGGCGGAGCGGCAGGAACAGCCCGCGCTGATGCTGCCACACATGCGTCAGCTCATGTACGAACAGGGCCTGGAGCCGCAGCGGGGCGACGGCATAATCATCGCGCCACAGGCCGCCGTCGGGATGGAACCAGATATGGCCATCCGGCGCCATCACCACATTGCGTGGCTGGAATGGCCACCATGCGCGGCGATGCACCCGAACGGGATCGAGGTCGAGCGCCGTCCCGAACATGTCCCGCGCCATGCCCCGCTCGCCTGATGTCAAGGCACGACCGGGATCGCGCTGCCAGCGGCCGATCAATAGGGTGCATCCGCGCCGGCGGCGACGGTTTTCGCCTCCGCCTCCGCCACGCCACCGCTCCTGAACCCGAAGCGGAGGGGGACGGCGGTGCCGGGCGCAACCGCCGTGTCCAGGCCGTAGACCATGGCGTGCCGTACCGCGGGCGCGAAGGTGATCGTACCCCGTGCCGGCACATCGACCATGTCGAGCGGCTTCATGGTGGTCATGCCCTGTCCGCCCGCCATGCTGGCGTGCAATTCGATGCGGGGACCGAGCGCGCTGGCCACCTCCACCAACGCATCGTCCCGCCGCCCGCCATGGATGGTGAAGTAAGCGGCCGCCGGCTGTCCCGGCACGGCCGGCAGGCGGATCCACGCCTGCGTCACGCGCGGGTCGGCCGGGCCGCGATCGCACGCCGCCAGCAGCAGAAGCGGTGCAAGCAAGGCGGGGCGAAGCGTCATTGTCGTCCTTTCCCACGATAAGCGGCGCCATGTCGATGGCTACGCACATGCGCTTCTTGCGGCATCGTTTCGCCTCCCTATATCGCTAGCACAATCCGCCATTCGGGGGAACGCGTCAGCCTGTTGAGGGGGCGCGCCGAAGGGCGCCGAACAGGGTAGCAAGAGGAACACAATGGCCAAAGTCATCGGCATCGACCTGGGCACGACCAACAGCTGCGTCGCCGTCATGGAAGGCGGCAAGCCCAAGGTGATCGAGAATGCGGAGGGTGCGCGCACGACGCCCTCGATCGTCGCCTTCGCCAAGGATGGGGAGCGACTGATCGGCCAGCCGGCCAAGCGCCAGGCGGTCACCAATCCCGACAACACCATCTTCGCGGTGAAGCGCCTGATCGGCCGCCGCTTCGACGATCCCGTCACCAAGCGCGACACGGAGCTGGTTCCGTACGACATCGTGCGCGGCCAGAATGGCGATGCGTGGGTCCAGGCGGGCGGCAAGGATTATTCGCCGTCGCAGATTTCGGCCTTCACGCTCCAGAAGATGAAGGAAACCGCCGAGGCGTACCTTGGCGAGACGGTGACCCAGGCGGTCATCACGGTTCCGGCCTACTTCAACGACGCGCAGCGCCAGGCGACCAAGGACGCCGGCCAGATTGCGGGTCTTGAGGTGCTGCGCATCATCAACGAGCCGACGGCAGCCGCGCTTGCCTATGGGCTTGAGAAGGACACCAACAAGACGATCGCGGTCTATGACCTCGGCGGCGGCACGTTCGACGTGTCCGTGCTGGAGATCGGCGACGGCGTGTTCGAGGTGAAGTCAACCAACGGCGACACCTTCCTGGGCGGCGAGGATTTCGACGCCAAGCTGGTCGAATATCTCGCCTCCGATTTCCAGAAGGCGGAGGGGATCGACCTCACCAAGGATCGCCTCGCTCTCCAGCGTCTGAAGGAAGCGGCCGAAAAGGCCAAGATCGAGCTGTCGTCGGCACAGACGACCGAGGTCAACCTGCCCTTCATCACCGCCGACGCGACCGGTCCGAAGCACCTGGTCAAGTCGATCAGCCGCACCGACCTGGAGCGTCTGGTCGAGGAGCTGATCAGGCGCACGATCGAACCGATGCGCAAGGCGCTGGTCGATGCGGGTCTGAAGGCGGATCAGATCGACGAAGTCGTGCTGGTCGGCGGCATGACCCGCATGCCCAAGGTGCGCGAGGCCGTGAAGCAGTTCTTCGGCAAGGAACCGCATACCGGCGTCAACCCCGATGAGGTGGTGGCGATCGGCGCGGCGGTGCAGGCCGGCGTGCTGCAGGGCGACGTCAAGGACGTGCTGCTGCTCGACGTGACGCCTTTGTCGCTGGGCATCGAGACGCTGGGCGGCATCATGACCAAGATGATCGACCGCAACACGACGATCCCGACCAAGAAGTCGCAGACCTACTCGACCGCGGACGATAATCAGAACGCCGTCACGATCCGCGTCTTCCAGGGCGAGCGCGAGATGGCGCAGGACAACAAGATGCTGGGTCAGTTCGACCTGATCGGCATTCCGCCGGCTCCACGCGGCGTGCCGCAGATCGAGGTGACGTTCGACATCGACGCGAACGGCATCGTGAACGTGTCCGCCAAGGACAAGGGCACGGGCAAGGAGCAGCAGATCAAGATCCAGGCATCGGGCGGCCTGAACGACGCCGATATTGACAAGATGGTCAAGGATGCCGAGGCGTTCGCGGAAGAGGACAAGAAGCGTCGTGCTTCGGCCGAAGCCAAGAACAATGCCGAGAGCCTGGTCCATTCGACCGAGAGCCAGCTGCGCGAGCATGGCGACAAGGTCGATGCCGGCCTGAAGTCCGAGATCGAGAGCGCGATCGTGGCCGTGCGCGGCGCGATCGACAGCAACGATCCCGAGCAGATGACCGAGAAGACCCAGGCGCTGGCGCAAGTCGCCATGAAGATGGGACAGGCCATTTACGAGCAGGAGCAGGCTGCGGGGGCGCAGGCCGCCGCGGGCGGTGCCGGCGAGGCCAAGAATGATGACGTGGTCGACGCCGAATTCTCCGAGGTCGACGACACCAAGTAAGCACCTGTGGAGCCCCTTTCCCTTTGACGGGAGAGGGGCTCACATTGTGGATATTCGATGGCTGACACCGATTATTACGAACTGCTCCAGGTAGAGCGCACGGCCGACGACCGGACGATCAAGTCGTCTTATCGGCGCATCGCGATGGAGTGCCACCCCGATCGCAATCCGGGCTGCACTGTGTCCGAGGAGCGTTTCAAGGCCGTTAGCCAAGCCTATGACATCTTAAAAGACCCGCAGAAGCGGGCCGCCTACGACCGTTGCGGTCATGCTGCCTTTCAGCAGGGTAGCGGCGGTGGTGGCGGCGGCCACGCCCAGGGTTTTGAAGGTTTCTCGGATATCTTCGAGAATATCTTTGGCGAGTTCATGGGCGGTGGGGGCCGTCAGCGTGGCGGATCGTCGGTGCAGCGCGGCGCCGACCTGCGCTACGACCTGGAAATCAGCCTGGAAGACGCGTTCCATGGCAAGGACGAGACCATCCGCGTCGATGTTGCCGCGCAATGCACCGTCTGCGAGGGATCGGGCGCGAAGCCCGGCACGTCGGCGCGGGGCTGCCCGACCTGCCACGGTCACGGCAAGGTACGCGCGCAGCAGGGCTTTTTCGTGGTGGAGCGGACCTGCCCGACCTGTCACGGCCGGGGCGAGGTGATTGCCGAGCCCTGCGGCGAATGCCGGGGCGAGGGCCGCGTGGAACGGTCCAAGACGCTGGAGGTCAAGATCCCGCGCGGCGTGGACGAAGGCACGCGCATCCGGATGACCGGCGAAGGCGAGGCGGGTGCGCGCGGCGGGCCGGCCGGCGACCTCTACATCTTCCTGCACGTGCGGCCACATTCGTTGTTCCAGCGTGAGGGCACGGCCCTGTTCGCCCGTGCGCCGATCAGCTTCTCGACGGCCGCACTGGGTGGGTCGATCACCGTTCCCGGCCTGGACGGCGAAGCGCACGAAATCCGTATCCCGGCCGGCATCCAGTCCGGCAAGCAATTGCGCCAGCGGGGCGCGGGTATGCCGGTGCTGAACGGGCGCGGGCAGGGCGACCTGGTGATCCAGATCGATGTGGAAACGCCGACCAAGCTGACGGCGCGCCAGAAAGAGCTGTTGGAGGAGTTCCGCTCCACCGAGACCGGCGAGGAATGCCCGGAGGCGAGCGGCTTCTTCAGCCGGTTGAAGGGAATGCTGGGCGCGGATTGAGGCCGCGCCGACGCACCTGCTCCTTACTCCAGCAGTCGACCGATCCGCCGCCTCCGGCGCGACCGGCGGCTGTCCGCCGGGTTCCGCAACGCGATCAGGCCGTGATCCTCAAGGCGGCAGGTGCGGCCCCGGCCGACCTTTCTCGGTTGGAGACGATCACGCTCCGTTCCAGCACGCGACGATGCTGCGCCACAGCCGTTACCGTAATATCAAGTGGGCGGCGAGCATGGTGACCGGGGCGGGGCCCTGAACCAAAAGGTCCACGATCTGCGACAAGTGGCGTCCCGCAAGGCATCGAACGGGCGGTCGATCTCGGCCAGGTACTCAGCCATCTTGCGCCAGCATCTCGCCGAAGCGCACCGGTGAGCGGGAGACGATCCTCCGGTTGGTGGCGCAATCGATCACACGGTCTTCATTGCTGGTCGTAAATCATTGAAAGAGAGCGTTATCTGAAATGTATGACGGAGGCGTTCAGCGACTTCAGGTTCCAGGCAGGTTCTGAACTCGTCCACCTCATGCTGCGGTCCCTCCGCACAGCAGCGGCGTTTCTGATCCGGATCGGCAAATGCCTGATAAACCCGGCCCGGTGCACCGGTAATGTGGTGTTCGATACGAACGTACCGTGGGTGATGGTCGGATCCCGCATGGCATTCTCCGACCGTAAAGGTTGGGCTTCACCGACATGGGCCTGCCTGACAGACAGGTCAGCACTTCACTATCGTTGATGGTTTTGCTTTGTGACGCGGGCACCCTATGTCTGCGCGATGCCCCGTCGTCCCACACCCGGCTTGCCCAGCCATCAGCAGATCCTGGATTTCATCGCCGCCAGCCCGACACCCGCCGGCAAACGGGAGATTGCCAAGGCGTTCGGCCTGCACGGCAATGAGAAGATCCAGCTCAAGGCCCTGCTGAAGGACATGGCCGATGAAGGCCTGATCGACAGCGCCCCCGGCCGCGCCTTTCACAAGATGGGGGGCGTACCGAAGGTCACGGTGCTGCGCATCGTCGATGTGGACGATAGCGGGCAGGCCTATGCCGTGCCCGAAAGCTGGCAGGCCGACGGGCCGCCGCCGAAGCTGCGGGTGATGGAGCGCAGCCGCAAGGGCAGCGCGCTGGGCGTGGGCGACCGCATGCTGGCGCGAACGGAGGAGGCCGGAAAGGGCTGGGTCGCGCATCCGATGAAGCGGCTTGCGCGTGGCGAGGAGCAGGTGCTGGGCGTCCTCCACGAAGAGGGCAGCCGCCTGTGGTTGAAACCCGTCGACAAACGCGAACGGCGTGAACTGCCCGTGTCGGACGCGGGCGAGGCGGTGGCCGGAGACCTGGTGCTGGCGGAAAAGGCCGGACGGCCGCCGCGCATCATGGCCCGCGTGGTTGAGCGACTTGGCGAGCCGTTCGCCCCGCGCAGCTTCAGCCTGATCGCGATCCACAAGCATGGCATCCCCGACCGCTTCAACGAAGAGACCATCGCGGAGGCCGAACGCGTCGCCAAGCAGCCGCTCGGCGAGGGACGGGAGGATCTGCGCCACCTGCCGATCGTGGCGATCGACCCCGCCGATGCGCGCGACCATGACGATGCGGTGTGGGCAGCGGCGGACGAGGACCCCGCCAATGCCGGCGGCTTCAAGGCCATCATCGCGATCGCGGATGTCAGCTTCTATGTGCGGCCGGGATCGGATCTCGACCGGGAAGCACGGCGGCGCGGCAACAGCGTCTATTTCCCGGACCGGGTCGTGCCGATGCTGCCGGAGGAATTGTCGGCTGACATCTGCTCCTTGAAGCAGGGTCAGGATCGCGCCGCTTTGGTGTGCCACATGGTGCTGGATGCAAAGGGGGCGATGACCTCCTGGCGGTTCACCCGCGCGGTGATCCGGGTAGCGGCGAACATCGCCTATGAGGATGCGCAGGCGGCGATCGACGGGCGCGAGACAGGGGTGGACCCGGCTTTGGTCCAGGATGCGCTCAAGCCGTTATGGGCGGCCTGGGCCGCGCTGGCCAAGTCGCGGGACAAGCGCGAGCCGCTCGACCTCGACCTGCCGGAACGGCGCGTCATGCTGGATGAAAATGGGCGCATCCTCTCGGTCGCCCCGCGCGAACGGCTTGATGCGCACCGGCTGATCGAGGACTTTATGATCGCCGCCAACGTCGCCGCAGCCAAGGCGTTGGAGGCCAAGAAGGCGCCGGTCATGTACCGCGTCCACGAACCGCCGAGCCGCGAGAAACTGGTGGCGTTGAAGGAGTATCTCGACACGTTCGGGATCAGCTTCGCCATGGGGCAGGTGATCCGCCCCGCCACCTTCAACCGCCTGCTCGACACTGTCGGGGAGCGGGACGAGCGGCCGCAGATCATGGAGCAGGTGCTGCGCACCCAGACGCAGGCTTATTACGCGCCGACCAATGCCGGCCATTTCGGCCTGTCGCTGGGCAGCTATGCCCATTTCACCAGCCCGATCCGGCGCTATGCCGACCTGCTGGTGCACCGTTCGCTGGTCGGCGCCCATCACCTCGATCCGCAGTCCAAGCAGACCGCGCTGCCGATGGCGGATGCCGAGAACATGACCCGCATCGGCGAGGCGATCAGCGCGGCCGAGCGCCGGGCGATGGAGGCGGAACGGGACACGATCGACCGCTATGTCGCCGCCTATCTCTCGACCCAGGTCGGGGAGTTGGTGGATACGCGCATCACGGGCGTGCAGGCGTTCGGCTTCTTCGCCACGGTGGTGGGGCTGGGGGGCGATGGGCTGGTGCCCGTCTCCACCCTCGGCCGCGAATATTTCCGCTATGACGAAGCGTCCCAGACGCTGGAGGGCGAGGAGAGCGGCACGCGGTATGCCTCGGGCATGACGCTGAAGCTGAGGCTGGTGGAGGCCAATCCGATTTCGGGGGCGCTGCGTTTCGAGGTGGAGGGTGGCGAGGAGCAGGGCCGCACTTCGCCACGGCAGGTGCGCAAGGATCGTGTCATCAACCGGCGCGGCCGTCCGGCCAATATCCGGCACAGCAACAAGCGGCGGCGGTAAAGCTCCCGGGCAGGATTGGAAGCAAGGAGGCTTGCGGTGAACCGTGTGCGGCGTCATCGGCATGTCACATGCTGCCTCCACCGGAGCGGCGCAGGAGGCGACGTGATGCGATTTTCGATGGGTTTCAGCGCGCTGGTGGCCGGCGCGCTGGCGAGTACGTCCCCGGCGGCGATCCCGCCCCGGCCGAAGCTGGTGGTGGCGATCTCGATCGACCAGTTCTCGGCGGAATTGTTCGGCCGCTATCGCTCGACCTACGCCCAGGGCCTCAAGCGCCTGTCCGACGGCATCACCTTCACCGGTTACCAGAGCCATGGCGGGACAGAGACCTGTCCCGGTCACTCGACCCTGCTGACCGGGCGCCATCCTTCCGGCACCGGCATTCCGGCCAACGACTGGACGGAGCGGCAGAACTGGTCGGAGGTCTATTGCGTCACCGTGCCCGGCGCCGACAAGGATGCGCGTGGACCGCAGAATCTGCGCGCCAGCACGTTCGGTGAATGGCTGAAGCAGGCGGAACCCGGCGCCCGCGTCGTCTCCATCTCCGGCAAGGACCGCGCGGCAATCATGATGGGCGGGCACAAGGTGGACGCCGTTTACTGGTGGCAGGACGGGAAGGGGTTCACCACCTCATCCTATGCCGGCCCGGCAACGCCCGAAGTGACCGACCCTGCGGACCGATTCAATGCCGGGATGATGAAGGACTGGAGCAGGCACGCGCCGCAGCTCTGGCCGGCCGGCAGCCCGGCGGTATGCCAGTCGCTGATGAAGCAGGAGACGTTCGGTCGCATCACGCGCTCGGGCCGGATCCCGCCGGATCAGGCGAGCGCGGCGATGCGCGCGCCCGATTATCTCTCCACCACCGGCTTCCAGGATCAGTTGCGCGCCTCGCCGATGCTCGACACGCTGGTGCTGGACTTCGCACGTCGGGTCGCCAGGCAGCGCCGCCTGGGCAAGGGGCCGGCGACCGACCTGCTGGCGCTCAGTTTCTCCGCCACCGACTCGATCGGCCATCGCTACGGCAATGGCGGGCCGGAGGAATGCGCGCAGGTGGCGGCGCTCGACCGGACGCTGGGGGCCTTGTTCGCGCAATTGGACGGGTTGCACGTGCCTTATGTGGTAGTGTTGAGCGCGGATCATGGCGGGTTCGATGCCGCCGAGCGGGCCAAGGCGCGCTTCCCGGATGCCTATCGCCTGGACAGCGGCGCCTTCCGCAAGGCGATGGTGCCCGCGTTGAGCGGGACGCTGGGTATCGCCGATCCCGTATCGGCCAGCGACATCCAGCAGATCTACATCAAGGCGGCGCCCGGATCGGCCGACTTCACGCGGACCGAGCAGGCCGCCATCGCCTGGTTGAAGACGCGCCCCGAGGTGGCAGCGGCCTATACACGAGCGGAGGTCGCGGCCGCCGTGCCGCCAAAGGGCAAGCCGGTGACCGACCTGACGCTGCTGGAGCGGTTCAACGAAAGCTTCGTCCCCGATCGGAGCGGCGATATCTTCATCGCCTTCAAGCCGCATGCCAGCTTCGGCATACCCGCGACACCGACCGCCAGCGTGGCGGGGCATGGATCGCCATGGGATTATGACCGGCAGGTGCCGATGCTGTTCTGGTGGCGCGGCGTGACGCCCGATCAGCGGAGCGAGCCGGTGGAGACGGTGGACATCGCGCCGACGCTGGCGGCAATCACCGGGGTTCCGGTGCCGCAGGTCGACGGCAAGTGCCTGCCACAGGTAGCGGGCGAGTGCCGCTGACCTGACCGGCTATCGTCCCGGCTGGATGTACGGAGTCGAACCCCGGAACCCCGGGCCACAATGGTCCGGGTTTCTGGGCTCTCGCTTTCGCGAGAGCACGGAGGTGCTTGGATGAGCGGGCAGGAGCTTCCGGCCTTCCACCCTGTCCCCATGCGCCCCTGACCGGCGATCGCCAGCCGCCCGAAGGCAGCTTCACAGGCGGGGAAGCGTGACCCCGCGCTGCGCCATATATTTGCCGGCGCGGTCGGCATAGCTGACCTCGCACGGCTCGTCGCCCTTCAGGAACAGGAACTGGCAGGCGCCTTCATTGGCGTAGATCTTGGCCGGCAGCGGCGTGGTGTTGGAAAATTCCAGCGTCACGTGGCCCTCCCAGCCGGGTTCCAGCGGCGTCACGTTCACGATGATGCCGCAACGCGCATAGGTCGACTTGCCGAGACAGATCACCAGCACGTCGCGGGGCACGCGGAAATATTCCACCGTGCGGGCCAGCGCGAAGCTGTTGGGCGGGATGATGCACACGTCGGTCTTGCGATCGACGAAGCTGTTGGCGGCGAAATCCTTGGGGTCGACCACCGCATTGTCGACGTTGGTGAAGATCTTGAACTCGTCCGCCACGCGCGCGTCATAGCCGTAGGAGGACAGGCCGTAGCTGATGCA
>NZ_CAKTFO010000024.1 GCF_934560975.1 uncultured Sphingomonas sp. | reverse complement strand
GCGCGCGCGGCCGGCATCCACCTGATCATGGCGACGCAGCGCCCGTCGGTGGACGTCATCACCGGCGTCATCAAGGCCAATCTGCCGACCCGCATCAGTTTCCAGGTCGCGTCCAAGATCGATTCGCGCACCATCCTCAACGAACAGGGGGCGGAGCAGCTGCTGGGCAAGGGCGACATGCTGTATGTCGCCGGAGGCAAGCAGATCCTGCGCGTCCACGGGCCCTTCGTCTCGGACGACGAGGTGCGCGGCGTGGCGGAGCATTGGAAGTCGCAGCGCCCGCCCGAATATGTCTCCGCCGTCACCGAGGAGCCGGCTGAGGGCGCCTATGAGATTGAGGGCGCGCCGACCGGCCCGGACGATCCCGAAACGCAGACCTATCGTCGCGCGGTGCAACTGGTGGTGGAGAATCGCAAAGCCTCGACCTCGTGGCTGCAGCGGCAATTGCGCATCGGCTACAATGGCGCGGCCCGCCTGATCGAGCGGATGGAGAAAGCCGGCATCATCTCGCAACCCGACCATGTCGGCCGCCGCGAGGTGATGATCGAACCGGCGGATTTGCCCTCCTACCTGTGACCCGATGCCTTCGGGATGAGGAGCCGCGTTTATTCCAGCTCGGCAGTATCGTGGCGGTAGCGAGATGGGCTCCTGCATTTGCAGGAGCGACGTTGCAGGGCTGAATGTCAGCCCTTAGCGCCAAGCCGTCGCCCTTGCGAAGGCAGGGGCCCCTCTCTCTCGCGGCAATCTAGCGCCGCCACATCTCCGGCCCTTGAGCGATAACCCCCTGCCCACTCGGGAACGACATGGTAGGAGCATCGGCATGACCCCCGCCCTCGCCCATATCGACGCCTGGATCTTCGATCTCGACAACACGCTCTACCCCGCGTCGTGCGATCTGTTCGGGCTGATCGACCAGCGCATGACCGCCTATGTCGCCCGGATCACCGGCCTCCCACGCGCCGAAGCGTTCGCGTTGCAGAAGCGGTACTTCCGCGAGCATGGGACCACCCTGTCCGGCCTGATCGCGGACCACGGCGTCGACCCGCATCATTTCCTGGAGGACGTCCATGCGATCGAGATGGACGTGCTGGCCGAGGATCGCCGCCTGATCGAGGCGATCGCGCGCCTGCCCGGCCGCAAGCTGATCTTCACCAACGGCGATGCCGATTATGCCCGCCGCGTGCTGGCGCGGGTCGGCCTGTCCGACAGTTTCGAGGCGATCCACGACATCCACGCCATGGCCTACCAGCCCAAGCCGGCGGCGGCGGCCTATGCCTCCATGGTGCAGGCGTTCGGCGTGGATCCGGCGCATGCCCTGTTCGCCGACGACATGACACGCAACCTGGCGCCCGCCAAGGCGCTCGGCCTCACCACCCTGTGGATCGACAACGGATCGGAACAGGCGGGGGACGACAGCGGCGATCATATCGATTACCGGACCGCCGACCTCGGCCATTGGCTGCACGACATTCTGGAGACCGCATGACGCTTGAAGCCACGATCGACGCCGCCTGGGAGGCGCGCGACACCCTTTCGCCCGCCACCACCGGCGCAGTCCGCGATGCCGTGGACGCCGCGCTCGCTGGACTGGACGAAGGCGCATTGCGGGTCGCCGAGAAGGGCGCGGACGGCTGGACCGTGAATCAGTGGCTGAAGAAGGCGGTTTTGCTCTCCTTCCGCCTCAACGACAATGATCGCGTCGTCGGCGGCGCGGCGGGTGGTCCTTCCTTCGACAAGGTGCCGACCAAGTTCGCGCACTGGGATGCCGAACATTTCCGCGCGGCGGGTTTCCGCGCGGTGCCGGGCTGCGTCGTCCGCCATGGCGCCTTTATCGGCAAGGGCGCGGTCTTGATGCCGAGCTTCGTCAATATCGGTGCCTATGTCGGCGAAGGCACCATGGTGGACACCTGGGCGACGGTCGGCAGCTGCGCCCAGATCGGCCGCAACGTCCACCTGTCGGGCGGTGCCGGCATCGGCGGCGTGCTGGAGCCGCTCCAGGCCAATCCGGTGGTGATCGAGGATGGCTGCTTCATCGGCGCACGCTCCGAAGTGGCGGAAGGCGTGATCGTGGAGGAAGGCGCGGTGCTGTCGATGGGCGTCTATCTCGGCGCGTCCACCAAGATCGTGGACCGCGCGACCGGCGAGATCTTCACCGGCCGGGTGCCGGCCTATTCGGTGGTCGTGCCCGGCACCCTGCCCGGCAAGAATGGCGGGCCCGGCCTCTATTGCGCGGTGATCGTGAAGCGCGTCGACGCGCAGACCCGCGCCAAGACCGGCATCAACGAACTGCTGCGCGACTGATCTGGGCCTGCCCCTCGCCCCCCTCGGTCAGAGGGGGCGAGGGGGGAGCGGAGGGATCAGGCCCCGGCCTGCGCCAGCAGCGCCTTGGCCTGCGCGCCCGTCCAGTCCAGGTCGCGGCTGACGCGCCACACTTCCTTGCCGTTCGCATCGTAGAGGATCGTGGTCGGCAACGACGCGGTCTTGAGCGGGATCATCAGCGCGTTGGACGTGTCCATCCAGGTCTTCAGCGTCTTCAGCGGGCGGCGCTTGAGGAAGGGCTGAACCGCGCGCGGGCCCTCCAGATCCTCGTTCACCACCACCACCTGCAACTTGCCCGCCTCGCGCGCGGCCAGCGCATCCAGCGTCGGCAATTCCTTGACGCACGGCACGCACCACGTCGCCCACAGATTCACCAGCACCGGCTTGCCCTTCAGGTCGGACAGCTTGGCGGGGGCGCCGGTGGGATCGGTGATCTCGGCCGTGGGCAGTCCCTTGCCGGCGTTGGACGTGTCGGTCGCCGCCTGAGTCGCGGCGGGCTGCGGCTGCGGCGCGACGTCCTCCGCTTGCGGTGCGGGACCGGCTTGCTTATGGCAGCCGCCGGCAATCGCCGTCAGCAACAGCACAGATAACGGGGCAAGTCGCCGCATGTCGAACTCCAATGCGATGTGGGGCGGTCGTTTCGCCGAGGGGCCTAGCGCGGTCATGCGCGAAATCAACGCCTCGATCCCGTTCGACCAACGTTTGTGGCGGCAGGACATTGCCGGCAGCCGCGCCCATGTCGCGATGCTGGGGCGGCAGGGCATCGTCTCGGGCGAGGATGTGGTCGCGATCGATGCGGGCCTGGCGCAGATCGCCGCCGAATATGAACAGAGCGGGCCGCCGGTCGACCTCGCGCTGGAAGACATTCACATGACGGTGGAAAGCCGCCTGGCCGACATCGTCGGACCGGCCGCCGGACGCCTCCACACCGCGCGCTCGCGCAACGATCAGGTCGCGACCGACTTCCGCCTGTGGGTGCGCGACGCGATGGATGCGGTGCACCAGGGGTTGGAAGCGCTGCAACGCGCTTTGCTCGCCCGCGCGGAGGAGCATGCGGCCACGATCATGCCCGGCTTCACCCACCTGCAGGTGGCGCAGCCGGTGACGCTCGGCCACCATCTGATGGCGTGGTACGAGATGGTGGCGCGCGACCGCTCGCGCTTCGCCGATGCGCGTGCCCGCCTGAACCGCTGCCCGCTCGGCAGCGCGGCGCTGGCCGGCACCGGGTTCCGGATCGACCGCGCGGACACGGCGCGGGCGCTGGGCTTCGACGCTCCGACCGACAACTCACTCGACAGCGTATCCGACCGCGACTTCGCGCTGGATTACCTGATGGCGGCGACCCAGTGCAGCCTCCACCTCAGCCGGATGGCGGAGGAGTTCGTGATCTGGGCGAGCCAGCCGTTCGGCTTCATCAGGCTGCCCGATGCCTATTCCACCGGTTCGTCGATCATGCCGCAGAAGCGCAATCCCGACGCGGCCGAGCTGGTGCGCGGCCATTCGGGGCGGATCGCCGGCTGCATGACGGCATTGGTCATGACGATGAAGGGCCTGCCGCTGGCTTATTCCAAGGACATGCAGGACGATAAGCCGCCCGTCTTCGAGGCGCACGATCTGCTCGCTTTGTCGATCGCGGCGATCAGCGGCATGGTGGAAACGACGCGCTTCGTGCCCGAACGGATGCGCGCGGCGGCGGAGAGCGGTTTTTCCACCGCCACCGACCTGGCCGACTGGCTGGTGCGCGAAGGCGGCGTCCCCTTCCGGGAGGCGCATCATATCACCGGCCGCGCGGTCAAGCTGGCCGAAAGCGAAGGCGTGATGCTCGCCAACCTGCCGCTTGTGGCATTGCAGGCGATCGACGCACGGATCGATGATCGCGTGTTCACCGTGCTGAGCGTCGATGCCTCGGTCGCCAGCCGGACCAGCCATGGCGGCACCGCCCCCGATCAGGTCCGCGCCCGCATCGCCGCAGCCCGCGCAGGGCTGGACGGCGCGGCATGATCCGGCATCTGGCCTTGGGTGGGCTGCTGCTGCTCGCCGCCTGTGGCGACCGGCAGAGCCTGCGTCCGCCGAACGGTGCCGCGCTGCCGCCCAAACCGGCCACTGCCCCGGCCGTGCCGACCGCCGATCAGCTGCTGGCGCTGCCCCCCGCTGTCCGCCCCGGCCGCAGCGACGAGCTGATCACCCGCTCGCAGCCGCGCGCCGACGATCCCTTCGACCTTCCGCCCCGGTAAAGATGGACCATTTCACACTCCGCGACGGCGCCATGCACGCCGAGGACGTACCCCTGTCGGCGATCGCAGCCGAGGCGGGCACGCCCGTCTACGTCTATTCCACCGCCACGATCGAGCGGCACGTCCGCGTGTTCCGCGAGGCGCTGGCCGGGCTGGACGATCCGCTGGTCGCCTTTGCGGTCAAGGCCAACCCCAACGGCGCGGTGCTGGCGACGCTCGCCCGCCTCGGCCTTGGCGCGGACGTGGTGTCGGGCGGCGAGCTGATGCGTGCGCTGGCCGCAGGCGTTCCGGCCGAGAAGGTGGTGTTTTCGGGCGTCGGCAAGACCGCCGAGGAGATGATTCTGGCGCTGCGCGAAGGCATCGGTCAGTTCAACCTCGAATCCGTGCCCGAAGCCGACATGCTGTCGGACGTCGCCACCAAGTTGGGGCTGGAGGCGCAGGTCGCCTTCCGCATCAACCCCAACGTGGATGCCGGCACCCACTCCAAGATTTCGACGGGCCGCGCCGACGACAAGTTCGGGGTCGCCTATGATCGCGCGCTGGACGCCTACGCCCACGCCGCCGCTTTGCCGGGGCTGAAGGTGGTGGGCGTGGCGGTGCATATCGGCAGCCAGCTGACCGATCTTGGCCCCAGCCGCGCCGCGTTCGAGCGGATCGGGGCATTGATCGCGGAGCTGCGCGCCGCCGGCCACGCCATCGCCACCGCCGATCTGGGCGGGGGCCTGGGTGTCCCCTACAATCCCGCTCTGCCGCCGCCGCCCTCGCCCGCCGATTATGGCGCGATGGTGCAAGCGGTGACCGCCGACTGGAACGTGCGGCTGATCTTCGAGCCCGGCCGGGTGATCGTCGGCAATGCCGGCGTGCTGGTCACGCGTGTCATCCGGGTGAAGGATGGCGTGGGCTATCCGTTCGTGGTGGTCGATGCCGGCATGAACGATCTGATGCGCCCCAGCCTCTACGATGCGTGGCACGATATTCGTGCGATCGAGCCGTCGGGTGAGCGCGCCACCGCCAACATCGTCGGCCCGATCTGCGAAACGGGCGATACCTTTGCCCGCGCGCGGGAGATGGACCGGGTGGAGGCAGGCGATCTGGTAGCCTTCATGACCGCCGGCGCCTATGGCGCGACCATGGCCAACACCTATAATTCGCGCGGGCTGACCCCCGAAGCGATCGTGAACGGCGAGGATTGGGCAATCATTCGGGAGCGTCAGCCGATCGAAGCGTTGATCGCGGCGGACACCCTCCCCCCCTGGCTCAACAAGGAGAAGGCATGACCATCAAGCCGGTACGTAAGGCAGTTTTCCCGGTCGCGGGCTTCGGCACGCGCTTCCTGCCCGCCACCAAGGCGGTGCCCAAGGAATTGCTGCCGGTGGTGGACCGCCCGCTCATCCAATATGCGATCGACGAGGCGCGCGCCGCCGGGATCGAGCAGATGATCTTCGTCACGGGGCGCGGCAAGCACGCCATCGAGGATTATTTCGATACCGCGTTCGAGATCGAGCATGACCTGAACGCCAAGCAGAAGCATGCCATTTTGGAGGCGATGCAGCCGACCAAGCTGGACCCCGGCCAGGCCGCCTTCGTGCGCCAGCAGCAGATGGCGGGCCTCGGCCATGCCGTTTGGTGCGCGCGCCACCTGATCGGGGATGAACCGTTCGCGGTGCTGCTGCCCGACGAACTGCTGTGGAATCCGGAGCGCCCCTGCCTGGCGCAGATGAACGAAACCTACCAGGCGAAGGGCGGCAACGTCATCGCCGTGCTGGAGGTGCCGGAGGAGCATACCAGCCGCTACGGCATCGTCGATCCGGGTGCCGCCGACGGCGCGGTGACCGAGGTGAAGGGCTTCGTCGAAAAGCCCAAGCAGGGCGAGGCGCCGTCGCGCCTGGCGGCGGTCGGCCGCTACATCCTCCAGCCGGAGGTGCTCGACATATTGAGCGAGGGCAAGACCGGCGCCGGTGGCGAGATCCAGCTGACCGACGCGCTGGCCGAAGTGATCGGCAAGCAGCCGTTCCACGCCCAGACCTTTGCCGGCACGCGCCACGATTGCGGCGAGAAGGCCGGCTTCATCATCGCCAATTTGGCGCTGGCGCTGGAGCGGCCGGACATTGCCGACACGATCCGCGCCTACGCGCGGTCGATCTGACGGAGCGGCTACGAACAGCCTGCCCATCTTCGTCCGCCTGACCGGCCGACCGGTGATCCTGGTCGGCAGCGGTCCGGCGGCCGATGCCAAACGGCGCCTGCTGGAACGCGCGGGCGCCGTATTTGTGCAGCCCAACTCCCCCGCCATGCTGGCCGTCGTCGCCGATGACGATGAGGAGGCCGCCGCCGCGCTCAAGGCGCGCGGCCTGCTGGTCAATGTGGTGGACCGGCCGGATGTGTGCGACTTCACCCTGCCCGCCATCGTCGACCGCAACCCCGTGCTGATCGCGATCGGCACGGGCGGCGTGTCCGCCGGGCTGGCGGCGGCGTTGCGCCAGCGGCTGGAGGCGGTGCTGCCCGCCTCGCTCGGCCGGGTGGCGGAGGCGCTGCATGGCGCGCGCGACACCTTGCGCGGGCTTTACCCTGATACAGGCGAACGCCGCCGCGCGATCGGCGCGATGTTGGCGGAGGGGGGATCGCTCGATCCCTTTGTCGACCATCCCGCGCCGGAGGTGGTGTCCGAACTGGTCGTCGCCGACCGGATGGAGCAGGTGGTGATCCGATCGCCCGATCCGGAGGAACTGACGCTGCGCGCCGCGCGCCTGCTGGCTTTGGCCGATCGCATCTTCCATCCGGCCGACATGCCGACGGCGATCTTGGATCGAGCACGCGCCGATGCAGAACGGATCCCGGGGCCGCTCCCGGTGACGGCACCGCCAGGCCTGACCGTCCATCTGATGTGGGATCGGGCATGAAGGGCTGGGCCTATCAGCTGGCGGGCGATGGCCGGGGACAGAGCTTGGAGCCCGCCGCCGCCTGTGCCTCCGCGCCGCAGCAAGCGGCGTTCGTCTGGGTCCACCTCGACGGGCGCGAGGAGGACACGCTCGACTGGCTGAAACAGCATGGCGGGATGCCCGACACGGTCGCCCACTCGCTGACCGCAATCGAGACGCGGCCGCGCTGCGAACCCATTGCGGACGGCGCGCTCATCAACCTGCGCGGGCCCGCCGCCGCCGACGATGACAGCGGCGATGACCGGCTCGTCTCCATCCGCGCCTGGGTGGAGGCGGGGCGCGCCGTTTCGGTCAGCCTCCACGCGCTGGGCGGCCTCGATTACCTGCGCGAGCAGATGGAAAAGGGCGCGATCCGCGATCCCGGTGACCTTATCAGCCAGCTCGGCATCGTCATCACCAGGCAGGTCGATCCGGTCATTACCGACTTGGGTGACGAGATCGACGATTGCGAGACGCAGTTCGATCCCGATCGCGTGTTCGAGACCCGCCGCCGGATCGCCACCGCCCGCTCCGACGCGATCGTCTATCGCCGCTTCGTGGCGCCCCAGCGCGAGGCGTTGAGCCGGCTGGCCGATCTGGCGGCGCCGTGGCTGGACGATGACGACCGGCTCCACCTGCGCGAGGCGGCGGATCGCTTCGCCCGCATGGCGGAAGAGCTGGAGGCGGTGCGCGAGCGCGCGGCCCTGATCCACGAGCAATTGACCGACCTCCGCTCCGAACAGATCGAACGCCGCGCGCTGCTGTTGTCGATCGTGGCGCTGATCTTCCTGCCGCTGACCTTCCTGACCGGGCTGCTCGGCATGAACGTCGAGGGCATACCCTTCGCGCACGAACCCTGGGCGTTTGGCGCGGTGTGCGGACTGTCGGTGCTGATCGCGGGCGGCATCACCTGGTGGTTCGCCGCGGAACGCTGGTTCAGGCGATAAGCATTCCGGCCAGCGCCGCCGACATCAGGTTGGCGAGGCTGCCCGCCACCAGCGCCTTCAGCCCCAGGCGCGCGATCGTCGGCCGCTGGCTGGGGGCAAGGCCGCCGGTCACCGCCATCTGGATCGCGATCGAGCTGAAATTGGCGAAGCCGCACAAGGCGAAGATCACCACCGCCTGTGCGTGCGCGCTGAGCGTGCCCGCGATCTGGCCGTAATGGATGTAGGCGACGAATTCGTTCAGCACGATCTTCTCGCCGAACAGGCCACCGGCGATGCCCGCCTGATCCCATGGCACGCTGATCAGGTACATGACCGGCGCGAACACATAGCCGAGGATGCGCTGGAACGTCAGGTCGGCGATGCCGAAGCCGTGGCCGATGCCGGTCAGGATGCCGTTGGCCAAGGCCACCAGCCCGACGAAGGCGAACACCATCGCGCCGACCATCACCGCCAACCGCACGCCCAGTTGCGCGCCCTGCGCGGCCGCCATGATGACGTTGGCGGGCTTCTCATCCTCGTCGGCATGGGCGGTGTCGACCATTTCAGTGACGGGCAGCGCCACGTCCGCGGGATCGTCCGGCATGATGATCTTGGCCATCAGGATCGCGCCCGGCGCCGACATGAAGCTGGCGGCGAGCAGATAGTCGATCTTGATCCCCATCGAGGCATAGGCCGCCAGGATCGTGCCGGCGACGCCGGCCATGCCGCTGGTCATCACCTGGAACAGCTGCGCGGGCTTGAGCGAGGCGAGGTAGGGGCGGATCACCAAAGGCGATTCCGATTGGCCGACGAAGATGTTGGCCGCCGCGCACAGCGCCTCCACCTTGCTGATGCCGATCACCCATTCCAGCGCGCCGCCCAGCCAGCGCACCACCCTTTGCATGATGCCCAGATGGTAGAGGATCGACACCAGGCTGGCGAAGAAGATGATCACCGGCAGCGCCTGCAACGCGAAATTCTGGCCCAGGGGGGAGGTCGCGAACGGACCGAACAGGAAGGTGGTGCCCTGCCCCGCAAAGCCGAGCAGGTCGCCCACGCCGCGCGCCATCGCCGCGACGATCCGCTGCCCGACCGGCACGTACAGCACCAGGATGGCAATGCCGACCTGCAAGGCGAAAGCCGCGCCGACCACCCGCAGCCGGATCCAGCGGCGGTTGGACGACAAGGCCACCGCGACCGCCAGGATCAGCGCGATGCCGAGAAGACTGAACGCTTGAGAATTCATGACGTGCGTGCCGACCCCCGCAGGCGGTTACGGCCCGACGATACACGCCGCCCCGCAACCCGCCAGTGTCCTTCAAACCATTGGACTATGCGGCCCCTCTACAGGGACGATCGACCTTGGCCAATCCCGACACGATCGGGGAGGGGAGAGCGGCGGCGCTCTCCCCGTCGTGCCCCTCAGCCGGCGTGGGTCGCCAATGCGGCAAGCAGCAGCAGCGCCACGATGTTGGTGATCTTGATCATCGGGTTCACCGCCGGCCCGGCCGTATCCTTATAGGGATCGCCCACCGTGTCGCCGGTCACCGCCGCCTTGTGCGCGTCCGATCCCTTGCCGCCATGGTTGCCGTCCTCGATATATTTCTTGGCATTGTCCCACGCGCCGCCGCCCGACGTCATGGAGATGGCGACAAACAGGCCGGACACGATCACGCCCAGCAGCAGGGCGCCCAAAGCGGCAAAGCCGTTGCTCTGCCCCGCCACCGCGCGGATCACGAAATACACCGCCACCGGCGCCAGCACCGGCAGCAGCGACGGCACGATCATCTCCTTGATCGCGGCGCGGGTGACCAGATCGACGGTGCGGGCATAATCGGGACGGCTGGTTCCTTCCATGATGCCGCGGTTGGAGGCGAACTGGTCGCGCACGTCGACCACCACCGCGCCCGCCGCGCGGCCCACCGCCGTCATCCCGAACGCGCCGAACACGAACGGCAGCAAGGCGCCCAGCAGCAGGCCGACGATCACGTACGGATTGCTCAACGAGAAATCGACCGCCAGTCCAGGAAAGAACTCCCGCAAGTCGGCGGTATAGGCGCCGAACAGCACCAACGCCGCCAGCGCGGCCGAGCCGATGGCGTAACCCTTGGTCACTGCCTTGGTGGTGTTGCCGACCGCATCCAGCGCGTCGGTCCGTTCGCGCACGTCATGCTCCAGACCCGCCATTTCCGCGATCCCGCCGGCATTGTCGGTCACCGGGCCATACGCGTCGAGCGCGACCACCATGCCGGCCAGTGCCAGCATCGACGTCGCGGCAAAGGCGATGCCGATCACGCCCGCCAGTTGATAGGTCGCGACCACCGCGACCACGATCACTAGCGTCGGCAGCGCGGTCGCCTCCAGACTGACCGCCAGGCCCTGAATGACGTTGGTGCCATGCCCGGTGACGCTCGCCTTCGCGATCGACTTGACCGGCCGGAAATTGGTGCCGGTATAATATTCGGTGATCCAGACGAGCGCGCCGGTCACCGCCAGGCCGATCGCCATGCACCAGAACAGGTCCATGCCGGTGAACGCGCCGATACCCGCCGCCACCTGGCCCTCCACCTCCGGTCCCGCCGCCGCGCGCGCGCCGCCGATCACGGCATCCAGATCACCCAGCGTATAGCGGGTCACGCCGTAGATCGCGGCCACCCCCAGGATCGCCGACACCCAGAAGCCCTTGTAGAGCGCGCCCATGATCGAGCCGTTGCCGCCCAGCCGCACGAAATAGGTCCCGATGATGGAGGTGACGATGCACGCCCCGCCCACGATCAGCGGCAGGGACATCAGGCGCAGGATCCGGTCGGGCGCGCCGCCCACGAACAAAGCGATCGACACCATCGTCACGCCCAGGGTCACGACATAGGTTTCGAACAGGTCGGCCGCCATGCCGGCGCAGTCACCGACATTGTCGCCGACATTGTCGGCGATCACCGCCGGATTGCGAGGGTCATCCTCCGGAATGCCCGCCTCGACCTTGCCGACCAGGTCGGCGCCCACGTCGGCCGCCTTGGTGAAGATGCCGCCGCCCAGCCGCGCGAAGATGGAGATGAGCGACGCGCCGAAGCTGAGCGCGACCAGGCCGTTGATGACGATGCGGTCGGTCGGCGCATGGCCGGCTGGCCCCACCAGATACCAGAAGAAGACGCTGATCGCGAGCAGGCCCAGCCCCGCCACCAGCATGCCGGTGATCGCGCCCGCCCGGAACGCGGTGGTCAACCCGCCCTGCAGGCTGCCGCGTGCCGCCTCCGCCGTGCGGACATTGGCCTTTACGGAGATGTTCATGCCGACAAAGCCGGTCGCGCCGGACAATATCGCGCCGATCAGGAAGCCGACCGCCGAAGTCGCGCCGAGAAAGACGAACACGAGGGTGACGACGATCAGCCCTACCACTGCAATCGCGGTATATTGCCGGGCAAGATAGGCGCGCGCGCCTTCCTGCACCGCGCCGGCAATATCCTGCATGCGCTGGTTGCCGGCGGGCAGTTTCAACACCTGCGCGGCGGTTACGATACCATAGATAACGGCCAACAACCCGCAGGCGATGGCCAAATGCACGATCAGCATGCCTCATCCCCAAGCAAAAGCGGCTCTCCGTCCGCATTGTTATGGGTGGGATGCTAGAACGACTTGGATGACGCGGCAAGCAAGCCGCCGAAAGCTAATGAATCAGGCCGATCGCCGCCAACGATCCGCAGATCAGGCCGGCCAGCGCAATGGTGACATGCCGGAAATCAAGGCGTCCCATGTTCATATCCCAACCGCTGTGGCGGCGGGACCGGCCGCCCCGCCTCGACCAGGGTCAGGCCGCGCCCTTTGGCGAAACGACCTACCGCCGTCAGCGTCGCATGTCCGGATTGCGGAAGGGTTAAGCCGATACGCGCCGCCACCAGCAGCTCGTAATCGTCGCCTGCCGTTACCGCCGCCAGCCGATCGCCCGCCGATTCGGCGCACGGCACCCGCTCCAGATCGATCTCGACCGACAGGCCGCTCGCCTCCGCCATGCGCGCGGCGTCGATCAGCAGCCCGTCCGATATGTCCGCCATGGCATGGACCCGCGGGGCCAACGCCTGCCCTTCCGCCAGTCGCGGCGTCGGGCGGCGATAGGCGGCCAGCCATTCCGGCCGCCCGGCAACGCCGTCGCGCGCCATGTGGAGGCCCAATCCCGCCGCACCAATCAGGCCCGTCACATAGAGCAGGTCGCCGTCCCGCGCGCCCGATCGCGCCGGCGCCCGCTCGGTTTCGCCCAGGGCGGTCAGCCCCAGCTGGCGCGCGCTGCCGCGCGGCACGGACACGGTGTCGCCCCCCAGCAGCGGCACCGCGAAGCGATCGAGCACGCGCCGCAATCCCCCAACAAAGGCCATGTCCCACGCGCTCTCGCGCGCCAGCGGGTAGCCCAGCAGCACGCCCAGCGGCCGCGCGCCCTTGGCGGCAAGGTCGGACAGGTTCACCGCCACCAGCTTCCACGCGACATCCTCCGCCGGATCGTCGGGCAGATAGTGGACGCCTTCCACCAGCATGTCGTGGGTCGCCACCAGCTGCCGCCCACCCAGGCTCAGCACCGCCGCATCGTCGGTCAGCCCGCGCGCGGCAGGGTCGTGGGCGAAAGCGGCAAGGCAGGCGATGAAGTCGCGTTCGCGGGACATGGGAGGCCACTTACCGCCACTTCGCGCGTTCGGGGAGGCGCATAGGGAGCGAATATGGACGATTCTACCGTGACCACCGACCCGCATGGCCGGGATGCCAAGAGCCCGACCCACCTGCCGATGCGGGCATGGAAGGAGATATTGTGGCGCGTCTATGCCAAGACGGGTGACGACAATATCAGCCTGATGGCGGCGGGTGTCGCCTTTTATGGCTTTCTGTCGATCGTGCCTCTGCTCGGCGCGCTGGTGATGACCTATGGCCTGATCGCGGACCCGGCGACCATCTCCAGCCATATGCAGACGGTGATCCAGCTGGTGCCGCGCGATGCCGCCAAGCTGATCCTGGATCAGCTGATCAATCTCGTCACCACCGCGTCCAGCAAGAAGGGGATCGGCCTGGTCGTGGCGCTGCTGATCTCCATCTATGGCGCGACCCGGGCGAGCGGCGCGGTGATCATGGCACTGAACGTCGTCTACGAACAGCATGAGCGGCGGAACATCATCTGGACCACCATCATCTCCTTCGTGCTGATCATCGGCGCGATCCTGGTCGGGGTGACCGGCATCCTCGCCGCATCGGCGCTGGCGCTGATCGGCAAGCTGGTGGAAGGGCTGGGCCCGATCGCCACGGCGGCGATCAGCGCGGCGACATGGCTGGTGGCGGCCTGCCTGGCCAGCTTCGGCATCGCCGCCGCGTACCGCTTTGCCCCCGATCGCGCCGATGCGAAATGGCGCTGGCTGAGCATCGGCTCGGCACTCGCCACCGTGCTGTGGTTGATCGCGACCCTGGGCTTCGGCGCCTATGCCGCGACGCTGGGCAATTACAACGCGACCTATGGCTCGCTAGGGGCCGTCGTGGTGCTGCTGATGTGGCTCTACGTCTCGGCCTATGCGATCCTGCTCGGGGCGGAGATCAATGCGGAAATGGAGCGGCAGGTGGCGGGCGACACCACCACCGGCCATCCGCAGCCGATGGGCAAGCGCGGCGCGACGGTGGCCGACCAGGTCGCGCCGACCGCCTAGGCGGCGTCGCGGATCACCTCCAGGAAGGCGGCGCCGTAGGCATCCAGCTTGCGCGCGCCGACTCCGCTGATCTCGCCCAGCGCCCGCAGCGTGGCCGGGCGCACCGCCGCCATTTCGCGCAAGGTCGCGTCGTGGAAGATGACATAAGGCGGCACCCCCTGCTCCCGCGCCAGGGTGCGGCGGCGGTCGCGCAGGGCTTCGAACAGCGGATCGTCCGGCGCATCGTCCCGCCGCCGCGACGCCTTGGCGCGCTTGGGCGGCAGCACCACCGACAGCGCCTCCTGCCCCTTCAGGATCGGCTTGGCGGCGGGGCCGAAGGACAGGCCGCCATAATCGTCCGCGCGCAATGCATCGCGCGCCAGCAGCGCGCGCGCGACCGGCTTGACCAGCTTGAGCTCCTCGTCGTCCGCGATGCCGAACACGGACAGGCGGTGATGCCCCTGCCCCAGCACCTTGTCCGTCTCGCGGCCCGCCAGCACGTCGGTCAGGTGGCCCACGCCGAACCGCATCTCGGTACGAAAGGCCGCGGACAGCAGCTTGCGGGCCAATTCGGTGGCGTCGATCGACGCGGGCGGGTTGAGGCAATTGTCGCACGCCCCACAGGCGGGCGGGGGATCCTCCCCGAAATGGCGCAGCAGGATCGCGCGGCGGCATCCCGTCGCCTCGACGAGGCCTGCCAGCGCGTTGAGTCGCTGACGCTCGCCGCCACGCCGCCCGTCCTCCACCTCCGTCTCGATCCGGCGGCGCGCGCGGGCGAAATCCTCCGCCCCCCAGAACAATTGCGCCACGGCGGGGTCGCCGTCGCGGCCGGCGCGGCCCGTTTCCTGGTAATAGGCCTCGATCGACTTGGGGATGCCAGCATGGGCGACGAAGCGCACGTCCGGCTTGTCGATGCCCATGCCGAAGGCGACCGTGGCCACCATCACCATCTGCTCCGACTGGACAAAGGCGGCGGCATTCGCCTGACGCTGCGCCGCCTCCAGCCCCGCATGGTAGGCGCGGGTCGGCCTACCGGTCTGTTGCAGCGCATGGGCCAGTTTCTCGGTCTCGGCGCGGCTCTGGGCGTAGACGATGCCGGGGCCCGGCGTGTCCGCGATCAGGCGCGACAATTGGCGGGCAAGGCCGTCGCGCGGGCTGATCGTGTAGCTGATGTTGGGCCGGTCGAACCCGGCGAGGATCAGGCCGTCTTCCTCGATGCCCAGCTGCGCCAGGATGTCGGCACGCGTATGGCGGTCGGCGGTGGCGGTCAGCGCCAGGCGGGGCACGCCGGCATGCGCCTCCAGCAGGCTGCGCAACTGACGGTAATCGGGCCGGAAATCGTGTCCCCATTCGGATACGCAATGCGCCTCGTCGATGGCGATGAGCGCCAGCGGCACGCCCGCCAGCATCCGCCGGAACCCCTCCATGTTGGCCCGTTCCGGCGCGACATAGAGCAGGTCCAGCGTGCCGGCCTGAAGACGGCGCACCGTCTCCTCGCGATTGTCGTCGGCCGAGGTGAGCGCGGCGGCGCGGATCCCGACCGCCTCGGCACTGCGTACCTGATCGTGCATCAGGGCGATCAACGGCGAGAGGACGAGGCCCGTGCCCGGCCGGCACAGGGCCGGAATCTGGTAGGTCAGCGACTTGCCGGCGCCGGTCGGCATCACCGCCAGCGTGTCCTGCCCCGCCATGACGCGGGCGATCACATCGGCCTGCCGTCCGCGGAAATCGTGATAGCCGAAGGTGTTACGGAGCGCTTCGAGCGGAGTCATGCCGGAGGCGCTGTATAGCGGCCGGGCGCGTCCGTCACCCTCGGGTAGATGACGTGCCCGGTCGTTCGCGGATCAGGTTCGACGGCCCTTCATTCCCCACTGCGCGCCATGGCCTTCATCCTTCGCATCCGTCAAATTTTACCCGGTGTGGCATTCTCATCACGCAGCCATGTTGCAGCTGCGAACATCCACACAAAAATCGCAGAATAGCAATGGCGTGGCGCAATATGTATAAAGTCAGACAAATGTGACCGCTACCACTACTTATCATGTCGGCAGTGAATAACGAAAATTGCTTTGCTATAGTAGATGCTGTTCCTCCTCTTGGCTTTGTTGACAGGATAAGTCGGTATGTTACTCGCCACATGAGGCACACAAACTGTGCTGGTCATAATGTTATCGGCCGCCGCCAAGAGCGGCCGAACAGGGAGGGGAGTATGAAGAGCTTTACGCTTTCGCCTGCGCTCGCGCGCTCGACGTCGATGATGGCCGTCGCCGCCTGCTTGCTGCTTCCGGCAACTGCCTACGCGCAGAGCGGCGCCGGCATCGACGCGCAGGGCGCAACCGCCACCAACGCCCAGCCTGTCGGCGTCGGCGAAGCCCAGGCGCAGCAGGATACGGCGGGGGCCAGTTCCGACGAGATCGTGGTTACCGGCGTTCGCGCATCTTTGAACCGGGCAATTGACATCAAGCGCAACTCCGCCGGTGTGGTGGACGCCATTTCGGCCGAGGATATCGGCAAGTTCCCGGACACCAACCTGGCTGAATCGCTTCAGCGTATCACCGGCGTTTCAATCAACCGCGTGAACGGCGAAGGTTCGCAGGTCTCCGTCCGCGGCTTCTCGGGCGACTTCAACCTGGTGACGGTGAACGGCCGCCAGCTGCCGGCATCCAACGTCGACGTCAGCGGTTCCAATGCTTTTGCGCGCGGCACCGGCCGCTCGTTCGACTTCCAGAATCTGGCGTCGGAAGGCGTCAGCACGCTTGAAGTCTACAAGACCGGCCGCGCCTCGATCCCGTCGGGCGGCATCGGCGCGTCAATCAACATCGTTACCCGCAAGCCGCTGGACGCCCGTGAAACGGGCCTGTCCGGATCGATCGGCGGCAAGGCGCTCTACGACAACTCGATCGAGGATGCCGAGGGCAAGAAGCACCGGATCACACCCGAAGTGTCGGGCGTGCTGAGCTGGAGCAATCCGGACCAGACCTTCGGCGCATCGGTGTTCGGCAGCTATCAGCTGCGTCATTCGGCGTCGGTCAATTCCAATCCGAATTACTGGAACGTCGTTCCCACGGCCGACTTCTTCGCCAGCGGCGGTACGTACCTTGCACCGGGGGCAGTGGTCGAAAATCGCCCCACCGCGCCTTATGTGCTGATCCCCAACGACAGCCGCTACGCCCTGTCGGAAAACCGGCGTGAACGCATCAACGCGCAGGCGGTGCTGCAATTCAAGCCGACCGATACGCTTGAACTCTCCGTCGACGGCCTGTTCGCGCAGAACAAGCTGCGCGAGCGCCGGAGCGAGCAGACCAACTGGTTCCAGCGGCCGTTCAATCGCGTCACGTTCGACGACAATGATCAGATGGCGACGGCCATCTTTCTTTCGGAAGCCAAGCTGGCCGACAAGGGCTATGAGCAGCAGGCGTTCGGGATCAAGAACCAGCTCAAGTCGGTTGGTGCCAACGGCAAATGGGAATTCGCCGACAACCTGACCCTGACGCTCGACGGTCATCACTCGACGTCCAAGTCGTCGCCGGACAATCCGAACGGCACGTCGTCCGTGCTGTTCTCGATCGGTGCGCCGGTCCGCGAAACCCAGACGCTGGATTTCTCGACCGGCTTCCCGCAGCAAGCGGAAACGATCAATGACTGCACGCCGCGTGGCGGCAACTGCAACAACCAGCTCGATGTGGCGGATCTCGGCACGCAGGTGGCGCGCACCGCCACGTCGCGACAAAGCCAGCGGATCAACGAAGGCCGCGCGCAGATCGGCTGGGATCTTGGCGAGGGCAGCCGGTTCGACTTCGGCGGCAACTATATCGATACCAAGATGACGTCGCGCGTAAACCAGACCACCCAGTTGCTGGGTGACTGGGGCATCAGCGATACCGGCCTGCCGAATCAGCTTGCCGGCGATTTGCTCGACACGTTCTGCCTCACCTGCAAGTTCGACCACTATAAGCCGAACTCTTCGGGCTCGTCGCTGGTGGCATTCCGGGGCGATGCCATCGACCTGCTGAACATCTTCAGCCCATATTATTCGGAGCGTGGCAAGGCGCCGACCAACGGCACGCCGTTGGACGACACCGTGCGCGAGAAGACCTGGGCGGCTTACGGGCAGCTGACCTGGGGCGGCGAAATCGCGGGTCGCAACGCGAATGCCGTGATCGGCGTCCGCTATGAACAGACGCGGGTGAAGTCCACCGGCGTTCAGGGCGTGTCGATCCTCCGCTGGGCGGCGGACAACGACTTCTTCGTCGACGATGCGGGTACGAGCACGGCGGTCAGCGGCCGTGGCCGGTACAGCAACTTGCTGCCTTCGCTCGACTTCAACATGGATCTTGTGCGCAACGTAAAGGCACGCGTTTCGTTCAGCCGCACGCTGGCCCGTGCCAATTATGGCCAGTTGTTCGCAACCGGCGCGCTTGAAGGGGGGCCGCCGCGTCCCACCGCGTTGGGCGGCGTAGCCCCGGCCAATTCGCAGAATCCGGCGCTGAAGCCGCTTCTGTCCGACAACTTCGACGTCTCGATCGAATGGTACTATAAGCCATCTAGCTTCGTGTCGGTCGGTTTCTTCGACAAGCGGGTGCGCAACTTCATCGGTACTGGTGTGATCAACCGGAACCTGTTCGGCATTCGTGATGCGAGCGCCGGTGCGCCGGGCTCACGTTCCGGCACGGCGCTGGAGCGGCTGCGCGGTAGTCAGATCCCGCTGACGGATATCAACCTGTTCACCTACACGGCGTTGTTGCAGGAAAATGGCGGAAACGTCGCGGCGACGGATGCCATCTTCAACCAGAACTTTGCCAATGGCGAGCTGAACGGCCAGTTCGTCCAGGATGTGCTGACCCGGACGGACATCACGCCGAACGATACCGATCCGCTGGCCAACTTCGCGGTGAAGCAGCCACTCAACAACCAGGACGGAAAGATCCACGGTTTCGAATTCGCGCTGACGCACTTCTTCGGTAACACCGGCTTCGGCTTCGCGGGCTCGTACACGAAGGTGAGCGGCAACGTGAACGTCGATCCGTATGCCGACCCGACCGTCAACATCTTCGCCCTCACGGGCTTGGGTGACAGCGCGAACGCCACCGCGATCTACGACAAGAACGGGTTGTCGGCGCGCGTGTCATACAATTGGCGCGCCAAGTATCTGGCGGCGACCAACCAGGGCGCGAACCGCAACCCGCTGTTCGTGGCTCCGTTCGGCACGCTGGATGCGAACATCAGCTACGACGTCAGCGAGAACATCGCCGTGTCGCTGGAAGCGATCAACCTCACCAGCGAACCGGTCCGGCAATATGCCCGGAGCAAGGAAAACCTGGTGTTCGCCCAGGAGTTGAAGCCGCGCTTCCTGGTCGGCGCGCGCTACCGCTTCTGATCGGTTGCACCAACCACGAAGGGAAAGGCCGCTGTGGACGCAGCGGCCTTTTTCTTTGGCGGGCGATCAGGCCCATTGCTAGACTCCCGTCGACCGACCGCTCCACCCGCGCGGGCCGAACAAGACAGTGCATGAAGGCTTGGCATCCATGAACCGCGTCCTGCTCAACAATGTCGACCATCACGATCTGCGCGTGGCCCCGGTGCATGGGGCCGATCACGGCGATGGCGTGAACCAGATGCTGATCTTCCCGAGCGAGTTCGAGGAAGCACAGCGCGACTTCCCGATCATCTTCCGCCGCGACCAGGACGGCTTTCGGGCCTTGGCGCTGCTGGGTCTCGACCGCGACGAAAACCTGTTCCTCGACGGTGACCGCTGGACCAGCCGCTACGTCCCCGCCATCGCGCGGCGCGGCCCCTTCTCCATCGCGCTGCACCAGGCGGAGGCGGGATCGGATGCGCCCGCCGACCCCAGGATCCACCTCGACCTGGACGACCTCCGCGTCGGGGTGGAGGACGGGCTGCCCCTGTTTCTCGAACATGGCGGCAACGCGCCGTATCTCGATCATGTCGCCGCCGTGCTGCGCGTCCTGTTCGAAGGGGTGGAAACCGCGCCCCAGGTCTATGCCGAATATGAACGCGCCGGCCTGCTGCAGCCGGTCGCGCTCGAAATCCGGCTGGACGACGAACGGGGCTATGACCTGACCGACGTCTACACGATCGACCAGCAGGCGCTGACCGACCTGTCGGGCGAGGCGCTGGACCGCCTCCACCGCAGCGGGCTGCTGCGCGCCGCTATCATGGCCGCGTCGTCGCTCGGCAATGTGTCGCACCTGATCGACCGCAAGAACCGCATCCAGGCCAGGGGCTGAATGCGGCCGATGCCGGCAACGCCGCGCCCCGCCCGCGAGGTGCAGGGGCTGCGGCCCGAACAGGTGCCGTGGCGCGACCTGCTCGCTGCGGGCGAGCCGCTGATCCTGCGCGGGCTCGCCGCCGACTGGCCCCTGGTGGCGGCCGGACGGACCTCGCCCCGGGCCGCTGTCGACTACCTGCTGCGCTTCTACAATGGCCGGCCCGCCGCCGGCTACACCGCCCCGCATGAGGTGGGCGGCCGCTATTTCTACGCCGACGAGACGCTGACCACGCTCAATTTCGCCGCCGAACGGGTGCAGTTGGACGCCTATCTCGGCCGGATGCTGGCGCGGCTCGACGATCCCGCCGCCCCCTCCTTCTATGTGGGATCGGCCGACCTCGACGGCTATTTCCCGGGTCTGACGGCCGACAACGACCTGGGCCTGGCCGACCCGATGTTCGCGCGCGTGGTGAAGAGCATCTGGATCGGCACGCGCACCATCGCGACGGCACACCACGATATGTCCAACAACATCGCCTGCACCCTGATCGGACGGCGGCGTTTCACCCTGTTCCCGCCGGAGCAGGTGGCGAACCTCTATCCCGGTCCGCTGGAGCCGACGCCGGGCGGGCAGGTGATCTCGCTGGTGGACTTCCGCGCACCCGATCTGGACCGTTTCCCCGGTTTTGCGGAAGCGATGGCGGCGGCGCAGGTGGCGGAGCTGGAGCCGGGCGATGCACTGATCTACCCCGCTTTGTGGTGGCACCATGTGGAGGCGCTCGCCCCCTTCAACATCATGGTCAATTATTGGTGGAACGACGTGCCCGCCTTCATGGACACGCCGATGAACACCCTGCTGCATGGACTGCTCAGCCTGCGCGACCGGCCGGCGCAGGAGAAGCAGGCCTGGCGGGCGCTGTTCGATTATTATGTGTTCGGCCCCGCCGACCGCGCCGCCGCCCATCTGCCCGACGTGGCGCAGGGCCCGCTGGCCCCGCTGGACGACAGATCGGCGCGTCGGCTGCGCGCCATGCTGCTGCAAAGGCTGAACCGCTAAATCAGCCGCCAAGCTTGGTGAGGATGAAGGCGATCAGGAAACCGGCGACCGCAATCAGCCCCGAATAATCGTGGGTCGCCTCCGTCGCCTCGGGGATCATGGTATCGACCAGCATCGCCAGGATCGCACCCGCCGCTACCGCCGTCACCGCCGCGATCAAATCGGGCGAGGCCCCCGCCAACGCCGCATTGCCGACCATCGCCGCGATGCCGGACAGGACCGCGATCCCGATCCACACCGCAAAGACGTAGCCCGCCGCCCGCCCCGCCGTCTTCATGCCGGCCGCGCTGGCGAGCCCTTCGGGCACGTTGGACAGGAACACGGCGGCGACCATCACCGCGCTCACCCCGCCTCCGCCGATCAGGCTGGTGCCGATCACGACCGATTCCGGGATGCCGTCCAGCAGCGCGCCGACCGCGATCGCCGCGCCCGAATTGCTGTCGGCGCTCGGCTGGCGCGCATCCGGATTGGCGCCGGACCGCTTGCGGTGGCGCGCGCCACGGCGGGACAGCAGGACGTTGGCCAGCGTATAGACGATCGCCCCGCCCAGGAAGCCGGTTGCCGTCGCGTCAAAGCCGCCCTGCTTGTAGGCCTCGTCCATCAGGTCGAAGGCGACGGCGGAAATCAGCACGCCCGACCCGATCGCCATCACCGCCGCGATCAGCCGCTGCGGCAAGGCGACCAGATATGGGACGGCGGCGCCCAGCACCAAGGCGGAACCGCCGACCAGCCCCCACAAGCCTGCGCTCAAAACTTCCGGCACGATCCTCTCCTGCAAGGCAGAGGCAACGAGCCGGCGCGGCGCAAGTGCCGTACCCCGTGGGATATCTGGACGGTTTGCGATCAGGATGCATCACCCGTCGTGCTCCCGCGTCCGCAGAATTACGGGTCAGATCGACCGGGAACCGCCCCGGCAAGGCAGGGGCAGCCAGAGGAAAGCCGACGCCCCGCCCTTCACGCGATCAGCGTGGCCAGATGTCCGCGATCACGCCCTGATGCGGATAGGCAACCAGCATGTCGATGCCTTCATCCAGCGCCAGCGGGGTTTCGGCATCCGCCAGCCAGACGCCACCGGCCTCCAGCGCCTCGTCCCCGATCGTGCCGCCGCCCGACAGCGGGATCAGCCAGATCGGGCGACCGTCGCTCCTGAGCGTGCCCACGCCAGCAGCGGTCCAGCGTTCCAGCACGAACTTGGGACAATCCGCCAGGATGCGGCGACCATCGCTCAGGTTGTGCGGCTTGTAGGGGGCGACATAGGGGACCGGCTCGCTCGCGGCGACGCCGTCATCCAGGTGCAGTTCGCGATCGCTGCCATAATCGTAGAGGCGATAGGTCAGGTCGACATTCTGCTGCACCTCGACCAGGGTCAGGCCTGGCCCGATGGCGTGGACGGTGCCGGCCGCCGTGTAGAAGCTGTCATCCTTCTTGACCGACTTCCAATCGAGCAGTTGCTCGATCGAACCGTCCAGCGACGCGGCGCGCAGTTCGTCCTTGGTCATCGGGTTCAGGGTGCCGATCGCGATCGAGGCATGTGGGTCCGCCGCCAGAATCACCCACGCTTCGTCCTTGCCGCGCGGATAGCCCTTGGCCTGGGCGCCGGCATCGTCGGGGTGGACCTGCACCGACAGGCGATCGCTGGTGAACAGATATTTGATCAGCAGCTCCGGCCCCTCGCTGCTGCCGTCCTGCGCGCCCGGCACTTCGAACCAGATCTCGCCGACCGGCGCGCCGCCTTCGGGCACCGAATCGAAGGCAGGCCACAGGTCGCGGCGGCCCCACGGCTTTTCGACGCGCTTGGTGGTCAGGCGGGTGGCGGGCATCGGCTCTGTCTCCGGTGAATGGCAAGAGGTTTACGGAACGCCTCATGCCGTCGAACGTCGGGGAAAGCGATGGCGTTCCTGCGTGGGATCAGACGACTGCTCGCCTGGGCGCTGGCGCTTGCCGTCACGGCGGCGCTTGGCCTGGCCGTCATCCTGCCGGGCATGGAGCCGGCGGACCTGCCCTGGGCTCCGCTGGACCTGGACGCGCCGCTCGGCCGCGCCACCGCCGGCAAGATTGCCGGGCTGGACGGCACCGCCTGCCGCGCGCTGCTCGACACCGCACGGATCGCATATCGCACATTGCCGGCGGTGGCGCGGGGCGAGTGCGGCTATGATGACGCTGTCAGCTGGGCGCCCGGCGGGCTGCGGCATCTGGCCTACAGCCCGGCGCGACCGACGCTCGCCTGCCCGCTCGCCGCCAGCCTTGCGGTATGGGAGCGCGAGGTGGTCCAGCCCGCCGCCGAGGCGATCATGGGGTCACGCGTGGTCAGAATCGACCATTTCGGCACCTATGCGTGCCGCCGCATGTACGGCCGCTCCACCGGCGGGTGGAGCCAGCATGCCGCCGCCCGCGCGATCGACGTTGCCGGCTTCCGCTTTGCAGACGGCACGCGCGTCACGGTTGCGGGCGACTGGCCGGGCACGGACAAGGCCGCCCGCTTCCTCCATGCGGTGCGCGAAGGGGCGTGCCGCGCCTTCACCACCACCTTGTCGCCGGACTACAACGCCGCCCACCGCGATCACTTCCACCTGGACGACACCGATCGGGGCGGCATGTGGAGCGCGTGTCGGTAGGTAGGCCCGTCTTGGTGGCGTCTACGTAAGCCCGAATGCCTGACGGGTGATGATTGGACGCCTGGGCTCCCGCCTCCGCGGGGACACGGGGTGCGTAGCGGCGGCTGGACGGACCCGTGCCTGGTCAGCTGGGCAGTGGCTCCTCGACCTTGTCGACCCATTCGGGGAAGAAGCAGGGCTGGCGGTTGGACCAGCCCGGGGCCGTAGCGGCCGCTTCGCTGATCGACTGGAGCAGGCTGCGTCTTTTTTCCGGGTGCAGGATCGGCATCGCCGCCGCCGCGCAGAACGCGCCAGGCAGCCACGGCCGCACACCGCCACCGATCAGCCGTTCGTAGAGGAAGCGGTAGGCGGAGAAGCTGTTGATCCGCCCCTGCCCCAGGTCGAACGCGGTCATGGTGACCAGCGGGGTGAAGAACGGCTCCACCTGATCCAGCCCGCTATCGTCGGGCAGGTGGTGGCGGATATGGTCCAGCCGGCCATAGATGCGGGCCTGCGCCTTGATGCTGGCCGCCTCGACCAGATCGCGCGACCAGCGGCGCGTCGCGTCCTGCCGGCCCAGACCGATGTCGAGCGCGCGGCGAACATAACGCTGGGTGGCGGCAGGGAAGCCCGCAAATTCCTTCATCTCGGCCAGGCTCGTCGCACCAAAGGCCCGCCGCATTTCCGCACCCATAACGCCCTCCCACCAGAGAAGGACGCCGGGTTAGCGCACAGACGTTTCCGGGCGCTTACCCTGCGTCACCACTGTCACGGGAATGACATCATAGAACATGTTGCGGCGCAACATGGCTTTTGCGCAACAGCCAGCCGGTTTGCGCCGAGCGGAGGCGGGAGGCGTTATTCGCCGCCCTTCATCCGCGCCTCGGCTTCCGGATCATAGCCGGATGACGGGGCCGGATCCTTGCCCTTGCCCGGCTGGGTGTTGGACGGCGCGTCGGAGGTCGGAAACGTCTCGTCCAGCGCCACGTCCAGCTTGGCGTCCTCGTCGGACGGGTCACGCTGCAGCCGGCGGCTGTCGCTCGCGTCGATGCCCTCGCGCACCTCCGGGGTAGGCGTCGGGGTCGGCGTGTCGGACGGGCTGTTCTGATCGTCGGCCATCATCATTCTCCTAAGTGAGCGCCAAACGCGGCATGCCCGCCGCCGTTCCTGCTTGCGGCGACGGCAAGGCTTTGCTTGATGCCGCCGTCCGCCCTCTTGCGAATGAGCCGATCCCCATGCGCACCGCTCTTCTTGCCCTGTTGTTGGCAGCGCCCCTGCCCGTCCTGGCCGCCGAACCGGCCGAAAAACCCGCTGCTGCCGCCGCGGACAAGCCGGACGTGCCGCCGCTGCCCGCCGACAAGACGGTGCGCCAGTCGGCCGTGATCGCCGGCAAGTCATTGAATTACGAGGTGACCGTCGGCACCATCCCGGTGTTCGACGCCAAGAACAAGAAAATCGGGGAGGTCGTCTATACCGCCTACACAGTGCCGGGCCGCGCCGCCGCCGGTCGCCCGGTCACCTTCGCCTTCAACGGCGGTCCCGGCGCATCCTCAGCCTTTCTGAACTTCGGCGCGATCGGTCCGAAGCGCCTGCAATTCGGGGCGCAGGGCGATGCCCCGTCCGATCCGGCGATCGCGCGCGACAATGCCAACAGCTGGCTCGACCTGACCGACCTGGTGTTCATCGATCCGGTCGGCACCGGCTTCAGCCGCAGCCTGGAGGACGAGGCCGGCACCAAGCGCGATTTCTACACCGCCAAGACGGACATCGAATATCTCAGCCGCGTGGTGTTCGACTGGCTCAACAAGAATGGCCGGCTGACCTCGCCCAAATATCTGATCGGTGAAAGCTATGGCGGCTACCGCGTGCCGCGCCTGGCCTATTACATGCAGAGCGAACTGGGCGTGGGCCTGAACGGCATCGTGCTGGTGTCGCCCTATCTCAACCCGATGGCGGTGGACAGCGACGACAATGCCCTGTCGCCCCTGCCCTACATGGTGTCGCTGCCGTCCATGGCGGCGGCCAAGCTGGAGCGGGACGGCAAGCTGAGCGAGGCGGCGCTGGGCGACGTCGAATCCTATACCCGCAGCGAGTTCGCGACCGACCTGTTCCGCGGCCGGTCGGACCCGCAGGCGATCGAGCGTCTGACCACGCGCGTGTCGGGCTATACCGGGCTCGATCCGGTGCTGGTCCGCCGTCTGGAGGGGCGCGTCGGCGTCCGCACCTACCTGCGTGAGGTGCATCGCGACCAGAAGGCAATCGGATCGATCTACGATTCAAACGTCACCGCATTCGATCCCTTCCCCGGATCGGTCGAGCAGCAGTCCAACGATCCCCTACTCGTCTCGATCATCGCGCCGACCACCAGTGCTGCGGTCGACCTGATGACCAATCAGGTCGGGTGGAAGGTGCAGGCACGCTATAACCTGCTGTCCTATGCGGTGAACCAGGCGTGGGATCGCGACAATAGCGACAAGCCGGTGGGCGACCTGCGCCGCGCCATCTCGGCCGATCCCAAGATGACGGTGATCATCGCCCACGGCATGGACGACCTGTCCTGCCCCTATTTCGCCAGCCGTCTGGTGATCGACCAGATGCCGTCCTTCGGTCAGGCGCAGCGGGTGAAGCTGGCCCTCTATCCCGGCGGCCACATGTATTACAGCCGCCCGGACAGCGCCGCGCAGTTCCGGCGCGACGCCGTGGCGATGTTCCAGCGGTAACGGACGGAAAGCCCCTCCGCCGCCCATGCCTCACGGCGGCGGCGGAGGGCCGGTACTTACTTCTCGCCGTCGCGCGGTGCGCTTCCGCCCGTGCCGCGCCCATCGGCACCGGCGGCTTCGCTGTCCGTCGCCTTACCGGTGTCGGGGTTCATGCTCTTGGACTGGCCGGGGGCCGGCGGCACGATCGGCGCGGCATCATTGGCATTCGGGTCGTTCGGGCTGGCCATGATTCGTCTCCTTTTCAAGGGGAGAGAACGCGAACCTTGCCGGCAGGCTCCCTGGTGCGGCCCCGATCAGGCCTCCATGCGCCAGGCCGCGAATTCCTCGAACGACAGCGGCTTGGCCAGCATCAGGCCGCCTTCCTGGTCCCTCCACCAGGCGACGGTGGCGGCGCGCATCTCCAGCCCCTTCGCCTCGATCTGACAGCGGCCGCCCGGCCGCACCGGCTCCTCGCCCGCCACCAACAGGCCGCCCTGCGACACGTTGCGGATCCGCACCGGCGTGTCGCGGAAATCGATCCGCAGCGAGCCGGGCATGTCGGCCTGAACGCGCGGTTGGCGGATCGTGCCGACGCGCGGATCGAGCGAACATTGGGTAAGGATGGACGACATGGGCACGCGTTCCGCGAAACCGATTCCGACATGGCCGTCACGCACCCAGGCGACGTTCCCGCTCAGCGTCCCCCCGGTTCGCAACTCGCAGCGCACGTCGGCGCCGATCGGCATCGAACGATAGATCTCTGCCCGCAGCCCGCCGGGCGCGACATCGCGGACGATGCACAATTCCTCGCCATGGGCCCATACCAGCTTGGCGATTTCCTGCACCACGGCGTGGCGCATGTCCCGTCGACGTTCGCGCGGTTCAGCCGGGCTCCGCTTGATGAAGCTATGCAACATTGTGCTACCTACTCAGCGGATCGGCCCGCGTGAACGGGGCATGGCGCAAAATGGTAACCATCGATCGCGTGACCATGCTTAATGCACTGTTAACCCGCGCAAATCAGTCCGGCTGCGGCGGTTCCAGCCCGACATGGACATTGATGTCGAGCACCTCTCCGCCGCCGCCGATGCGCGCGCCGGCTACCGGGGCAGCCTCGCGATGGTCGAGCCCGACCGCCACCCGCACGTAACAGTCGGTTGGGCAGCGGCCTTCATGGGCGTCGAAGCCGATCCAGCCATAGCCGTCGACGTAAAGCTCCGCCCAGCCATGCGCCGCCTTGGTTTCCGCCTCATAAGGCCGGAACAGATGGCCCGCGACATAGCGCGCCGGATAGCCGGCCGTGCGCGCGGCGGCGATCAGCAGCTGCGCCAGCCCACGCGCATCGCTCCGCCCGGATGCGAACACGGCGGCGGCGCGGTGGTCGTCATCCAGCCTGGGATCCTCCAGCACCATCCGGTCGTGGATCGCCTCCGCCAGCATGTGCGCCCCCGTCAACGGATCGGTGGCGAGGTGCAGATCGGCCACGAAGTCGCGAATGGCCGCGTCGGCGGCGGTCGCGGGCGTGGGCTGCAGGAAAGCCAAAGGCGGCAGGGGCTCGGGCGTGCCGCTGACCAGGCCGGCGCGATCCTCCGTCAGCACCTCGCCCGCCACCGTGATGACGATGCCGTCGAGGGGACCGTCGACGTACAGCATGGTGGTGGCATTGCCATAGCCGTCACGCGCGGGCTTCAACCGCACGTCGCGATCCACGTCGATCGACCAGGATGCCACATTCTGTCCGGCATGATCGCCCGGCGTCATTCGCAGCAGCTGCACCAGCCGGGCCTGCGGTTCCTGGAAACGGTAATGGGTACGATGGCGTACGAACAGGCGCATGGCCCATCCTTTCTATGCGACGGTGCGTCCCGGCAACAGGCGCGCGTTCAGGCGAACCGGAACTGCGCGCCGATCGCCCGATCCAGTTCGGCATTCTCGATCAGAAAAGCCTCCAGATATTCGTGCAGCCCCTGCCCGAACACCGCGTCGATGCTGGTGCGGCTGAGCGTCGTCTGGCGGCGGCGCACCAGCCGGTCGGCCTCGCCCTGCCGTGCCAGCCGCTTGGCGATCTCCGCCAGATGGCCGACCACGGTCTCGGTCGCGCCGGCCAGGCTGCGCGGCAGTTCCGATCGCAGGATCAGCATGTCCGCCACCAGCCACGGCTTCAGCCCGTCGCGGTACAGCCAGCGATAGGCGGTGTTGGCCGACACGGTCTGGAGGATGGTGGTCCACTGATCGCGGTCGATCACGCCGCCCACCTTTTCGCCTTCGGGCAGCAGCAGGTGATATTTGACATCGATCAGGCGGGCGGTGTTGTCCGCCCGCTCGATCGCGGCGCCGAGGCCCACGAAATGATAGGCCTCGTTGCGCAGCATCCGCTGCAGCCCGCCCTCGAACCCGCGCGCTTCCGCCCGGATCATCGCGGTCAGCGCCAGCGTTTCCTCATAGCCGCCGGTGGTAGCCAGGCCGCGCAGGCCCAGCCAGGCGCGGTTGATCGCCTCCCACACGTCGCGGGTCAACGCGGTGCGGACCGACTTGGCGTTGTTGCGCGCCGCATCCAGGCAGGACCGGATCGAGTTGGGATTGTCCGCCGCCAGCGTCAGGTAGCCGGACACGGCCTGCGGATCGGCCGCACGTTCGGTCCCGGCAAAGGCGCAGTCGGCGTCGACGACCTGCAAGGCACTTTCCCACGCCGCCTTGCCGGCCGGGCGGGCGGACAGGGCGTCCAGGCGCAGGGTCGCCTCGATCAGGCGCGCGGTGAATTCGGCTCGCTCCATGTAGCGGCCCATCCAGTAGAGCGAGGCGGCGGTGCGGCTCAGCATGTCACCCTTGCCCCTGCGTCTGGCCCTGACCCTGGCCGGATTGGCTCTGGCTCTGGCTCTGGATCGGGTCCGGCCCGACCTCGGACAGGATCAGGCTGTCCTTGGTGCCGCCGCCCTGGCTGGAATTTACCACCAGCGACCCTTCGCGCAGCGCCACCCGGGTCAGTCCGCCCGGCACGATATGGACGCCCTCAGCGCCCGTCAGCACGAACGGGCGGAAGTCGACGTGGCGCGGCGCCACGCCCTGTTCGGTCAGGGTCGGCACGGTGGACAAGGCCAGGGTCGGCTGCGCGATGTAGCGGTGCGGCTCCGCGATCAGGGCGGCGCGGAACTCCTCGATCTGCTGCCTGCTGGCGGTGGGGCCGACCAGCATGCCGTAGCCGCCGGAGCCGTCGACCAGCTTCACCACCAGCTCTTCGAGATGGTCCAGCACGTAACGCAGCGCCTCCGGCTCGCGGCAGCGATGGGTCTCCACATTGGGCAGCCTGGCATCGCCGCCCGAATAATAACGCACGATTTCCGGCATGTAGCTGTAGATCGCCTTGTCGTCGGCGATGCCGGTGCCCGGCGCGTTGACCAGGGCCACGTTGCCGGCCCGATAGGCGGCGATCAGCCCCGGCACGCCCAGCAGCGAATCCGGCCGGAATACCAGCGGATCGATATAATCGTCGTCGATCCGGCGATAGATCACATCCACCCGCACCCGCCCGTCGATGGTGCGCATCCAGACGATGTCGTCATCCACCTCCAGGTCCGCCGCCTCGACCAGTTCGATCCCCATGGAATCCGCCAGGAAGCTGTGTTCGTAGAAAGCGGAGTTGAAGTGGCCCGGCGTCAGCAGCACGCACACCGGTTCCGACGCGGCGCCGCGCGGGGCCACGGAACGCAGCGTGTCGCGCAACTGGTCGGGATAGCGATCCACCGGGCAGACCGGGAACATGCGGAACAGTTCGGGGCAGAGCCGCAGCATCGCCTCCCGGTTTTCCAGCATGTAGCTGACGCCGGACGGCGTGCGGGCATTGTCCTCCAGCACGAAGAAATCGTCCGGCCCGGTGCGCACCAGGTCGATGCCGCAGATATGCGCAAACACGCCGTGCGGTGGTTTCTGTCCGTGCAGCGCGCCGCGAAATTGCGGGTTGGTCAGCACCAGTTCGGGCGGAACCACGCCGTCGCGTATGATCTTCTGCGGGCCGTACACGTCCGCCAGGAAGGCATTGATCGCCTCCACCCGCTGGATCAGCCCGTCCTTCAGCCTTTCCCATTCGGGATGGGTGAAGATACGGGGCACGATGTCGAACGGGATGATGCGTTCGGCCGATTCCTCCTCGCCATAAACGGCGAAGGTGATGCCGAGCTGTCGGAATGCCGCTTCGGCGGCCTTCTGGCGACGGTCGAGCTCGTGGCGCGGCGTGTTCGCGATCCAGGCGGCAAGGTCGGTGAATCCGGGACGGCCCCGGCGATCGCCGGCCGTGCCCCACACCTCGTCAAACGCGTCGCGCATCAGCCTCCCGTCGGTTTTCGGTCGCCCGGTGCAGGGTGCAGCGAAGCGCCGCCTTGCACAAGAGGAACAATGATGGGGACAAACGCCGCCTTGCGGAAAGCGTTGCACGGGGGCGCCGTGCTCCTGTGCGAACACCCCCCTCCCCCACGCGCCGGCGGAACGGCCTGTGCGCTGGCGGAGGCGGGTGCTTGACCCTAAAGCCCATCCGTCATGGACGTGTCCACTCCCCTTGCTCCGCTGACGGAGGGCCCGCCGTCCACCACCATGGACGAGTTGCGCCACCTGCTGCGGCTCGCCGGGCCGCTGGTGGGTGCCAACCTGTTGCAGATGGCGGTCAGCGGCGTGGACGTGATCTTTGTCGCGCGCCTGTCCCCGCTCGACCTTGCCGCCGCGACGCTGGGTGTGTTCCTGTTCAACCTCACCACCTATGCGCTGATCGGGCTGACCAGCGCCGCCGCCCCGCTGATCGCCGCCGAACTCGGCCGCCGCCGCCATGCGGTGCGGGAGGTGCGGCGGAGCGTGCGGATGGCCTTGTGGGTCGGCATGGCGGGCGCGGTGCCGGTGCTGCTGATGCTGGCGCATGGCGAAACCCTGCTGCTGCTGTCCGGGCAGGATGCGGAGGTGTCGCGCCGCGCCGGACACTTCATGGACATCGTGCTGCTGGGGCTGGTGCCGGGCGTGGCGGCCGGGATCATGCGCACCGCCGCCGCCGCGCTCGGCCGGCCGGGCTGGGCGTTTCTGGTCACGGGACTGGCGCTGGGCGTGTCGATCCTGGCCAATTGGTGCCTGGTGTTCGGCAATGCCGGCTTTCCCGCGCTCGGACTGGCGGGGTCCGCCATGGCGAGCGTGCTCAGCCTTTCGGTGATGGCGCTTGCCTATGGGCTGATCCTGCTGCTGGACCCGCACCTGCGCCGCTATCGCCTGTTCGGCCGCTGGTGGCGCCCCGAATGGCCCCGCTTCCGCGAGATCGTGCGGCTCGGCCTGCCGATCATGCTGACCTGGGTGTTTGAAGGCGCGCTGTTCGGCGGGGCGGCGATGCTGATGGGCCTGATCGGGGTGATCGAGGTGGCGGCCCATGCCGTCGCCCTCAACATCGCGGCAGTCGCCTTTCAGGTGCCGTTCGGCGTGGCGCAGGCCGCCACCATCCGCGTCGGCATGGCCTATGGCGCGCGCGATGCGGCATGGGTAGCGCGCGCCGGGCGAGTCGCGCTGGCGATCGGCATCGGCTTCATGGGGCTGACCGCGCTCGCCATGTGGGCAGCACCCCGCTTGTTCGTCAGCGCCTATATCGATGTGGATGCGCCCGGCAACGTGACCGTGGTGGCGCTGGCCGTGCAATATCTTGCCATTGCCGCCATGTTTCAGCTGGTGGATGGGGCACAGGCGGTGGCGGCCGGCGTGCTGCGCGGGATCCAGGACACGCGCGTGCCGATGCTGATCGCCCTGTTCGGCTATTGGGTGGTCGGCTTCGGCACCGCCATCCTGCTCGGCTTCGGGCTGCACCTGGAGGGACGGGGCATCTGGCTGGGCCTGGCCGCCGGGCTGGCGGTGGTGTCCGTCCTGCTACTCGCCCGCTGGGCGCGGCGCGAACGGATCGGCCTGGTGCGCAGCTCCAGCACGCCGGTTTGAGGCAGGCCGTGGGCTTTTGGCGCGCGCAACAACCTATGTTCTGGAAAGCGATCGCGTAGCTGCACCATATCGGCCCTGTCCGACCAGCAACGCAGCGAGGGACCATGACCATACCTGATCGCCCCCTGCACCGCCGCCGCATCCTGGTGGTCGAGGACGAGTATATGCTTGCCGACGAACTGGCGCTGGAACTGGAGGATGAAGGCGCGATGGTGCTGGGCCCGGTGCCGAGCGTCGAGCGCGCGCTGGCGCTGCTGGATGGAGAGGCGCTGCCCGACGGGGCGATCCTGGACGTCAACCTTGGCGGCAAGCCGGCGTTTCCGCTGGCCGACCTGCTGATCGACCGCGGCGTGCCGATGATCTTCACCACGGGCTACGACCCCAGCGTGCTGCCCGAACGCTTCGCCCATGTTCCCAAATGCGAGAAGCCGATCAACATCAGCCGCATCGCGGCGGCACTCGGCAAGGTCATCCACGCCTGACCGCCCAAGCGTGCCGGACCACCGCCCTACCAAATTTCCGGTGCGGGGCAGTTGACGCGCCCGGCCATGCTCCACATATGCGGCCTGGCACTCGGCCACGCTGAGTGCCAACGGATTCAATCAGGCATTTGGGCGGGCGCGGCTGAACCGTATCCCGTCCTTGTTGCAGGAAAGGGACAAACATGGCTTTTCGTCCGCTGCACGATCGCGTGCTGGTTCGCCGCGTGGAGGCCGAGGAAAAGACGGCCGGCGGCATCATCATCCCCGATAGCGCCAAGGAAAAGCCGCAGGAAGGCGAAGTCGTCTCCGTCGGCGGCGGCGCGCGTGCGGAAAACGGCACCATCACCCCGCTCGACGTCAAGGCCGGCGACCGCATCCTGTTCGGCAAGTGGTCCGGCACCGAGGTCAAGCTCGACGGCGAAGATCTGCTGATCATGAAGGAAAGCGATATTCTGGGCATCGTCGGCTAAGCCACGACACCCCTTCGCACCTTCCGATTTTCCAACATCCTCACATCAGAAAGGTAGCCACATGGCAGCCAAGGACGTGAAATTCAGCCGCGACGCCCGTGAGCGCATCCTGCGCGGCGTCGACATCCTCGCCGACGCGGTGAAGGTGACCCTGGGGCCCAAGGGCCGCAACGTCGTGATCGACAAGAGCTTCGGCGCGCCGCGCATCACCAAGGACGGCGTCACCGTCGCCAAGGA
>NZ_CAKTFO010000023.1 GCF_934560975.1 uncultured Sphingomonas sp. | reverse complement strand
TGGTCATCTATCGCATTGATGATCGCGGTGCCGACGGCGCTGGTCCTCACCGCCGTTTATGGGTTCACGACCTAGTTTCCACGACAGCAATTGAAGGTTTATGCACGTCGTTAACGGCGATCAGCCCATCTTTAACCAGCTAAATGTTGAACCTGCTGCACTTTTCTCTTTTGGAGTAGAGTGGCCATTAACTCTTCGCAGAGCGGCTATAACTTGATAGATAATAAGGCGTTAAGAATTGGGGGCGAATGGTCGCCAAGTTGGGGCAAAGGGGATTTTCGACGTGGGATATGGCATGAAGATGGGCGGCCTGGTTGCGGCCGCGATGGTGATGGCTGCGGCTGCTCCGGTCAGCGCGGCAAAGCAGGTCAGCGGCGTCGATCTGCAGTTCCAGGGCGGCAGCGATGTCTATTCGGGCACCTTCGGGCGCGCCATGATCGGACGCGGCGACTTTGCCGACACCTTGAAGTTCACGCTCAATCAGTCGAGGCTGCTGTTCAGCGCCAGCCTGACCAGCACGGCGACGAGCCAGAACAAGGCCGGCGACATTAACTTCACCAGCGTGAGCCTGGCCGACAGTCTCGGCAAGGTGATCGGCGGGTTCAAGATTGAGAACGGCAAGATCCTGTCGTCGGCTTACCTCGAAAACGCACTGCTGCTGGACGCCGGCAGCTATACGCTGAACATCGGCGGCTTTTCGTTCGGCTCAGCGCAATATGGCGGCAATACTACGGTTGCGGCGGTGCCCGAAGCGGCAACCTGGATGACGATGCTGGTCGGCTTCGGCGCGATCGGTGGCGCCATCCGCGCGCGCCGCTCCTCGCGGACGCTCGCCAACGCCTGATCGCCGGCGCGAGGATGATGCAGAGGGGTCATGGCGCGAGCCGTGGCCCCTTTTGCTTGCCCGAAGACGCTGTGCGAGCCGCCCCATGATCGTTCGCGGGCGCACCACCCAATACCGGCTGATGATCGTCGCGGCGGCCGGCAACCGATGCGCTCCCGCCACTCCTGCTCCTGGCGATCCGTTAAGGTCGGGGCGACGCAATTCACTCCAAAGCGATTGGATCCTCTCGCGGGGGTGCGCTCCGTTACGGAGGAAAAACCTTCATTTAACCAGAGACATAGAACGGCGGGCCACCTGTCCTCCCTATAGAAAAGGCCGTGCAGACGACGGCACCTTAAAGGGAGAGCAACGTGGCGAATTACGTGTTCAACGCACTGAGCGGCCTTCAATCCGCATTGTTCGGCAGCAACGACAATATCCTGTTCGGGAATGGTCTCACCGCATCCGATGTGTCCGTGTCCAGCAATGGACTGATAACTACCGTCGGCACCGGCTCCTTGTCCTTGTCCTTTCCTACCTCGTCCTTGTCCCTCGCCAGTTCCAGGGGCGCGCTGACCTTCAACGACGGCTCCCACCTGTTCACCGGCACGACCACGGCCGACCAGATGCGCGGCGCCCCGGGCAACGATGCCATGTATGGCGGCGAAGGCAACGATCAGTTGCAGGGCGATGACGGGAACGACTACATCTTCGGCGGCTCGGGCGCGGACACGCTGATGGGCGATGCCGGCAACGACCATCTGTACGGCAATACCGGCGCCACCGGTGCGGATGGCGACGACGTCGTCTATGGAGGCGCGGGTATCGACTATATCCACGGCAATGCAGGAAACGACTGGATCGATGGCGGCCTGGACAATGATCGGCTGTTCGGCGGCCAGGGCCAGGACAGGTTGTTCGGCGGCGATGGCAATGACAGCATCAACGGCAATTACGGCAACGACTCCCTTTCCGGCGGCGCGGGCAACGATGTGCTGCGTGGCGGCAAGGATAGCGACCTGCTCGACGGCGGCACCGGCAACGACACGTTGATGGGCGACAACGGCACGGACACGCTGACCGGCGGATCGGGCGCGGACGTCTTCGTCTTCAAGGGCAATGACAGCCCGCTGATCGGCAGCGACATGCTGCTGAACGGTGCGGACCGCATCACCGACTTCCACCATGGCGAGGATCGGATCGACCTCAACTTCGACCCCACGGAGGTGGTGCATGGAGTGGCGGCAACCGCCGCGACCCTGGTGTCCACGGCGCTCCAGGCCCTGGTCGGTCAGCCCGACCACGGCGTGGCGGCGATCGGCTTCGGCCAGGACACGTACCTGTTCTACAGCGCGGTCGGCGGATCGGTTGCCGACAGCGTGGTGCGGCTGGACGCGGTCGACTCCCATTCGATCGCCCTGTCCGACTTCATCTGATCTGCGGCAGGCGGCCGGGGCGTCGACCATTCGGCGTCCCGGCGGCCTCTGCCCCACCTGCTCCGGCAGGCTTGCCGCATCGGTCGTGCGGTACGGAACATGCTCACCTTGCATTCCTGCCCCCCCATTGCTAGGCGCGACCCAACAGGAGCGGGCAGCCGATCGGCTGGCCCGCTTTTGCCTCACCCGGCGGGCGCGGGGCATCATCAAATCAGGGGACGACGAACGCGTGGAGCATTCCGGCGGCATTCAGGCAAGCCTTAGCGGACGATATGCAACCGCCTTGTTCGAGCTTGCGCGCGACGAGAACCAGCTGGATTCGGTCGGCCGCAGTGTAGCGACCTTGCGCCAGGCACTGTCCGAATCGGACGACCTCCGGCGCCTGATCGCCAGCCCGCTGGTCGGGCGCGGTGACGCGGCAAAGGCGATTGCGGCCGTCGCGGCCGATCTCCAGCTCGATCCGATCACCACCCGGTTTCTGGGCGTCCTTGCCGGCAATCGCCGCCTGGCCACGCTGGGCGCCGTGCTGCGCGACTTCGCGACGCTTGCGGCATGCCACCGGGGTGAGACCACCGCACAGGTGATCAGCGCCCACCCGCTCGACCAGGGGCAGATGGCGGCGCTCACCGCGCGGCTGAAGTCGATGGTCGGCAGCGAGGTCACGGTCGATGCCACCGTCGATCCCTCCATTCTCGGCGGGCTGATCGTCCGCCTCGGCAGCCGTCAGATCGACGGCTCGATCCGCACCAAATTGAACGCACTCGCGACTGCGATGAAAGGCTGAACATGGAAATCCGCGCGGCAGAAATCTCCAAGGTCATCCGTGACCAGATCGCGAACTTCGGCACGGATGCCGAAGTGTCGGAAGTGGGTTCGGTTCTTTCGGTCGGCGACGGCATCGCCCGCATCCATGGTCTGGACAAGGTCCAGGCGGGCGAGATGGTCGAGTTCGCCAACGGCGTGCAGGGCATGGCGCTGAACCTCGAAGCCGACAATGTCGGCGTCGTGATCTTCGGCTCCGACGCGGAGATCCGCGAAGGCGACACGGTGAAGCGCACCGGCGCGATCGTCGACGTGCCCGTCGGCAAGGGCCTGCTCGGCCGCGTGGTCGATGGCCTCGGCAACCCGATCGACGGCAAGGGCCCGATCGTCGCCGAACAGCGCAGCCGCGTCGAGGTGAAGGCGCCCGGCATCATCCCCAGGAAGTCGGTGCACGAGCCGGTGCAGACCGGCCTCAAGGCGCTGGACGCGCTGGTTCCGGTCGGCCGCGGTCAGCGCGAGCTGATCATCGGCGACCGTCAGACCGGCAAGTCGGCCGTGGCGATCGACGCCTTCATCAACCAGAAGGGCGCGAACGCCGGCACGGACGAGAGCAAGAAGCTCTACTGCATCTACGTCGCGGTCGGTCAGAAGCGGTCCACCGTGGCGCAACTGGTCAAGACGCTGGAAGAAAATGGCGCGATGGAATATTCCATCGTGGTCGCCGCTACCGCGTCCGAGCCGGCGCCGATGCAGTTCCTCGCGCCCTATACCGGTGCGGCGATGGGCGAATATTTCCGCGACAACGCCATGCACGCGCTGATCGTGTATGACGATCTGTCGAAGCAGGCAGTGGCCTATCGCCAGATGTCGCTGCTGCTGCGCCGTCCGCCGGGCCGCGAAGCCTATCCGGGAGACGTCTTCTATCTCCACTCGCGCCTGCTGGAGCGTGCGGCCAAGCTGAACGACGACAATGGAAACGGTTCGCTCACCGCGCTGCCGATCATCGAGACGCAGGCGGGCGACGTGTCGGCCTATATCCCGACCAACGTGATCTCGATCACCGATGGCCAGATCTTCCTGGAAACGGACCTGTTCTATCAGGGCATCCGTCCCGCCATCAATGTCGGCCTGTCGGTCAGCCGCGTCGGTTCCGCCGCGCAGACCAAGGCGATGAAGAAGGTTGCGGGCTCGATCAAACTGGAGCTGGCGCAGTATCGCGAGATGGCCGCCTTCGCCCAGTTCGGTTCGGACCTCGATGCCTCGACCCAGCGCCTGCTGAACCGTGGCGCGCGCCTGACCGAGCTGTTGAAGCAGCCGCAGTTCCAGCCGCTGCCGTTCGAGGAGCAGGTCGCGTCGATCTTTGCCGGCACCAACGGCTATATCGATGCGCTGCCGGTGACGGACGTGGTCCGCTACGAAGCGGCGATGCTCGCCTATCTGCGCTCGGACCATGCGGGGATCCTTGCCACGATCCGCGACAGCAAGGACTTCACGGACGACACCAAGAGCAAGCTGAAGGGCGCGCTCGACAGCTTCGCCAAGACGTTCGCTTAAACCGTTCCGTGCTCCCGCGCAGGCGGGAGCCTAGGCCTGGGTTCCCGCCTGCGCGGGAACACGAGAAGGAAGCAAAGTGGCCAGCCTCAAGGCGCTTAAGAACCGGATCAGCTCGGTCAAATCGACCCAGAAGATCACCAAGGCGATGAAAATGGTCGCCGCCGCCAAGTTGCGTCGCGCGCAGCAGGCGGCCGAAGCCGGACGCCCCTATGCCGAGCGCCTCAACGCCGTAATGGCGAGCCTGGCGCCCAAGGTTACGGTGGGGCCGAACAGCCCGCGCCTGCTCGCCGGGACCGGCTCCGACCAGAAGCAGCTGCTGGTGGTCGCGACGTCCGAGCGTGGTCTGGCGGGTGCATTCAACACCAACATCGTCCGCGCCGCCCGCAAGCGGGCCGACGAACTGATCGCGGCCGGCAAGGACGTGCGCTTCTACCTGATCGGCAAGAAGGGCCGTGCGGTCATCCAGCGTCTCTATCCGGGCAAGATCGTCCACCAGGTCGATCAGAGCCACATCAAGAACGTCGCCTTCACCGACGCGCTGGAGGTTGCGCGCGACCTGACCGCCCGGTTCGAGGCGGGTGAATATGACGTCGCGCACCTGTTCTTCGCCAAGTTCCAGTCGGCGCTGGTGCAGCTGCCGACCGAGGTCCAGCTGGTCCCGGTGTCGATCCCCGCGAACGACACCGCCACGACCGGCGCCACGGCGGCGGTGGAATATGAGCCGGACGAGGAATCGATCCTGGCCGAGTTGCTGCCGCGCAACATCGCGATCCAGCTGTTCCGCGCGATGCTGGAAAATGCCGCGTCCGAACAGGGCAGCCGCATGAACGCGATGGACAATGCGACGCGCAATGCCGGCGACATGATCAATCGCTTGAGCATCCAGTATAACCGCACCCGCCAGGCCGCCATCACGACCGAGCTGGTGGAGATCATCTCGGGCGCCGAAGCGCTCTAAGCAGAACACGAAGGCAAGGAACGACCTCATGGCCACCGCCCCCGCAATCAGCTTCGGCACCAACAATGTCGGCCGCATCGCCCAGGTGATCGGCGCCGTCGTCGACGTGCAGTTCGACGGCGAACTGCCGGCGATCCTGTCCGCGCTGGAAACCCGCAACGGCGACATCCGCCTGGTGCTGGAAGTAGCCCAGCACCTGGGTGAAAACACCGTCCGCACCATCGCGATGGATTCCACGGACGGCCTGACCCGCGGCCAGGAAGTGACGGACACCGGTTCGCAGATCCGCGTGCCCGTCGGCCCCAAGACGCTCGGCCGCATCCTGAACGTGGTCGGCGCGCCGATCGACGAGCGTGGCCCGATCAAGTCCGACATCACCGGGCCGATCCACAACAAGGCGCCGGACTTCATCGACCAGTCGACCGAAGCCGCCATCCTAGTCACCGGCATCAAGGTGATCGACCTGCTCGCGCCTTATGCGAAGGGTGGCAAGATCGGCCTGTTCGGCGGCGCCGGCGTCGGCAAGACCGTGCTGATCCAGGAGCTGATCAACAACATCGCCAAGGGCCATGGCGGCGTATCCGTGTTCGCCGGCGTCGGCGAGCGCACCCGCGAGGGCAACGACCTTTATCACGAATTCCTCGATGCGGGCGTTATCGCCAAAGACGCCGACGGCAATCCGACCGAGGAAGGGTCCAAGGTCGCCTTGGTGTTCGGCCAGATGAACGAGCCGCCGGGGGCGCGCGCCCGCGTCGCCCTCTCCGGCCTCGCCAATGCGGAATATTTCCGCGACGTCGAGGGCCAGGACGTGCTGTTCTTCGTCGACAACATTTTCCGCTTCACCCAGGCGGGTTCGGAAGTGTCGGCGTTGCTCGGCCGCATCCCGTCGGCGGTAGGCTATCAGCCGACCCTCTCGACCGATATGGGCGCGTTGCAGGAGCGGATCACGTCGACCAACAAGGGTTCGATCACCTCGGTGCAGGCGATCTACGTGCCCGCCGACGACTTGACCGATCCGGCGCCCGCCACCTCCTTCGCCCACCTGGACGCGACGACCACGCTTAGCCGCGCCATCTCCGAGCTGGGCATCTACCCGGCGGTGGACCCGCTCGATTCGACCAGCCGCGTGCTGAGCCCGGCCGTCGTCGGCCAGGAGCATTACGAGGTTGCCCGCGCGGTCCAGGAAGTGCTGCAGAAGTACAAGTCGCTGCAGGACATCATCGCCATCCTCGGCATGGACGAGCTGTCCGAAGAGGATAAGCTGACCGTGCAGCGCGCGCGCAAGATCCAGCGTTTCCTCAGCCAGCCGTTCCACGTCGCGGAAGTCTTTACCGGCATTCCCGGCAAGTTCGTGCAGGTTGAGGACACCGTCCGCTCGTTCAAGGCGGTGGTCGACGGCGAGTACGACCATCTGCCGGAAGCCGCTTTCTACATGGTGGGCGGCATCGACGAAGCAGTCGAGAAGGCCAAGAAGCTGGCCGATCAGGCCTGATGCTCGCGCCGCTGCGCCTGGAAGATGCGGTCAACCAAGTCTGTCCGTGGTCGGGTGATCCGATCGCGGCGGATGCGCTGACCGTGTACCAAGGCGCAGTGGTCGGCTTCTGCAATCCCGGCTGTCGCGACAAGTTCGAGGCAGCCACCCGCGCTTTCGACAGCGCGATCAAGGAACGGTAATGGCTCTCCACTTCGAACTCGTCACACCGGAAAAGCTGGTCCGCTCGGAAGATGTCCACATGGTGGTCGTCCCCGGCACCGAAGGCGATTTCGGCGTGCTGGAGGCCCATGCGCCGCTCATGTCGGTGGTCCGCAACGGCGAGATCACCGTTTTTTCCGGCCCGAACAACGTCGCCGCCCGCATCCATGTGGAAGGCGGCTTCGCTGAGGTCAGCGCCACCGGCCTGACCGTTCTGGCAGAGGCATCCAGCGACATCGCCTGAACCACGGACGATCGGCCTTAAATCCGCGTCAAGGTTTCCACGTTATTGACCACCTCTCCCGACTGCGGGTCGGATCATGAGGGGTAAGCATGAGCGCGTTCGGGCGTAGAGGTGGGATCGGGACCAGTGGCGCGCGGCCGGCATTCGGCGTGGCCAAGCCGATGCAAAGCGGTAGCGGGCTTGAGGGCGGCGGCCAGTTCCCGCCGTTCGAGACGGTCCTGACATCCGGCCCGTCGGCGCCGCTCGACGCAATGGCGCGGCTGGCCGATCGGGTCGCGGCTTCGGGAGAGGCAGGCAATTCCGCCCCGCAAGGCTTCGAGGCCTCGGTCCACAAGATCAAGGAACAGGTGCTGCCGCGCCTGCTGGAGCGCATCGACCCCGAGGCGGCGGCCACCCTCAACAAGGAAGAACTGGCCGAGGAATTCCGCCCGATCGTGGGCGAGGTTCTGGCCGAACTGAAGATCACCCTGAACCGACGCGAGCAGTTCGCGCTGGAAAAGGTGTTGGTCGACGAACTGCTCGGCCTGGGGCCGCTGGAGGAATTGCTGGCCGATCCGCTGGTCAGCGACATCATGGTCAACGGTCCCGACCAGACCTATGTCGAACGCAAGGGCAAGCTGGAACTGGCGCAGATCCAGTTCCGCGACGAGGAGCATCTGTTCCAGATCGCCCAGCGCATCGTCAGCAAGGTCGGCCGTCGCGTGGATCAGACCACCCCGCTCGCTGACGCGCGCCTCCAGGACGGCAGCCGCGTCAACGTGATCGTGCCGCCGCTGTCGCTGCGCGGCACCGCCATCTCCATCCGTAAATTCTCCGCCAAGCCGATCACGCTCGACATGATGGCCAAGGGCGGCAGCATGTCGGACAAGATGGCGACCACCCTGAAGATCGCTGGAGCGAGCCGCTTCAACATCGTCATCTCGGGCGGTACCGGCTCGGGCAAGACGACGATGCTGAACGCGATTTCCAAAATGATCGATCCGGGCGAGCGCGTGCTGACGATCGAGGATGCGGCCGAACTCCGCCTGCAACAGCCGCACTGGCTGCCGCTGGAAACCCGCCCCGCCAATCTGGAGGGTCAGGGTGAGATCGCGATCCGCGACCTGGTCAAGAACGCGCTGCGTATGCGCCCCGACCGCATCATCCTGGGCGAAATTCGTGGCTCCGAATGTTTCGACCTGCTCGCGGCGATGAACACCGGCCATGACGGCTCGATGGCCACGCTCCACTCCAACAGCCCGCGCGAATGCTTGGCGCGCATGGAAAATATGGTGATGATGAGCGACATCAAGGTGCCCAAGGAAGCGATCAGCCGCCAGATCGCGGACTCGGTCGACCTGATCGTCCAGGTGAAGCGCCTGCGTGACGGCAGCCGCCGTGTCACCAACATCACCGAGGTGATCGGGATGGAAGGCAACGTCATCGTCACGCAGGAATTGTTCAAGTTCGAGTTTCTCGATGAGGGCTCCGACGGCAAGATCATCGGCGAATATCGTTCCATGGGCCTGCGCCCCTACACGCTCGACAAGGCCAAGCAGTTCGGCTTCGACCAGCCGTTCCTGGAAGCGTGCCTGTAAGTGCCGGCCGACCTGACCCGGATATTTGGAGGGCGCGGCCGGTTTCTGCTGCTCGTGCTGCTGATGCTGGGCCTGATGACGCCAGCATTGATCGCGGCGCCGATGAGCCATGACAGCTTCTGGATCGACCGGGTCTGGCTGGAACAGTTCACGGCCGGGTTGCGCGCCGGCAATCCGTATCCGCGCTGGCTGCCGTTGTCATTCGGCGGGCTCGGCGCGCCGGTTTTCTACTTTTACGCGCCCTTGTCCTTCCATCTGGCGGGACTGTTCGGGCTGGCGGGTCTGCCCACCTACGCCGCTTTGATGGCGGCGTTTGGCGCCGCCTGGCTCGGGTCCGGGTTCGCCATGTATGCCTGGCTGAAGCGGGATGCGCCGGCCCCCTTGGTCGGCGCTGGGCTCTACATGGTCATGCCCTACCACGTGATGGACTTTTACGGGCGCGGGGCGCTGGCGGAGTTCTGCGCCTTTGCCCTGATCCCGCTGGTTGCGCTTGGGCTACGGCGGTCGACGGAGGGAGGCGGCAGCGCGCGCCTGGCGCTGCCCTATGCCGCGCTGGCCATGACGCACCTGCCCACGGCAGTGATCGTCAGCGCGCTGCTGATTGTCCCTGCCGCCGTCTGGTACGCCCGAGCGGACTGGCGCAAGCTGGTTCCGGCGATCCAGGGCGTAACATGCGGCATCGGCCTGGCTGCCATCTACCTGCTGCCGGCCTTGACCTTGCAGCATCATAGCTCCGTTGCGGCGCTCTGGTCAGTGCGGTTCCTGCAGCCGGGCAGTTGGAGCATCCTGCATCCCCAGGCATGGCCCAGCACCAGCTATGTGCTGATGTTCGCCGGACTGGCACTCTGTACGGCACTGGCGGCACTGGTCCTGTCGCGGCGATCCCTGCCCTTCTGGCCGCTGTGGACGATCGTTGTCTGTGCGATCGTCGCAGGCCTGATCCCCGGCGTCTGGTCGCTGCCGGTGCTGAAAGCCGTGCAATTTCCGTGGCGCGCACTGGCGCTCGCCGAATTCGGAGTGGTGACTGTAGCCGCCTGCTACCGCGGCTCTCCCGTGATCGCCACGGCCATGCTCAGCCCGCTGCTGGGTTTCACCTTTTTGATGATCAATCCCGCAAACCCCATGGGTGGCGATCCGATGCAGCCGCTGCCGGTACCGGGCCGGCAGGACGTGATCGAATATCTTCCCATCGGCGCTGTCGGACCGGAGCGGACGGCGCGGGTGGATGCGATCCGCCAGGCAGTAGTATCGGCAGGTCGTCACCCGGCGTCCACATTCCCCTTCCCCTCGCTCAAGGCACGCTGCGCCGACGGGCGGGTGACCAATCTAGCGCGCAATCCCGAAAGCCCGCTGGTCTTCTCCCCACCCCTTGGCTGTGCCGTGTCGGTGGAGCATGTGCCGGCGGAGCGGCTCGGGGCGGCGATCAGCCTGCTGTTCGCGTGCCTGCTCGCGGGTTTCACGCTGCCGCGGCAGCGCCGCCGGCGCTGGCCGTTCACCCCCCAGTGCGCGGCCAGCGGGTGTTGCTTAGCTCCCCAGCTTGTTCAGCTTTTCCTGGATCTGTGCCAGTTGGTCCTTGAGCGATGACAGGTCGTCACCACCCGTCGAGGCGGCAGTGGGCGCCGCCGGCTGCTGCGGCTGCGGTGCGGCAAAGGGCGGCATGCCGGTTCCACCACCGGCCTTGAACGCGTTCGCCGCCGCTTCGAACATGTCCATGTTGCGCTTGGCGATTTCGGCGAAGGGTCCACCGGCGAAGGCGCCTTCCATCGCTTGGCGGAACTGGCTCTGGTTGCGACGGAACGCTTCCATCGACGCTTCCAAATATTGCGGCACCATCGACTGCATCGAATCGCCGTAGAGCGAGATCAGCTGGCGCAGAAAGCTGACCGGCAGCATCGTCTGCCCGCGGCTCTCCTCCTCCATGATGATCTGGGTTAGGACGTTGTGGGTGATGTCGTCCTCGGTCTTGGCGTCGATCACCTTGAAGTCGCGGCCATCGCGCGTCATCTGCGCCAGATGTTCGAGCGTGATATAGCTCGACGACTCGGTATTGTAGAGGCGACGGTTGGCGTACTTCTTGATGATCACCGTTCCCGATTGATCGGACGATTTCGCCATGCCCCAGCCCCTCTCCTCGCAAAGCGGAACCGTAGCATCATCGCTTGGTGCGGCGCAACACAGGCCGCGCCCCCTGCCATTGTTTCTCAACATGCTGCGCAGCGAAACCGCCGATGCGCCGGACCGCACCGCGGCAGCCTTGAAGGGGTTGCGCGCGTACCAGAGCGCGCCGCGTGATGCCGGTCTGCCGCCGATGCGGGCCATTGCCCAAGCCGGACGCGCCCGGCTGCGCGACTATGGAGGCGCGGGACCGCCCGTCATCTTCGTACCGTCGCTGATCAACCCGCCCGACATATTGGACCTGGACGGGCAAAGGTCGCTGCTCCGCTGGTTGGCTGGACAGGGATTTCGGCCGCTGCTGCTGGACTGGGGCTTTCCTGCCGCCGACGAGCGAGACTTGTCGGTCGCGGATCATGTCCAACGCTTTCTGCTGCCGTTGGTGGATCAGGTGGGTCCGTCCGTGACGCTGGCGGGTTACTGCCTGGGCGGCACCATGGCGCTCGCCGCCGCCGCCCTCAGACCGGTGCGCGGCCTTGCTTTGATCGCTACGCCATGGCGGTTCGGATCCTATCCGGCCGAGACGCTGCGTGCGCTGGACCAGTTGTGGGAGCATGCGGAGGCCGCTTGCGCCGTATTGGGCGTGATGCCGATGGAGGTGCTGCAAACCGCATTCTGGCAGCTCGATCCCGGCCGCCCGATCCGCAAATATGAGGCATTCGGCGCACTCGCGCCCGACGATCGGGCGGCACGGGCCTTTGTCCGCTTGGAGGATTGGGCGAATGACGGCCCGCCCCTCACCTATGGCGTGGCGCGCGAGCTGTTCGTGGACCTGTTCCGCCGGGACGTGACCGGGCGCAGGCAATGGCGCATCGTGGGGCAGCGCATCGATCCGGCCTCGATCCGCGCGCCGGTCCTGGAGGTGACGTCCACCACCGACCACATCGCTCCCGCATGCAGTGCCGCAGGGGTCGGCGCGCGGATCGACCTAGAACTCGGCCACGTCGGCATGATCGTAGGCCGCCATGCCCGCCGCGCGGTGTGGGAACCGCTTGCCGAGTGGCTTTCGCGCACCGCATCCAGCTGATAGGCCATTTACCACTTTTCGCGATAGCAGGAGCATTCATGACCGACGTCGTCATCACCGCCGCCAAGCGCACGCCGGTCGGCAGTTTCCTCGGCCACTTTGCGACCACTCCCGCCCACGAACTGGGCCGGATCGCGATTCAAGCGGCGCTGGCCGACGCCAAGGTCGATCCGGCCGACGTGGACGAGGTCATCCTGGGTCAGGTGTTGACGGCGGGCCAGGGCCAGAATCCGGCGCGCCAGGCATCGATGGGCGCGGGCATTCCGCAGGAGGTTCCGGCCTGGAGCGTGCAGCAGGTCTGCGGCTCCGGCCTGCGCGCGGTCGCCGTTGCCGCCCAGTCGATCCTCGCGGGCGACGCCAGGATCATCGTCGCCGGCGGCCAGGAGAACATGACCCTGTCGCCCCACGCACAAACGCTGCGCGCGGGGCAGAAGATGGGCAATCTCGATCTGGTCGACACCATGATCAAGGATGGCCTGACCGACGTGTTCAACGGCTATCACATGGGCATCACCGCCGAAAACCTGGCCGACAAATATCAGATCACGCGCGAGCAGCAGGACGAGTTCGCCTGCGCCAGCCAGAACAAGGCCGAGGCAGCGCGCCGCGACGGCCGCTTCGATGCGGAGATCGCGCCGGTCACGATCAAGGGTCGCAAGGGCGACACGATCGTCGACAAGGATGAATTCATCCGCGAAGGGGTGGTGGTCGCCAGCCTCGCCGGGCTGCGCCCCGCCTTCAAGAAGGAGGGCAGCGTCACCGCCGCCAACGCTTCCGGCCTGAATGACGGCGCGGCGGCCCTGGTGGTGATGTCGTCCGACGAGGCGGAACGTCGCGGATCGCCCGTTCTGGCCCGGATCAAGAGCTGGGCGTCGTGCGGCGTCGATCCGTCCATCATGGGTATCGGCCCCGTCCCCGCCAGCCAGAAGGCGCTGGAAAAGGCCGGCTGGACGCTTGCCGACCTGGACCTGATCGAGGCGAACGAGGCCTTTGCCGCCCAGGCGCTGGCGGTCGGGCAGGAACTCGGCTGGGATCCGGCCAAGGTGAACGTGAATGGCGGCGCGATCGCCATCGGCCATCCGATCGGCGCATCGGGCGCGCGCGTGCTCACCACCCTGCTGCACGAAATGCAACGCCGCGACGCCAAGAAGGGTCTGGCGACTTTGTGCATCGGCGGCGGCATGGGCATCGCGCTCTGCGTCGAGCGCGACTGACCTTACCCTTCGTACAGCTCCAGCGGCAGCCCGTCCGGGTCCGCGAAGAAGGTGAACCTCTTGCCGGTATAGGGATCGACGCGGACGGGCTCCACGTCGATCCCCCGTGCGGCGATGCCCGCCACCACGGCGTTGAGATCATCGACGGAGAAAGCGAGGTGGCGCAGCCCCTGCGCCTCCGGTCGTGACGGTCGCAACGGGGCGTCCGGGAAGCTGAACAGCTCGATCTGGATGGAGCCGAGTGTCAGGTCGCCCTTCCAGCTATTCCGTTCCGCTCGGAAATGTTCGGCCGCCAGTTCAAAGCCGAGCACCTCCGTGTAGAAACGCTTGGACGCGGCATAGTCCGACGCAATGATCGCGACGTGGTGGATGGAAAGCAGCATGGGCGCCGCTTAGGCGTGAACGGAGCATTGCACACCCCCTGTCCGTTCCCCCGGGCTCATTCGCCGTTCACAATCGAGGAGGCACTCACACCGCCATGAGCATCCGTCTGACCCGACGCACCATGATCGGCGCCGCCGGCGCATCCTTGTTCGCACCCGCCATCGCGGCCGCCCCCACAAGCCCGGCTTTCTCGTGGGACATGCTGCAGGCCGAGGCCTTGAAGCGCGCGCGCCAGCCCTATGTCGCGCCTCCTGCCCCGCCCGCCGGGCTCGACGCGGTGACGTATGACGCGCTCAACCACATCTCCTACCGTGCCGACGCCGCTTTGTGGCGCGGCACCCCGCAGGAGGTGCGCTTCTTTCCGCAAAGCCGGAATGCGCAGGCCGGCGTGCCCGTCTCCGTCGTGGAGCGTGGCGGCGCGCGCGCGCTGCCATTCACGCGTGAACTGTTCGCCGGCGGCGAGCGTCTGCCGCCGACGGCGAACGGCTTTTCCGGGTTCCGGGTGATGATGCCGGGGGGGAACAGCGACTGGCTGGCATTCCAAGGCGCCTCCTACTTCCGTGCCTCCGGCGCGCTCGACCAATATGGCTTGTCGGCGCGTGCGCTGGCGATCGACACCGGCCTGTCCACGCCGGAGGAATTTCCAAGCTTCACCCATTTCTGGCTCGAGCAGGGGCCGGGTGACGCCGTTACCATCTATGCCCTGCTCGATTCGCCGCGCGCCGCCGGCGCATGGCGGTTCGTCAACAGACGCGGCCCGCAAGGCGTCACCCAGGATGTCAGCTGCGTGCTGCAACTCCGTGCCGACGTGGCCCGGCTGGGCATCGCCCCGCTTACCAGCATGTTCTGGTATGGCGAAGGCGACCGGGACAAGGCGGTCGACTGGCGGCCGGAGATCCACGACAGCGACGGGCTCGCCATGCTGACCGGCGGCGGGGAGCGGATCTGGCGGCCGTTGCGGAACCCCAAGGCGACGCAGGTCAACAGCTTTGCCGATCGGGCACCCAAGGGCTTCGGCCTGCTCCAGCGCGATCGCAATTTCGACCATTATCAGGACGACGGTGTCTTCTACGAAAAGCGTCCGAGCCTGTGGGTCGAGCCGCAGGGCGACTGGGGTGCCGGATCGGTGATGCTGGTCGAACTGCCGACGACCAGGGAAACCGAAGACAATATCGTCGCCTGCTGGTCCCCCGAAGGTCCGGCGCGCGCCGGTCGCCGCTATTCCCTGTCCTATCGCCTGCGCTGGATCGCCGGCGAGCCGAACGCGCAGGGTGTCGCACGGGTCGTGGACACCTGGCGCGGGGTCGCCGCCGCCCCCGGTTTCGAACCGGTGAAAGGCGCGTCGCGGGTGGTGGTGGATTTCGCGGGCGATGCGCTGAAGGGGTTCGATCGCGCCAGCGGGGTCGCGCCCAACGTCAGTGCGGATCATGGTAAAGTGTTGACCGCCAATGCTTATCCGGTCGTCGGAACCTCCAATAGATGGCGCTTGATTGCCGACGTTGCGCCCGATAGTGACCGTGCGGTCGATCTCCGCGCCTTTCTGCACCGCAGCGGCGCCGCCTTGACTGAGACATTCCTGTATCAGCTATGATCGATACGGCGGTGCGGTAAGGAACCGTAACGCCGGCTCATGGCTTATATTGCCGACGGTCAAAAGGCCGCGGTGCAGGCAGGATGCTGAACTGGCGGAAAAAGCGAGTTTGGGAGAATGAGGCGTGTCCGTGGTGCAGGGGGCCAATGGCGAACTTTGGCGGGGGGATGACCTTCCGCCCGAACGTCCGCTGTCGATGCCGCAGCAGGACATGCACCAGACACCGCCGGCCACCGCCCTGCCGGCGGGCGGATCGCTGCTCGCCCGCCGCCTGTTCCTTGTTCTGGCCAGCGGCGCGATCGGGTTGGGCGCAAGCTTCGGGACGGCTGCTCCGCTGGCGCTCGACGGCTTCGATCCGGTGGATCAGGTGCTGACCCTGCTGAGCATGTCGTTGTTCGCGTGGATTGGCTTCGGCTTCCTGAACGCCCTGATCGGATTTGTGATGCTGTTCGGGCGGAGAGCCGGCACGGCCATTCCGCCCGCCGCTCTGCCCCAGCGGACCGTGGCGGTGCTGGTGCCGGTCTATAACGAGGATGTAGCGGCGCTGAGCAGCCGGCTCGCCGTGATGATGCGCAGCATCGTCCAGGCCGAGGCCGCTGATCTGTTCGACTTCTTCATCCTCAGCGACTCCCGCGCTTCGGCGGAGTCGTCCGAGCGCGCGGCCTGTCACCTGCTGCGTTCGTCCGGCGGGCCATCGGTCTTTTACCGTCGGCGCGCGGCGAATGTCGGCCGCAAGCCCGGCAATCTGGCGGAATGGATCCAGCGTTTCGGCGCCGGATACGAGTCCATGATCGTACTGGATGCCGACAGCATCATGAGTGCGGATGCCATGCTCCGACTGGCCGCGTCCATGGAGGCGGATCCGCGCGTCGCCCTGATCCAGACCAATCCGCTGCTGACCGGCGGACGAAGCGTATTTGCCCGCTGGCAGCAGTTCGCCGTTGCCTTCTATGGCCCGATCTTCGCCGCCGGCCTCGCCTGGTGGTCGGGCAACGAAGCAACCTTCTGGGGTCACAATGCCATTGTCCGCGTCCGCGCCTTTGCCGAAAGCTGCGGATTGCCGAAGCTGAGCGGCGCGGAGCCCCTCGGCGGACAGATCATGAGCCACGACATGGTGGAAGCCGCGTTGCTCCGCCGGCGCGGCTGGGCCACCCGCTTCATGGTGCTGCACCAGGGCTCCTATGAAGAATGCCCGCCGACCATGATCGACCATGCCGTGCGCGATCGGCGCTGGTGCCAGGGCAATTTGCAGCATCTCCGCCTGCTCGACACGGCGGGGCTGCACTGGATCAGCCGGTTGCAGCTGCTGATGGGCGCGTCGGCCTATCTCACCTCGCCGTTGTGGCTGCTGCTGCTCGCCACCGCCATGTTCCAGGCGGTACGGACGGGATCGCCGATTGCGGACCTCGATCCCCCGATCTGGCTGATCAGCCTGACGCTGACCTTGCTGTTCGGGCCGAAACTGTTGTCGCTGATCTGGGCGATGCGTGACGGGGCGCTTGTCCGTCGCCTCGGCGGATGGCGCGGAGTGTTGACCAGCGTGGCGGTGGACGTGCCCCTGTCGATCATCGCCGCGCCGATGATCATGGCATCGCAATGCCTGTCGATCGCGGAGATTCTGTCCGGCCGGCCGAGCGGTTGGCAGCCGCAGCGCCGCGACACGGATGGCGTGACCCTGGCGGAGGCGATGGATTATTTTCGCTGGCACATGCTGCTGGGCCTGGTCTTCTGGATCGCAGCTTTGTCGGGGCATGGCGGTGCGATCTGGCAGATGCCGATCGCACTGGGATTGCTGGGCGCGCCGTTCCTTGCGACTCTGACCTCGCGCGCGGATATCGGCACCGCCGCCGCCGCGCGCCGCATCTTTTCCGCCGATCCGCGCACCGAGGAGACGGGGGCCATGCCCGCGCGGACCACCACTCGCATGATGATCCGCGCGGGCGCGCCCGCCTGATCGACGCGCCTGATCAGCGTTGGGGCGGCGTTTCCTTCGGGCGGGCGGCCGACTGTTCGTTCGCATTATCCAGCGCATCGCCCGGATCGGGATGCTCCGACGTGGACGGCGTGCCGATGCGCGCGTCGCGGTTGACGCCTTCAATATCCGAATGCGGCGGGGTTTCGTGGGGCTTTGCCATGGTCTTCACTCCTTGCGACGATACGCATGGGCAACGCGCGCCGGCAGCATTGCGATGCATCGCCGTGGCGGATTGCCCCAAGGGCCGCTCCGGATTTCGCCGAAGGCTTCGCACGCGCTCGCGGAAGAAGCTGGACAAGGGACGTGCGGCCTGATCCTAGCAGCGGAGGCGCCGTCCATGCGCAAGGAGAGCAACGTCCGTGGCAAAAACCCGTATCGCTTTGGCCGGCATCGGCAAGATCGCCCGCGACCAGCATATCCCGACCCTCGCCAACAGCGATGGGTTCGAGCTGGCGGCGATCGTCACCAGCCATGCCCAGGTGGATGGCGTGCCGGCCTTTCGTACCGTGACCGAGATGATGCAGGCCCTGCCCGACATACAGGCGCTGTCGGTCTGCACCCCCCCGCGCGGCCGCCAGGCCTTGCTGGAGGAGGCCTTCGCGCACGGACTGGACGTGATGATCGAAAAGCCGCCGGCCGCAACCGTGAGCGAGGCAACCGGCTTTGCGGACATGGCGGCCAAGGCGAACAAGCTGCTCTACGTCACCTGGCATTCGCGCGAGGGCGCGGCGGTGGAGCCCGCCCGGGCATGGCTGAAGGACAAGGGCATCCGCCGCGTCGACATCGCTTGGAAGGAAGATGTGCGCGTCTGGCACCCCGGCCAGGAATGGATCTGGGAGCCGGGCATCGGCGTGTTCGATCCCGGCATCAACGCCCTGTCCGTCCTCACGGCCATCATGCCGCGCCCGGTGCGACTGGAGGATGCCGAACTTCGTTTCCCGTCCAACAAGGATGCGCCGATCGCGGCTTCGCTGACCATGAGCGAGCCACAGGGCGCGGTGATCCGGGCCGAGTTCGACTTCGACCAGCGCGGGCCGCAGACGTGGGACATCGTGGTCCAGACCGACGCGGGCACCGCAACGCTTTCGATTGGCGGCACCAGGCTGGCGATTGACGGGGAGCCGGTCGAGGTGAAGGAGGAGCCCGAATATGCCCGGCTCTACCGTCACTTTGCCGGCCTGCTTGCCGCACGCCGGAGCGACACCGACTTGTCGCCCTTCCATCTGGTGGCCGACGCATTCCTGCTGGGCCGTCGCCAGACGCTCGGCGCGTTCGACTGGAACGGCTGATCCCGGCTGTCAGGTCATAAGCTGACGCTCATCCCCCCGGTAAGGGGATGAGCGTCGGGCCTCGCGCGGGATGCGTGCCTTATCCAGGCACCCCGTCACCCAAATGCCGCCAGCCGACGACATTCTGCCGCTGCTCGCCTAGCCCCGTAATGCCGAGCCGCATCACGTCGCCTTCCTTCAGGAAGATGGGCTGCGGCTTCTTGCCCTCCCCGACGCCTGGCGGCGTGCCGGTGATGAGGAGGTCGCCGGGGTAGAGCGTCACGAACCGGCTGACATAAGCGACGATCTCCGCCACGGGGAAGATCATGGTCGTGGTGTTGCCGGTCTGCATCCGCGCGCCATTCAGGTCCAGGAACATGTCCAGCGCCTGCGCATCGGGTACCTCGTCCGGCGTCACCAGCCAGGGGCCGACTGGGCAGAAGGTGTCGTGCCCCTTGCCCTTGCTCCATTGCGATCCGCGCTGCTTCTGGTTGAAGCGTTCCGACACGTCGTTGGCGACGGTATAGCCCGCGACATGGGCCAGCGCGTCGGCTTGCTCCACATAGCGCGCCGTCTTGCCGATCACCACGCCCAGTTCCACCTCCCAGTCGCTGTGGGTGGAGCCCTGGGGCAGCATGACCTCGTCATAAGGGCCAGTGAGGCTGGACAGGGCCTTCATGAACATGACGGGCTCGGTCGGGATGGGCAGGTTGGACTCGCGGGCATGGTCTGCATAGTTGAGGCCGATCGCTACGATCTTGCCGATGCCCGACACGGGCACGCCCAGGCGGACACCCTCCGCCACGGTCGGCAGGCGCTCGACATCGACAGCTTCGAGGGCGGCGATGCCCTGAACGGTGATGTCGTCCATCAGACCGGACAGGTCACGTACCCGGCCTTGCGCGTCGATCAGGCCCGGCTTCTCGCTGCCGCGCTGTCCATGGCGAACGAATTTCATACAGGTCCTTCCTTTCTGTCACCGGCGTCCGGCACTTGCGCCGTTCATCATGGCAGCGGCCGGCCGGCACGAGCAAGCAAGGCGCGTGCCTGCTTCAGATGGGGGGCATCGACCATCCGCCCCTCGAACCGGAACGCGCCCTGCCCCGCCTCGGCCGCCGCCGCGAGCAGGCGCCGGGCCGCGTCCAGCGCCTCGTCCGAAGGCGCGAACGCCGCGTTGATGATCGGCACCTGCCGGGGATGGATCGCCATCATGCCGGTGAAGCCATCCCGCGCCCCGCGTGCGGCATAGGCGGCCAGCCCCGCATCGTCCGACAGCGCCGGGAACACCGTCTCGATCGCCGCCACGCCCGCCGCATGGGCCGCGAACAGGGTCAGCGAGCGTACGAGTTCATAGGGCTGAGTGTAGCGGCCGTCCGCCTCGCGCGACGCGGCGGCGCCGATCGCCGCCGGCAGATCCTCCGCGCCCCAGGTCAGGCCGCAGAGATGACGCTCCACCGTCGCATAGTCACCCAGCCGGAAGATCGCCGCCGGCGTTTCGGTCGCGATCGGCAGGATCGGCAGACAGGCCGCGCCCCAGGCATCAACCAGTGCATGGATGGTGGCGCTGCCTTCCGCTTTCGGCAGAACTACGCCATCCGCGCCGCGCGCGGCATCCACGTCGGCGGAGAGGCAGCCGGCATCCACCGGATTGATCCGGACCAGGCGCGACACTTCCGACGATTGCCCGAGACAGGTGGCGACTGCTGCCCGCGCCTCCTGCTTCGCCTCCGGCGCAACCGAATCCTCAAGGTCGAGGATGATCGCGTCGGCACCGCTCGCCGCTGCCTTGTTGAACCGTTCCGGCCGGTCGCCGGGCACGAACAGCAGCGAGCGCAGCCTCATGCGGCCGGGGTCTTGTGCAGCATGGCCGTGCGCAGGCACTGGCAGACCAGCACGTCCTGCTGGTTCAACAATTCGTGCCGGAAGGTCACCAGCCCGGAATCGGGCCGCGACCTGCTTTCGCGCAGGTCGGTCACCTCGGTCGTGGCGCGCAGCGTGTCGCCGATGAAGACCGGCTTCGGCATCACCATTTTGTCATAGCCCAGATTGGCGACCAACGTGCCAAGCGTGGTCTCCCCCACCGACAAGCCTACCATCAGTGCGAAGGTGAAGGTGCCGTTGACGAGGATGCGGCCGAATTCGGACCTGGCCGCCGCCTCGGCATCGATATGCAGCGGCTGGGGATTGTGGGTCATGGTGGAGAAGAGGAGGTTGTCCGTCTCCGTTACCGTTCGGCGGATCGGATGGTCGATCCGGTCACCGATCGCCCACACGTCAAAGTATCGGCCGCTCATCCCGCCACGCCCGCATCCGGCGTGGGCTCGACCCGGACCAGCAACGCGCCTTCGCTCACCTGCCCGCCCTCCGTCGCGCGCAGTTCGACGATGCGGCCCGCAAAGGGCGCGACCAGTGCCTGCTCCATCTTCATCGCCTCCAGCACGACCAGTTTCTGGCCAGCCGCCACAGTGTCGCCCTCCGCCGCCGTCACCGACACGATCCGGCCGGGCATGGGGGCGAGGATCGCGCCATTCCCCGCCGCACGGCCCTGCTGTGCCCCTCCGCCGCGCGGCACCTCGGCCGACCAGGCTCCACCGCGCGCGAACAGGATCGTCTCGCCGTCCAGCGTCACGGTGCGGACCTTGCCGGGCCGATCCGAAGGCTGCCCCCGCACCGTCCTGCCGTCTACCGCGACCGACACCTCTGCTTCGGGCGCGGCGTTGGCGCGAAAGCCGGTCAAGGCCTGCCACGGATCACTTGCCTCCCGCGGCAGGATCGCGGCGGCGGCGGCGGCCACTACGTCCTCCGGCGGCTCAGTCGAGGGGATCAGCCGCTCGCCGTGCCGCTCGATAAAGCCGGTGTCGATGGCGCCGCCGACGAAGTCCGGATGAGCCAATGCGCGGGCAAGGAAGGCCGCGTTGGTGCGCACCGGCCAGACCTCGACCTGCGCTGCACCGGCCGCCAACCAGCGCGCCGCGCCCTGCCGTGTGCGGGCATGGGCGGTCAGCTTGGCGATCATGGGATCATAATGCGGCGTGACCTGCCCCCCCTCCTCCACCCCGCTGTCGATACGCAGCCCGCGCGGCAGGCGCAGCCGGCGCAGCGGTCCGGTGGAGGGCAGGAAGCCGCGCGACGGATCTTCCGCATAAAGCCGCGCCTCCATTGCGTGGCCGTCGATCGCCAGCTCCGCCTGCGCCTTGGGCAAAGCCTCGCCAGCAGCGACGCGCAACTGCCATTCGACCAGATCGACGCCGGTGATCGCCTCCGTCACGGAATGTTCGACCTGCAGGCGGGTGTTCATTTCCATGAACCAGATACGGTCGGCGCGCAGCCCCCGGGTCGCGTCCGCGATGAATTCGATCGTACCCGCGCCGACATAGTCCACCGCCCGCGCCGCCTTCACCGCCGCGTCGCAGATCGCCGCGCGCGTGTCGGCGTTCATGCCGGGCGCGGGCGCTTCCTCGATCACCTTCTGGTGCCGCCGCTGGAGCGAGCAATCCCGCTCGAACAGGTGGACCACATCGCCGTGCGTGTCGCCGAACACCTGCACTTCGATGTGGCGCGGGTTGGAAATATATTTTTCCAGCAGCACGCGATCATCGCCGAACGCCGCTGCCGCCTCGCGCCGGCAGGCTATCAGCGTGTCGGGGAAGTCCGCCGGGCGATCGACCCGGCGCATCCCCTTGCCGCCGCCGCCCGCCAGCGCCTTGATCAGGACGGGATAACCGATCGCATCCGCCTCCACCCGCAGGCGATCGGGGGACTGGTCCTCGCCCAGATAGCCCGGTGTCACGGGTACGCCGGCCCGCGCCATCAGCGCCTTGGCCGCGTCCTTCAGCCCCATGGCGCGGATCGCCGCCGGCGGCGCGCCGACCCACACCAGGCCGGCCGCCGCCACCGCTTCGGCAAACCCGGCATTTTCCGACAGGAAGCCGTAGCCGGGATGGATCGCCTGCGCGCCCGTCTCCTTGGCGGCGGCGATGATGCGATCGCCCCGCAGGTAGCTGTCGTGCGCGGGTGCTGAGCCGATCCTGACCGACACATCCGCCTGCCGGACGTGCGGTGCCCCGGCATCCGCGTCCGAATAGACCGCCACTGTCCGCCGCCCCATCGCGCGCGCCGTGCGGATGATCCGGCAGGCGATCTCCCCTCGGTTGGCGATCAGGAGCGTGTCGAACATGGCATCAGGCCATTTCGGTGAGCGTGTGTGCGGACGCGGTGTCCATCGGCCTCAGCCCCAGCTTCGCGAACAGGGCCGCATCGCGATCGCCACCGGCATTGCCGGTGGTCAGCAGCCTGTCGCCGGTGAAGATCGAATTTGCCCCGGCCGTGAAGCAGAGCGCCTGCATCGTGTCGGACATGCTCTCCCGCCCGGCCGACAGCCGCACGATGCTGCGCGGCATGATGATGCGGGCTACCGCGACGGTCCGCACGAATTCGATGTCGTCAATGCGCGCGCTCGGCACGTCGTGCAGCAGGTCGCCCAGCACGGTGCCGCGGATCGGCACCAGCGCGTTGAGCGGCACGCTTTCCGGCGGCTCCGCCATGGTCGCCAGTGCGTGGAGGAAGCTGACCCGGTCGGCCCGCGTCTCCCCCATGCCCAGGATCCCGCCGCAGCAGACATTGATCCCGGCGGCGCGCACCCGGTCCAGCGTATCCAGCCGCTCCTGGAAGCTGCGGGTGGTGATGACATTGCCGTAATTTTCCGGCGAGGTATCAATATTGTGGTTGTAGTAATCCAGGCCCGCCGCACCCAGCCGATCCGCCTGATCGTCGGTCAGCATGCCCAGCGTCATGCAGGTTTCCAGGCCCAGCGCCTTCACCTCCGCCACCATGCCCAGCAGCGCGGGCATGTCACGCTCCTTGGGCTCGCGCCAGGCGGCACCCATGCAGAAGCGGTGCGATCCGCCCTGCTTGGCCGCGCGGGCGGCGGCCAGCACCGCTTCCCGCTCCATCAATTTGTCCGCCTTCAGTCCGCTCTTGGCGTGCGCCGACTGGCTGCAATAGCCGCAATCCTCCGCGCAGCCGCCCGTCTTGATCGACAGCAGGGTCGAAAGCTGCACTTCGCCGGCGCGATGGTTCGCCCCATGGACGGCGTGCGCACGCGCCACCAGATCAAGGAACGGCAGGTCGAACAGGCCGGCAATGGCGTCGCGGGTCCAAGGGTCGGGAGTCATGCTTACATCCTGAAGATGCCGAACCGGGAATGGTCGGGGATCGGCGCGTTGAGCGTGGCGGCCAGCGCGAGGCCGAGCACGTCGCGCGTCTGCACCGGATCGATGATCCCGTCATCCCACAGCCGCGCGGTGGCGTACCAAGGATTGCCCTCATCCTCATATTTGCGGCGGATCGGCGCCTTGAACGCCTCTTCCTCCTCCGCCGACCAGCTGTCGGCGTCGCGATGGACGGTGGCGAGAACGCTGGCGGCCTGCTCGCCGCCCATTACGCTGATCCGCGTATTGGGCCAGGTGAACAGGAAACGCGGGCTGTAGGCGCGGCCGCACATGCCGTAATTGCCTGCGCCGAAACTGCCGCCGATCACCACCGTGATCTTGGGCACCTGCGCCGTGGCGACGGCGGTGACCAGCTTGGCGCCGTGCTTGGCGATCCCCTCCGCCTCATATCTGCCGCCGACCATGAAGCCGGAAATGTTCTGGAGGAACAACAGCGGGATACGGCGCTGGCACGCCAGTTCGATGAAGTGCGCCCCCTTTTGCGCGCTTTCGCTGAACAACACGCCGTTATTTGCGAGGATCGCGATCGGCATGCCCCAGATATGCGCGAAGCCGCACACCAAGGTGGTGCCGTACAACGTCTTGAATTCGTGGAACTCCGATGCGTCCACGATCCGCCCGATCACCTCCCGCACGTCATACGGCGCGCGTACGTCCTGCGGCACGATGCCGTAGAGGTCCTCGGCGGCAAGGCGCGGCGCACGCGGCGCGATGCGGTTGACGTTGGGAGAAGCCGGAGGCGGCAAGGTGGCGACGATGTCGCGGACTATGGTCAGCGCATGACCATCATCCTCCGCCACATGGTCCACCACGCCCGAGCGGTGGCCGTGCGTTTCCGCCCCGCCCAGTTCCTCGGCGGAGATGATCTCGCCGGTCGCGGCCTTTACCAAAGGCGGCCCGGCGAGGAAGATCGTGCCCTGGCCGCGCACGATCACCGTTTCATCCGACATCGCCGGCACATAGGCGCCGCCCGCCGTGCAACTGCCCATAACGCAGGCGATCTGCGGGATGCCAGCCGCAGACATCTGGGCCTGGTTGAAGAAGATGCGCCCGAAATGGTCGCGGTCGGGGAACACCTCCGCCTGATGCGGCAGGTTGGCGCCGCCGCTGTCGACCAGGTAGATACAGGGCAGATGGTTCTCGCGCGCAATCTCCTGCGCGCGGAGGTGCTTTTTGACGGTCAACGGATAATAGGTGCCGCCCTTCACCGTGGCGTCGTTGCAGACGATCATCACCTGTCGGCCCGACACGCGGCCGATGCCCGCAATCACCCCCGCGCCAGGCACCTCGTCGTTATAAAGACCATGAGCGGCAAGCTGCCCGATCTCCAGGAACGGCGATCCGGGATCGAGCAATCGTGCCACCCGATCGCGCGGCAGCAGCTTGCCCCGGGCCACATGCCGCTCGCGCGCCCCTTCGCTCCCGCCCGCTGCCGCGGTGGCCACATCGGACCGCAACCGTTCGGCCAAGGCGCGATTGTGCGTGTCGTTCGCGCGAAAGCCCTCATCCTGCGACGCAACCATGCTGGCCAGCGTGGGTGCGGTCTTCACGATGCGCAGGCTGCGCCGTCGTCACGGACGCGTCGGATCACCACGGCAACTCTCCACCACCTCTTTTGCGGTGAGCCTATCACCGGCGATGGTCGGTGGAAACAGCAGCGGCAACGCTCGTCGCCGCCGCTCATGGGGCCGTCAGGACGCGACTTCCGCCTTGGGCTGCGCCACCCCCAGCTCGGTGGCGAACCAGTCGCACGTGCGGCCCAGCCCTTCCTTCAACTGGGTGCGCGGAACCCAGCCGAGCAGTTGCTGCGCGCGTGAAATGTCGGGGCGGCGGCGGTACGGATCGTCCTGCGGGCGCGGGCGGAACACCACCCGGTCGCGATCGGCCCCGGTCATTGCCAGCACCATGTCGCACAATTCGCCGACCGATAATTCCACGGGGTTGCCGAGGTTCACCGGCTCCGGGATCGACTGGTCGCTTTCCATCAGCGCCATCAGCGCCGCGACCATGTCGTCGACATAGCAGAAGCTGCGCGTCTGGCTGCCGTCGCCGTGGATCGTGATCTCGCGGTCGGACAATGCCTGGCAGATCAGGTTGGACACGACCCGCCCGTCGTCAGGATGCATGTGCGGACCATAGGTGTTGAAGATCCGCGCCACGCGCACGTCCGCCCGGCCCATCCGCGCATAGTCGAAGGTCAGGGCCTCCGCCGCGCGCTTGCCCTCGTCATAGCAGGCGCGCGGGCCGGTGCAGCTGGTCCAGCCGCGATAGCTTTCCGGCTGGGGATGCACCTCCGGATCGCCATAGACCTCGCTGGTGGAGGTGAGCAGGAAGCGCGCGCCCGATTTCTCCGCCAGCCGCAGCAGATGATGCGTGCCGACCACGTTGGTCAGCATCGTATGCTCGGGATCGGCTTGATATTGCGGCGGAGAGGCGGCGCAGGCGAGATTGAAGATGCGCGTGATCCGCCCCGCCTTGGCCGTCACCTCGGCCGGCAGCGGGTTGACCACGTCCGCCTCGACAAAGCTGAATCCGGACAGCTTTTCCAGGAAGCGGAGGTTGGACGGGCGTGCGGTCTGGAGGTTGTCCAGGCAAATCACCTCATGCCCGCTTTCCACCAGCGCGCGGCACAGATGCGACCCGATGAAGCCCGCTCCGCCAGCCACCAGTGCAATTCCGCGGTCGGTCCACATATCTGTTCCTCCCTGTACCGTTTCTGTTTTTCCGGACGTGCCGGCTTTGCCGCGTTTTTCTGCGGCCTCATTCAAGTGCGCTTCCAACTGGGCGGCGCGATCCGCGGCGGTGTGGCCCGACAGCACGATCCGCCGTGCCGCCGCTCCGATCGCCTCCGCGTCCCCGTCCAAAGCCGCAATAACGTCGTCCGTCGTGTCAGCCAGGATGATCTCCTGCCCCGGCGCGAACAGCTTGTCGATCCCGTCCCATCGATCCGAGATGATCGGGGTGCCGCAAGCCGCTGCCTCGAACAGCCGCACCGACGGCGACCAGCCCGCCGCGATCATGTCCGCCCGCGTCACGTTGAGGGTAAAGCGCGAGGCCGAATAGAAAGCGGCGTGATCGGCCGGCGGGCAATGCTCGATCCGCTCGACATTGGCCGGCCAGTCGATGTCGGCGGGATATTGCGGCCCCGCCACCGCGAAACGCAGGTCGGGCCGGCGGCGCGCCGGCTCCAGCAGCAGCCGCTCCAGCGTCGGCTGCCGATCCGGGCTGTAGGTGCCGAGATAAGACAGATCCCAGCGGGCGGGCGCGTTGACCGGCTGGTACAAGGCCGGGTCGACCGAGCAGTAAAGCGGCCGCGCAGCCGGCGAGCCATATTGGCGCTCGATCAGGTCCAAAGTCGGCCCGCCCGTGAACGACAGATACACGTCGTATCCCGGGATCACCTCCGGCGAGAGATATTCGAAATCGCCCCGTGCCAGCTTGGCCAGCGTCACTGGCGTGTCGATGTCGTAAAATGCCGTGACACCCTGTGCCGTCGCCTGAACATAGCGGCCGACCGCCACCCCCGCCGGCACGTAGGAGCCGACGATCACCGCATCGGCGCCGGCAATCTCCTCCGCCCAGTCGCGCAACTGGTCGAGATCGCCATAATAAGCGAGCCGGCAGTAATCGGGATCGGTCAGGTCGCGCTGGCTTGCGTACCAGGGCACGTCGCGTTCGAGGAACAGGATGTCGTGCCCCCGCGCCGCATAGGCCTTCAGCAGCGCGCGGAACGTGGTCGCGTGGCCATTGCCCCAGGAGGAGGACAGGCTGAGGCCGAGGACGACAAGCTTCATGCCGCCTCCCGCGCCCGCGCGAAATGTGCCTTGAACACCTGGTCGACCTGTGCGCCGCGCAAGCGATAGGTATGCTCGGCCATGACGCGGGCCAGCGCCGCTTCGCCGATGGCCTTGGCCCGTTCCGGCGTCAGCGACGCAAGGTGATCGGCCACGTCCTGGCCGTCGCGGGCGACGAGCACCTCCTCATCCGGCTTCAGGAACAGGTCGATCCCCTCCCAAGCGTCGGTGATCAGGCAGGCGGCAGCACCCGCCGCCTCGAACACGCGGGTCGCGGGCGAGAAGCCGATGTTGGCCATGCTGTCGCGCGCCACGTTCAGCACCGCCAACGGCGTGCAGTTGAACGCATTATGCTCGGTCGTATAGACATGGCCGCGATGGCGGACATTGCCCGGCATCCCCTTGGTCTCCCAGCCATTGCCGCCGATCAGGAATTGCCGCTCCGCCAGCAGAGCCGCCGGCTTCAGGAAGAATTCCTCCACCCGCGCCTCGCGGTCGGGCAGGCGATTGCCGAGGAAGGCCAGGTCGCAGGCGAAACGCGGGTCGGGATCGACCGGGTGGTGCGTGCTGGGGTCGAGCGCATTGTAGACCGGCACGCAATCGGCGGCGCCGAAGCCGCGATAGGCGTCGATCACCGGCGGCCCGCCGCCATAGGTCAGCACCATGTCCAGGTTCGGCAACGCCTTCAGCACCGGATGGGAGGCGTCGGCCCGCATCTCGTCCAGCGTCGCCGCCGCGTCCACGTCCCAGAAGATGCGGAGCGCGTCGGGGCGCGCCTGATCGATCACGCCTTCAAGCAGTTCGCGGTCGAACACCCCGACGCCGTTCGCCTTGACCACGATGTCCGCCTCGCCCGCCTCGGCCAGCACGCCGCGCATCGCCTCTTCCGTGGCGGGGTAGACGACCGAGCGCGCCCATTCCGGCGGATCGATGTCGCGATGCTGCTGTCGGTCGAAGGCGTCTGGCTCGTAGAAGGTAATCTGGTAACCACGCCCGGCAAGATCGCGCAGGATCCCGCGATAATAGGTTGCCGCACCGTTCCAGTAGGAAGACAGCAGGCTGGAACCGTAGAAGGCGATCTTCACGCAACAGTCTCCAGATCGGGTTGGGTCAGGCGCCCCACGATGGCGAGCAATTCGTCCACGCGGTGGGCACAGGTATGGCGGGCAAGGATCGTTTCCAGCCCCGAAGTGACGAGGCTTTGCCGCAGCGCCGCGTCCTTGCGGATATCCCGCAGCGCAGCCTCCATCGCTGACGGCGACTGCACCATCAGGAAGTCCTGCCCGACCCGGAACAGGCCTTCGCTGTCGGACCAGGGCGCGGACAGCAGCGGGATGCCGCACGCCAGCGCCTCGAACACGCGGATGGTCGGGATGCCCGGCAGGATGGTGGTATAGTAACGCCGTGGCACGTGCACGGTGGCGAGATGGCGGGCGAAGATGCCCGGCGCCGCCGCATTGGGCGCCCATCCATGATAATGTATGCCGTAGCGCGCCAGCGTCGCCTTGGCCTCATCCGGATAGCGGACGCCGTAAATGTCGAGCGGCAGGCCAGCCGACTGCGCCGGACGGAAGAGATAATCTTCCAGCTCCTGCGTCCGCTCGCCATCGCCCCAATTGCCGATCCAGACCAGGCCCTCGCGTTCGGCATCCTGCTCCGCCGGCGGGTGGAACAGGCGCGTGTCGGCGGCCTCGTGCCAGGTCCATACGCGCTCGCCCCAGCCCCAGCGGCGATAGACCTCGCTCAGCGTCTCGCCGAAAGCCAGCACGCCGTCATAGCCGGACAGGTCGAAGGCGCGGATCGCATCGGGATCGCTGACGGCGCGATGATGGGTGTCGTGGAACAGCAAGGTGAAGCTGCCCCCGGTTTGGCTAAGCGCGCCGATCGCCGCGACAAGCGCGGGATCGTTCCATTCATGCACGATGACCAGTTCGGCATCACCCACCAGTTCGGCCACATCAGCATCGGCGGCGAAGCGGGTGGAGGACAGGTCCGGATAGGCGGTGCGATAGGGCTCCAGCCCGGCATCGCCATGATCGCCCAGCAAATTGGCGAGGCTCCATGCCCCCTCCGGCTCCAGCGCGCGCACGTCGTGGCCGCGCGCGATCAGCTCGCGCAGCACACCGCGCAGGAAATGCGCGTTGCCGTGGTTCCAGCAGGAGGCGAGGCTGTGGGTGAAATAGGCGATCTTCATGCCGCCACCCGATCAGGCGTGCTGCTCGGCAGGAGGGTACGGTAGATGGCCAGCATGTCGCCGGCCATGTGGTCGGGCGTGAAGCGGCGGGCGGCGGCGCGGGCGGCCTCTCCCTGCGTCAACCTGCGCGCCGTATCGCCGACGATCTCCTCGATCGCGCGGGCGAAACCGGCATGGTCGCAAGGGGCAACGAAGGTCGCCACCCCGTCCCACAATTCGCGAAAGGTAGGAATGTCGGACAGCACCAGCGGGCAGCCCGCGCCGGCAGCTTCCAGCACCGCCAGCCCGAACGGTTCGTACAATGCCGCCGAGACGAAGACCGGGCGCGCGGCAAGGCAACCGGCAAGGTCTTCCTCATCGACATGGCCGACCGGGATCAGATGCTCCGTCGTGACGCGATCGCCATTGGGGCCGGCAAGCGACCCTGCTGCCTTGACCGGCAGGCCGAGCCGCGCCGCCGCCCGATCCAGCGTCGCGATATTCTTGCCACGGTCCCACAGCCGTCCGGCCGTGAAGGCGAAATCGTGCATGGCCGTTGGCGGACAGGTCAACGGTGCGCGGCCGTTATGGACGGCGGTCGGCGCGACGACGAGGGCGTAGGCCGCCTGGGTTGCGGCGGCAAAGGCGGCGGACGGCGTCACCACCTTGCCGGCCTTGCGCAACCCTTCGGCATGGAGAGCCACGCGCCAGTCGAAATCCTGCGGCAACGGCCCGCTTTCGACCGCGGCCCACCACGTCGCCAGGCAGCTATGCGACACCGCCACCACTGGCACGGGAAAGCGTGCCTCCGCCGCGATTGCGGGCTGGTTCAGCTGCACCAGATCGACGTTCAGGTGACAGGCGAGTTCGGCGATGCGCCGTCCCGCCAGCAGCACCTGCTCCCGATCGTCCGCCAGCCAGTCGAGCGGCAGGCCGGTTTCGACCAGACGGACGCCGGCGATCGCCTTGGCGGCGTTGCGCTGCGCCATGTTCGGAGCCGGCCCGAGTACCGCTAGCACCGTTTCGACTCCCAAAGGCGCCAGCGCGCGCGCCAGATCGGTCGCATATTGCCACACGCCACCGACCGTATCGACGGTCATCAACAGACGCAGGCGCGCCGTGCGCTCCGTCATGCCGCGACGTCCTGCCCCACCGGCAGTTCGATCCCGCGCGCGTCGGCCAGCCACTGCGCCAGCCGGGCCACGCCCTCGCGCCACGGCACCTTCGCGCCGAGCCCGAGCGCGCCTTCGATCGCGCGCGTGTCGGCCACGAAATAACGCTGGTCGCCGGCGCGCCAGTCGGAATAGCCGATCTCCAGCTCACGCCCCAGCAGCTGCCCGACATAGGCCAGCAACTGGCGCAGGCTCACCGCATTGCCGGTGCCGCCGCCGAGGTTGAAGGCGCGGCCCTGCACCGCGTCGATCTGTTGCCACGCCGCGAGATAGGCGCCGACCGCGTCCGACACGTCGAGGATGTCGCGCACCTGGCACCCATCGCCATAGAGCGTGATCGGCTTGCCTTCGAGCGCGCGGATCAGGAAATGGGCTACCCATCCCTGATCCTCGGTCCCCATCTGACGCTGGCCGTAAATGCAGCTCATCCGCACCACGGCGCTGCGCAGGCCGTAGCTGCGGGCATAATCCAGCACATATTGGTCGGCCGCGCCCTTGGAGCAGCCGTAGGGCGTGTGGAAATCCAGGGGCCGATCCTCGCCTATCCCATAGGATTTTGTGCGGGGATCGGCGGGGACATAGGCGTCCCCCTCCAAGTCGAAATCGATATCCGCCAGGTCGCCATAGACCTTGTTGGTCGATGCGAACACGACCGGCGCCTGCGGGTTCCGCGTCCGCAATGCATCCAGCAGGTTGAGCGTGCCGACGATGTTGATCGAGAAATCGTCGCGCGGATCCACCAGGCTGGTGGTGACCGCCACCTGCGCCGCCATGTGGAATACGGCGGAGGCACGCGCGGCGGCGTCGGCCAGCCAATCCTCGTCGCGAATGTCCGCGATGATCGGCTGGATCAGGTCGCCATGGCGGCTTTGCAGCCATTCCAGGTTGGTCTCGACCCCCGCGCGGGACAGAGCGTCATAGACGACGACCTTGCGCCCCTCGCCCGCCAGCCGGTCGGCAAGGTTGGACCCGATGAAGCCTGCGCCGCCGGTGACCAGGATCGGGCGGTCGTCGCCGCTCACGCCACCAGGCCCCGGGCTTCCAGTTCGGCGCGCATCTTTTCCACGCCATCATGCGCGGTCTGCTGCGCCACCCACTCGGCCAGTTCCGCCAGGCCCTGCTGAAAGTCCTGACGCGCCTTGAAGTCCAACTTGTCGGCGGCGAGGCTGGTGTCGCAGAAGCAGTGGCGGATGTCGCCGATCCGGGCCTTGCCCACGATTTCGGGCGCGATGTTATTCTTGCCCATCGCCTTGGCCAGTTCGGTGGCGACCTCGGTCACCGACCGGTCCTTGCCCGAACCAATGTTGAACGTGCCACCCACCGCCTGCGGCAGCTCCAGCGCGTCGGCAAAGGCGCGCGCCACGTCCGACACATGGACGAAATCGCGCCGCTGCTCGCCATCCTCGAAGATCATCGGCTGCTGCCCGTTGAGCAGCCGGGAGGCAAAGATCGCCAGCACCCCGGTATAGGGGTTGGAGAGGGCCTGCCCCGGCCCGTAGACGTTGAACAACCGCAGGCACACGCCCTCTATGCCGTAAGGCGCGGCCATGATGTGGGTCGTGCGCTCCTGCACATATTTGTTGAGCGCGTAGATGGAGGCGAGGTTGGGCCGCTTCCATTCCGGCGTCGCCACCGGGGTCAGCGGGCGGCCGAGATCGTCCGTCGGCTCCCAATTGGCCTGCCCGTCCTTCAGGGTCTTGCGCTCGGCATCCTGCACCAGTTCGCCATCGGCGTCACGGTAAAGGCCCTCGCCATAGATGGACATGGAGGATGCCGTCACGACGCGGCGCACCGGCTTGTCGATTAGCGATTCGAACAGCACGGCGGTGCCTACGTCGTTGGTCGAGGTATACCGCTCGACCTCGTACATCGATTGCCCGACGCCAACTTCGGCCGCCAGGTGGATCACGCTGTCGATACCATCCAGCGCGCGCTTCACCGCATCCTTGTCGCGCACGTCGCCGCGGATCAGTTCCGCCTCGCGGTTCAACATCTGCGAGCCGTCGGTCTGGCCGTGCACCTGCTCGATCAGGCTATCCAGCACGCGCACTTCGTTGCCACGCCGCAACAACTCGTCCGCCACGAAGCGACCGATGAATCCGGCACCGCCGGTGATCAGAATGCGTTCCACTTGCCCTCCCCGAGCATCAAAGACAGCGGGCGAACCGGCCTGAATCCCTTCCGGCGGCGGTGCGCCGCGCCCGAGGCAGATTCGGGATGTTCGTTTCGCCCCAACCCATTATTACGAAGCTACAATGCTTCTTCTTCTTCTTCGTTCCCGCGGATCGTTGCGGCGGCGAACTTTTTTGCCCGGCCAATAATCGCTGTCAACGAAGGAGGTTCGCCATAAGCGGCACGATCTATCTCGCCCGGCACGGCACCCATGCCGAGGTCGGACATGTGCTGAGCGGCCGGTCCGACATCGCCCTAAGCGAACGGGGCCGGGCCGAAGCGGACGCGCTGGCGCGGCGGCTTGGCACCGTCCCCCTCGCCTCCCTCCACAGCAGCCCGCGTCCGCGCACCCGGCAGACGGCAGAGGCAGTGGCAAGCCGGCACGCGCTGCCGCTGCAGATCGCACCGGCGTTGGACGAGATCGACTTTGGCGACTTCACCGGTCGCAGCTTTGCGGACCTGGACGCTTTGCCCGACTGGCGGAGGTGGAATGCGGAGCGGCACACCGCGCGCTGTCCCGATGGAGAAACGATGGCGGAGGCGGTGGAGCGCGCCCTCGCCTATCTGATGGCCTTGCCCGAAGGCGACTGCCCCGCATTGTGCGTCACGCATTGCGACATCATTCGCGGTCTGGTCACCCGATTGCTCGGCCTCCCCTATGACCGCATGTTCGCGCTGGAGTGCGATCCGGGATCGTTGACGACCTTACAACGCGACCAGGGCGGGCTCCACCTGATCACCCTGAACGAGCAGCCCTTCGCCACGGCACACAGCTTCTAGCGTGAGGTCGCGGCGAACCGCCTCGACCACCGCAGTCCAATCGCCGGCACGCGGCTGCACATACAGGCGCATGGTCGGATACCAGCTGCTGTCGGTCCGGTCGGGTGCCCAGCGCCAATCGGGCTCGGCCTTCAGCAGCAGCCAGGTGGGTTTCCCCAATGCGCCGGCGAGATGGGCGACCATCGTATCGACGGTGATGACCAGGTTCGCGCCCGCCAGCAAGGATGCGCTGGTCGCGACCTCCAGGCTGCACCCTTGCGGATTGCGCACGGGAAGCGCGGTCGGTTCCGGCACCAGGGTAACGCAGCGATGGTTCCGGCAGACCGCGTCGAACAGCTCCGCCGGCACGCGGCGATCCATATCCCAGTCGCTGCCGCTGTAGCAGAGGGCAACACTCCCCGCCGCCTCCGCTGCCGGCTGGGCAAAAAGGTACGGCACCGCGGCCGCTGATGGCGCGGCGCGAAGGGCGAAGGCCAGCTCCGTGATCTCGATGTCGCATTCGGCGGGCGGCAGCGGATGCGCCGGATCGAAGGGGATGATGCGGTCGATGCCCGGCATGTCGGCGATCAGGCATTGCAACTGCGGCTGCACCTCCACCGTCAGCGACGCGGCGCGCGCACCCAGCAAAGGCAGGAAGCGCGCGAACTGGATGGTGTCGCCCAGTCCGTGGTAGCAGCGGATCAGCACATGCCGCCCGTCGAACGGCCGCCCGTCCCACACCCAGCGGAGATGGTAGGGCTTGGCCGGATCGTCGCGCATCGCCGGATCACGCGCGCGCAGATCCTGCTCCGACAGCAGCCACGCATCCTCGAACCGGTCCGCGCGCATCGCGGCCACCCATTGCTGCATCCCATTGGACATGCAGCCGGAATGATGTGCGGCGCCCTCCGGTTCCGTGCTGCACGAAAGTGTTTGAGCTTTGCCGCTCCAGGCTTCTACAATCCTGAGGAACAGCGCGAAGAAAAGTTCGTTTGCGAAACGAAGGTTAGCTGCCCATTGCACCGGAATGCCATGGGTCGCAGCGGCGTTCCAAGGCGATAGCGCGATAACGGGGGAGAGTGAATGGACGTTGCCGAACGTAGCCTTGATGAGGGTAACGCCGCAAAGCTGCGCGCCCGGATCGAGGCATTGGCGCCATGGTTCCACAATATGAACCTGGGCGGCGTGCAGACCGCACCCGATCATTTCCTCGGCGATTACCCGGCCACCAAGTTCGCAAGCTTCGCCGACGCGATCCCGACCGACCTGACCGGCAAGAGCGTGCTCGACATCGGCTGCAACGCCGGCTTCTACTCCGTCGAGATGAAGCGGCGCGGAGCGGAGCGCGTGGTCGGCATCGACAGCGACGACCGCTATCTGGCGCAGGCGCGGCTTGCGACGGAGGCGTTGGGCTTTTCGGGCGTCGAGTTCCGCAACCTGTCCGTCTATGACGTCGGCGCGCTCGGCGAGCGGTTCGACCTCGTGATCTTCATGGGGGTGCTGTACCACCTGCGTCACCCCCTGCTCGCGCTCGACCTGATCCGCGAGCATGTGACCGGCGACCTGATGCTGTTTCAGACGATGCAGCGGGGATCGAGCGAGACGATCGACGTGCCGGAGGACCACCCGTTCTTCGTGCCGGGCAGCTTCGACGCGCCGCCGATCTTCGACGAGCCCGCTTATCCCAAGATGCATTTCATCGAGCGCGAATATGCGCACGACTGGACCAACTGGTGGGCTCCGAACCGCGCCTGTTCCGAAGCGATGCTGCGCGCCGCCGGCTTCACGGTCGAGGCGCATCCGGAACAAGAAGTATTTCTGTGCCGCGTGGCGGAGGTGCCCTATTCCAAATGGGGCCGCCACGCCGTCTATCCGGCCACGTCGAACGAAGGGGGAATGCGTCGGTGATCGAAGCCGCGATGATCTGGAACGAGCCCAACAACAAATCGCATTGGGATCCGAGTATCGATCCCGACTGGGCGTCGTTCGCCGACCATGTGATCCGCGCAGGCGACGCGATCCACGCGATCAATCCCGCCGTCACCCGCGTGCTGGGCGGCATGTCGCCGATCGACCCGCACTGGCTGCGGCGGATGGAGGGGCATGGCGCGCTGAACGCGGTCGATGCGGTCGCCGTCCATGGCTTCCCGCTCGACTGGAATCTGTGGCCGTTGTCGGCGTGGCCCGACAAGATCGCGGAGATCAAGGCCGTCACCGACAAGCCCGTCTGGGTGACGGAGGTGGGCGTCAGCTCGTTCGGCGCGGAGGAGGTGCAGGTCTTCGGGCTGGAGCGCACCGCTACCCTGCTGAAGGACATTGCCCCGCGCGTCTTCTGGTATTCGCTGTTCGACCTGCCGATGAGCTGGGGCGCGGAAACGCGTCACCGCGAGGCGGAGGGATCATCCTATTACCGCCACTTCTACCTGGGCCTGATCCGTGAGGACGGGACACCCAAGCCGGCGCTGGAAACCTATGCGGCCCATGCCGCCGAACTGGGCCTGATGCAGTGGTTCCACTTCCAGGATCCGCGCCTGGACGATGCCGTGCAGTGGATGAAGCGCCTCGGCACCCGGCGGTTGCGCACCGGCCTGTCCTGGGCCGACAGTTTCCGCCCCAATGCGGTCGACTGGTTCGACCGGCAGATGGAGGCGCTGGCCGACTTCGACGTCACCGTCACCTTCTGCTTCACGCCGGAGCATCTGGGGGTGGAGCCGCACCACACTTCCCCCGCCCGCGATCCGCAAGCGTTTGCGGACTTCTGCGCCTGGATGATCGACCGCTATGCGCCGGGACAGAGCCAGCGTGACGCCGGCGAGGCTCCCTTCTCCCCGCTGGATACCGAACCGAGCACGTCGGCCATGTCGACCCTCAATTTCAATCGCGACGAGCGTCTCGCCGCCGAACGGAGCGCCGCCTGATGCTCGCCCGCACATCGTCTCCCATCAACGTCGCCGTCATCGGCGTCGGCAATTGCGCCAGCTCGCTCGTCCAGGGCGTCAGCCATTATCGCGAAGGCGCGAACGACCTCGCCGGCCTGATGCACGAAGAGGTAGGCGGCTATCGCCCGTCCGACATCCGCTTCGTCGCGGCGTGGGACGTGGACAAGCGCAAGGTCGGCAAGGACATCAGCGAGGCGATCTTCGCCAAGCCCAACTCGACCGCCATCTTCTGCCCCGAGGTGAAGGCCAGCGGCGCCGTCGTCCGCATGGGCGTGGTGAAGGACGGCGTGGCCGAGCATATGCTCGACTATCCCGACAATGACCGCACCTTCTTGCTGGCCGAGGCGGCGCAGCCGACACGCGAGGAGGTCGTCGCACTCCTGCGCGAGGCGCAGGTCGACGTGATGATGAACTATCTGCCGGTCGGCAGCCAGGAAGCGACCGAATTCTACGCCGAATGCGCGCTGGAAGCCGGCGTCGCCTTCGTCAACAACATCCCGGTCTTTATCGCGTCGGACGAGACGTGGGCGAAGAGGTTCACCGATGCAGGCGTGCCGATCGTCGGCGACGACATCAAGGCGCAGGTCGGCGCCACCATCGTCCACCGCGTCCTGACCGACCTGTTCAATAAGCGCGGCGTGAAGCTGGATCGTACTTACCAGCTGAATACGGGCGGCAACACCGACTTCCTCAACATGTCGAACCGGGCGCGGCTGAAGTCCAAGAAGATCAGCAAGACCGAAGCGGTGCAGGCGGTCGCGGCCGAGCGGCTGAGCGACGAGAATGTGCATATCGGCCCGTCCGACTACGTGCCGTGGCAGAATGACAACAAGGTCGCCTTCATCCGGATGGAGGGCCAGTTGTTCGGCGGCGTGCCGATGAACCTGGAACTGCGCCTGTCGGTGGAGGACAGCCCCAATTCGGCGGGTGTCGCGATCGACATGGTGCGCTGTGCCAAGCTGGCGCGCGACCGTGGTCTCGGCGGGCCGGTCGATCCGGCATCGGCCTATTTCTGCAAGCATCCGCCCAAGCAGATGACCGACGACGAGGCTCATGCCTTGCTGCAGGACTTCATCGAACAGCCGGAGCGGTGATCCCCCGCCCTGGCGTCAGGCGCGCCAGGGCGAGGTGATTACCATCAATCGCGGACCGGCATGGGCGAGCAGCGCGGCGCGCAGCTTGCGCCCATGCCGGCCATGCAGCAGGCGTTGCCACCAATGGCGCAGCACCAGTTCGGGGATCAGGATCGCGACCGACCGGCCCGGCGTGTCCGCGTCGATCTTCTCGACCAGGTCGAGGATCGGTCCCTGGATCTCGCGATAGGGTGCCGGCACGGTGATCAGGCGCGGCGGGGTCAGGCCGGCGGCGGCGAGCGGCGCGGCGATATCGCGCTCGAACCTCTCCTTCACCGCCGCGACGTCCGCCTCCTCGTCGGGTCCGCCCAGCCGGAGCAGGTGGACCGCCAGCACGTCCGGCGACAGCGTCATGGCGAAACGCAGCGCGCGATCGGTCATGCGGTTGCGCTGTTCGTAGGCGACCAGCACGGTCGGCGGCTCCGTTTCCTCGACCACGAAGGGTTCGTGCACCGCCAGCCGTCGCGCCACGCCAGCATAATGGCGCTTCACCGCGACCAGGAACAGGATGGTGAGCGGGACCGCGATCACCACGATCCACGCGCCTTCGGTAAACTTGGCGGCGAGGATGATCGCCAGCGCGATCATGGTCGTGACCGCGCCAAGCGCGTTCAGCGCCAGCCTGTGCCAATGCGCCCGCCCCTTGCGCCGCCAATGCACCACCATGCCCAGCTGGCTCATGGTGAAGGTCAGGAAGGCCCCGACCGCGAACAGGGGGATCAGGCGATCGGTGATGCCGCCGAACATCACCAGCAGCGCGCCGCCTGTCACCGTCAGGAACAGCACCCCGGCCGAAAAGACCAGCCGCCGGTCCGCGACGGCAAAGGCGCGCGGCAGGTAATCGTCGAGCGCGACCAGCCGGCAGATGCGCGGAAAACCGACAAAGCTGGTATTCGCGGACAGGCACAGCACCGTCAGCAGGCTTCCCATCGCGACATAATAGACCGGGCCATGGCCAACGATGGCGCCCGCCAGTTGCGACAGCACGCTCTGATAGCCCGCCTGCGTCTGGTCCATCGCGCCCAGTCCGTACCCATGCGCCACGGCGGCGATACCGGCCAGCAGCAGGCCCAGCGCAAGGCAGATCACGGTCAGCGTACGATGCGCCTCGCGCACCACCGGTTCGCGGAAGGCACCGACGCCGTTGGACACGGCCTCCACCCCGGTCATGGCGGTGCAGCCGGCGGCGAAGGCGCGCAGCAGCAGCCACAGGCCGGCGCCCTCCACCGCATGGTGCAATGGCGGCGGAGCAATCACCGGGTCGGCATGGCCCATCGCCAGCTTCACCAGCCCCCAGCCGATCAGGCCCAGGAAGCTCGCCAGGAACAGATAGGTCGGCAGCGCGAACAGCCACCCCGCCTCGCGCGTGCCGCGCAGGTTGGCGAGCGCCACGACGGCGAGGATGCCGAGGCACAATTCCAGCGTCCAGGGATGGAGCGCCGGAACGGAGGAGGTCAGCGCGCCTACGCCTGCCGAAATGCCGACCGCGACGTTCAACACATAATCGATCATCAGCGCGGCCGCCGCCAGCAACGAGGCGCCCGCACCCAGATTGTCCTTGGCGACGGTATAAGCGCCGCCATTGCTGGGATAGGCCAGGATCGTCTGGCGATAGGACAGATAGAGGATCGCCAGCAACGCCACGATCGGGCCGATCACCCAACCGATCCAGGCCAGGCTCAGCGCGCCGAGCGGGATCAGGATGGTCAGCGCCGCCTCCGGCCCGTAGGAGGAGGAGCCGAGCCCATCCAGGCCCATGGCCGGCACGCCCGCGAACCAGCCGATTTTCTGTTGCGTGTTCTCCCGGTTGGCGAGACGGCGACCAAGGAGGATGTCGGTGAGTTTCATGCCCGACGCACAACGTTATCGGGCATCGCTTGTGCCCGCGAAATGATGATGGAGGTTGAATGACGACGATGCAGGCCGCAGTGCTGGTAGGCCCGGGCGAGATGCGGGTGGACGCGGTCGCGCTGCCCCAGCCCGCCACGGGCGAGGTACGGATCAGGCTGGAAGGATCGGGCGTGTGCGCGTCCAATCTGGAACCTTGGGCCGGGCAGGAATGGATGACGTATCCGGGCGAGGCCGGCGGGCTCGGCCATGAAGGCTGGGGCGTGATCGATGCGGTGGGCGACGGGGTCGATGGCCTTGCCGTGGGCGATCGGGTCGCCAGCCTGGGCGGCCACGCCTTCGCCGGCTATGACGTGGCCAGGACCGACGCGGTGGTGAAGCTGCCTGAAGCGCTGGCCGGCCAGCCTTTCCCCGGCGAGCCGCTCGGTTGCGCGTTCAACATATTCCGGCGCAGCGACATCCGCGCCGGACAGACGGTGGCGATCGTCGGGATCGGCTTCCTCGGCGCGGTGCTGACCAAGCTCGCCACCGATGCGGGCGCGCGCGTGATCGCGATTTCGCGCCGGCAATTCTCGCTCGACCTCGCCACCTCCTACGGCGCGGCCGAGACGATCGTGATGGACGACCACTGGCGCATCATCGAGGATGTGAAGCGGCTGACCGCCGAGAAGATGTGCGATCGCGTGATCGAGGCCGTCGGCAAGCAGTGGCCGCTCGACCTGGCTGCCGAACTGGTGGGCTTCGGCGGCAAGCTGATCGTCGCCGGCTATCACCAGGACGGCCCGCGCCAGGTCAATATGCAGATGTGGAACTGGAAGGGCATCGACGTGATAAATGCGCACGAGCGCGATCCGGAGGTGCAACGCGCCGGCGTGCAGGCGGCGGTGGATGCGGTGGCATCGGGTGCGCTGGATCCCACGCCACTCTACAGCCATCATTATCCGCTCGATCGGCTGGGCGAGGCGCTGGATGCCACGCGCGACAAGCCGGACGGCTTCGTCAAGGCGCTGGTGACCTATGCGTAAGCCCCGCATCGGATTCCTCGGCGTCGGCTGGATCGGCCGCAGCCGGATGGAGGCGATGCTCGCCACCGGCCTGGTCGAGGCGGCGGCGATCGTCGAGCCGTCGCCAGAGATGCGCGAGGGTGCGCTGGCCCTCGCGCCCGAGGCGCGGGTTTGTGACAGCTATGAAGATATGCTGGCGCTCGGCCTGGATGGCATCGTCATCGCTACGCCCAGCGCGCTGCATGCCGCACAGTCGATCCAGGCGCTGCAGGCGGGTGCGGCGGTGTTCTGCCAGAAGCCGCTTGGCCGCGATGCGACGGAGACGCGCGCGGTGGTGGATGCGGCGCGGACCGCCGATCGGCTCTTGTCGGTCGACCTGTCCTACCGCTTCACCGACGCCATGCAGCGGATCGCGCCATTGGTGCGCAATGGCGATCTGGGCACGGTCCAGCTGGTCGACCTGACCTTCCACAATGCCTACGGCCCCGACAAGCCGTGGTTCTACGACAAGGCACAGTCGGGCGGCGGGTGCGTGGTGGACCTGGGCGTCCACTTGGTCGACCTTGCGCTGTGGACATTGGACTGGCCGGAAGTGGTGGACGTATCCGCAAGCCTGTATTCAGGCGGGCGGCCACTGGCCGATGACCGGAGCGTCGAAGACCTGGCGGTCGCCACGCTGACGCTGGCCAATGGGGTCACGGTCCGCCTCGCCTGTTCGTGGCGGATCCATGCCGGGCAGGATGCGGTGATCGAGGCCGCCTTTTACGGTAGCCAGGGCGGTGCGGCGCTGCGCAACGAAAACGGCTCGTTCATGGACTTTTCCGCTAGCAAGTTCGACGGAACGTCGCAGACGACCCTCTCCTCTCCGCCCGATCCATGGAGCGGCGGCGCGGCGGCCGACTGGGCGACACGCCTTGCGGCGAACCCGGGCTTCAGCAGCAATGCCGACACGCTGGTCGATGTGGCCGCCGTGCTCGACCGCATCTATGGCAGCGTGCGCCGATAAGAGAATAGCGGCTGGATCCGACGATCCAGCCGCCACACCGCGCGGCCGAGGGCGAAAGGGATTTCGGCCGCAACGGATCTTTATGCGTCGGCGAGCGCGGGCTCGTCGGCTTCGGCCATGTCCCACTTCTTGGGCGCTTCGGCGTCGGCATCGACCG
>NZ_CAKTFO010000022.1 GCF_934560975.1 uncultured Sphingomonas sp. | reverse complement strand
GGTCAGGCGAGTCGGTGAAGGCGCGCCGCAGCGCCCCGCAGATGGTGGCGGTGCGGCCCATGATGCCGTCCATCACCACCGCCGGGCTGATGCCGCTGGCAAAGATCTCGCGCCCGATCCGCCCGTTCAGCGCGATCCAGTGCTCGTTGACCGGCGTCACGAACTGCGCGCGCATGTGGGCGCCGATCCGGCTGCCCAAATGATCGGCCGGCAGGTTCGATTCGGCAATCACCGTGCCGAATGGCGTGCCGCTGGTGGCCAGGCCGGCGCAATAGTCGGCCACGGTCGCGACGATGATCTCGCCCGCTTTGTCCCACACGAACGCCAGGTCGCGTGCAAAGCCGCCGTCGGGATTGTAGATGGACAGGCGATGCGCGACGTCCGTCGCCGGGAAGGGGATGCGCGCCGCGGCGGGAAGCTCGATCACATGGAAGTCGTCGGTCATCAGGCGCGGCTCTCTCCGGTTCCTCAGCTGTCGCGGCCGACCTAGCGCGGGCAAGGTAAACAGTCGGTTAGTCCGCGGTCCCCGGCGGTTTTGCCGCGTCCAGCGCGTTGCAACGCGGCGTTTCTCGGCTAAAGGGTTCTCCATTCTTTCGATTTGCTTGGGGACAGGCCAGAAACATGGCGCGCAATCCCGGTCGGCCGCTGTCGCCGCACCTGACCATCTGGAAATGGGGCCCGCACATGCTGGTCTCCATCCTCCATCGTGCCACCGGCTCGGCCATGGCGATCGGGGGCGGCATCCTGTTCGTGTGGTGGCTGTCCGCCCTCGCCAGCGGGCAGGAAGCCTATGGCCGCTTCGTGGACATGATGACGTCCGATCGCACCGGCATGCTCAACTGGCTGCCGTTGCTGGTCCTGGTCGGCTTGACCTGGGCCTTCTTCCAGCACCTCTGCTCGGGCGTGCGCCACCTGTTCCTCGACGCGGGCGCCAATTTCGAGCTGAAGCGCAACAAGACCAGCGCCATGGCAACCATGGTCGTGTCGGTCCTCCTCACGCTGGCCGTGTGGGGCAGCATCCTCGGGAACAGTTTCTGATGGGTACGGGAACCAGCATCGGCCGCGTCCGCGGTCTCGGCTCGGCCAAGCACGGCACGCACCATTGGTGGCACCAGCGGCTGACCGCGGGGTCCAACCTGCTGTTGATGACCTGGCTGGTGGTGTCGCTCTTCCGCCTGCCCTTGTGGAACTACAAGGCGCTTGCCATCTGGTTGCAGAGCCCGTGGGCCAGCGTGCCGCTGATCCTGGCGGTGGTGTCGGTCTTCTACCACCTCCGCCTCGGCCTGCAGGTCGTGATCGAGGATTATCAGCATGATTTCAGCCGCGTGGTCGCGCTGGTCCTGCTCAACTTCTATGCGATCGGAGGGGCGGCGATCGCCATCTTCTCCATCCTCAAGGTCGCCTTTGCCGGAGCCCAGCCGTAATGCCCGCCTATCAGATCATCGACCATGTCTATGACGCGGTGGTCGTCGGCGCGGGCGGATCGGGCCTGCGCGCGACCATGGGCTGCGCCGAAAAGGGGCTCAAGACCGCCTGCATCACCAAGGTGTTCCCGACGCGCAGCCACACCGTGGCGGCACAGGGCGGGATCGCGGCGTCCCTGGGCAACAACACGCCCGATCACTGGACCTGGCACATGTACGACACCGTGAAGGGGTCGGACTGGCTGGGCGACCAGGACGCGATCGAATATATGGTGCGCGAGGCGCCGGCGGCGGTGATCGAGCTGGAACATGCCGGCGTGCCGTTCAGCCGCAACCAGGACGGCACCATCTACCAGCGTCCGTTCGGCGGCCACATGCAGAATATGGGCGCGGGCCCGCCCGTGCAGCGCACCTGCGCCGCCGCCGACCGCACCGGCCACGCCATGCTTCACGCGCTGTACCAGCAGAGCCTGAAGTATGACGCCGACTTCTACGTCGAATATTTCGCGCTCGACCTCATCATGGAGAACGGCGAGTGCAAGGGCGTGATCGCGCTCTGCATGGAGGACGGCACCATTCACCGCTTCCGCAGCCATGCGGTGGTGCTGGCGACGGGCGGCTATGGCCGCTGCTATTTCTCCGCGACCTCGGCCCACACCTGCACCGGCGATGGCGGCGGCATGGTGCTGCGCGCCGGTCTGCCGCTCCAGGACATGGAGTTCGTGCAGTTCCACCCGACCGGCATCTACGGCGCGGGCGTGCTGATCACGGAGGGCGCGCGCGGCGAGGGTGGTTACCTCACCAATGCCGAGGGCGAACGCTTCATGGAGCGTTATGCCCCGTCGGCCAAGGATCTCGCCAGCCGCGACGTCGTCTCGCGCTCCATGGCGATGGAGATCCGCGAAGGGCGCGGCGTCGGCGAGCACAAGGACCACATCTTCCTGCACTTGGATCATATCGATCCCAAGGTGCTGGCGGAGCGGCTGCCAGGCATCACCGAAACCGGCAAGATCTTTGCTGGCGTCGACCTGACCCGCAACGCTCTGCCGGTGGTGCCGACCGTTCACTATAATATGGGCGGTATCCCGACCAATTACTGGGGCGAGGTCGTCCACCTCAGGGACGGCAACCCCGATGCGGTCGTCCCCGGCCTGTTCGCGGTGGGCGAGGCGGCGTGCGTCTCGGTGCATGGCGCCAACCGCCTCGGCTCCAACTCGCTGATCGACCTGGTCGTGTTCGGCCGCGCCACCGGCATCCGCATCGGTGAGACGATCAAGCCGCACACCGCGCACGGCGTCATCAACAAGGAAGCGGACGACGCGGCGCTGACCCGCCTCGACCGCTACCGCAACGCCTCCGGCGGCACGTCCACGGCGAAGATCCGGCTCGACATGCAGCGCACGATGCAGTCCGACTGCGCCGTGTTCCGCAATTCGGAAACGCTGCGTGAAGGCATGGGCAAGATCGACACGGTCTATGCCTCCATGCAGGACGTGGCGATCACCGACCATTCGCTGATCTGGAACACCGACCTGATCGAGACGCTGGAGCTGGACAACATGCTGCCGCAGGCGGTGGTGACGATGCACTCGGCCGCCAACCGCAAGGAAAGCCGCGGTGCGCACATGCACGAGGACTTCCCCGAGCGGAACGATGCCGAGTGGATGAAGCACACCCTCGTCTCGTTCGACAAGGGCGCGGTCAGCCTCGATTACCGCCCGGTGCACGATTACACGCTCACCGACGAGGTCGATTATATCAAGCCCAAGGCGCGCGTTTACTGATCGACGGGGAAAGCCGGGCCGCCTGGTCGTACCCGGCTTTCCCGTATGTCACCGGCTCAGCTGAACATCGCGATCAGGATGCGCTGCACGTCTGCCAGTGCGTCCTCATGGATCGTGCCGAGCTGTTTCACGAAACGCCGGCGATCCAGCGTGCGAAGCTGATCGGGCAGGATCAGCCCGTCCTTGCCGCGAAAGGTGACATTTACCCGAAATCGCGCGGGCTGACTGCCGCTGGTCAAGGGCGCGACGATCAGGGTGGACAGGCGCTGGTTGAGATCGTCGGGCGAGACGATCAGGCAGGGCCGCGCCTTGCGAATCTCGTGCCCGACCGTCGGGTCGAGCGTGCACAGCCACACCTCGCCACGCTTCACCAGCGCAACTCGTCATCGCCGTCATTGCCGAAGCCCATCCAGTCGGCCTCTTCCTCGCTCACCGGTAGAGCGGCGACGCGCACGGCATCCTCCGCCCACCCTTCGCGCAAGGTGCGGACGGGATCGCCGACCAGCCGTCCATTCTCCACCCGCAGCTCGATCGCAGTCCCGGCGCTCGCCCCCATTTCGGTGAGCAGGGCCTTGGGCACGATCATGCCGGTCGAATTTCCCATTTTGCGCAATGCCGTCCGCATGGTTCGCCTCCTACTGCGAAGTTACTACATTGTTGCAACATCGGGCAAGCGGGTTGCCGGTGACTTTCCCGTGCCGAGCGCCTAAGCGCGCGACCATGACCATCCATATTCTCGCGACCGGCACCAGCCGGGGCATTGGCCGGGCCATTGCCGATGCGCTGTCCGGGGCCGACGTGCGCGTCGTCGGCCAGGCGACGTCCGCCGCCGACGCCCACACCCTTGCCGCCGATCTCGACCAGCCCGGTGCCGCGAGCGTGCTATGGAACGAGGCGCTGGAGCGGCTGGATGGCCGCATCGACGTGCTCGTCAACAATGCCGGCATCTTTGAGGCCTCCCCGCTCGACAGCCCGGACGACGAATGGCTGGCCGCATGGGAACGCACCATGCGCGTCAACCTGACCGCCTCGGCCGAACTGTGCCGCCATGCCGTGCGGCACTTCCAGCAGCGCGGAGGCGGCGGCCGCATCGTCAACGTCGCGAGTCGCGCGGCCTATCGCGGCGATTCGCCCGCGCATTGGCATTATGCCGCGGCCAAGGCGGGCATGGTCGCCATGACCAAGACGATCGCGCGCGGCTATGCGGCGCAGGAGATCCTCGCCTTTGCCGTCTGCCCGGGCTTCACCATGACCGGCATGGCGGAGGAGTATCTCGCCAGTCGCGGCGGCGACAAGCTGCTGGCCGACATTCCGCTCGGCCGGGTGGCGCAGCCGGAGGAGGTGGCCGCCGCCGTCCGCTTCCTGGCGCTGGAGGCCCCCGCCTCCATGACCGGCGCGGTGATCGACATCAATGGAGCAAGCTATGTCCGCTGAATGGCAAATGCAGTCCGCCGAAAGCTGGAAAGTGACGCTGCCATGTAACCGCGCGGAGGGCGAATTGCTGGCGGTGATCGAGCCGGAACTGGGCATCGACCCCGCACCCGTCCTGATGACGAGCGAGCCGGACCCGTCCCGCCCCGACAATTGGCAGTTCGATGTCTATCTGCCCGCCGAGCCCGGCCCGGATCTGGTCGCGGCGATCCGAGCCCTGGTGCCGAGCGCGGGCGATACGCAGCCGGTGATCGAGCGGCTGGAGGACCAGGATTGGGTCACGGTCAGCCAGCGTTGGCTGCAGCCGATCCGCGCCGGCCGCTTCTATGTCCACACCGCCGCTTTTGCCGAAAACATCCCGGCGGACATGGTCGCCTTCCATATCGAGGCGGGCCGCGCCTTCGGCACCGGGCATCACGAAACCACCGCCGGCTGCCTGGAGATGCTGGACCGCATGGCCGGGGAGGGGCTGCGGTTCGGCGACGTGGCCGACATCGGCACCGGCACCGGCCTGCTCGCCTTCGCCGCGCGGATCTTGTGGCCCGACGCGCGGGTGATCGCGTCGGACATCGATCCGGTCGCAATCGACGTCACCGCCGCCAACATGGCCGCCAACGGCGTGCCCGGCGATGCGATCGCGCTGGTCGCCGCCGATGGAATGGACGGTCCGGCGTTGCGGGCGGCGGCACCCTTTGACCTGCTGATCGCAAACATCCTGGCCGGGCCGCTGATCGCGCTCGCGCCCGGCTTCGGCGCTGCGATTCGGCCCGGCGCGTCGATACTCCTTGCAGGGCTGCTGGCGAGCCAGGCGGACGATGTGCTATCGGCCTATGCCCGGCACGGCATCACGCTCCACGGTCGGATCGACAAGGGCGACTGGTCGATCCTGTGGCTTCGTTCAGCACCGGTAAAGGGCGCTTGAGCCAGGTGAGGTAGTATAGTAATACAGCCGTGCGGTCGGCGTGCCATGGGGTTGGCGCACGCGGACCGCGAGGGGATGGGACGGCGATGAACATGGAAACGAGCATCAGCGGCGATCCGGCGACCCACGGGGCGCTGGATCACGGCCGCCGCAGAAGGCGCGCGCTGATCGTCGGCGGCGTGTTTCTGGTGGTGGCGCTCGCTTTGGCCGCCTTCTTCATGCGCGGTGGGGACAAGCTCGCCGCCCCCGTCGATACGTCGCCGCGCGTCACCGTGATCGTGCCAGGCCGCCAGGCCGTCACCGCCCGGATTTCGGCGGTCGGCAATATCGCCGCGCGGCGCGACATGCCGGTCGGCATTCCCGGTGAAGGGGGCATCGTGCGCCAGGTGCTGGTGGACGCCGGCACCTGGGTCAAGGCGGGGCAGACGCTGGCGGTGGTGGATCGCTCGGTCCAGACGCAGCAGGCGGCCGCCATCTCCGCCCAGATCGACCAGGCTCGCGCCGATGCCCAGCTTGCGCGCCAGAACCTCAATCGCGCCAAGCAGCTGGTTGCCAACGGTTTCGTCTCGCGCGCGGATATCGACACACGGCAGGCCGCGCTGGACGGCGCCAATGCCCGCGTCGCGCTGGCGCAGGCGCAACTTGCGCAGCAGCGCGCGCTGATCGGCCGGCTCGACGTGCGCGCGCCCACCAGCGGCCTGGTGCTGACCCGCGCGGTGGAGGCGGGGCAGGTGGTCGGTCCCGGCAGCACCAGCCTGTTTCGCGTGGCGCAGGACGGCAAGATGGAGCTGCAGGCCCGTCTGGCCGATTCGGAACTGGCGCGGCTGCACGTCGGGTCGCCGGCGACGGTGACGCCGGTCGGCAGCGCGCTCAGGATACCGGGCCAGATCTGGCAGATCTCGCCGGTGATTGATCCCAACACGCGCCAGGGAACGGTGCGGATCGCCTTGCCCTACAATGCGGCGCTGCGCCCCGGCGGCTTCGGCTCGGCGGAGATCGGCGGCGCGGCCGGCAACTTGCCCCTGCTGCCCGAAAGCGCGGTGCTGAGCGACGCCCAGGGCAATTTCGTCTACATCGTCGGGCCCGGCAATGTGATCGCGCGCCGCGACGTGAAGACCGGCGAGGTGGGCGAGCGCGGCGTGACCATCGCCTCCGGTTTGTCCGGCACGGAGCGCGTGGTCGCGTCGGCCGGCGCCTTTCTGAATGCCGGTGACAAGGTGCATCCCGAGCTGCAAGCCGCTTCGCGCTGAGGACGACGTGCGATGAACTTCCGCAACATCTCTGCCTGGGCGATCCGCAATCCGGTGCCGCCGATCGTGCTGTTCATCGCGCTGACGCTGGCGGGACTCGTGTCCTTCATGCGGATGGACGTGAACGCGCAGCCGGAAATCACCTTCCCCGGCGTGATCGTCTATATCGGTCAGCCGGGCGCGGCCCCGACCGAGCTGGAAACGCAGATCACCCAGCGGGTCGAGGCGGCCGTGCGCAACCTGGAAGGGGTGGAGGAAATCACCTCCACCGTGGAGGAAGGCAGTTCGCAGACGGTGGTGCTGTTCACCATCGAGACGCCGGTGGATCGCGCCACCACCGACGTGCGCGACGCCATTTCCCAGATCCGCGGGCAATTGCCGGAAGGCATTCTGGAACCGCAGATCATCCGGGTGAAGGTGAACGGCGGCGCGCTCGCCAACTGGTCGGTGGAAGCGACCGACATGACCATGGAGCAGCTCTCCTGGTATGTGAAGAACATCGTGTCGCGTCGCCTGCTCGCCATTCCCGGCATGCAGAGCGTGGAAACACGCGGCGCGGTGGAGCGCGAGATCCGCGTCATCCTCGATCCCGCCAAGATGCAGGCGCAGGGCGTCACCGCCAGCCAGGTCAATGCGCAGCTGACCGCCATGAACATGAACGCGGCCGGCGGCCGGGCGGAGATTGCCGGCACCGAACAGTCGGTCCGCGTGCTCGGCAACGCGCAGGACGCTTATGCGCTCAGCCAGACGCAGATCCGGCTCGGCATGGGCCGCTCGGTCCGCTTGGCCGACATCGCCACCGTGCGCGACGCCTATGGCGAGCAGCGCAACCTGGCGATCATGAACGGCAAGTCGGTGGTCAGCTTCGGCATCCTGCGCGCGCGCGGCGCGTCCGACGTCACCATCTACGACCAGGCGGTGAAGGTGCTGGCGGAGCTGGAAAAGGACAATCCCAAGATCCACTTCATCCAGCGGTTCAATTCCACCAAGCAGACCAAGGAGGATTACAAGGGCGCGCTCCACGCCATGGTGGAAGGCGCGGTGCTGGCGGTCGCGGTGGTGTTCCTGTTCCTCCGCGACAAGCGAGCCACCGTGATCTCCGCGCTTGCCATTCCGCTGTCGGCCATTCCGACTTTCTGGGTGTTGAGCCTGCTCGGCTTCACGCTCAACTTCATGACCCTGCTCGCGCTCAGCCTGGTGGCGGGCGTGCTGGTCGACGATGCCATCGTGGAGATCGAGAATATCGTCCGCCACATGCGCATGGGCAAGACCGCGTTCCAGGCGTCGATCGACGCGGCGGACGAGATCGGGCTGGCGGTGGTCGGCACCACTTTCTCCATCGTCGCCGTGTTTCTGCCGGTCGCGCTGATGCCGGGCGTCGCCGGCCAGTTCTTCAAGAATTTCGGCCTGACCGTGGTGGTCGCGGTGCTGATGAGCCTGCTGGTCGCACGCCTGATCACGCCGATGATCGCGGCCTATTTCCTGAAAGCGCACGGCGCCGCGTCGCATGGCGAAGGCCCGCTGATGGACCGCTACATGGGCGTGCTGCGCTGGACTTTGGACGACAGCCGGGCGCAGGCAGCGCGTGCGCGGGGTGGCGCGGGTCGCTGGTTCGCCTGGACCCGCGACCATCGCTGGTGGACGATGGGGATCGGCATCGCCGCGTTCCTGGCCACCCTGGTCATGTTCGGAATCCTGCCCAAGACGTTCATGCCGCCGCAGGACAGCGACATGAGCCGCATCAACGTCACCATGCCCCCCGGCACCACGCTGGAGCAGACGCGCGACGTGGCGGAACGCGTCGTCACCCTGGTCAAGAAGCAGCCGGAGGTGCGCACGGCGGTCGACTATGTGGATGTCGGCAGCGCCTATATCGTGATCAACCTGAAGGATGACCGCGCGCGCAAGTCGACCGAGTTCGAACGCGCGCTGACGCCTGCCTTGCAGAGCATCCCCGACGGCCGCATCAATTTCGAAAGCCAGGGCGGCAATGGCGGTCGCGACATTCAGATCATGCTGGCAGGCGACGATCCCGTCCTGCTCAACAGCGCCGCGCTGAAGGTCGTGGACGACATGAAGCGGCTGCACGGCGTTCGCGGCCCCCGTATCGAAGGGGATTTGCCGCGGCCGGAAATCGTGATCAAGCCACGGCTCGACCTTGCCGCCGACGTGGGCGTGACCACCCAGGCGCTGAGCCAGGCGATCCGCATCGCCACCATCGGCGACATCGATCAGAATGCCGCGAAGTTCTCGCTCAGCGATCGCCAGGTGCCGATCCGCGTGATGCTGAACGAAAACAGCCGCCGCGACCTCGGCACGATCCAGAACCTGCCGGTGCCGACCTCGGCCGGCGGCAGCGTGCCGTTGCGGGTGGTGGCGGATATCGGCTTCGGCGCCGGGCCGTCCAAGATCGAACGCTACAACCAGGAACGCCGCACCATCATCAGCGCAGATCTCGCCCCCGGCGCGATCTCGGGGGAGGAGCGAGCCAAGATCATGGAACTGCCCGCGATGAAGGCGCTGCCGGTCGGCGTGCATTATGCCGCCGCCGGCGACGCCAAGTGGCAGGCGGAAATGGTCACCAACTTCCTGATCGCGGTGGTGGCGGGCGTGCTGCTGGTGTTCGCCGTGCTGGTGCTGCTCTACCGCCGGGTGATGCCGCCGTTCGTCAACATGGGCTCGCTGCTGCTGGCGCCGCTAGGCGGGCTGATCGCGCTCAAGGTGGCGGGAATGCCGATCTCCCTGCCGGTCTTCATCGGCCTGCTGATGCTGTTCGGCATCGTCGCCAAGAATTCCATCCTGCTGATCGACTTCGCGATCGAGGAGATGCGGCACGGGCGCACGCTCTACGACGCCATCCTCGATGCCGGGCACAAGCGCGCGCAGCCGATCATCATGACCACCGTCGCGATGGTCGCGGGCATGATGCCGACCGCTCTGTCGATCGGCGCGGACGGATCGTTCAACCAGCCGATGGCGGTGGCGGTGATCGGCGGCCTTATCCTGTCGACCCTGCTCACCCTGCTGATCGTGCCCGCCGGCTTCAGCCTTGCCGACGGCCTGGAAAAGTGGCTCGGCCGGAAGCTTGCGCCGGCCTTGACCAGCAGTGCGTCGCACGCCCCGCCCGGCGAGGCGCAACCGGCCGAGTGAACCATCCGCCGCGCCGTCCATTGTCGGGGCATGATGCCCGGAAAGACAGGATGACGATCACGCAACGGATGGACCCTCGGCGCGGCGGGGTGCGGGGCATGCGGATAGTGGCGGGCGCTTTGCTGGTCGCGATGGCGCTGCTGTTCTTCGTCGCGCGCGCGCTGCAACCGCACCATCCCGGCTGGGGCTTCGTCCGCGCCTTCGCCGAGGCGGCGATGGTCGGCGGGCTGGCCGACTGGTTCGCGGTGACGGCCCTGTTCCGCCACCCGCTCGGCCTGCCCATCCCGCACACCGCGATCATCCCGCGCAACAAGGACCGGATCGGCAACAGCCTGGCGGGTTTCCTGCGCGCCAATTTCCTGGTGCCGGGCGTGATCGCGCGGCGCATGGCGCGGCTGGACGTGGCCGCCGCCGCCGGGCGGGTGCTCGCCGCCCCGCCGCGTGAGGGTCCGCTGAAGGGCGGGGCGGGCAAGATGGCCGCCACCCTGCTGGAAAGCCTGGGCGACGAGCAGCTCGGCAATCTGGTCAAGGGTGCCGCCGCCCAGCGCCTCCGCACGCTGGAGGTGGCGCCGCTCGCCGGTCAGCTGCTCGCCGCCGCCCTGCGCGAGGGGCGGCACCGCCCGGTCATCAACGCCGCCATCCTGTGGGTCGGCAAGACGCTGGACGCCAACGAAAAGATCTTTCGCGACATGATCCACGAACGTGCGGGATCGATCCTGCGCTGGACCGGCCTCGACGAAACCCTCTCCACCAAGATCCTGGACGGCCTGTTCAAGCTGCTGGGCGACATTGCCGAGGATCCCCAGCATCCCCTGCGCCTCAAGGCGGAGGAGGCGCTCGCCGGCCTGGCCGACCGCCTCCAGCATGATCCAGAAATGCAGGCCAAGGTGGCGCAATGGCGCGACTCAGCCATCGCCAATCCCGCCGTCGCCGCCTGGCTCGACGGACTGTGGCAGAGTGCCCGCGCCGCGATGCTGCGCGCCGCGCGGGATCCCGGCTCCGCCCGCGCCGGCAAGCTGGGGGATGTGCTGCGCCAGATGGGCCAGCGCCTGCAGCAGGATGACAAGGTGCGGTTCGCGGTCAACCGCTTCGCCCGTCGCGCCACTGCCGGCTTCGTCAGCGCCTATGGTGACGGCATCGTCACCCTGGTGTCCGAAACCATCCGCGGCTGGGATGCCAAGACCATTACCGGCCGGCTGGAAAATGCGGTCGGCCGCGACCTGCAATATATCCGCGTCAACGGCACCGTGGTGGGCGGGCTGGTCGGCGTGCTGATCCACCTGGTCGACGTGCTCGGCTGAGCGGGGCGGCCGGCGGGCACCGCCTCACGTGCGTTCGATCACGCTGATCTCGCCGTCGCCTTCCATCACCGCCAGCTTCACCTTGGCGATCCCGTCCACGCCCTGCTCGCGCAATTGCTGCTCCAGCTCTTCCCTCGTCATCAGCGCGCGGCGCATGTTGGCGCGGCACATCATGCCGTCCTTCACCAAGGTCGTCGGCGGCGCGGCGGTGAGGAACTTCAGCGCGGGCACGTGGTAGCTCACCCAGTTCAGCGCATAGGCCCAGGCCACCACCGTCAGCACGAAGATCGCGCTTTCCGTGATCGATTGCGCGTCGCCGCTGAACGCCGGCTGCGCCCCATCCACGATCGCCACCACCACCAGCAGGTCGGCGATGTTCACCGTCCCCCCTTCGCGTTTCAGCAGCAGGCGCATGGTCGCGAACAGGAATAGGTACATGATGCTCGCCCGCAGCATGACCTCCCCGATCGAGATGGTTGGGCTGAACATGTTCTGCCAGTCCGGCATGGTCGCTCTCCGTGCTCGCGTCCCGACGGCGGAGTTGCGCGTCCGGAGATGGGTGATCGACATGCGAACGCCCCGGCCGGCTATTCGGATCGGGGTGGCGCGTCCGTACATGCTTCTTGACAAAGCGGAACATAACGAGTACACGTCCGATCGTTCCGTGGCATCGGCCGAGTTGCGGGACGAAGCCTGCCTCATGGCCCCGTGCCATGGGGAACGACCGACGCGGAGCCTGTCCGGCGTGAATCGTCGAAGTGCTTCGCTACAAGACTCCGTCTCTTCCGCAGGCTTCGCGCTGCGGTGAAGAACCTGTCGGATGCCGACCTGGGCCAGCGGGTAGCATCCACGATCCTTGCGATCAGGCAGATAAAGCCCGCGGGTCCACCGTACACCGGGCAGGTGGCGGAACGCGTCGGTCGCAAAGCTTCCTCTTGGGCAAGCCACGTCCTTGCACGTCCTCGCGCCATGCGGGGGCGGCGCGTGGCGTGCCGCCTCTCGACATTCCTTGGCCGGCACGCCATCTCGCGCGGCATGGCGCTCGCCCCCTATGCCGCCGATCCCGCGCACAGCCGCGGCCGGCTCCACCCGCTCTCTTCCGGATCCGCGCGCGGTCAGCGTGACGAATATCAGCGCGACCGCGACCGCATCGTCCACTCGATCGCCTTCCGCCGCCTGCGCCACAAGACGCAGGTGTTCGTGGCGCCCGACGGCGACCATTTCCGCGTCCGCCTGACCCATTCGATCGAGGTGGCGCAGATCGGCCGCACCATCGCCCGCGCGCTCGGCCTGAACGAGGATCTGACGGAGGCTTTGTGCCTCGCCCACGACATCGGCCATCCCCCCTTCGGCCATGCCGGGGAGGATGCGCTGGAGGCGGCGATGGCCGATGCCGGCGGGTTCGATCACAATGCCCATACTTTGCGCACGCTGACCCGGCTGGACTCGCCTTACCCGCATCACCCCGGCCTGAACCTCAGCTGGGAGATGCTGGAGGGGTTGGCCAAGCATAACGGCCCGGTGCTCGATCCGCCCTGGGCCCTGGCGGAGATCGACGCCGAATGGCCGCTCGATCTGGCCGGTCAGCCCAGCCTGGAGGCGCAGGTGGCCGCGCTGGCGGACGACATCGCCTATGACAATCACGATATTGACGACGGCATCCGCGCCGGCCTGCTCGCGATCGACCAGGCGCTGGAGGTGCCGCTGATCGCCGAGGGGTGGGGCATCGCCCGCGCCAAATGGCCGGACAGTCCGCCGCACCTGCTCGCCCGCGAACTGGTCCGCGACCAGATCGGCCGCATGGTGGCGGACCTGCTGGCTGAAAGCCGCCGCCGGCTGGACGGCGTCACCTCAATCGACCAGGTCCGCGCCGCCGGCCGTCCGCTGATCGCCTTCTCGGACGCGATGGCCGAGCAGGAACGCACGCTGAAGCGGTTCATGTACCGCACCCTCTACCACCATCCGCAGCAGATGGCGGTGGCGGAGCAGGCGCGGCGGATCGTCGCCGGCCTGACCGACGCCTATCTGGCCGATCCCGCCCGGCTGCCGCCGTCCTGGGCGGACACGCTGCCCGCCGCCGAGCCGCAGCGCACCCGGCACGTCGGCGACTTCATCGCCGGCATGACCGATCGCTACGCCGTCGCCCGCTATCGCGAAGTGGTCGGCCCCGTGGAGATGCCGGAAGGGGTCTGACGCGCACCGGTGGATCGTGATGGACCTTGGGTGGAGGCATTCCGCACGGGATGGATGTGCGCGACAACGGGACATCCGCACCGCTGATGGACGCACCGCCCCAACAGCCGATCGGCGGCGTCGGGGCGATGGCAGATGATGGATATATCCATTACATGCCACGCCCGATCCGCTAAGGCGCGCGCCTGCCGTCAACATCAGGACCAGACATTGCCCACGCTCCATGCCCGCTTCGCCGCCGACCTGTCCGCCATCCTCGACACGCTTGAGCGCGCGGGATCGCTGCCGGCCGGTCTCGATCGGCGCAACGTCACGGTGGAGCCACCGCGCGACGCGAGCCACGGCGATCTTGCCACCAACGCCGCGATGGTGCTGGCCAAGCCCGCCGGCACCAACCCGCGCGCACTGGCGGGGCTGATCCAGCCCGAACTCGCCGCTCTGCCTTATGTCACCGCCGCCGAGATGGCCGGACCCGGCTTCCTCAACGTCCGCCTGTCCGACGACACCTGGCGGCAGGAATTGTCCAACATCATCATGGGCGCGGGCGATTATGGCCGCTCGACGACGGGGCAGGGGACGACGGTGAACGTCGAATATGTCTCGGCCAACCCGACCGGGCCGATGCACATGGGCCATGCCCGTGGCGCGGTGGTGGGCGATGCGCTGGCCAGCCTGCTGGATTATGCCGGCTATTCGGTCGTCCGCGAATATTACATCAACGATGCCGGCGCGCAGGTGCAGACGCTCGGCCGCTCCGCCCACCTGCGCTACCGCGAGGCGCTGGGCGAGACGATCACGATCCCGGAAGGCCTCTATCCCGGCGACTACCTCGTGCCGGTCGGCCAGGCGCTCGCCGCCGAATTTGGCGATGCCTATGTCGGTCAGCCGGAAGGCGAATGGCTCGACCTGTTCCGCACCAGGGCGGTCGCCGCGATGATGGACATGATCCGCGCCGATCTGGCCATGCTCGGCATCCATCATGACGTGTTCGCGTCGGAGGCGGCGGTGCAGCAGGCCGGCCGCGTCGATGCCGCGTTCGACCGGCTGCGCGCCGACGGCCTGATCTACCAGGGCGTGCTGGAAGCCCCCAAGGGCGAGCTGCCCGACGATTGGGAGCCGACGGAGATGACCCTGTTCCGCTCCACCGCATTCGGCGACGATCAGGATCGCTCGGTGCGCAAGGCGGATGGCGGCCTCACCTATTTCGGCACCGACCTCGCCTATCACGCGCAGAAGGCCGAGGCGGCCGACATGCTGATCGACATCTGGGGCGCGGACCATGCCGGCACGGTGAAGCGCATCCAGGCGGCGGTGAAGGCGCTGACCGCCGGTGAAACCGGGGCCGGCAAGCCGTTCGACATCAAGCTGGTCCAGATGGTCCGCCTGATGCGCGCGGGCGAGCCGGTGAAGATGTCCAAGCGGTCCGGCAAGTTCATCACCATCGCCGACATGGTGGAGGAGGTGGGCAAGGACGTGGTCCGCTTCACCATGCTGGCGCGCAAGGCCGATGCGCAGATGGACTTCGACTTCGCCAAGGTGGTGGAGGCGTCCAAGGACAATCCGGTCTTCTACGTGCAATATGCGCATGCCCGCATCCGCTCGCTCCATCGCCGGCTGGCGGAGGCGGGGCTGGACCTGCCCGCCGCCGACCTCGCGCTGCTCGACGGGGAGGAGCTGGCGCTGGTGAAGCTTGCCGCGCAGTTCCCGCGGATCGTCGAAGCGGCGGCGAACGCGCACGAGCCGCATCGCATCGCTTTCTATCTCTATGATCTTGCGGCCGCTTTCCACGCGCTGTGGCATCGCGGCAATGACGATCCCGAACGCCGTTTCCTGGTCCCTCACAATGCTCCGGTCACCGCTGCCCGTCTGGCGCTGGCGGATGCGATCGGGCAGATCATCCGCAACGGGCTGGGCGTCATGGGTGTCGCCGCAGCCGAGGAGATGTGATCGTCCATGGCGGAAATCCGACGCGGGGTAAGCAACGACGGTCAGGGCAGCCAGCGGCTTCCCTGGCTTGAGCCGGTCGAGGACGAGGATGACTATCCCGAGCCCCGGCGCGGCGGCGACTGGCGCAAGTGGGGGCTGGTGCTGGCGGCGGTCGCCGTCGCGGCGGTCATCCTGGTGCTGATGCTCGGCGGGCGCGGCGAACAGAAGGACGTCGGCACGCTTATCAAGGCCGATTCCGCGCCCTACAAGGTGCGCCCGGCCGATCCCGGCGGGCTGAAGGTCGACAATAATGACCGCATCGCCCAGCGCACCGGCGTCGGCAGCGACATCAACAGTCCGCTCGACCTCGCGGCCCTGCCCGAACAGCCGATCGTCGGGGCGGGCGCGCCCAGGTCCGCCTCCCCGGCCGAGCCCCGGCGCGTGCCCGTCGCCAAGGCACCGGCGGCAAATTCCGCCGCGACCCCGGCCAGCAAGACCGGTCAGCCCGCGCCCAAGCAGACGGTCGCTCCACCGCCGCCCCCACCTCCGCCGCCGCCGCCCGAACCCGTGTCGGTGCCCGGCGGCCACACCGTACAGCTCGGCGCCTTCTCCAGCGAGGGCAAGGCCAAGTCGGCGTGGAAGACCTTGTCCAAGCGGTTCGCCTATCTCGCCCCGCTGACGCCGGTGATCCTGCCGGTGAAGAGCGGCGACTCCACCCTGTACCGCCTGCGCGCGACCGGTGGAGCCGCCGACACGATCTGCGCCAAGATGAAGGTTGCGGGCGAAGCCTGCGCCGTGACGAACTGATCGCATGACCCCGCTCATCCTCGGGCTGGCCGGGCCGGCACTGACGGCGGACGAACGCGCCTTCTTCCGCGACACCGATCCGGCCGGCTACATCCTGTTTCGCCGCAACGTGGTGGATCGCGCGCAGATGAAGGCGTTGACCGACGACCTCCGCGCGCTGGCGGGTCGTGACGATCTGCCGATCCTGATCGACCAGGAAGGCGGGCGGGTCGCGCGGATGCAGCCGCCGGAATGGCCGGCGTTCCCGCCCGGCGCGGCGTTCGACGCGCTGTATGACGTGGCGCCCGTCTCCGCGATCGAGGCGATCCGCGCCAATGCCCATGCGCTGGCACTGATGCTGCGCGAAGTCGGTGTGACCGTGGACTGCCTGCCCCTGCTCGACGTGCGCCAGCCGGGCGCGCACGATATCATCGGCGACCGCGCCTTGGGGGCGGAGCCGATGCGGGTGGCGGCGCTCGGCCGCGCCACGCTGGAGGGATTGAAGGCCGCCGGGGTGGTCGGCGTGGTCAAGCATATGCCCGGCCATGGCCGCGCGCTGGCGGACAGCCATGTCGAACTGCCGGTGGTGGACGTGCCCGCCGACGCTCTCGAGTCCGATCTGCGCTCGTTCACGCAGCTCAACTGGGCGCCGATGGCGATGACCGCGCATGTCGTCTACACCGCCTGGGATGCCGAACGCTGCGCCAGCCTGTCGCCGCATGTGATCGGTAGGGTCATTCGCGACCGGATCGGGTTCGACGGGCTGCTGATGTCGGACGATCTCGGCATGCATGCCCTGACCGGCAGCTTTCGCGAACGCACCGCGAAGGTGATCGCCGCCGGCTGCGACCTGGGCCTGCATTGCTCGGGCGACATGGCGGAGATGCGGTCCTGCGTCGAAGGGCTCGGCGCGATCACGCCCGGCGCGCGCGACCGCCTCGACCGCGCAATGGCGACGATCGCCGGATCGGCCCCGGCCGCCTCGTTCGACCAACTCATCGCCACGCGCGATGCTTTGCTGGCCGAGGGGCGGTCGGCTTAGGCTCCGTCCAGCCGACACCGACCCGCTCTTGTGCTCCTGCGTGCGCAGGAGCACGGTATGAGTCCTCGGCAGGACAGAGGCTAGCACCAACCTGCCCGATGCCGCAACCCGCGCCGGCTTCGGCCGTTGGCGGATCATGGCAGGACGCAAGATGGTCACCGGCTGGCTGCTCGACCGCCAGGATCGCGAACGGTTGCTGGCACAGCTCGCGCCCGCTTACCCCCAGGTGGTGGCGCACCACGTCACCCTCCGCTTCGGCACGGATGACGGCACCCCGCTGCCCGCCGCCATGGCAGGCGAAATAGTGGGCGAAGGCGACGATGGTGCGGGCGTGCAGGCGCTGGTGGTCCGCATCGGCGGCACCACCGATCGCGGCGACGACAGCCATTTCCATATCACGTGGTCGCTGGCTGAGGGCCGTCGCGCCAAGGAGAGCAACGACGTGATCGCCGCTTATGGCTGGCGTGCGATCGCCCCGTCGCTTGCCATCACCCTCACGCCGGCGCGGTTCTGACGATGCAGCTATATCTCGATTGCGACGGCGTCCTGGCCGATTTCGAGCGAGCGGCGTTCGACCTGCTTGGCGCATCCCCGCACGATTATCAGCAAAGGCGTGGGGCCGGCGCCTTCTGGCGGGAGCTTGCGCGCCATCCCGATTTCTACGGCAGCCTGCCCCTGATGCCCGACGCGATGGAATTGTTCGCCGGCGTCCGCCACCTCCATCCCGTGATCCTCACCGGATTGCCGCGTGGGGCATGGGCCGCGCCGCAAAAGGTGCGCTGGGCGGCCGAGCATTTCCCCGGCACCCGCATCATCACCTGCATGGCGGTGGACAAGAGGCGGCACGCGCAGGCGGGCGACATCCTGGTCGACGACACGCTCCGCTACCAGCATCTGTGGGAGGAAGCGGGTGGCACCTTCGTCCACCACCGCACCGCCGCCGAAACTCTGGCCGAACTGCGCCGGATCGCGCCGGATGCGCTGGCGGGCCATTGAACGTGGCTGCCAAGCTCAAGGTCTTTCGCACGCCGATCGGCTTCCACGACGCTTATGTCGCGGGCCCCAGCCAGAAGGCGGCACTGGCGGCATGGGGATCGGATCATGACCTGTTCGCACGCCACGAAGCGGAGCTGGTCACGGATCCGGCCCTGACGGAGCAGCCGCTGGCCGAGCCCGGCGCCGTGATCAGGCGGCTGCGCGGATCGGAGGCGGAGCAGATAGCCGCCCTCGGTGACGGCAAGGTTCCGCCCAAGGCCAAGCCGAACCGCGCGCCCGCCCCCAAACCCAGACCCCGCCCCAAGCGCACCGCTCTTGACCAGGCCGAGCAACGGCTGAGCGCGGCACGGGATCGCCAGCGCGAGGAACAACAGGCACTCGCCGCGCGCGAGGCCGTGCTGGCGGCGGAACGGCGCGCGATGGAAGCACGACAACGCGCCGAAACGCGCGATCTGGAGGCAAAGGTCGATAGCGAACAGGCGAGCTATGACGCCGCCCTGCGCCGCTGGCACGGCTGACCGACGCGCGCTATTCCCGCGGATCAACCCGGATCGGGCTTGGCGAACAATGTGTCCCAGAATGGCGCTTGGAGCAGGAAGTTCAGCGTCGCTGCGTCGCGGCGGTCGTCCGGGCACCCTTCCTCATACGCGACAGTGCGGGCGTAGATTTCATTGTGGACGTCGCGCGCGAAGCCGCCGCCGAGCCGGCGGGTCAGCACCACCAGCATGGCCCGCGCACCTTCCGCGGCCCACAAGGACTGCGGATCGGACACATAGCCTGTTTCTTCATCGGAATCGGAGTCGGCGGGATCTTCGATATCGTCCATCGGGGGGTCGGCGTCGGCCATGGCATGGCTCCTTGGTTGCCGATCCGGTTCAACGCGCGATCGTGCCACAAGGTCCGCTCCGGTCTTATCTCCGCCCGCGATATGCCGGCAGCGAGAGATGGAGGTGGATTGCGGCGGCGCGCAGCAGGAAACCGGCCGTGGCCGCGATCACCGCCGCCGGCATCGTCTCCAGCCCGATCTCCCGCAACGCGATGTAGCTCGCCGAAGCCAGCGCCGCCGCCGTGACATAGAGTTCGGGGCGCATGATGATCGACGGCTCGCCCGCCAGCATGTCGCGGATGATGCCGCCGACGCAGGCGCTCAGCACCCCGATCACCGCCGCCGGCACGGGCGGCACGCCATAGCTGCTCGCCTTGAAGGCGCCGAACACGGCATAGGCGGCCAGCCCAACCGCGTCGATCCAGTCCAGCGCCGCGCCCCGCCACCAGCGTTCGGGCGTGATCCAGATCACCACCGCCATGGCCAGGCACACTGCCGCCGCCCGCGAGTCATGGAGCCAGAAGACCGGCGCGCCGATCAGCAGGTCGCGCACCGTGCCGCCCCCGACGCCGGTTATCAGCGCAAAGAAGCAGAGCGTCACCATGGTCTGCGCGCGCTTGGCCGCCGCCAGCGCGCCGGACGCGGCGAACACCGCAAGCCCGACCAGGTCGAGCCAGGAGGAGGCGGCGGGCAGCATGGGTAATGGGTGGAGCATTGCCGCCCGCCATATCCGCTCGGCCGCGCCAACGCTAACTGCTCGACATCGCGGTTCGCCGGGCTAGGGTCCGCGCGATGGAGGACGAGTTCGATCCCCGGCCGCGCGAGCCGGAGGCGCTGACGATCGCGATCGACGGATGGGAAGGGCCGCTCGATCTGCTGCTCACGCTTGCGCGCACGCAGAAGGTCAATCTCAAGCAGATATCGATCCTGGCTTTGGTCGAACAATATCTCGGCTTCATCAATCAGGCGCGTGCGCTGAAGCTGGAACTCGCGGCGGACTATCTGGTGATGGCGGCGTGGCTGGCCTACCTCAAATCCGGCCTGCTGCTGCCGCGCGATCCGGAGGTGGAGCCGAGCCCGGAGGAACTGGCGCTCCGCCTGCAACTCCGCCTGCAACGGCTGGATGCGATGCGGGAGGCAGGGGCGCGGCTGATGGCGCGCGACCGGATCGGGCGCGACGTGTTCCGCCGCGGCGCCCCCGAAGGCTTGCGGGTGGTGCGCAAGCCGCGCTGGGAAGCGACCCTCTACGACGTGATCGCGGGCTATGGCGGGGTCAAGGCGCGCGCGGTGCCGCCGGTCCACATCGTCTCGCGGCGCAAGGTGATGACGCTGGAGGAGGCGATCGCGCTTCTGTCGCGCATGATCGGCCAGCATCTGCACTGGTCCAGCCTGGAAAGCTTTCTGCCGCGCGGGCTGGAGCCCGACCATCACCGCTCCGCCATCGCCTCCAGCTTCGTCGCCGCGCTGGAACTCGCGCGCCAGGGCCGGCTCCAGCTGACGCAGGAGGACGCTTTCGCGCCGCTGATGGTGCGCGCCGCATGATACCGATGCGGGACGAACTGCGCGCGCTGGAGGCGGCCCTGTTCGCGTCCGAAACCTCCCTGACCCCGGCCGATCTGACCGCCGCCACCGGCATCGCCACCACCCGCGCCCTGCTGGCGGAGTTGCAGGCTTTCTATCGCGGGCGCGGGATCGAACTGGTGGAGCGGGGCGGGCGCTGGCTGTTGCAGACCGCGCCCGACCTTGCCCACATCATCCGCCGCACGCGGGAGGAGCCGCGCAAGCTCAGCCGGGCGGGCACCGAGACGCTGGCGATCATCGCCTACCATGAGCCGGTCAGCCGCGCGGAGATCGAGGCGATTCGCGGCGTGCAGATCAGCAAGGGCACGCTGGACGCGCTGATCGAGGCGGGGTGGATCAGGCCGGCCGGCCGGCGCGAGGTGCCGGGACGCCCGCTCACCTATGCCACGACGCCCACGTTCCTGGAGCATTTCGGGCTGGGCTCGCGTCGCGATCTGCCTGGAATCGAAGACCTTCGTGCCGCGGGGCTGCTCGACCCGCTCGATCTGGCGATGGAGCAGCAGCTATCGGTGGAAAAGAAAGAGGATGACGCCTAGATAGGCCCCATCCTCTTTCCGGAGACCGACCATGGGCCTGTCGCTGCCGCATATCCTGATCCTCGCCGTCGTGGCGGTGCTGCTGCTCGGCGGCGGACGTTTCTCGGCCATGATGGGCGACGTCGCCAAGGGCGTGAAGAACTTCAAGAAGGGCATGTCTGAAGAGGAGGAAGCCTCTTCCACCGCGCGCACCACCCGGCTGCAGAACCAGGCGTCGCTGGACCCCAATCCGGATCGCGACCTGCAACCCGCCAAGGATGATCGTCCGGCCGCCTGACCCATACGATGTTCGACGTCGCGCCCACCGAATTGCTGGTCATCGCCGCCGTCGCGGTGGCCGTGATCCCGTCCAAGGACCTGCCCAAGGCGATGCGCTTTGCCGGCCATTGGATGGGCAAGGCGCGCGGCATGGCGCGTCACTTCCGCTCGGGCGTGGACGAGATGATCCGCCAGTCCGAGCTTGAGGAAATGGAGAAGAAGTGGCGGGAAGAGAATGAGCGGATCATGCGCGAACATCCGCTGCACGACGCCATCGAACATCCCGTGGAGCCGGTGATGACGCCTTTGCCGGCACCGGTGGCCGGAATGGAGCCGCGGGGCGCGGTTCCCGGCCACGCCGTTGCCGATCCGGCAATTGCGGCGCATTCCGCATCGGCCGACGCCGCATCGGTCCCGCCCGCACCGGTGGAGCTTGCCACCTTGCCGCAGCCCGGCACGCCGGACGGGGAGGCCGGTCGCGAACTGCCGCTCGATCCGCCGCCTGCCGAGAAGTCGCACGCATGACCGAAGAACCGGACGAACTCGACGACAGCCGTGCGCCGTTGCTGGAACATCTGGCCGAGCTGCGCAGGCGGCTGATCTGGTCGTTCGCGGCCTTGTTCGCCGCGTTCCTAGTCTGCCTGTATTTCTCGCGCGATATCCTGGCCTTCCTGGTCCACCCGCTGAAGGTCGCGGGGCAGGGGCGGATCATCTACACGGAAATCTTCGAGGCCTTCTTTGTCGAGCTGAAGGTCGCGTTCTTCGCCGGGCTGATGATCTCCTTCCCGGTGATCGCCAACCAATTGTGGCAGTTCGTGGCGCCGGGCCTGTACCGCAAGGAAAAGCGCGCTTTGCTGCCGTTCCTGCTCGCCACGCCGATCCTTTTTCTGATGGGCGCCAGCCTGGCCTATTTCGTCGCCATCCCGCTGGCGCTGCATTATCTGCTCAGCTTTTCCGGCGACCTCGGCGGTCTCAACCAGGAAGCTCTGCCCGCGATCGGCAGCTATCTCAGCTTCGTGATGCAGTTCCTGTTCGGCTTCGGCGCGGCGTTCCTGCTGCCGGTGCTGCTGATGCTGATGGAGCGCGCCGGCATCGTGACGCGCCCGCAGCTGGTCTCGTTCCGCCGCTATGCCATCGTGGTGAATACCGGCATCGCGGCGGTGCTGAGCCCGCCGGACGTCGGCTCCATGCTGCTGATGGCGGTGCCGCTGGTCATCCTCTACGAATTTGCGCTGATCGGCATCTGGTTCACCGAACGCCGCCGCGCCAAGATCGGCGATCCTGCCCAGGCAATCATCCCGCAGGGCTGACGCACGTCGCCCACCGGCCAGCAGCGTGCGAATTTGCCTGCCACCAACCGAACAGGCCGACAGCGCGTCCGCACATGCGGGAGCTCAGGAGGTGGAGCGGCGCTCCCCTGTCGCTTGGGCTCACGCCTTTGCGGAAGCACGCCGGGGTTTGACGCGCAGGGCGAAAGCCAGCGGGTGGGCGGCATGGTGGTGACAGCAAAACACGGAGCCGTGAGGATCAGGCTCGTCACCAGCGAAATCGCCATCAGCCACAGTGCAAACGGCAGCCCGCTCCCCCTTTACCGCGCCAATCCGGCACGCAAACGAAAACGGGCGCCGCTCCGTTGAGGAGGGCGCCCGCTTCCACGTCGATCGAAGTGGGTATTACTTCGACTTTTCAGCCGTGTTGCTGACTGCGTCACCGGCCGACGAGACGTCCTTGCCGGCGCCCGCGACGGTGTTGCACGCGGCCAGCATCAGCGTGCCGGCGATCAGCGTGACGTTCAAGACCTTGCGAACCATGTGAATGCTCCCGTTCCATATCGACGCTTCAGCGCCGACATCGCAGGCTCAATCCCGCATGGTCGGAATGGTTCCGCAAGTGAAGCGATCTGCCCCAGATACGACTAGGGCCCAGAGCGCCACCGGGGGGGGAGGATTGACGCGTCTGGGCCCATTCGTGTTCGGACAGCGAGAGCGGGGGGGCAAAAGGTCGCTATCCGAATGGCATAACGGGCTGTGTTGCGGTCGGTTCCGCCAACCCGTTAAATTATTTGCCGCGGGCCTTCGTCTTCGCGGCGCAGGTCCGGCACGATGCCGATCGTGATGCTGTAGCGGCCCCGTTCGGCATCGAATTCCAGCGACGTGCGCAACTGGCGCGCCAGGCCGGTCACGATCCGCTCGAACCGTTCGCGGTGGCGGTACGTGCTGCACGCATCCCCGGTCAGTCCCCGTGCCTCGACCGACAGCAACGCCCGGTCGGGGGTGGGGCCGCCGACCAGGATCACGGCGACGTGCCCACGGGGATCGCATGCCATGATCAGCTCCACGATCTCCGTCACCAGAAAGGCCACGGGCACCGCCACGTCCTGGCTGACGAAAGCCGGGACCATGTCGAGTGTGATGGTGAGGTGCGCAGCCGCCGGATCGGCCCCGCCACGCAGATTCGCCGCCAGTTCCGCGATGATCGAGCGGAGCGCGACACCGCGATTTTCCTCCAGCTCGGCATAATGGTTGCGGTGAACCACCGCGAGTGCGTCCACCCGCCGCTGGATGGAAGCGTAGGCGCCCGCCACGTCGCCCTGGGTGCCGCGCGAATGCAGGTTGATCAGGCTGGCGACCACCTGGAGGTTGTTCTTCACCCGATGGTGCACTTCGCGAGTCAGGCGCACCTGATGGCTCAGTCCCTGTTCCAGCGCCTCTTCCCGCTGCACCAGTTGCGCCGTGGTTTCGCGGAACGACTCGCCCAGTGCCCTGATCTCCTCGGACGGGGTGGAGATGCGGGGCAGGACCAATGCCTCATGCGCGCCGCCCCAGGCAGCGACGGCGCCCTGCAACCGCGCCAGCGGGCGGAGCAGCAGTTGGTCCACCACCACCCACGCGCTCGCCGCGGCCGCGGCCCACATCAGCAGGGGCAGCAGCACCAGCAGGATCTCGGTCGCGCTGACGGGGTTGGCGACCAGCTCCAGCATCAGCTGCGTCTGCCCGCCGGCGACGGGCACGTCGACCGTGACATGGCGGTCGAACAGACCGGGGCGCGGCGCCTCGGTGATGGTCAACGCCGCTTCTCCGCTGCCGACCTGGATCCCCGGCCGGGTGCCACCGATTGCCAAGACCCGCTGCAACAGATCAAGCGGCAGTTCGGCCACGCCATAGGTACCATCAACGCCGGGCACGGCGAAGCGCAGCCCATGCGGATTGTCTCGCGTGCGCAGTTCCAGCCCTGCATCCTGCGCCGGAGCGGGCTCGTCCGCGACGTCGAAGCCGGGCGTGTTGCACAGCAAGCGGCCGTCCGGGCCGATCAGCGCGACCTGCATGCCACCGTGCAACATGGATTGGGCGCGATCGGCCAGCGCGGAACAGCGCCTGCCATCGGGGATGCGCGCGGTCAGCCCGTTGCGGACCAGGGTTGCGCCGCGCAGCAGCAGGATGTCCACCTGCCGCGCCTCCGCCGTCGCGATGACGCGGGCGTCGGTCTCACGCTGCATCTGCTTGGATCGGGCGGACTGGACGGAGGCGAAGAACGCGATCAGCCCGAGCGGCAGCAACGCCACCGTCAGGATCAGGAGCATCTTCGTGCCGGTCGAAAGTCGGTCCGGAACCAGTCGGGCCAGTCGCGCTGGCGTCCAGGGGCTGTCGGTCATGCCGGTCGCTCGCCGTCAGGCGAGCTTGCCAAGCAGGTCCAGGAATTCCTGGGGAACATTCTCGCTTACAGCTTCCTGATAGGCGCTACGCAGGGCATCGGACACATGCGGATCGTTGCCGCGCGCGCCTCGCTTGCTCGTCCCGGCCTTGGTTCGATCACGCCCAAGCGTCTTGCTTTCCTTATCCGACGTCAACCCGTCGCCCCCCGCAAATGATCATCTTCAATGTCGCACCATGGTCGTGGTCAGAACGCGGATGCGGCGCGGCACACCCTTTTGGGGACGTTCGCGCCGACGATGAAACCAAAACGGGCGTCGATTGTTCCGCCTCCGGGCAAAGAAACATGATGGCCCCGCCTGTGACGTTTGGCGATCGCGGGTTGGACAGGTTGTCGCAATGCCATCAGAATGCGTCTCTCATTCAGGAGCTACCCACGAACATGTCGCTCGGTCAGGATCTCGCACCGCATCTTCCCTTTCTGCGGCGCTACGCCCGCGCGCTCACCGGAACCCAGCAGCATGGCGATGCCTATGTCCGCGCGACGCTGGAGGCAATCGTCGCGGCGCCCGAGGATTTCCCGCGCGACGTGGACGTGCGGCTGGGCCTGTATCGCACCTTTCAGGGCATCTGGTCGTCGGCCAACAGCGACGACGGGGACCGCGACGTGGAGCTGGGCGGCGAGACCAACGTGGCGGACGCCCGGCTGGCGCAGATCACCCCGCGCTCGCGCCAGGCGCTGTTGCTGACTCAGCTGGAGGGCTTCACCACCGACGACACCGGCTACCTGATGGAGCTGGGCACGAGCGAGGTGGAGTCGCTGGTGCAGGAGGCGATTGCCGAGATCGAGCGACAGACGCGCGCCGACGTGCTGATCATCGAGGATGAGCCGATCATCGCGATGGACCTGGAAACCATCGTCCGCGACCTGGGCCACAACGTCACCGGCGTGGCGGTGACCCGCGACGAGGCGGTGGCGCAGGCGCTGGCGCAGCGCCCGGGCCTGGTGCTGGCCGACATCCAGCTGGCGGACGACAGCTCCGGCATCGACGCGGTCAAGGACATCCTGGCCGAGTTCAGCGTGCCGGTGATCTTCATCACCGCCTTCCCCGAGCGCCTGCTGACCGGCGAACGGCCGGAACCGACCTTCCTGATTACCAAGCCATTCCAGCGGTCCACGGTGAAGGCGGCGATCAGCCAGGCCCTGTTCTTCGACGCGGCCACCGTTCCCGCCTGAACCTCATACCCGCCGCCCGCGTGGAACCCGCGCGGGCGGCAACCGTTGGCTGCCTGCAACGATGTGGGCAGGCCAATGGCGGACGATGAACCCCAACTTTCCCGAACCGAGGCACGGGCCGGGTCTTCCACCCATGTCACGCGCTATGTGCTGCCGATCAGCCTTGCGTTGGTGGTAATCCTGTTTGCCGTCATCCTGTTCATCTGGCGCTAATTAATCCAATGCTGGTTGTAGTTTGGGCAGCAAGCGCCCATTTCGACGTGCGGGCCAAAGGCGGCACGCCGCCCACGGAGAATGATATCCGCGATGAGTGATGTGACACAGGAAGCGGATAATGATGTCCCCGCGGAAGAGCATGTTCCGCTGACGGACGAGGCGTTCCGGGAAGAGCTTGCGCGCGTCATCCCGCATCTGCGCGCCTTTGGGCGTTCGCTTTCGGGCAATCGCGACCTGGCCGACGATCTGGTGCAGGAAACGCTGCTGAAGGCGTGGGCCGCGCGCAAGCGTTTCCAGGCCGGCACCAACATGCGTGCCTGGACCTTTATCATCCTGCGCAACCTGTTCCTCAGCCAGATGCGCCGCGCGCGCTTCAAAGGGGAATGGGACGACATCACCGCCAGCAAGATCCTGGCCGCCCCGGCCAGCCAGGAACGGCATGTCGACCTCGGCGATCTCCAGCGCGCGCTGATGCACCTGCCCCAGCCGCAGCGCGAGGCGCTGATCCTGGTCGGCGCGGGCGGCTTCGCTTACGAGGAAGCGGCGGACATTTGCGGTTGTGCGGTGGGCACGATTAAGAGCCGCGTGGCGCGTGGCCGCGTCGCGCTGGAGCAGTTGATGAACACCGGCAAGCTGCCGTCGCGCCGCGATGACGATCCGGTCAGCGAAAGCCCCCTCAACAGCATCATGGGCGAAGTGGACGAACTCAGCCGCGGGCGTTGATCGGTGGCTGGTGCGTCGTGCGGCGGGTGTTCGCAATCGCACCAGCGCCACGTAGGGCAGGGCGCATGGCGGCCTTGCCCGAAGCCATTACGGCTGAATCCTATCCGTCAGCGCAGGCGGTCGAGCAGCCGCGTCAACTCCGTGGGCATGGCGGGGGTGGAGCCGAAACTGCCCAGCAGCGCGCGCTGCACGCCTTCGTACGGCGCGGGCGAGTAGACCAACTGGGCCTCCCGCTTTTCGTCCTGCCACGGCAGGCACTGCGATTGATGCACCGACTCCATGCGCTCGAAACGCCGAATGGCCGCTGGGGTTGCAGGAAATCGCCGGGGGATCTGTCAATAACCTGGATGATCTTGCGGGAATGAGGATGCGATGATCGACCTGCACCGCGCGATCGCACTGGCCGACGCGGAATCGCCGTTCCTGCGCGGGCTGATGCGCAAGCGACCGGAGGTGGTTGAGGCGCTGCACGCACGGGGGTTGGCCGCCACGCTGGCGGCGCTTCCGCCCGCGGACCCTGCCAACCCGGACTTCATGGCGGCGCTGCGCCGGGAGCGGCAGAGCGTGGCGCTCGCCATCGCGCTGGCGGATCTCGGCGGGTTGCCGTTCGAGGCGGCGACGCGCGCGCTCAGCGACTTTGCCGACCACGCGCTCGATCGCGCGATTCGGGCGGCGATGCTGGAACGGATGCCGGACGAGCCGCCGCGCGGCATGGTCGCGCTGGCACTCGGCAAGCAGGGCAGCCATGAGCTGAATTATTCGTCCGATATCGATCCGATCCTGCTGTTCGATCCCGCCACCTTGCCGCACCGCGCGCGCGAGGAGCCGGTGGAGGCCGCCGTCCGCATCGCCCGCCGGGTGGTGGCGCTGCTGCAGGAGCCAACCGCCGACGGCTATGTCCTGCGCGTCGACCTGCGCCTGCGTCCCGCATCCGAGGCGACGCCGCTCGCCGTGCCGATCGACGCGGCGATCCAGCATTATGAATCGAGCGCCCTGCCATGGGAGCGGGCCGCCTTTATCCGGGCGCGCGCGGCGGCCGGCGACCTGCCGCTCGGCCGCCAGTTCCTGGACCATATCCGTCCGTTCGTGTGGCGGCGCGCGCTGGATTACGGCACCATCGCGGAGATACGCGGCCTGTCGCGCCGGATCCGCAGCCATCACACACAGGGGCAGAGGCCTGGGCCCGGTTTCGACGTCAAGCGCGGTCGGGGCGGTATTCGCGAGATCGAATTCTTTGCCCAGATCCACCAGCTGATCCATGGCGGCCGCATGCCCGCGCTGCGCGCACCGGCCACTTTGGATGCGTTGCAGGCGCTGGCGGCGGCGGGGCTGATCCCGCCCGACGAAGCGGAGCGGCTGGGCAACGCCTATCGCTTCCTTCGCACGATCGAGCATCGGTTGCAGATGGTCGGCGATCAGCAGACCCATCGCCTGCCGGTGGAGCCCGCCGCGCGGGATGCCGCCGCCCGGCTGGCAGGCTATGCCGACGGCGACGCGCTGATCGCGGCGATCGCGCCGGTGGTGGAACATGTCGGCGCCCTCTACGACAGCCTCGATCCCGATCCGGCCCCGTCCGGACAGGTGGGAGAGGACCTGTTCGCGGGCTTTGCCGAACCAGCGCGCGCGCGGGCACGGATCGCCGCCTGGCGCGAGGGGCGGGTGCGCACCACCCGCAGTGAGGCGGCGCGCACCGCATTGGAGGCGGTGCTGCCGGCCTTGCTGCGCGCGCTGGCCGTCGCCCCCGCGCCGGACGCAGCGCTGGCCCGGTTCGACGATCTGGTGGAACGCCTGCCCAGCGCCGTGAACCTGTTCCGCCTGCTGGAGGCGCGGCCCGGTTTGCTCGACCAGCTCGCCGCCATCCTCAGCCATGCTCCGGCGCTGGCGGGTGAATTGTCGCGTCGCGCAATGCTGCTCGACGGGTTGATCGACGCCAGCGCGCTGGACCCCGCACCATCGGTCGAGGCGCTATGCCACGCATTCGCGGCGGGCGAGCAGGGGGACGATTATCAGGCGCTGCTGGACCGGGTGCGCGCCCGCGTCAGCGAACGCCGGTTCCAGCTAGGCGTGCAACTGGTCACCGGCTCCGCCGCGCCGCTGGCGGTGGGCGCGGGCTATGGCCGGGTGGCGCAGGCAGCGGTCGAGGTGATGGCCGGGGCCGCCATCGCGGAGTTCGCGGCCGCGCACGGCCGGGTTCCCGGTGGCGAGCTGGTGATCCTGGCTTTGGGGCGGATGGGGGGCGGGGTGCTGACCCACGCCTCCGATCTCGACCTGGTCTATCTGTTCACCGGCGACTTCCTGGCCGAGTCGGATGGGGCGAGGCCGCTCGGCGCGACCACCTATTTCAACCGCCTCGGCCAGCGGGTGACGGCGGCCTTATCGGTGCAGACGGCGTCCGGGCCGCTTTACCCCGTGGACACGCGGCTGCGGCCATCGGGCGGGCAGGGGCTGCTGGCCGTTTCGGTCGACAGTTTCGCGCGCTACCAGGCGGAAAGCGCATGGACGTGGGAGCATATGGCGCTTGCCCGCGCCCGGCCGATCTTCGGCTCGCCCGTGGCACGCGGGGCGGTTCAGGCGGTGATCGACGACGTGCTCGCCCGGCCGCGCGATCACACCGTGCTGGTGGCGGACGCGGTCAAGATGCGGGGCGAGGTCGCGCTTCACAAGCCGCCGGCCGGGCCGCTCGACGTCAAGCTGATCGAAGGCGGGCTGGTGGATGCGGAGTTCGCCATCCACCTGCTGCAACTGGCCCACACGGTCGGCCTGGACCCACGGCTCGACCATGCCGCCACCGCGTTGGAGCAGGCGGGCCTGGTGCGCCCCGGCTTCGGCGCGGCGGTGGACCTGCTCACCGCCATGCTGATCGCGCTGCGGCTGGTTGCACCCGATTCGGCCGAGCCGCCTGTCGCGTCGCAGTCCTTGCTCGCCGAACTGTGCGGTACGGACGGATGGGCGGACCTTCTCGCCCGCTACCAGGCCGCGCGTTCGCTGATCGTGTCGGAGTGGCGCCGGGTCGCCGGCTTGGGCTAAGCGCCGCCGCATCAGCTTGGAGACGATGATGGTGAAGGAAGGCGATCTTGCGCCCGACGTGCAGGTGCAGATGGGCGACGACAGCATGCGGGCCTTGTCCGCATTCGGGCCCGCGTCCGGCCGGCCGCTGGTGCTGTATTTCTACCCCAAGGACGACACGTCCGGCTGCACGGTGGAGGCCAGGGACTTTTCCGAACTGGCGCCCGCATTCGAGGCGGCGGGCGTTGCCGTGCTCGGCCTGTCCAAGAACAGCCCCAAGGATCATGCCAAGTTCACCGCCAAGCACCAGCTGACCGTGCCGCTGGCGACCGATGCCGACGGCAGCGTCTGCGACGCGTTCGGTACCTGGATCGAAAAGAGCATGTATGGCCGCAAATATATGGGCATCGAACGCGCGACCTTTCTGATCGACAGCGAGGGGCGCATCGCCCAGGCGTGGCGCAAGGTGTCGGTGCCGGGCCATGCGGCGGCGGTCTTGGCCGCGGCCCGCGCGCTGACGGAGCCCGTGGCATCCTGACCCTCTCCGCCGCATGCCGGAAGGTGCTGGAGACCGCCGACCCGATGGCCAAGGTCCGGGTCGCGCGGGCGGTAGCGCGCGACTGGCGGCTGGGCCGGCTTGCCTGGGATTTCGACACAGCCATGCCCGATCGGCCGGCGCGGCCCGACCGGCCCGAACTGCTGCCGCCCAACCGCATGACCCGGCGCGGCAAGGGCGGATCGGACGCCAACCGCATCGCCTTGCTCCACGCGCTCGCCCATATCGAGTTCGTGGCGATCGACCTGGCCTTCGATCTGGTCGGCCGCTTTGCCGGGCATTTCCCGCGCGCCTTTTCCGATGACTGGCTGAAGGTCGGTGCCGAGGAGGCGATGCACTTCGCGCTGCTCGCCCGCAGGCTGCGCACCCTGGGCAGCTTCTATGGCGACCTGCCGGCGCATGACGGCCTGTGGGAAGCGGCGGAGGCCACCGCCCGCGACCCGCTGGCGCGGCTGGCGGTGGTGCCGATGGTGCTGGAGGCACGCGGCCTGGACGTGACGCCGCAGACGATCGCGCGGTTCCAGGGCGCGGGCGACGTCCCCTCGGCCCGCATCCTCGCCCGAATTGGGACGGACGAAATACGGCACGTCGCCGCCGGTGTCCGCTGGTTCCATCATGCATGTGCCGCAAGCAGCGAATCGCCGGATGCAGTCTGGCAGCGTTTGGTGGCCGAGCATTTTCGGGGGACGCTGAAACCGCCGTTCAACGACTCGGCGCGCGCCGCTGCCGGTCTGACGATGGATTTTTACAATCCGGTTGCGCCTCACAACGCTTAGCGGCCAACAGGGTTCCTGTCGTCGCGGGAGGGGCATTCTCCAAGGCGACCAGTATTTCGACAGGGTTGGAGCGGGGGCTCCGATGCCGACACAACGCCGGAGAGACGATGTCTGTTCTGACTGCTGCCCGCAATGTTGCGCTGTTCATCGTCTCGGTCAGCCTGCCTCTGGTGTCGGCGCATGCCGGTAGCCTTGCCGCTCCCCAGCGCGGCGACCGGATCGAGGCGGTCGGCGGCCCGGTGGTGGAAGCAAGCAGCGAGACGCCGTTCCACTCCCTGTTCACGTCGTGGAAGAAGCTGGACAGCATTTCGTCGCAAGGCGTGATGTCGGTCCCCTCGGCCAAGCCGGTGGCGGAGGCGACCTATACGTCGGGCTACGGCGTCCGGTCAGACCCGTTCCGGGGCAGCGCCGCGATGCATGCCGGCATCGACCTGGCCGCGCCGATCGGCACGCCGGTCTATGCGACCGCTGACGGCATCGTCTCGCGCTCGGAATGGTCGGGCGGCTACGGCAACCTGGTCGAGATCAACCATGGCAAGGGTTTGCAGACGCGCTTTGGTCACCTGTCACGCGCGCTGGTCCATGCCGGCGACCGGGTGAAGCGCGGCCAGATGATCGCGATGATGGGCTCCACCGGCCGCTCCACCGGCAGCCATCTTCATTACGAGGTGCGGATCGACGGCTATGCCGTCAATCCCGTGCCGTTCCTGCAGTCGGCGGACTATGTCACGGCGATGCAGGCGCGGACCAAGGTGGCGCTCGGCGGGCCCGAGGACGCCAACAACGATCCGGACTGATGCGCGGATCGGCTGACGCGTTGCCGCGCCGCCGCTTCCTTCCTATCTTGCGCGCATGAGCGACTCCGTGATCGACCTTACCAGCCCCGCCGCCGCGCGCGTGGCGGCCATTGCCCAGCGCCAGGGCAAGCCGCCGATCCTGCGGCTGGCGGTCGACGGCGGCGGATGCGCGGGCTTCCAGTACAAGTTCGGCCTGGCCGACGCGGTGGAAGCGGACGACGTCGTTGCCGTGCGCGACGGCGTGTCGCTGGTGGTCGATCCGGTCAGCCTCGACCTCGTCCGCGGCAGTGCGGTGGATTATGTCGAGAATCTCGGCGGCGCGGCCTTTCGCGTGACCAATCCCAACGCCGCGTCGGGCTGCGGCTGCGGGACCAGCTTCTCCATCTGATCCGCCTCGGCTAAGCCGGCGCCATGAAGATCGCCACCTACAATGTGAACGGCATCGGCGCGCGCCTGCCGCGCCTGCTCGAATGGCTGGATGAAACGCAACCGGACGTGGTCTGCCTGCAGGAGCTGAAGGCGCCGGACGAACGCTTCCCGGAGGCGGAGATCGCGGCGCTCGGCTACAATGCGGTGTGGCATGGGCAGAAGAGCTGGAATGGCGTCGCCATCCTCAGCCGCAGCGACGACCTGCACCTCACCCGCAAGGGCCTGCCGGACGATCCCGATCCGGCGCACAGCCGCTATATCGAGGCGGCGGTCGGCGGCGTGATCGTGGGCGGCCTGTACCTGCCCAACGGCAATCCGGTGCCGGGCCCCAAGTTCGACTACAAGATCGCCTGGTTCGAGGCGCTGCTGGACCATGCCCGCACCCTGTTCCTGACGGAGGCGCCGGTGGTGCTGGCGGGCGACTGGAACGTCATTCCGACCGACGGCACCGACGATGTCTTTTCGGCCAAGCGCATGGCCGGGGACGCGCTGACCCAGCCGGAAAGCCGCGCCTGCTTTGCCCGCCTGCTGCATGCCGGCTGGACCGACGCGATCCGCGCGATCCATCCGACCGGACCGGTCTATACCTTTTGGGATTACACCATGAATGCCTGGCCGCGGGACGCCGGGTTTCGCATCGACCATCTGCTGCTCAGCCCCGCCGCCGCCGACCGCCTGCGCGACGCCAATGTCGACAAAACCTATCGCGGGCGGGAGAAGGCCAGCGATCATGCGCCGACCTGGGTAAAGCTGGACGTGTAGATCACGAAATCGTGTCCGTTCAGGAGATGGATTGATATTGCGGGCGGCAGCGCGGATGGAGACGGTTGCGGCAAGGCGTGATCCGGACAGATGCTGGTATATCTTCAAAACGTTATCCTGGAGATGATCGCCCGTGGCGCGGAGCTGCGGGACACGGCCGATCGCCTCTGCCGCGAGATCGAGGCGATCCTGCCGGGCGTGATCTGCTCCATCCTTGGCGTCGACGATCATGGCGTGCTGAACACCATCGCCGCACCCAGCCTGTCCGCCGCATTCTGCGACGCGATCGATGGCGTGCGGATCGGCCCTGCGGTGGGGTCGTGCGGAACCGCGGCCTATCGCCGGCAGCAGGTGTCGGTCGAGGACATCGCGACCAGCCCGCTTTGGACCGGCTACAAGGATGCCGCACTGGCGGAAGGGCTGAACGGCTGCTGGTCGAGCCCGGTGATCGGATCGTCCGGCAACGCCATCGCTACTTTCGCCTTTTATTTCCACGAGGCGCGCGGGCCGACCGCGTTCGAGTGCGAGATCGTGGACAATTGCCTCAAGCTCTGCACCATTGCCTTCGAGCGGGATGCGCGGCTGCGGCTCAACCAGCGGCTGCTGTTTCGCGATCCCCTGACCGGCCTGTCCAACCGCGCCGCGTTCGAGGCGGCGTTCGTCGATCCGGCCGCGATCACCGGCGCGGCGCTGCTGCTGATCGACATCGACGACCTCAAGATCGTCAACGACACGTTCGGCCATCATACCGGCGACAGCCTGATCCGTCAGATTTCGCAGCGCCTCGCCGCTCTGGTCGGGGAAAAACGCGCTTTCCGCATCGGCGGCGACGAACTGGCGGTGCTGGTGCCGGAGGGGGAGGCGGACGGGCTCGCCCGCGATCTGCTGGCCCGCCTGCAACAGCCGGCGGACATTGACGGGCAGACGATCCTGCCAAGCGTCACCGTCGGCATGGCGTTGCGCCGCACCGCCGACGAGGATGGCCGCATCCTGCGGCAGGATGCCGACCTGGCGCTGTATCATGGCAAGGATGGCGGCGGCGGCCGGGTGGTGGTGTATGCGCCCGAGCTGCGGTTGCGGATGAATCAGCGCCGGCAGGCGGTGGCCGCGCTCCGCGCCGCTCTGGCCGACGGGCGGCTGGAGGCGCATTACCAGCCGATCTTTCGCCTCGACACGGGCGCGATCGAACGCGCGGAGGCGCTGGTCCGCATCCGCGACCGCGACGGATGCCTATTGTCCGCCGGCAATTTCCACGAAGGCTTCGACGATGCCCGCAACGCGGTGGAGACGACCGGCTACATGCTGCGGCGGGTGGCGGCCGACCTGCAGGCGTGGCGCGCGGCCGACATTCCCGTGCGGCCGGTCGCGGTCAATCTCACCACCGCCGACTTTGCGCACGGCAGGCTGGTGGAGGAGGTTGCCGCAATCTTCGCCGGGCATGACGTGCCGCTCGCCTTCCTGACGCTGGAAATCACCGAAACCGTCTATCTGGGCCGGCGCGATCGCGGGTTGCAGGACCAGTTGGACGCATTGCGGGCGCTGGGCGTGAAGCTGGCGCTGGATGATTTCGGCACCGGCTATGCGTCGCTCACCCATCTCCTTTCCACACCCGTCGACGTGCTGAAGATCGACAAGTCGTTCGTGGATCACCTGGCGAGCGCACAGGCGCAGGGCGGCGCGGCCGTGATCAACGGGCTGATGCGCATGTCGGAAAAGCTCGCCATCGATGTGGTGGCGGAGGGCGTGGAGACGGAAACCCAACGCCAGCAGCTGATGACGCTGGGGTGCCAGCTCGGCCAGGGGCACCTGTTCGGCAAGGCGGTGCCGGCGGACGAACTGTCGCGTCTGCTGCTCGCCCATGGCGGGCCGGTAGAGCAGGTGGTAAAACTGCGCGAACGCCCGCACTGGCTGACGCCCCGCCAGCTGCGCCGGCCGGGACGCGGGGGCAAGCCGCAGCCGTCCTGAACCGGCGCAGGCGGGTGCCGGAGCGCGGACCACGGCCGGCCGCTCCGATCAGATCGCCTTCTGGTAGATGCGGTAGGTCTTGTTGATCCGGCTGTTGATCGTCTCCGCGATCGAATTCATCCCCTGATTGTCCTCCAGGATCCAGCCGATCTCGCTGCGGGTCGAGCCATAATGGGCAACCGACGCGGTGCGGATATATTCGATCATCATGAAGGCGAGCTGGCTGGCGAGGCGGCTGGCCTGGAGCCGCTTGACCACGCCCATCAGCGGCACGCGCATCGTGTTCACCGTCGGTCGGCCGCTGAACCCGCCATTCAACCGCCACAGCAGCTTGATGAAGTTGAACGGGAACAGGTTGCCGTTCAGGTCCATCTGCAATTCGTTGAGGTTGGGCAGCGTCATCATGAACGCCACCGGCTCGCCGTCATATTCAGCGATGCGGATCAGGTCGTTGAACACGATCGGCTTCATCTTCTTGCCGGCAAAGTCGATCTCGCTTTCCGTGAACGGCACGAACCCCCAATTATCGCTCCACGCATCGTTGAGGATGCCGAGGATAATCGCGGCCTCCGCATCGAAATGCTTCTTGTTGACCTCGCGGATGCGGATGCGCGGGTTCTTCTGGCCCGATTGCACGATCCGCTCGATCAAGGGTGGGAACGGCTTGGTGATGTCCAGGTCCCAGGTATGCAGGTCCTTGGCCTTGGCATAGCCCCAGCTTTCCACCCATGCTTCGTAGCGCGGATCGTCATGGCCCATCATCACCGTGGGCGCATGGTCGTGCCCCCTGATGAGCAGGCCCGGCTCCTCCCAGATCGACATGGAAACGGGACCCAGCGCGCGGCGCACGCCCTGTTCGCGCAGCCAGCCTTCGGCCGCGGCGATCAGCTGGTCGGCGATGCCCTTGTCCTCGGCGTCGAGATAGCCCCAATTGCCGCTATCCTCGCCGCCGCCCTTGTTCGCCGGCATGGCCGTCCACAGCCGGTCGATCGAGGCGGAGATGCGGCCGACCACCGTGCCGCCGCGCTCGGCCAAGAACAGTTGCGCGATCGCATGTTCGAAGAAGGGGTTCTTGCCCGGCGTGATCAGGCCATAGGCCTCGTCCCTGAGCGGCGGGACCCAGGCGGGATCGTTGCGGTAGAGGCGGAAGGGCAGGTCCACGAACGCCTTGCGGTCCGCCTTGGTCGTAACCGCCCGAATAACAACGCCGCTCATATATCCCTCCGCTCTGAAGGAGCGCCTCTGCGTGAGGCGGGGCGGCAGGTAAAGGCAAGAAAAAGGGGCCGCGATCCCTCGCGACCCCCCGATCTGGTGCCGGATCCGCCGCCGGTCGCTTACTTCTGGCGAATACGGCTGGAGGGATGGCCCGTGGCGACGCCGCCGGACAGCTTGGACACCCAGGGATACCGTTCCGCCACTTCCGGCGTGTAGCCCAGGTTGAACACGGTCGCGCTCTTCTTGCGCTGGCTCACCTTTTCGTAGCTGGTGCCGAACAGGCGATCCCAGAAGAAGTTGGTGATGCCGAAATTGCCGGTTTCGTCATGAAAGTGATGCGCCATGTGCCGTTGCTTCATCTTCACCAGCAAAGGATGCCTGGGCGTGTAGGCCAGATGCTGGATGCAATGGCAGAATTCGTAGAAGCAGGTCATCAGCAGCCCCGCCGCGAAGCCCGAAGCCGCACCGCCGACGCCGCCGAACAGATAGCCGATCGGCGCGGTCGCCAGCGCGATGGTCGGCACCGTCGTGTGGAGCGCGCCGAACAGGATCTCCAGCCGGTTGGGGTCCTGATGATGGTCGTAGTGGATCCGCTTCCAGGTGGCGGCGAGCAGGGGCATCTTGTACATCCACTGGCTGTGCAGCACCCAGCGATGCAGCGCATACCAGACCAACGGATACAGGACGATCGCCACCCCGACCGAGGCGATCGTCGCCAATGCGCCAGCCGGGAATGCGAACCACACAGCCGTCGAGAGAGCGGCGAGCAGCAGGTAGGCGATCACCGCCGGATACTGGAAATAAGCGACCACCAGCTGCTTCAGGTTCATCCGGTCGAGATAATGTTCCCGCCGCCAGAAACTGGGCTTGACCGTCATTCCGCTCACACACTGTTCCTTTACCCACCGGCGCGATCCGCGCGCCTGCCAATATGGGGTGCGTCGATGCCCGTGCAATGCGGCCCTTTTCGGGCGATCAGTGGGCAGCCGAGGTATCGACCGCCTTGCGCGGTTTCGGCACCAGCCACACGATCGCGGCGGCGAAGAGCAGCAACACCGTGCCCACCTCGAACAGGTGGGTGGTGGCGATCACCACCGCTTGCTCCTCCACCAACCGTTCCAGCAAGCCGCGCTGCTGATCCGCGCCCATTCCCTGCATCGCCAGGTTGTTGGCGGCGGTGGAGGTGGTGTGGATCAGCCCGCTCAGGTTGGCACGGCTCGCCTGCTCCTGATCGGCCCACATGGTGGTGGCGATCGAGGTGCCCACCGCGCCGGCCAGCGTGCGCACGAAGCTGGACAGACCGGCGGCCGACGCGGTTTCCTTGGGCAGCACGGCGGACAGGGACAGGATGGTGATCGGCACGAAGAAGAATGGCAGGCCCAGGCCGTTCAGCATGTGCGGGATGGCCAGGGTCCAGTAATCGGCCTCGGCGGTCCAGTTGGTCCGCTGGAACAGGGCGAAGGCGAGCCAGATCATGCCCCCGCTGACCAGCAGGCGGGGATCGAACTTGCCCGTCAGCTTGCCGACGATGGGCGACATCACCACCGCGAACGCGCCCTGCCACGCCAGCACATAGCCCGCCCATTGCGCGGTATAGCCCATGAACCCCTGCAACCATTGCGGCGTCACCACCACGCTGGAGAAGAAGGTGCCATAGCAGACCGCCAGCGCCACCACCGCCGCGCTGAAGCCGCGATGCCGGAACACGCGCACGTCCACGATCGGATGGGCATCGGTCAGTTCCCAGATCACGAAGGCGACGAAGCCGATCGCGGCGATCACAGCCTCCGCGACGATCGCGGCCGATCCGAACCAGTCGGCATCGCGACCGGTGTCCAGCATGATCTGGAGCGCGCCGACCCATACCACCAGCAGGACCAGGCCGACCACGTCGACCGGCTGCTTCTCGGTGGGCGTATGGATGTGGCGCAGGAACACCCACACGCCGGCCAGGCAGGCGATGGCGACCGGGATGTTGATGAAGAAAATCCAGTGCCACGACCAATTGTCGCTGATCGTGCCGCCCAGAACGGGGCCGGCAACCGGCGCGACGACGGTCGTCATCGCCCACATCCCCATGGCGGTGCCGCGCTTGTCCGGCGGAAAGATGCGGACCAGCAGGGTCTGCGTCAGCGGGATCAGCGGACCGCCGCAAATGCCCTGGCCGATCCGGGCCGCGACCAGGATGCCGAGGTTGGGCGACAGGCCGCACAGGATCGAGAACAGGGCGAAGCCGATCATGGACGCCACGAACACCCGCACCGCGCCGAAGCGCAGCGCCAGCCAGCCGGTCAGCGGCACGCAGATCGCCTCCGCCACCGAATAACTGGTCACCACCCACGTGCCCTGTTCGGGCGAGATGGCGAGGCTGCCGGCGATGTGCGGCACCGATACGTTGGCGATCGACGTATCGAGCACCACCATGAAGTTGCTGAGCGCCAGCACGACGCCGGCCAGCCACATGCTGGTGCCGGTCAGGGCCTTGGGCTGATCCTCTGCCATCGGATCAATCGTCTAGGTCAATCGTGGCTTCCATCGACAGACCGACGCGCAAGGGGTGCGCGCGCAGCTCCGCCGGATCGAGCAGGATGCGGACGGGCACGCGCTGCACCACCTTGATCCAGTTGCCGGTGGCATTCTGGGCCGGAATGAGTGCGAAGGCCGAGCCGGTGCCGCCCGAAAGCCCGCTCACCGTGCCGTGATAGACCACATCGCCGCCATACAGGTCGGACACCAGCCGGGCCTTCTGGCCGATGCTGACGCGGCGCAGCTGGCCTTCCTTGTAGTTCGCATCGACATACATGCGGTCGATCGGGACGACCGTCATGACGGCGGTGCCGGGTGCTACGCGCTGGCCGACCTGCACGTTGCGCTGGGCGACGACGCCGTCGAACGGCGCCCGGATCACGGTGCGCTGGACATCGAGCCGTGCCGCCTCAAGCCGGGCGCGGGCCGCCGCCACTTCCGGATTGGCGGAAAGCGAGCCGCGCACCAGTTCCTGGTTGGCGTTGTAATTTTCGCGGGCGGCGCTGCGATTGGCTTCGGCCTGCGCGATGGCCGCGCGGGCGACCGCCAGCTGCGCCTGCGCATCGGAGAAGGCCGTGCGCGCCGACGTCAGCTCGTCGCCCGATACCGCGCCCGAGCGGGCGAGCGACTGACGACGCTGAAGGTCCACGCGCGCCTTGTCGAAGCGGGCCTGCGTGGCCTCCGCCTCGGCGCGTGCGCGGGCGATGTCGGTCTGACGCGCCGTCACCTCCGCCTGCAACGCCCCACCGGTCGAGCTGGCGTTGCGGAACTGGCGCTCCGCCTGGAGATAATCGGCCTGCGCGCGGTCGAGCGCGATCCGCGCATCGGCCGGGTCGATCGTGACCAGGATGTCGCCCTTGCGCACGGTCTGCGTGTTGGACACGCGCACGCTCTGCACCGCGCCCGCGACGAGCGGGGTGACCTGCGCCGTGTCCGCGCCGACATAGGCATTGTCGGTGGACACATGCCGTGCGCCGATCAGGAAATGGTAGAGGGTGGCCAGCAGGCCGATCGCCACCACCACCACCACCAGGATGGTCAGCCAGCGGCGGCGGCGCGCGGCCAAAGTGGGGCGGGCGGCAGGCGTGTCGGTCGTCGCCGTCCCCGCCAATTCGTCTGCCTCGGTCCGCAAGTCCGGCTGGTCCGCCATGGGTCGCTCCTGAAGGGTCATGCGACGAACCCGCCGCCAAGCGCACGCACCAGTGTCACGTCCAGCGTGAAGGCGCGCGCGGAAAGATCTGATTCGCGCCGGCGGGCGGCGATCACGCTCTGCTCCGCCGACAGCACGTCGAGAAAGGTGGACAATCCCGCTTTGTAGCGCAGCCGTGCGATTTCATAGGCTTGGCGGCTGTCGGCCAGCGAGGCGCGCGCATCGCTCAACTGCTGGCCCAGCGCGTTGCGGCTGGCGACCGCGTCGGCAACCTCGCGCAGGGCCTGGATCAGCGTGCCGTCATAATCGGCCACCGCCGCATCATAATCGGCGCGCGCGACGCGGTAGTCGCCCGAACGCTGCCCCTGGTCGAAGATCGGCAGCGAGATGGCCGGGCCGACATTGCCGTAGAGCGAGCCCTGCTTTAGCACATTGCCGAAGCCGAGCGCCTGGAAGCCGACCAGCCCCTGCAGGCTGATGTCGGGATAGAAAGCCGCATGGGCGACCTTGATCCGTTCGCCGGCCGCCTCCACCCGGGCGCGGGCGGCGGCGATGTCGGGCCGGCGCGCGACCAGGTCGATCCCGGCGGAGGCCGGCAGGGCGGCGGGGGCCAGCGCGGACAGAAGCGGCCGGGCGATGGCGAGCCCGCGATCGGGACCGGCGCCGATCAGCGCGGCGATGCGATTGCGGGTGGTGGTGATCTGTTCGTCCACCGCGCCAAGGTCGGCGCGGGCGGCGGGCACCTGGCTCTGCGCCTGGCGACGCTGCCCTTCGGTGTCGAGCCCGTTGCGCACCCGCTGCGCCACCAGTTCGGCGGTGTCGCCCTGGATCCGCACCGCTTCCTCGGTCACGTCGCGGGTGCTGTAAAGCCGCGCCAGTTCGGCATACGCCTCGGCGATGGACGCGGCGAGAGTGATACGCGCCTGCTGCGCCTCGATCCGGGCGGCGTCGCGGTCCGCCACGGCGGCGCGCAGGCTGGCGCGATTGCGGCCCCACAGGTCAAGATCGAACCCGCCCTGCACGTTGAGCGTGCCGGTGTCCCTCCACCCCTGCGGCAGGAATTCGCGGGGGAAGCCGTTATTGTAGCTCTGCTTGACCTTGCCGGCGCTGCCCTCCGCAACCAGGCTGGGGCCGAGCCGCCCGCCGGCACTGCGCACCACGCCTTCCGCCCGGGCCAGCCGCGCGGCGGCGGCGGACAGGTCCGGCGCGCCGGCGAGGCCTTCCTCGATCAGTTGGCTGAGTTGCGGATCGCCATAACGCTGCCACCAGCCGTCGCCCGGCCACGCGCCCGCCTCGTTCGGCAGGCTGCGCGTGGCGGCAAGGCTGGCGGCGGAACGTGGCTGCGGTGTGTCGCCGAGATTCGGCGCGCAGGCCGCCAGCGGCAGCACTGCACCGATCACCAGAAGGCGAGCCGAGCGAGAGAACATGTTGTGCGAAAAGCCTGTACCGTTGCGTACGCGAACACAGATGCGCGCTGGCTTTCACCTTGTCAATATCGAACCGTACAGTATAGTATTGCTTGTGGATGTGATCGACGCCATTGACCGCCGCGCCGCGCGCAAGGCGGACCGCCGCCGTGCGATCCTGGAAGTGGCGGAACGGTCCTTTACCGAGCGGGGCTTCGCCAACACCTCCATGTCGACCATCGCGGCCGAGCTGGGCGGGTCCAAGACGACGTTGTGGACCTATTTCCCGTCCAAGGAAGACCTGTTCGCCGCCGTTCTGGACAGCAAGATTGCGGCCTTTCAACAGGCGCTGGACGAGGCGCTGATCCCGGAGGGGGGCACGGCGGCGGCGCTGACCCGGTTCGGGCGGGTGGTGTTGCGCAAGATCCTGTCGCGCGATTCGATGGCGTTGCACCGCCTGATCGTGGCGGAGGTGGAACGGTTTCCGGCGCTGGGCGAGACGTTCGCCGCCCGTGGGCCCGATCGTTCGCGGGCGCGCCTGGCCCGCTACCTGGAGGAGGAGATGGCGGCGGGACGCCTGCGGCAGGGCGATTCGCACCTGGCCGCGCGCCAGTTCTTCGCCTTGTGCCAGTCGGGCTGCTATCTTGATCGTTTGTGGCGGCCGAGAATGGTCGAGGCCGCCGATCCTGATGCGGAGGTAGCGGAGGCGGTGGATATCTTCATGCGCGCATGGGGCCCCGCGCGGGCATGAGCCGGGACTGGACGGCCATATTGCTGGCGGGGCAGCGGCCCGGCACCGATCCGCTCGCCGCCGCCTTCGGGCAGGAGTGGAAGGCGCTTGTGCCGATCGCAGGGGAGGCGATGCTGGCCCGCGTGGCGCGCACCCTGCTGGCGTCCCCCTCTGTGGCGCGGGTGCTGATCCTCGCGCAACAGCCCGAGCAGTTGCTGGTCGGCGATTGCGCCTGGCTCGGCGCCAACCCGCGCGTGGCCACCGCATGTTCGACACGGGGCATCGCCAGCAGCATCGCGGCGGTAGCCGGGACGCAGGCGGCGCCCTGGCCGGTGCTGGCCACGACCGCCGATCATCCGCTGCTCACCGTGGAGATGGTGGAACATTTCATCGCGGGCGCCGATGGGTACGCTGGGGCGGGCGCGGGCGATGTGGCGGTAGGCATGGTCAACAGCGCGGTGCTGCTCGCCGCCTACCCCGACAATCGCCGCACCTGGCTGTCCTTTTCGGACGGCAGGTGGACCGGCGCCAACCTGTTCGCGCTGCGCACCGACCGCGCCGCCATCGCGCTCAAGGCGTGGAGCGGGGTGGAACAGGACCGCAAGAAAGCGATCAAGCTGGTGTGGCATTTCGGTGCCTGGCTGGCGATTCGCGCGCTCACCCGCACCATCACGCTGCGGGGGGCGATGCGCCGTGCCGCGCGCCGGCTCGGCTTCCATGCCGTGCCGGTGGCGCTGCCCTTTGCGGAGGCGGGCATCGATGTGGACAAGCCCAGCGACCATGCGTTGGCGACCGCAATCCTGGACCGGCGCGGCTAGACCGGCAGCTTGTCGGCGCGGCCGGCGGCGATGCGTCGGCCATAATGATGCCAGGCAAAGATCGCCGCCGCGCCCCGATGCGGACGCCACGCCTCGGCCAGGTCGCGCACCTGCTTTTCGGACGGGCGCGCATCATGGCCGAGCAACTGCCCCACCTCCTCCTGCACTGCCAGATCGCCGGCCGGCCACATGTCGCCGCGCCCTTCCGCGAACAGCAGGTAGATTTCCGCCGACCAGCGGCCGACGCCCTTGATCCTGACCAGTTCGGCCACCGCCTGCTCATCGTCCTCCGGCAAGGCGTGGAGGTCCAGCGCGTCGCTCGCCACCAGTTCGGCCAGGCTCTTCACGTAAGAGATCTTCTGCCGCGACAGGCCGGCTTCGCGTAGCAGGACGTCGGGCGCGGCGGCCAGCACCACCGGATCCAGGCCGGGGCCGACCGCTGCCTCCATCCGGTTCCAGATGGCGGATGCGGCGGATACGCTGACCTGCTGGCCGATGATGGTCCGCAGCAATGTCTCATGCCCGCGCGGGCGGATGCGCGGTTCGGGATAGCCATGCCGCTCCAGCCCGCGCGCAAAGGCGGGCTCGATCGCCGCCAATGCATCCAGACTGTGTTTCAGCTGTTCAGCCGTGAGCCCCATCCGTCCTCCCGATTGCGTTGGGCTGCCAGCCGCGACATACGGCGCCCGCTTCTGAATTTAGGAAAGGTCCTTGCAATGCCCAAGCTTATCGTCGTCACCCGCCAAGGCGAGGAGCGCGAGATCGAGGGCGAAGCCGGCCTGTCGGTGATGGAGGTCGTGCGCGACGCGGGCATCGACGAACTGCTGGCCCTGTGCGGCGGCTGCTGCTCCTGCGCGACCTGCCACGTCCATATCGACCCGGCCTTTGTCGGCAAGCTGCCGGCGATGAGCGAGGACGAGGACGACCTGCTCGCCATTTCCGACGACCGCGACGAAACCTCGCGCCTGTCGTGCCAAGTGACGTTCGACGCCGCCCTGGACGGCCTGCGCATCCGCATCGCGGCGGAGGACTGACCCGGCGCCCGGTCTCTCCCGAACGTCAGCCGCGTGTCGCCACCGCGTAGAGGGCGATGGCGGCGGCGTTGGAGATGTTGAGGCTTTCGACCTTGGGGCTGATCGGCAGCTTCGCCAGTTCGTCGCAATGCGCCTCCGTATTCTGGCGCATGCCTTCGCCCTCGGCACCCAGCACCAGGGCGACGCGGGCGGTGCCGATCGCCTGGTCCAGCGTCTGGTTGGCCGCGCCGGTCAGGCCGATGCGCCAGAAACCCGCCTCGCCGATTTCGTCGAGGGCGCGGGCCAGGTTGACGACGCGGGTCCAGGGCACGAGTTCGAGCGCACCCGAGGCGGCGCGGGCTAGCGCACCCGATTCGGGCGGCGCGTGCCGGTCCTGCGTGACGATCCCCAGCGCGTCGAACGCCGCTGCCGAACGCAGCACCGCGCCGACATTGTGCGGGTCCGTCACCTGATCCAGCACCAGCAGCGGACGACGATCATTCGCCCCACGATCCAGCAGGTCGCCCAGCCAGATGTCCTCCAGCGACTCCACCTCGATCACCACGCCCTGGTGGGGCGCGTCGGCCGGCACCAGCCGGCCGAGGTCCGCCACTTCGGCAAAGGTTACCGGCAGGTCCGATGGAAAGGTCCCGAACGAGGCCAGCGCCTCGCGCGTGCCCCACACCCGGCGCACAGTTCGCTCCGGATTGGCAAGCGCCGCCGAAACGGCGTGACGCCCCCAGAAACGGGGGCGACTGGATGGGGCGACTGAAGGACGATGACCGCGACGCATGATCCGCGCTGCTTGTGGAGGATCGCGCCGGAAAGCAAGCCCGCGTGATCGATCCACAACGGACGCGATCGGGGTCGGGCGTTTAGGATTCCCTGTCTCCTTCCCATGCAAGGACCATGACACAGTCTTGGGGAGGACCTGTGTGCGTAAAGTATCTGCTTTCTACCGAAGGGCATGGCGACGGTCGCTGCTCCGCGACACCAAGGGCACGGCGTTGCTGGAATTCGCGATGGTGCTGCCCCCGTTCCTGACCATGTTGACCGGGATCGTCAGCTATGGCGGCTATTTCTGGCGTGCGCATGTGATCCAGCAGGTCGCCAACGATGCCGCCCGTGCGACCCTGCCG
>NZ_CAKTFO010000021.1 GCF_934560975.1 uncultured Sphingomonas sp. | reverse complement strand
ACGCCATCCCGGCGGGCATGGACATGGGCATCGTCAATGCCGGCCAGCTCGACGTCTACGACCAGATCGATCCCGAGCTGAGGACCGCGTGCGAGGACGTGATCCTCAACCGCGATCCCGACGCGGGCGACCGGCTGGTGACGCTGGCCGAGAAGTTTCGCGGCACCGACGCGGTCGCGGAAAAGGCGGCGGAGGAATGGCGCGGGTGGGAGGTGCGCAAGCGGCTGGAACATGCGCTGGTCAAGGGCATCGATGCCCATGTGGTCGCGGATACGGAGGAGCTGCGCCTGGCGCTGCCCCGCCCGATCGAAGTGATCGAAGGCCCGCTGATGGACGGCATGAACGTCGTCGGCGACCTGTTCGGATCGGGCAAGATGTTCCTGCCTCAGGTGGTGAAATCCGCCCGCGTGATGAAAAAGGCGGTGGCGCACCTGCTGCCCTTCATCGAGGCGGAGAAGGCGGAGGGCGCCAAGGCCAAGGGCCGGATCGTCATGGCGACGGTGAAGGGCGACGTCCACGACATCGGCAAGAACATCGTCGGGGTGGTGCTGGCCTGCAACGGCTATGAGATCATCGACCTGGGCGTGATGGTGCCGTGGACCAGGATCCTGGAGGCGGCCAACGAGAATGACGCCGACATGATCGGCCTGTCGGGCCTGATCACCCCGTCGCTGGACGAGATGGTGACGGTGGCGAGCGAGATGCAGCGCGCCGAGATGACCATGCCGTTGCTGATCGGTGGAGCCACCACGTCAAAGGTCCACACCGCGCTGCGCATCGACCCGGCGTACAAGGGGCCGGTGGTGCATGTGCTGGACGCCAGCCGCGCGGTGGGCGTCGCCTCGACCCTGATGTCGGACACGCAGCGGGACGGCTTCGTCGACAGGACCGCCGCCGATTATGAAGCGGTGCGGGTGGCGCGCGAGGGCAAGGGGCAGAATGACCTGGCGCCGATCGCGGACGCGCGCGCCAACGCCTTTGCCTATGATCCGGCGCAGAAGCCGGCCGCGCCGGCCCAGCCCGGCCTGCATGTGTTCGACGACTGGTCGCTGGAGGATCTGCGCGCCACGATCGACTGGACGCCCTTCTTCCGTGCGTGGGAACTGGCCGGCACCTATCCCGCCATCCTCGACGACAAGGTGGTGGGCGAGAGCGCGCGCAGCCTGTTCACCGACGCGCAGGCGATGCTGGACACGATCATCGCGGAAAAGTGGCTGACGGCGCGCGGCGTGGTCGGGCTGTGGCCGGCGCGGCGTGAAGGGGACGACATCATCGTCCACGCGACCGGCGTGCCGGAACGCGACGCGGCGGCAGGCCCCTCGGCGGCGTTGCGCGCGGTGCATGTCCTGCCCGAGCATGAGGTGCGGCTGCCCATGCTCCGCCAGCAGATCAAGAAGCGGGAAGGGCGCGCCAATATGTGCCTGGCCGACTTCATCGATCCGGCCGGCGACTGGCTGGGCGGGTTCGCGGTCGGCATCCACGGCATCGATCCGCACATCGCCCGCTTCAAGGCGGACCATGACGATTATCGCGACATCCTGCTCAAGGCGCTGGCGGATCGTTTCGCCGAGGCCTTTGCCGAGCGGCTGCACCAGCATGTCCGCACCACCTTGTGGGGCTATGCGGCCGGCGAGCAGCTGACCAACGAGGCGCTGATCAAGGAGCAATATCGCGGCATCCGTCCCGCGCCCGGCTATCCCGCCTGCCCCGATCACAGCCTGAAGCCGATGCTGTTCGACCTGCTCGGCGCGGAGACGGCGACCGGCCTGACCCTGACCGAAAGCTTCGCCATGCTGCCGACGGCGGCGGTGTCGGGTTTCTATTTCGGCCATCCCGACAGCCAGTATTTCGGTGTCGCCCGCATCGGCCGCGACCAGCTGGAGGATTATGCCGGCCGACGCGGAGTCGACCTCGACACGGCCGAACGCTGGCTGCGGCCGAACCTGGACTGACCGGAGCGGCCTGCCGGCGCGAGCGGTGATGAGAGGGCGGGTCAGCGAACCTGTCTACCTGTCCGGCTCAATCCAAGGCAGTGCTCCCGCGAAGGCAGGAGCCCAGGGTGGGGCGCAAGTCGCGTGTGGCCTTGGGCTCTTGCCTGCGCGGGCGTAGGGAAGGCTCACCAATGTCAGCCGCGCCCGTCCCTCCGGGCATCGGCGGGTGAGGTCATCGCGGCATAACGGTCATAGCTGGCGAGCAGCGTGGGGGAGGTGGTTTCCCCGCCATGATACCAGGGCTTGGCCGCGATCCCGCTTTCCTCCACCGGCACGCGATCGATCAGGGGCAGGACGCCGCGATAGCCGTCCTTGTGCCGGACGCCCCCGATCAGCGCCTCGAAATGGTAGCGATCGTCGGATTCCTCCACCGGCAGATCGGCCATGTGCCCGGCCTTGATCCAGAAGATATTGTACCAGCACCATCCGTAACGTGACGGGAACAGGCCCGCCCGGGTCCTGCCCGGATCGCTGTTCAGGCGGTGAAGGTCGGCGGTCAGTCCCACGGCGGTGTGAAGCCGGAACAGGCCCATCTTGTTGTCCGAAAGCTCCACGATCCCCTTGCTGTGACAATAGAATAGCAGATCGTCCGGGGGCGACTGTTGCGCCAGCCGCTTGAGGGTGAGGAAGCCCGGATATTCGAAGCGGTTGCGTCGTTCGGCCGCGATCGAGGCGGGATCGACCCGGAAATCATGCGCGCCCACCGCGTCCTGCACCGCGCCGTCCCAGGCGCGCGGGGCGACATAGGGCACCACCACCGCAATCCGCTGTTGCGACAGGGCGATCAGGTCGGACAGCCATTGCAATTGCCGCGCCATGAAGGACAGGCGCCGCCGGACCACGTCATCGTCCGTGCCCTCATCCCCCAGATAGGCGAAGTAGACGACCGTTCTGGCAATGCTCATGTCCGAAATGTCTGTCGTCGCCCCCGCGCGGTCGCAAGCGGTAATTGGTCGCGGCGGTCGCCGTCCGCCGAAATCCCGATTGACGCGAATCTGCCGCCCGTGCAGGGTCGCCGAAGTCGCCGGCGGGCAATCGCCGGAGGACGCACGCGGGAGAAGGGTGGGCAACCATCCGCCGAAGGAGCAACCGCCCCGGAATCTCTCAGGTCACAGGGACCGCGTGCGTTAACGACGCTCTGGAAAGCGGGTGGTGGCTGAACAGGCCGACACCCCACCGAAGGGGTAAGCGCGCGATTCGTCGCACGCGAAAGCTCTCAGGTCCCGTGACAGAGGGGGCGATGGAGACAAAGGGCGTCCGCCCGGCGTTGTCCGTCGTGCTCTGATGCAAAGGGATTGGGATGGGCGACGTTCACGAACTCGACGTACAGAAGCTGCCGCTGGATGCGTGGCACCGCGCGCATGGCGGCCGCATGGTGTCGTTCGCGGGCTATTCCATGCCGATCCAGTATGAAGGCATCCTGGCGGAGCATGTCTGGACGCGCGACCATGCCGGCCTGTTCGATGTCAGCCACATGGGGCAATTGGTCCTGTCCGGCGACGATGTGGCGGGCGCGCTGGAAGCCCTGCTGCCGGGCGACATACAGGGCCTCGGGCTCGACCGGATGCGCTATTCGCTGCTGCTGAACGGCGAGGGCGGGATTATCGACGACCTGATGGTCACGCGCCGCGCCGACGATATCTACATGGTCGTGAACGGCGCCACCAAGCATGGCGACATCGCCTATATGCGCGAACGGCTGCCGGCCGGCATCGCGCTGGTGACGCTGGACAGCCACGGCCTGCTCGCCTTGCAGGGGCCGGGGGCGGTGACGGCCCTGTCGCGGCTGGTGCCGGGCGTCGAAAAGCTGACCTTCATGACCGCCGGCCTGTTCGGCCATGGCGAGCATCCGTTGTGGATCAGCCGTTCCGGTTACACCGGCGAGGACGGGTTCGAAATCTCGCTGCCGGCCCATTCGATCGAGATGTTCGCCACGTTGCTGGCCGAACAGCCGGAGGTGAAGCCGATCGGCCTCGGCGCGCGCGACAGCCTGCGGCTGGAGGCCGGGCTGCCGCTCTACGGCCATGACCTGGACACCCACATCAATCCGGCCGCCGCCGATCTGGGCTTTGCCGTGTCGAAGCGTCGCCGGGCGGAAGGCGGCTTCCCCGCCGCCGACACGATCCTGCGCGAACTGGCCGAGGGCGCGGCGACGAAGCGGGTCGGCTTCGCCATCGAGGGCCGCCTGCCCGCGCGCGAGGGGGCGGAGATCTTTGCCGGCGACGCCAAGGTCGGCACCGTCACCTCCGGCGGCTTCGCGCCGACCGTGGGCGCGCCGATCGCCATGGGGTTCGTCGAGGCTGCGCATGCCGCGCCCGGCACGACCCTCCACATCGAAGTGCGGGGCAAGCGCCTCGCCGCAACGGTCACGCCGATGCCGTTCGTGCCGCATCGCTATGTTCGCAAGGGAGCCCCGCAATGACGATCTATTTCACCAAGGATCATGAATGGATCTCGGTCGAGGGTGACGCCGCCACCGTCGGGATCACCGACTATGCGCAGGCGCAGCTGGGCGACGTCGTGTTCGTGGAGGTGCCGCCGGCCGGCACCGAAGTGAGCAAGGGCAAGGAAGCGGCGGTGGTGGAATCGGTCAAGGCCGCGTCCGATGTCTATGCGCCCGTGTCCGGCACGGTGACGGAGGCCAACGATGCGCTGGAGGCCGACCCCGCTTTGGTCAACACCGCGCCGGAGGGCGAGGGCTGGTTCTTCAAGCTGACCCTGGCCGATGCCGGCGAGTTGGAAGGCCTGATGGACGAAACCGGCTACAAGGCGTTCGTCGCCGTCCTGTGATGCGTTTGACCCTGCCCGGACACGGGCGGGGGTGGAGACCGAAATGCGCTACCTTCCTCTCACCGATGCCGATCGGCGGGCGATGCTCGACACGGTCGGCGCGGGATCGATCGAAGACCTGTTCGCCGACGTGCCGGCTCAGGCGCTGCTGACCGCGCCGGTCGAAGGGCTGCCCGACCATGCCAGCGAAATGGCGGTGGAGCGGCAGCTCGGCGCGCTGGCGAAGCAGAATCTGGCGGCGGGCGATGCGCCGTTCTTCCTGGGCGCGGGCGCCTATCGTCACCATGTGCCGGCCAGCGTCGACCACCTGATCCAGCGTGGCGAGTTCCTGACCGCATACACGCCCTATCAGCCGGAAATCGCGCAGGGTACGTTGCAGGTGCTGTTCGAGTTCCAGACGCAGGTCGCGCGCCTGTTCGGTTGCGATGTCGCCAATGCCTCCATGTATGACGGCTCGACCGCCTGCTGGGAGGCGATCGGCATGGCGCGGCGGATCACGCGGCGGACCCGGGCGATCCTGTCGGCCGGCCTCCACCCGCATTATGTCTCGGTCGCCAAGACCATGGCGCGCTTCACCGGCGACACGCTGGACATCGCGCTGCCGCAGCTGGCGCAGGGCAAGCCCGGTGACGACATGGCGCGTCTGCTCGGCGCGATCGACGACCAGACCAGCTGCGTCGTCGTCCAGAACCCGAACATCTTGGGCCATGTGGCGGACCTGTCCGAACTGGCCGAGGCATGCCATGCCAAGGGCGCGCTGCTGATCGTGGTGGTGACGGAGCCGGTGGCGCTGGGCGCGATCAGGTCGCCGGGCGAGATGGGCGCTGATATCGTGGTGGGCGAAGGCCAGTCGATCGGCGTCGGCCTCCAGTTCGGCGGGCCGTATCTCGGCCTGTTCGCGACGCGTGACAAATATGTGCGGCAGATGCCGGGCCGGCTGTGCGGCCAGACGGTGGACGCCGACGGCAAGCGCGGCTTCGTGCTGACGTTGTCGACGCGAGAGCAGCATATCCGGCGCGAGAAGGCGACGTCCAATATCTGCACGAATTCAGGGCTTTGCGCGCTCGCTTTCTCGATCCACATGACCCTGCTGGGCGAGAAGGGGCTGCGTGCGCTGGCGGCGATCAACCATGCGAAGGCCTCGGCCGCGGCGGACGTGCTGGCCAAGGTGCCGGGTGTCGAGCTGCTGAACGACGCCTTCTTCAATGAATTCACGCTGAAACTGTCCAAGCCGGCGCGGCCGGTGGTACGGGCGCTGGCGGACAAGGGCATCCTTGCCGGCGTGGCGCTCAGCCGCCTGTTCGAGGAAGGCGAGGGGCGTGAGAACGGCCTGATCGTCGCGGTGACGGAAACCGCCACGGAGGAGCAGGTGCAGACCCTGGCCTCCGCGTTGAAGGAGGCGCTGGCATGACCATCAACCAGTCCGGCTGGAAGCCCGAGATGAGCCGGTCGCAGGGCGACGGCACCCCGGTCACCCACACCGGCAATCGCGCGCTGATGCTGGAAGAGCCCCTGCTGTTCGAGATCGGCGCGACCGACCGCACCGGCGTGGACTTTGACGAGGCGCCCGCCGCGCCGTCGCGTCTCGGCAGGATGGAGCGTACCGCCAGGATCGACCTGCCCGGTCTGTCCGAGCCGGAGACGGTGCGGCATTATACCCGCCTCAGCCGCCAGAATTATGCGATCGACCTGGGCGTGTTTCCACTCGGTTCGTGCACGATGAAGCATAATCCGCGCCTGAACGAGCGGATCGCGCGGCTGCCGGGCTTTGCCGACATCCACCCGCTGCAACCGATCTCGACCGTGCAGGGCGCGCTGGCTTTGATCCATCTGGTCGGCGAATGGCTGTGCAAGCTGACCGGGATGCCGGCGGTCGCGATGAGCCCCAAGGCGGGCGCGCATGGCGAATTGTGCGGCCTGCTCGCCATTCGCGCGGCGCTGGAAGCACGGGGCGACGCGCGCAGCGTGATCCTGGTCCCCGAAAGCGCGCACGGCACCAACCCGGCGACGGCGGCCTTCTGCGGCTACAAGGTCGAGAATATCCCCGCGACGCCGGACGGGCGCGTCGATCTGGAAGCGTTGAAGGCGCGGCTGGCGCCCGACGTGGCGGCGGTGATGATCACCAACCCCAATACGTGCGGCCTGTTCGAACGCGACATGATCGCGATTTCGGACGCGGTGCACGCGGCGGGCGGGCTGGTCTATTGCGACGGCGCCAACTTCAACGCCATCGTCGGCCGGGTCCGCCCCGGCGACCTGGGCGTCGATGCGATGCACATCAACCTGCACAAGACCTTCTCCACCCCGCATGGCGGCGGTGGGCCGGGTTCGGGGCCGGTGGTGTTTTCAGACGCGCTGGCGCCGTTCGCGCCCTTGCCGTTCGTGGAGCAGACCGCCGACGGCTTCCGCCTGGTGGAGGAGGAGACCGCCGAGGAGCATCACGGCCAGAGCTTCGGCCGGATGGTCGCGTTCCACGGTCAGATGGGCATGTTCACCCGCGCGGCGTCCTACATGCTGAGCCATGGCGCGGACGGGCTGCGGCAGGTGTCGGGTGACGCGGTGCTCAACGCCAATTACATCCTGCGCCAGCTGGAGGACGTGCTGGACGCGCCGTTCGCCAAGGCCGGGCCATGTATGCACGAAGCGTTGTTCTCCGACGAGGGGATGCCGCAGGGCTTCACCACGCTGGATATCGCCAAGGGGCTGATCGACGAGGGCTTCCACCCGATGACGGTCTATTTCCCGCTGGTGGTCCACGGCGCGATGCTGGTCGAGCCGACCGAGACGGAGAGCAAGGCGGCGCTGGATCAGTTCATCGGCGCGCTGCGGTCGGTGGCGGAACGGGCGAGGGCCGGGGACCAGAGCCTGAAAAGCGCGCCGCATTTCGCGCCTCGGCGGCGGCTCGACGAAACGGCCGCGGCCCGCTCGCCGATCCTGGCGCAACGCCGCCTGGCCGACGAGGACAACTAAGCGCATCGGGTCGGGCCGAAAGCGGGTTCCTGTCTCCATCGCCCTGGCGGCCACGCCCGGGGACGGAGACAGGCGCGCGCGTCCCCCGGGGCTTGACAATCTGGAACAGAACGAGTACAAACCGAACGATCTCGTGCTGTTTCTCATAGCCGATTGAAACCACACGTCCGCCAAGCCGGGGCGGACGTGCTGCCTGCCTTTTTCCTGCGTGGCTGGAGCCCGTCGGGCTGCGCCGGATCCACTCCTTTCGCCCGCGTCGACCCACGCGGGGTTGGAAGCGTCAACCGCGTTCCCGCTGCCCGACCACCAGCCCCATCGTCACGGCCGCGATCCGCGCCGCGACAAGGCCGGACAATTGGTGGCGGTCGTCGCGCGAGGGCACATATTCCACCAGCGCCAGGCCCGCGATGCGCGCCTTGTCGGCGACGCCGCCGAGGATGCGGATCATGTCTTCGTAGGTCAGCCCGCCCGGCGTGGGCATGTTGACCGCCGGCAGCACCGCCGGATCGATGCCGTCGCAATCGATCGAGATGAACACGTCGGCCCCCGGCTCGATCCGGTCGAGCACCGTTGCCAGCCCCTGTTCGTGGAAGGCATAGCTGCTCACCAGGGTCGATCCCCAGGCGCGGGCATCGTCATGCTGCCAGCTCTCGCCAGAGCCGAGCCCGCGTATGCCGACCTGCACCATGCGCACCACCCACGGATACTCCGCCGCGCGCCGCATGGTGGAGCCGTAGCCATAGGGGTTGTCCTGGATCACGTCGGCCCAGTCGACATGCGCATCGACCTGCAAAATGGTGAGCGGGCCATGCCCCTCATAAGCGGCAAGCACCGGGATCGGCACGCTGTCGTCCCCGCCCAGCACGATCGGCACCGCGCCCGCATCCAGCACCGCGCGCGTGGCGGCGGCGATGCGATCGCGATTGCCGGCGGCATCCCAGGGATGGGTCGGCACGTCGCCCGCATCCACGCAGCCGCGCTTGTCGCCCTTGTCCGGGAACAGGGTGGCGCCGAGATCGAAGTCGAACTGGCCGAGGCTGCCGCCGAATTGCGCCGACGCCTTGCGCAGCGCGCGTGGCGCATCCGCCGAGTGGCTCGCCTCGCCCGCGACATAGGGCGAGGCTTCGGAGGCGCCGAACACCACGACGGCGGCGTCGGACAGGCCGTCGAAATCGGACGGGGGCAGGCTCGCAAAGGTCTGGCGCTTGGGCATGAGGCGGAGACGTTCCGCCCCGCCGGACGGTTCCGACGCGCGGTGTAGCGAACGCCTCAATCGTCCTCGTCGTCATAATGGGCGAGCGCCAGCGCGCGGGCCTTGATCTGGCGCGTCATGCACCAGTGGACCAGGGCTTCCTCGCGGCCATGGGTGACCCACACCTCCGATGGCGCGAGTTCCTGCAGGGTGGTGGTCAGCTCGTCCCAATCGGCATGGTCGGAGATGATCAGCGGCAGCTCCACGTTGCGCTGGCGGGCGCGCTGGCGGACGCCCATCCAGCCGGACGCCATCGCGGTGATCGGATCGGGCAGGCGGCGCGACCAGCGATCGTTGAGCGCGCCGGGCGGGCTCAGCACGATCGCGCCCTTGAGGTCGGCGGCCTTCAGCCCGGTGGCGGGCCGCAACTCGCCCAGCGCCACGCCGAAGTCGCGATAAAGGTCGCACAAACGCTGGAGTGCGCCGTGAAGGTAGATCGGCTCGTGATGGTTGCGGCCGCGCAATTCCATGATGACGCGCTGCGCCTTGCCGAGCGCATAGGCCCCGACCAGCACGCAGCGGTCGCGATTGGCGTGGAGCGCCGCCAGCAGCCGGTCGATCTCCGAACCCGTATCGGGATGGCGGAAGACGGGCAGGCCGAACGTCGCCTCCGTCACGAATACGTCGCAGGGCACCGGCTCGAACGGGGCGCAGGTGGGATCGGAGCGGCGCTTGTAGTCGCCCGACACCACGATCCGCTGCCCGCCATGTTCCAGCACGATCTGCGCCGAGCCGAGGACGTGGCCGGCCGGCACGAAGCGGACGTCGGTGTCGCCCATGCGGATGCTTTCGCCATAGGCGATCGGCTGGCCGTTCTGCGGGCCGTAGCGGCAGTCCATGATCGCCAGCGTTTCCGGCGTGGCGAGCACCGCGCCATGGCCGCCGCGCGCATGATCGGCATGGCCGTGCGTCACGAGTGCGCGCGCCTGGGGCGTGGAGGGATCGATCCAGGCGTCCGCGCCGGGGAGGTAGATGCCTTCGGGATGGGGTTCCAGCCAGGTGCCGAGCCGTTGCATGACAGGCATATCGTCAGGCGCGGGCCGATGTTCCATGCGGATATTGCGCGAGCGTGGATCGTTCAGCCTCCGTACCGAAGGAGCGGCCCATGCTTGACACCGGAACCGTCGCGGCGATCGGAGGCTTCCTGCTGGCCGCCGCCATCCTCTATGCGGTGATAACGAACCGCCGCCGCAGCCGCGCCGACGTGCGGCATACCGAGCAGGCGACCAAGGATTTGTATGACCGCATCGACCGGCACGACAAGGCCAGCGACCCCAACCGCACAGGCCGCTGACCCGCGCGCGACCGGGGCGGAGCAGGGGGCGGCAGGGCTGCCGTCGCAACTGAGCCACTGGTTTGCGACGCGCGGCTGGTCCCCGCGGCGTTATCAGATGGAAATGCTGGCGGTGGCGCGGGCCGGGCGCCATGCCCTGCTGGTGGCGCCGACCGGGGCGGGCAAGACGCTGGCCGGGTTCCTGCCCAGCCTGGTCGATCTGATCGAGCGGCCGGTTGCCGGCCTGCACACGCTGTACGTCTCGCCGCTCAAGGCGCTGGCGATCGACGTGCAGCGCAACCTGATGGACCCGATCGCGGAAATGGGCCTGTCCATCACGGTCGAGAGCCGCACCGGCGATACGCCATCGGATCGCAAGGCGCGGCAACGGACCAAGCCGCCGCATATCCTGCTGACCACGCCGGAATCGCTCAACCTGCTGCTGAGCCATCCCGACAGCGCGACTTTGTTCGCGGACCTGTCCACGATCATCGTCGATGAGGTGCACGCCTTCGCCACCGGCAAGCGTGGCGACCTGCTGAGCCTGTGCATGGCGCGGTTGCAGCTGCTGGCGCCGCAACTGCGCCGGGTGGCGCTGTCCGCCACGGTGGCCGATCCGGATGCCTATCGCGCCTGGCTCGCCCCCGCCGGTGACATCGATGCGGTCGCCAAGGTGGATGGCGATCCCGGCGCCGAGCCCAACCTCCACATCCTGCTGCCGGAGGATCGCATCCCCTGGTCCGGCCATTCGGGGCGCTATGCCGCGCAGCAGGTGATGGCGGAGGTCGAGCGGCATCGCACCACCATCATCTTCTGCAACACGCGCAGCCTGGCGGAGCTGATCTTCCAGGACCTGTGGACGGTGAACGACCAGTCGCTGCCGATCGGCATCCATCACGGATCGCTGTCGATCGAGGCGCGGCGCAAGGTGGAGGCGGCGATGGCGGCCGGGCGGCTGCGCGCGCTGGTGGCGACCGCCAGCCTCGATTTGGGCGTGGATTGGGGCAATGTGGACCTGGTCATCCAGATGGGCGCGCCCAAGGGGTCGAGCCGCCTGACCCAGCGGATCGGCCGCGCCAACCACCGGCTGGACGAGCCGTCTGAGGCGGTGATCGTGCCCGGCAACCGCTTCGAATATCTGGAAGCGCGCGCCGCGCTGGACGCGATCGAGGCGGGGGAACTCGACGGCGACCTGTTTCGCCCCGGCAGCCTCGACGTGCTGGCGCAGCATGTCATGGCCTGCGCCTGCGCCGCGCCGTTCGAGGAGGCGGCGTTGCTGGCGGAGGTGCAGGGGGCGCTGCCCTATAGCGCGTTGACGGCCGAGCGATTCGCGCAGGTGCTGGATTACATCGCCACCGGCGGATACGCGCTCAAGGCCTATGACCGGTTCCGGCGGCTGACCCGGGACAGGGACGGGTTGTGGCGGGTCAGCCATCCCCGCTTCGTCGCGCAGCACCGGCTGAATGCGGGCATCATCGTCGAGGCGACGATGCTGACCGTCCGTTTCAAGAACGGCCGCAGCCTGGGCAAGGTGGAGGAGGGGTTCGCCGCCACCCTGCGGCCGGGCGATACCTTCTTCTTCGCCGGGCTGTCGGTGGAGGTGATGCGGCAGGACGGCGAGGACCTGTTCGTCCAGGCGACCCGCAAGCCGGCGCGCATCCCCACCTATGGCGGCGCGCGAATGCCGATTTCCACCAACCTGGCCGACCGGGTGCGCGGCTATTTCGCCGATCCCGGCAGCTGGCCGCGTTTCCCGCAGGACGTGCAGGACTGGCTGGAGATGCAGGCGCGCCGCTCCGTCCTGCCGCGCCCCGACCAGTTGCTGATCGAGACGTTCCCGCGCGAAGGGCGGCATTACATGGTGGTCTACAGCTTCGACGGGTGGAACGCGCACCAGTCGCTGGGGATGCTGATTACCCGGCGGATGGAGACCGCCGGGCTGAAGCCGGTCGGCTTCGTCGCGAGCGACTATGCCATCGCCACCTACAGCCTGGAGCCGGTGACCGACCCCGCCGCCTTGTTCAACAAGGATATATTGGAGGACGAGTTCATCGAGTGGGTGGAATCGTCCAGCCTGCTGAAGCGTGCGTTCCGGGAGGTGGCGGTGATCGGCGGGCTGGTCGACCGGCAGCATCCGGGCAAGCGCAAGACGGGGCGTCAGGTCACCTTTTCCACCGATCTGATCTATGACGTGCTGCGCCGGTACGAGCCGGACCACCTGCTGCTGCGCGCCGCATGGGACGATGCGCGGGCGCGGATGACGGACGTGGGGCGGCTGGCGGACCTGCTCGACCGGGCAGAAGGCACGATGCTGCACCGCGCGCTGGACCGGGTATCGCCGCTGGCGGTGCCGGTGCTGGTGCTGATCGGGCGCGAGCGGGTGACGCAGGGCACCACCGACGATGCCCTGCTGATCGAGGCGGAGGCCTTGGCCAACGAGGCGATGGGGGACGGTTAGAACCTTCCATCACCGCGGGGATTGCGCTCCCGCGAAGGCGGGAGCGGAGGAGGCGGGAGGTGTCGCTTCACCTTCCAGGCTCCGGCCTGTGCCGGAGCACGGGGGCCTGGATGTGGCATAGCCGAGGCGACCCTGCGCTTACTTCCTGGTCTGGGCGGCCAGTTGCTTGCCGATTCCCTGGATCAGGGCCTGCTTGCCCTGCACGTTCTTGGCGCAGGCGGTCATGGTCTCGCCGGCATTCTTGGTGGTCAGCGTCTTGCCCTGCGCCAGGATCTGCGCCTTCAGCTGGGCCGGGGTCACCCGCCCGTCGAGGCGACCCATGTAGAAAAAGGACGACACCAGCGCGACCTGCTTGCGGGTCGGATCCTTTTCCGCCTGCGAGAACAGGTTGCTGGCCATCAGGCAGCGGACGTCCTGATCGGCGCCCTGCGCCGGCAGGGACGTGGCCGTGACGGCGGCGACCGCAGCGGCGGCGAGGGTGAGGAGACGCGGCATGGATCGGCCTTTCCGTTGAACTCTGTTGCCGCTGTGATGGGCGACCATGGCACGGTCGGCAAGGCCCTAAGTCGGAGGGGGTCGAGACGCGACTTGCCGAGGCGGGGAAGGTGGGCGATATGCAGCATCCTGCCATGCCTCCTCATTTACAGCCGTTTCCGTGGGTCGATCTGGCCGTCATCATCGGCCTGATGCTCCTCAATGCCGTATTCGCCATGTCCGAGCTTGCGATCGTGTCCGCGCGCAAGCCCCGGCTGGAGGCAATGGCCCGCAGGGGCAGCGGCGGCGCGCGCGCGGCGATGGTGCTGACCGAGGATCCCGGCAAGTTCCTGTCCACCGTGCAGATCGGCATCACGCTGATCGGTATCCTCGCCGGCGCCTATTCGGGTGCGAGCCTGGGTGGGCCGGTGGGCGAGCGGCTGGCGCTGATCGGCCTGCCCGCCAGCTGGGGCTTCGGCGTGGTGATCGTCGCCACCACCTATCTCAGCCTGGTGGTGGGCGAGCTGGTGCCCAAGCAGATCGCGTTGCGCTCACCGGAGGCGATTGCCGCGGCGGTTGCCCGCCCGATGCGCTGGGTGTCGCGACTGACCGCGCCGTTCGTGTGGCTGCTCGACACGTCCACCAGCCTGATCTTCCGGCTGCTGCGGCTGGACCGCGACGCAAAGGCGCATGTCACGGCGGAGGAGCTTCACCTGGTCGTGGCGGAGGCGTCCACCGCCGGCGTGATCGAGGAAAGCGAACGCGCGATCATCTCCGGCGTGGTCCGGCTGGCCGACCGCCCGGTGCGTGAAGTGATGACCCCGCGCACGCAGGTGGAATGGATCGACCTGGACGCGGGCGAGGCATTGCCCAACCCGCTGCCGCACAGCCGCATGCCGGTCGGCCATGGGTCGGTCGACGAACTGGCCGGGGTGGTGCAGGCGCGCGACCTGCTGGACGCAAGCCTGAACGGCAAGATGCTCGATCTGGCGGCACTGATGCGGCCGGTGCCGGTCGTGTCGGACCAGATGGACGCGATGGACGCGCTGGCCGTGCTGCGCGAGGCGGACGTGCCGGTGGCGTTCGTGCATGACGAATATGGCCATTTCGACGGCCTGGTGACGCCGACCGACCTGCTGGCGGCGATTGCCGGTGCCTTCGCCTCGGACCAGGACGAAACCACCGATCCGCCGCTGGTGGAGCGCGAGGATGGCAGCTGGCTGGTGTCGGGTTCGCTCGCTGCCGACCAATTGACCGAACGGCTGGGCATCCCGCTGCCCGACGACCGCGATTATGCGACGGCGGCGGGCTTTGCCCTGTCGGTGCTGAAGCACCTGCCGAGCGTGGGCGAAATCTTTACCCACGATGGCTGGTCGTTCGAGGTGGTGGACATGGATGGCCGCAAGATCGACAAATTGCTGGCCATGCCGCGCAAGAGCTGATGCCGCGTGACGCTCCGTAAAGCCTGACGCAACGACCGGCGGCTGCGCGCACCCGCCGGGTCGGGTTTTATGGAAGCTGGAGGGTTTTTCGATCGATCTGAGCCGTGCTCCCGCGAACGCAGGAGCCCAAAGCCACGAGGCCAATCGCTCGGCCCTTGGGCTCCTGCTTTCGCAGGAGCACGGGGAGATGATGCGATGATCCCGGCCCGGCCGGATCGCGAACCGCTTCAGCTGCCGAGCTTGCCGAACTCCGCCTCGAACGCGCTCGTGTCTCCGGTGGAGAGGAGTTTGGCCTGATCCACCCAGCGATCACGGGTGATGCGGCCCTTGAACGCGCCCATCTGCGCATCGATCGAGGCCACGTCATCCTCGTTCCAGGCGGCCATCTGGTCGAAGCGGGTGACGCCGAGTTCGGCCAGCCGGCTCGCGGCCTTGGGGCCCAGGCCCTTGAGTTGGGTCAGCGTGTCGCCCGCCGGCACGGCCGCCGCCTGACCCGACGGGTGCGCGTCCAGCCCGATGAACTGGTCCACCACGTCTTCGATCGCGGCGGTGATCTCCGATGCGACGCCGTGGCCTTCGTCCGGTTGCGCCACCGGCTCCGCTGCGGGCGTGGCGGCGCGGGGCGGAGCGGCGGTGGTGGCGGTGAAATCGACATGCTGGCGGCGACCGCGCAGCAGGAACAGCAACAAGAGTGCCACCACCACGACGACGGCGATGATGATCAAGGTGGTGGGGTCGTTCATTCCTGCTCCCTTTGGTGTGTCGAAGATGCCCTAACGCCGCTGTCGGCGATCAGGCAACGCCCTCCCGCGCAACTTCGCGCCAGCCGATGTCGCGGCGGCAGAAGCCGGTGGGAAAGTCGATCCGCTCAACGGCGCTGTAGGCGGCTTGTTGCGCCTGTGCCACTGTGTCGCCGGTCGCGGTGACCGCCAGCACCCGGCCGCCGGCCGCCACCAGTTGCCCGTTCACCAAGGTGGTGCCCGCCTGGAAGACGCGCGCGCCGCCCGCCTCCGCCTCGGCAATGCCGCCGATGGCGCCGCCGCGCGTCGGCGTGCCCGGATAGCCCTCCGCCGCCATCACCACCGTCAGCGCGACACGGTCCGCCAGCGTCACCGCCCCGGCTTCCTCCAAGCGTCCTTCCGCCACCTTGGCGAGCAGGTCGACCAGGTCACCGTCGAAGCGCATCATCAATGCCTGCGCCTCGGGATCGCCGAAGCGGCAATTATATTCGATCAGCTGCGGGCCTTGATCGGTCAGCATCAATCCGGCGTATAGCACGCCCGAATACGGCGTGCCCTCGGCCGCCAGCGTGTCCACGGTGGGACGGACGATGCGGTCCATCACCTGCCGTTCCACATCCGGCGTGACGATACCGGCCGGGCTGTAGGCGCCCATGCCGCCGGTGTTGGGGCCGGTGTCGCCGTCGCCCACGCGCTTGTGATCCTGGGCGGTGCCGAAGGGCAATACGGTGCGGCCGTCGGTCAGTGCGAAGAAGCTGGCCTCTTCACCGGTCAGGAATTGTTCGATCACGACCTCCGCCCCGGCCGCGCCGAAACCGCCCGCGAACATGCCGTCGATCGCCGCCCCGGCCTCCTCCGCCGTGGTCGGGATCACCACGCCCTTGCCGGCGGCGAGGCCATCGGCCTTGATGACCACGGGCAGTCCGTAATCCGGCAGGGCCGCCTTGGCCGCCGCAGCGTCGCGGAAGCGTTGGTAGCGCGCGGTGGGGATGTTGGCCCGCGCGCACAGATCCTTGGTGAAGCCCTTGGACCCTTCCAGCTGGGCCGCCGCCGCATCGGGGCCGAACACCAGCACGCCTTCCGCGCGCAACCGGTCGGCCAGCCCATCGACCAGCGGCTGTTCCGGGCCGATCACGACCAGGCCAACATTCTCCTCGCGCGCGAAGCCGACTATGGCATCCGGCGCGATTTCAATGCATTCGGCCACTTCGGCGATACCCGGATTGCCTGGCGTGGCGTAGAGCCTGGACAGTCGGGGCGATTGCGCCAGCTTCCACGCCAGCGCATGTTCGCGCCCGCCCGAACCGATGAGCAGGACCTTCATGACGTCACATCTCCCCGAAAACGGCCGGCTGTTAGCCGAGGAGGTGGCCGGCGACAACGCGCCCGCTCTCTCCGTCTCCGAACTGTCGGGCGCGCTCAAGCGATCGGTAGAGGATGCCTTCGCCCATGTGCGGGTGCGCGGCGAGATTTCCGGGTTCAAGCGGGTCGGGTCCGGCCATAGCTACCTGACGTTGAAGGATGACCGCGCCTGCCTTGACGCGGTGATCTGGAAGGGGACTCCCGTCGCCTTCCGGCCGGAGGATGGGGCCGAGGTGATCGCGACCGGGCGACTCACCACCTATCCCGGCCGGTCGCGCTACCAGATCGTGATCGAGCGGATGGAGCTGGCCGGGCAGGGCGCGTTGATGGCGCTGCTCGACCAGCGCCGGCGGACGCTGGCGGCGGAGGGGCTGTTCGCGCAGGAGCGCAAGCAGCCGCTGCCGTTCCTGCCGCGCCGGATCGGGGTAGTGACCTCGCCCACGGGCGCGGTGATCCGCGACATCCTGCATCGGCTGGCGGATCGCTGCCCCAGCCACGTGCTGGTGTGGCCGGTGGCGGTGCAGGGGGAGGGCGCGGCGCAGCAGGTCGCGGCCGGCATTCGCGGCCTGGCCGAGCTGCCGCAGCCGCCCGACCTGATCATCGTCGCGCGCGGCGGCGGATCGATCGAGGATCTGTGGGCCTTCAACGAGGAGATGGTGGTGCGGGCGATCGCCGCCTCCACCATCCCGATCATATCGGCCGTGGGCCACGAAACCGACGTCACCCTATGCGACTTCGCCGCCGACGTGCGCGCGCCGACGCCGACCGCCGCCGCCGAGATTGCGGTGCCGGTGCGCGCCGACCTGCTCGCCACCGTGCGCGAACTGGGCTTGCGGAGCGGACGTTGCGCGCGCCGCTATCGCGAGCATGCGGCGGAGAAACTGGCGGCGGTTTCGCGCCACCTGCCGACGCCGGACCGTTTGCTCGGGCCGCAGCGGCAGCGGCTGGACGACCTCAGCGAGCGGCTGCCCCGTGCGCTGGCGCGGCGGGCGGCGGATGCCAGGAGCGAGCTGGCCCAGGCCGCCGGCGCGCTGCGGCCGGCCGTGCTGAACCAGCGGATCGCGCGGGAACGCGCCCGGCTGACGGCGGCGCGGCTGCGGCCCGAACTGGTGACGCGGCGGGTGGAGGAGGGGCGGCAACGCCTCGCCAATTTGTGGCGGGTGGCGGAGCAGCTGCACCCCGATCGCCCGCTGGCGCGCGGCTATGCCCGGGTGGAGGGCCGCGACGGGGCGGTGGTCAGCAATGTCGCGGCGGCCAAGGCGGCGGGCGGCGTGACGCTCGTTTTCGCGGACGGAAAGGTCGCCGCGCGGGTTGAGGGCGCGCGCGCGCCTTCTTATGGTCGCCCCAAACCCGAGCAGCCTAACCTGCTGTGACGATCGTGAAAGGCCCGTATCGATGTTGATGGCGCAGGGGCGTGCCGCCAAGCTCCACTATCTCGCCAACCATTTCCGGGTGCTGGTGCCGGGCGACCATGTCGCCTGCGCCCGCACCGGCGAGCCGATCGCGCTGGAGGACCTGCGCTATTGGAGCGTGACGCGGCAGGAGCCTTATTCCACGGCGCAGTTCGCCAGCGAGGCGGAGGCCGCCGCTTGAGGATCGCATTTTCGGTCGGTCTGCTTCTCGCCTGCACCGCCTGCATTCCCCGCCCGGAAGCCAAGCCGGCGCCGGTCGCCATGGCCCCTGTCAGCCAGCCTGTCGCGCCACCGCCGCCGCAGGTGGTGGCCCCGTCCATCTTCGGGCTGGATCGCCAGCCGGAACAGGGGGCCTTGCTGAAGGGCATGGTGCCGCTCGGCACGTCCCTGCTGCTGCTGGACGGCAAGCCGGTGCGCTTCGCGCCCGACGGCACCTTCATCATCGGGTTCGAGCGCGACGCCCAGCCCAATGCCGTGCTGGAGGCGCGGATGCAGAACGGGCGGCTGCTGCGCCTGCCGCTCACCGTCTCACCCCATGCCTGGGACATTTCCGAGCTCAAGACCCTGTCGCGCGGCACCTCGCCCAGCGCGGCCTATCAGCGCATCCGCTCGGCCGAGCTGGCGCAGATCGAGACGGCGCGTGCCGCCAACGTCGACAGCGACGGCTGGCGTCAGTGCTTCCAGTGGCCGGCGGTGGGGCGGATCAGCACCTTGTTCGGCTCCCAGCGCATCTATGCCGGCGGCGTGCGGGGCGCCTATCATGGCGGGCTGGACATCGCCCGCGCTGTCGGCGGGCAGGACATTACCGGCACGCCTGCGCTGGCGCCGGCCGATGGCGTGGTGGTGCTGGCGACCGATAACCCGTTCAGCCTGGAAGGCAATCTGGTGATGATCGACCATGGCTTCGGCCTGGTCAGCGCGATGATGCACCTCCAGCGGATCCAGGTCCGCACCGGGCAGCGCATCTCCCGCGGCCAGCCGATCGGCACGATCGGCATGACCGGGCGCGCCACCGGCCCGCACCTCCACTGGGGCATGACCTGGAACGGCCTGCGGATCGATCCGCTGTTCCTGGTCGGCCCGATGCCGGGCACCTGACCGTCAGCGCGGAAAATCTGGCGGCAGCGGGGGGCGGAAATCCCGTTGCCGCCAGATGGCGTTCGGCGGCTCCTCGGGATCCGGCCGGGCGAAGTTGAGGAAGCCGAAAAAGGTCGCGATCAGCCGCTCGCTGGCGTCCACGATCGGGGTGCGGCCGTGCATGAAGCGGGTATTGTCCAGCATCAGCACGTCGCCATTCCGCCAGGCGATCGGCACGGACAGCCGGTCGCCCGTCGCCTTGATCGCCTGCAACCATGCCTCCGGCACCAGCTGGCCATCGTCCAGCAGCGGGTGGTTGGGGCGGCCGTTGTTGAACCGCGCGAACAGCAGGAAATTGCCGAAGGCGGGGGCGTCCGTGAACATCGGCCGGTGCAGCGCCGGGCGCGTGAAGATGCGCAGCACATGCCCGTGGATGCGGCGAAAGAAATAGGGGCAGGATGCAGGCGCCGCCGCCAGCTGCGCATCGGTCGGATCGGCCACGCCGAGCCAGTAATCCAGCAATTCCGGCCAGGTCGGCATGATGTACAGCAAACGGCGATGTTCCAGCCCCCCGCGCACATCTGCGGGCAGGGCACGGACCAGCTCCACCCCGTCGCAGATCGTGGTCGCGCCACCGACCGAAGGCGCCGACATGCAGCCGAAGAAGGCCGCATCCGGCTTCCACGGTTCGCGTGACAGTTCGGGATGGAGGTTGAACGCTCCGGTCCCGCCATCCACCGTGTGGATATTATGTTCCGCCTCCAGCGCCCGCCGCCCGGGGCTTTCGTTCAGGACCGAGGTGGAGCAGAACTGGCGCGCGAAGCGGCGGAAACAAGGCACGTCGGCCCCGAATCCACGAAACAGCAATGCGCCATGGGCCTTGTAATTATCCACCACCAGCGCCGGGTCGAGCGCGAGGATGTCGGGTTCCGCTTCGCGTTCGATGATGACGTGCGGCTGACCCGGGCGGGGCAGGTGGACCTTGGGCATGACGCGCGGGATAGCGCCGGATAAGGCGGCTAGCTATAGCCTGATGCGATGGCCCTGACACTTGCCGACCTTTACGCCTCGCCGGACCATTATCTTCAGGCGTTCGACGGCGATGCCGCGATCTTCGTGCCGATGGATCGGGCCGCCTATCACCGGTCGATCTTCCTGGACGGCAGGATTTCTCCGGCGGGGGCGGGCCAGATGCGGGTGGCGCTCGACCTGTTCGTGAACATGCCGCCGCCGCAACCCACCGGCTGGATCTTTCACATCGCCCATTGCGGCTCGACCCTGCTGGCACGCGCGCTGGATGGGCTTTCCGGCAATCTGGTGCTGCGCGAACCGCTGGCGTTGCGCCAGAGTGCCGTGGCGGGCGATGCCGGGCGGTTGGCGTTGGCCGCTGCCATGGCGTCCAAGCGATACCGCACCGATGTCGCGACGGTGGTGAAGGCCAATGTGCCCGTCAACTTCGTGCTGCCCGAACTGATTGCCCTGCAGGATCGGCCGCGTGCCATCCTCCTCTATCTGCCCTTGCGCGATTACCTGCTGGCGATCCTGCGCAGCGACAATCACCGCGACTGGCTGCGCCGGGTCTCGACCCAGCTCGGGCCGAAGGTGGGGGACGTGGCGGGGCTGGCGGATGGCGCGCGCGCCGCGGCCCTGTGGCTGGCGCAGATGCGCGCCTTTGCGGGCGCCCTGGCCGCGCTGCCCCGTGCGAGAACCTGCAATGCGGAGGATTTCTTCGCCAACCCGGCTCCGGTGCTGAAGGCGGCGGTGGCGCAATTGCAGGTCGACATGACCGACGCCGCCGTGGCGCAATGTGTCGCCGGCGACCTGTTCAACACGTATTCAAAGAACCCGAACGAGCCGTTCGACAATGATGCGCGGCTGACGCGCCGGGCCGCGCTGGAGGCGTCGCTGGCCCATGACATCGCACTTGGCGAGGCGTGGTTGGCGCATGCGGCGGACGAGCGGCGCATGATCGAGGCGCAGGTTCAAGCCGCCGACCTGCTCGGCTGACCGCAATTGCTGCAATGCGGCGCAAGGCCGGAGGTGCGGCATCCTTGCCCCAGCGCCGTGCGGCAGGGCGCGGGGCCCGCTTCGTCGATCCCGCAAGGCGACGCTCCCACCCTCCACGGCGAGGACATGCCTGAACGGACGTTCAGGTGTGGCGCTGCTGCTACATGACAGCAGAATGTTGCGATGTGATGACCATCGCATTGGCAGCGCAACATAAGATCGGTTAGCCAGCTAGCAGCCAGCCGATCATGTCGGCTGCCAATGACATGCCGACAGGCATCGGTCCGGACAGCGGACCACAAAGGGGACAGTAGCTATGCCGAATCACTATCGCTTGCGCCTGCTGACATCGACCTTGCTGGTCGGTGCGGCGCTGGCGTCGCCCGCCTTTGCGCAGACTTCCGACCCGGCCAGCCAGCCGAAGACCGGCGTGCAGAGCACCGATCCGGCCGCACCCGCCGCCGGCTTCAGCAGCCAGGAATCGGCTCCGCCGGCCGCTGAAAACAGCGCGGGCGAGATCGTGGTGACCGGCACCCTGGTCCGCAACCCGAACCTGGTCGCGTCCAGCCCGGTTTCCGTGGTCGGCCAGGAAGAAATCCAGCTGCGTCAGCGCAACACCGCCGAAGAGCTGCTGCGCGACCTGCCCGGCGTGGTGCCGTCGATCGGCTCCGCGGTGAACAACGGCAATGGCGGTTCGTCGTTCGCCGACCTTCGCGGCCTCGGCAACTTCCGCAACGTGGTCCTGCTGGACGGCACGCGCATCACGCCGTCGAGCACCGTCGGCCGCGTCGACCTCAACAACATCCCGCTCTCGCTGGTGGAGCGTGTCGACACGCTGACCGGCGGCGCCGCGACGACCTATGGCGCGGACGCGGTGTCGGGCGTCATCAACTTCATCACCCGCTCCGACTTCTCGGGCATCGAGGTCAACGCGTCGGAGGGTATCTCCGGTCGCGGCGACGGCGAGTCGACCCGCCTCGACGTGACGGTCGGCGCCAACTTCGACGATGGCCGCGGCAATGCGGTGTTCTCGATCGGCTACCAGAACTCGGATCCGATCTATCAGGATGCGCGTCGGGTTTCGCAGAACAACTACACGTCGACTTCGGGCGGCCAGGGCGGTTCGGGCACGACGGTTCCGGGTCGCTTCACGCTGCCGACGTCCTACAATTCGATCGTGCCGGACACGGGCACGCTGCGGCCGTATGTCGGTTCGCGCGACGGCTTCAACTTCAACCCGTACAACGTCTTCCAGACGCCGTTCGAGCGGTTCAACATCTACGGTGCCGGCCATTACGAGATCTCGGACAATATCGAGGTCTATACGCGCGGTCTTTTCTCCAAGAACCGCGTCAACACCATCATCGCGCCGTCGGGCATCTTCGGTCAGCTGGCGGTGATCCCGGTCAGCAATCCGTATCTGCCGGCCGCCGCGCGCAACCAGTTCTGCGCGAACAACGACTTCGACTTCAGCACGCCGGGCATCCAGACGCTGACCCCGGCGCAGTGCGCCGCCGCGGCCACTGCCACCAACCCGAACGATCCTAACTTCCGGTCCTTCACCACGACCATCGGTCGCCGGACCGCCGAAGTCGGCCCGCGTCAGTCCGAATATGTCACCAACATCTTCGACTATCGCGTCGGCCTGAAGCTCGGCATCACCGACTCCATCAGCCTGGATCTGTCGGGTGGTTACGGCGAGTCTGAGAACCGCCAGACGCAGTCGGGTTATGTGCTGATCTCGCGTCTGCGCACCTCGCTCTACGCCACCAACCCGAACACCTGCCTTTCGGCTTCGCCGACGGTCGGCAATCCGAACCCGCTGCTTCCGCCGCTGGCGGCTGGCGGTGCCGGCACCAATGCGGGCCCGGGCTGCGTTCCTGTCAACATCTTCGGTGGGAACGGCTCCATCACGCCGAACCAGATCCCGTATTTGACGGCAGCGGCCACCACGCAGGACAGCTCCTCGCTGGCGCAGGCCCGCGCGCTGCTTTCGGGTGACTTCGGCGTGACCTCGCCTTTCGCATCCGATCCGATCGGGTTCGCGGCGGGCGCCGAGTATCGCAAGTATCGTGCGTCGCAGTTCGCCGACGAACTGTCCCGCACCCCGGGTGAGCTCGGTGGCGCCGGCGGCGCCGTGCTGCCCTTCTCGGGTGGGTATGAAGTCTATGAAGGCTACGGCGAAGTCATCGCGCCGCTGGTTTCGGACAAGCCCTTCTTTGAGAGCCTGACGGTCGAAGCCGGCCTGCGTTACTCGTCGTACAAGGTCTTCGCGGACGGCTCGCCCAAGTATGACACTTGGACGTACAAGGCGGGCGGCAGCTGGGAACCGGTCGGCGGCGTCAAGGTGCGCGGCAACTACCAGCGTGCGGTGCGTGCGCCGAACATCGCCGAGCTGTTCTCGCCCATCAACACCGTCCTGACCAACCTGGCGACCGATCCGTGCCGTACCACGGCCACGTATCGCGGTCCGGCCGACAATGCGGCGCTGCGTGCCGTCTGTCTCGCGCAGGGTGCGCCGGCATCGGCAATCGGTGCGATCCAGAACCCGACCGCGGGCCAAGCCAACACGACCGTCTCCGGCGGCACGTACCTGCGGCCGGAGAAGTCGGACAGCTACACGATCGGCGTGGTGCTGCAGCCCGACTTCGTGCCGGGTCTCTCGATCACGGTCGATTATTACAACATCACGATCAAGGATGCGATTTCGCAGCCGGTCCCGGGCGACCTGATCGCCGGCTGCTTCGGTAACTCGAATGCGTCCGCCATCACCGCGGCCAGCACCAGCAATCCAATCTGCTCGCTCTTCCGGCGTAACCCGGTCACGGGCGGCCTGGATGGCGATCCGGCGTCGACGCAGGGGCTGCTGTTCCCGGCGAGCAACTCCGGCTACATCATGACGGACGGTATCGACCTCGGCGTCAACTATCGTCGTGACCTGGGCTTCGCGAAGCTGAACCTCAGCTTCCAGGGCAACTGGACCAACCGGTCCAAGTTCCAGGCGCTGACCCCCGGCTCGCAGGTTCCGGCCGGTGCGACGATCGGCGGCGGTCTGGCCTTGCCGACGACCGATACGCGCGGCTGCGTCGGCTTCTACAGCCAGAATTGCGGTTCGCCGGGTTCGGCCGGTCCGAGCTCTTCGGCCGGTTCGCTCCAGCCGGAGTTCACCTGGAACCAGCGTACGACGCTCACCTTCGGGGCGCTCGACGTGTCGCTGCTGTGGCGCCACATCGACGGCATGAAGGCCGAGCCGGGCACGACCACGTTCCAGGGCACGATCGCCACTGGCGCGCTTGCGGGTCAGGAAGTCAATTTCGGCCGGATCAAGGCCTACAATTACTTCGACCTGGCGACGCGTGTCGGCGTGAACGACAATGTCGATCTGACGCTGACGGTCAGCAACCTGTTCGACAAGGCTCCGCCGATCGTCGGCGGCACGATCGGGTCGACCTCCTTCAACAGCGGCAACACCTATCCGTCGACCTACGACGCGATCGGCCGCCGCTTCGTGGTGGGCGCCCGCTTCAAGTTCTGATCGAACATCGATTGAACATGCAGAGAGGGGGGTGGACTCAGGTCCACCCCCTTTTTTGTCGTTCCTCCGGGGCCCGCACGGGGAGCGGGGTGGGGCCTCCGACATGTGGTTGCATCGGACTTGCGTGCCGGGACGCGTGACGCGATGATCCGCCCTCGGTAAAAGGGGCCGTGTAACCGGTTTGCCCTGCGCGCTACATCCGCCTCCGAGAGCCGTGAGCCTCAGTTCATGGAGTCTGTAAGCTCGTTGGAGTGGAGCCGTTCCTTGGCCGAAGGTCGCTGCCGCGTGGCATGGGAACGGCGGTTCTATCGCGAGCGCGCGGGTGCGGGATGTCGGTGACGTAGCAGTTGCGGCAGGGTGAGGGCGTCGCGCCAGGGCTCCCCGGTTGCGTGACGTGCCGGTATCGTCTGGCTCTACGATGGGCCTAGATGCGCGCGCCAGGCCGCTTGCGGCTCAGCCAGCGAGCCGCCGAGCTGAACGGAGTGGGGCAGGGCGTTGTCCGGCTGGAATTACGCCTGGTAGCCGAACCGTTCGATCCATGGCTGCAGGATCGGCAAGGCGGGGGCGAGTTCGGCCTCGTAGCGCCGCCATTGCCCGCGTCCGTCATAGAGGCCGCGCCGGACCTGCGTGGCGCTCGCGGTCCGCACCCCGCGCGTCTGGGCGGTGCGATCGAACCGCCGGAACGCCTCGTTCCAGGCGATGCCGATGAAGTCGGCCATGGCGCGCACGGTATCCTCGAAATCCACCACCAGACGGTCGTAGCGGACCTCGTGACAGGCGAGAGGGAGGTGTTCGCGACACGCCTCGGTCAGGGTCATCAGCGCGGCATAATGGCGCGCCGTCTCCTCCAGGTCGCTGAACGACCAGGCGGCGGTGCTGGGGGTGAAGTTGATGCGGAAGCAGCTGAGCACCACGTCGCGCGGATCCCGCCGCATGATCAGGATGCGGGCGTCGGGGAACAGTTGCGCGATGATCGGCAGCTTGATCCCGTTGAACGGGTTCATGTCGACAAAGGTCTTGCCCTCCACCGCGCCCGCCATGGCCTGCACCCGCCGCCAATAGCCTGCGCGCAGGTCGGCCAGCAGCGAGGGGGTGATCGCATCCAGATCCGGCATGGTCCCATCGTTGCGAACCAGCACCTCGTCCGTGTCGGCCAGCGTGTCGCGCTCCTCCAGCGCGACCACGTCGGGGGCGCTGGCCAGCACGTTTTCGACCAGCGTGGTGCCGGAACGGGGATAGCCCAGCAGAAAGACGTGGCGTGCCGCCGCGCCGGGCACGGGCTCGGCGGACGGCGCCGGTGTGGCCGGGGACGCGCGGACCTGTTCTCTGATCCGCTCGACGAAGCGGCGATGAGACGGCCGCTCCGCCGTGGGCGCCAGGGTCGGCGCGTAGAGGAGCCGGAAATTGTGCTGGGCCTCGCGATAGACGGCGAACGCCTCGGCCGTGCGATCCTGCCGGTCCAGCGCGTCGCCCAGCAGGGTCATGGAGCGGGTGCGGTCGTCCCCGCTGACTCCCGCGTCCAGCAGCGTGCGCAGGCGCGCCTCGGCGGCGGCACCGTCGCGCGCCTCCAGGTCGATCGTCGCCAGCGCACAGACGGCGGCGGGCTCGCCCGGGTTGATGACCAGGGCACGCGCGGCCAAGGCCCGGCCCCGGTCGGCGTCGCCCGCCTTCGCGGCGGCATCGGCCAGTTTGCCCCATGCCGGTGCAAGCTGGGTGTCGATCGCAACCGCGCGTTCGTAACTGGTCTGTGCCTGCTTGTCCGAACGTAGCGCCGACAGCGCATAGCCGCGCTCAAGCCAGGCAGCGGCATGGCGGGGTTCTGCCGCGACCACCTGGTCCAGCACCTCCAGCGCCTCCTCCACCCGGCCTTCCTTGCGCAGGACCGTTCCGATCGCGCCCAGCACCAGCACGTCACCGGGGGCGAGCGACAGCGCCTGCCGCAGCAGGAGGTGCGCGCCGGCATAATCACCCGCTTCCTCCCGGCGCCACGCCGCGAGGTTGAGCAGCATCGGATGAACCTGCCCCTTGTCCAGCAACGTCTCCGCAAGCGCGGCCGCCCCGGTGATGTCGTTGCCCGCCAGCGCGCGTTCGACCCGCGCCAGCATGGTCGGATCTATCGTGCGGGCGGCGACGGGCTTGTTCGGCATGTGCTGTATCCGGTCTTGTCTGGCTCTGTCCTTGCGACGAGGTTTGTCGTATCCTGCAACCGCATTTCAAGGGGGTTGATTGATGCTGCGCCTGATCTTTCCTGTCGCCTGCATGCTGGCCATGACGTCGGCGGTGGCGGCTCCGCCCAAGCGTGATGCCAGCGAACGCGCGACCGACAATCAGGACAAGGTGATCTGCAAGCGTTTCACCGAAACCGGGTCGCTGGTGAAGAGCTATCGCACCTGCAAGACCAAGCGGGAGTGGGAAGCGGAAAGGCTGAACGTTCAGGCCCGCAACGGCACGAGTTCCTGTCCGTTCCAGCCCAATGGCGGCGCTTGCTGAGCAAGGCTCCGCGGACACGCCTGCCGCGCGATCAGGCCCCGGCCTGATCGACGGCGGGTGAGGAATACAGCCCGATCGATCGGAACAGCGCGCTGATGCCGGCCTGCTCGCGTGCGGTGAGGTCAGGGCGCCAGATTTCGAACAGCAGCACCACGCGCGTGGCATTGCCGTCGTTCCACGCTTCATGTTCGATCGAATCGTCGAAGATCATCACCCGGTCCTGCTCGACCGGTCGCGTCCGGTTGCCGACCCGCAGGCGGCATCCCGGCGGCACGATCAGGGGCAGGTGACAGATCAGGCGCGTGTTGAGCATGCCGTGATGGGGCGGAATGTGGGTGCCGGGACGCAGCACCGAAAACAGCGCCATGGGCGAATGGCCGTCGATCCGGGCGAGCGGCAGGCGTTCGAGCGTAGTCAGGGTGACGGGGCAAAGGTCGGCATTGGCCGTCACCGGGCGTCCCTGGACGATCAGGTGGAACGCGCTCCACCTGATGTCACCGATCAGGGGGTGCTTCTTGCTCGGCCGGTCGGGCTCGGCCGCGACATAGGGCGTCAGCGCATCCTCGCGGGCGAGCACGTCCTGCAATTCGGCGCGGATCGACGGCGCGGCCTCCTCAAGCGCGCTGACCCACTCAAACTCCTCCCGCTCGAAAAAGGGCCGTTGCGCCAACCCCGGATAGTAGAAGTTGGTCGGTTGCTGCAGCTGCACCTCCGCCCGGCCAGAGAGGATGTCGAGCGCCTCGGTGAAACGCGGCCCCACATCGTCGGGCGCTATTCCCAGATCCTTTAACTGCTGGTCGAGATGCCCTTGAAAGGCGGTTCCGATCTGTCCCACGGCCCGCTGGACACGATCCAGGGCGACGATCAGGTCCTGCGGCAGCGGACCGGCGCGGGGCGCCTGCGTTAGGGCGGCCTGATACCAGCTGACGGCGGCGCGCGGATCGCCGGCGCGCGCGATCAGGTCGCCGCGCATGATCAAGGCGTAAAGGTTGGCCGGCTCCTCCGCCAGCACGCGGTCCAGCGCCCGATGCGCATGGTCGCGATCGTCCAGCAGGAAACAGGCCTGGGCAAGCAGCAAGCGGAGCTGGTGCGACCCGCGCCCGGCCTTGTCGAGGCGGTCGAACGCGTCACGGGCGGTGCGCGCATCGCCGCGCCGCAACGCCGCCACGCCATTGTCGGCAATCGCCTGAAGGTCGAGCGTCATGGATGGGTCCCTTCGAACAGCGGCGCGGCGGATGACAGCGAGACGCCTGCATTGCGGGCCACGATTTCGGCCCAGTGCGCGACTTTGTTGATCTCGTCCATGTGCGTTTCGACGGCCGTGCGATGTTCCTGCTGGCGGTCGGCCACGGCGAAGCCGGCGTCGATCTTGGAATGGCGGGTGAAGGCCGGCCCGTCGACGATCTCGCTGAGATCGGCTTCGGTCACAGGCAGCCGGAACAATGCCGCCAGCGATCGCATCGCCGCCAGGGGATTGCGGGTCAGCGTTTCGCTGTCCAGGGTTCGGACGCGCCCGCCGCCGAATTGCGCGACGAGCCGGTGGAACAACGCCTGTTGTGCCAGCCACCCGACCGCCGCCGCCTGAAGATCGCTGAGGCCGAGATAGTCGCGCGTCGAGAAGCCCAGATCGACCAGATTGTCGTCCAGCAGACCCAACAGCAAGGTGCGGACCCACAATCGTCCGTCCAGATCCTTCTTGGCCACCGACGCCAGGAACACGCGCAACGGGGCGTGGAGCAGCAGTGCCGACGATTGGGGCCGCAGCGTCAACATGGCGGCAGCCAGGCCGTTGACGATGTTGGACGGTTTGACCACCACCGCCTCGCCTGGGCCGAACGGGCGGGCGAGCAGGCCGAGCACATCGTTCAGCACGGTGGCCATGTCCGGGCCGGGATCGCCGCGCCGTCGCCAGCCGACCATGTCGTTCAGGATCACCGGCTCCTTGAGGCCCATCGCCCAGCCCGGCCGGTCGAAGGCGCGCGCCAGCAGGGTGGAGCAGCAGAAGGCCGAGTGGAAGATGAAGTGGATCGGCGCGGGCGGGGCGGCCGCCGCCATCGCATCCGTCCTGCGCACCACCAGCGGCGTCCGGTCGGTGCCGAGATATTCGTCGGTGAGGAAGGTTGCCGTGCGGTGCACGGCGCGGGGCACCGGCAGGAAATGGACCGCATCCTCGCCCGGATCATAACGGTGCGCCAGCCATGCCGCATTGCCGGCCGCGTCCGCGATCGATCCGGGTGCGGGCAAGTTTTCGATGTCACGCCTGCTGTGCATCGGTCATGTTTGACGGGGACGGGGGCGATTCGTCCACTTATCTTGCGCGGAGTATGTCGGGGGGCATGGATCAGGTTGCGGTGGAACAGCGGCTGTTTGCGGCGCGGCAGGCCCAACAGAGCGGGCGGCGGGACGAAGCAAACCGCCTGTTCCGGGAAGTGGTGGACCAAGGCGGGGATCATCCGCTGGCCCTGAACGGGCTGGGGGTGCAGGCGCTCGGCTCGGGGGATGCGGCCGCCGCCGCCGCCCTGTTCCAGCGCGCGATCACGGCCGACGGGCATGCGCCCGAACTATGGCTGAACCTGGCGCGCGCCCATCGCGCGCTGGCGGACGATGCCGCCGAGCGGGCTGCGCTGGAAGGGGCGCTCGCGATCGACCAGCGCCACTTCCTGGCGTTGGTCAGGCTCGCGGAATTGCATCAGCGTCGGGGCGAGGCGGCTGATGCGGCCGAGCGCTGGAGCGGCGTGCTGGCGATCGCGCCGATGGTGGAGCCGCGCACGTCCGCGATCGAGGACATGCTGGCGCAGGCGCGCGCATTCGTGGTGGCCCACAAGGCGGCGTTCGCGTCGGCCATCGACCAGGGCCTGGACGCGACGCGGGCGGGCCTTGCCCCCGGCGAGCGCCGGCGGGTGGATGCCAGCATCGACCATATGCTGGGGCGCAGGCAGATCTACGCCAATCAGTGCCATGGCCTGCACGTCCCGTTCCTCCCCGCCGAGGAATATTTCGAGCGGCATCATTTCCCCTGGCTGGCGGCCATCGAGGGGCGCACCGACGCGATCCGTCGCGAGTTCGAGTCGTTGATGGCGACGGATCAGCCGGGCATCCTGCCTTATGTCTCCATGGCTGCCGGCACGCCGCCCAACAAATGGTCCGCGCTGGACAACAAGCTGGACTGGGGCGCCTTTCACCTGTGGCGGAACGGCAACCGAGACGATGCCGCCTGCGCCCGCTGTCCCGAAACGGCAGCGGCAGCGGAGGCACTGCCGCTGATCGACATACCGGGGCGTGCGCCGACCATCTTCTTCTCCTTGCTCCAGCCCGGCGCGCACCTGCCGGCGCATACCGGCGTCACCAATGCGCGGACCATCATCCACCTGCCGCTGATCGTGCCGGACGGATGCCGGTTCCGCGTCGGCGGCGAAACGCGCCATTGGCGGGAAGGGAAGGCATGGGCGTTCGACGACACGATCGACCATGAAGCGTGGAACGACAGCGACCGTCTGCGCGTGGTGCTGATCTTCGACACCTGGAACCCGTATCTGAGCGAGGCGGAGCGGGCGATGATCCGCGCTTTCTATCGCACCGCCGACGAACAGGGCCTTGATGTGGGCGCGGTGAACGGCTGAGGTGGCCGGCCTCAGCCCTCGAACAGTCCGTTCTGGGTGCCGCTCGGCTGCGGCAGGCCGAGATGGGTCCAGCCGCGTCCGTTGAGACAGCGGCCGCGCGCGGTGCGGGCGACCAGGCCGAGCTGAATCAAATAGGGTTCGATCACCTCCTCGATCGTGTCGCGCGGTTCGCTGAGCCCGGCGGCGAGGGTTTCCACGCCGACGGGACCGCCCTGGTAGATGTCCGCGATCATGTGGAGGTAGCGCCGGTCCATCGCGTCCAGGCCCAGCGCGTCCACCTCCAGCCGGTTGAGCGCGCCATCCGCTGCCTTGGCGTCGACCTGCTCATGGCCGGCGGCATGGGCGAAGTCGCGTACCCGGCGGAGCAGGCGGCCGGCGATGCGCGGGGTTCCGCGGGAGCGGCGGGCGACCTCGGTCGCGCCATCCCGCGTGATCGGCAGGCCGAGCAGGCGGGCGGCGCGCGACACGACGCGCTCCAGTTCCTCCACCGTGTAGAATTGCAGCCGCACGGGGATGCCGAAGCGATCGCGCAGCGGCGTGGTCAGCAATCCCTGGCGGGTAGTGGCGCCGACCAGGGTGAAGCGCGGCAGGTCGATGCGGACGCTGCGGGCGGACGGGCCTTCGCCGATCATGATGTCGAGCGCGCGGTCCTCCATCGCCGGGTAGAGGATTTCCTCCACCGCGGGCGCCAGGCGATGGATTTCGTCCACGAACAGGACGTCGCCTTCCTCAAGGTTGGTGAGCAAGGCTGCCAAATCGCCCGACTTGGCGATCACCGGGCCCGATGTGGCGCGGAAGCCCACGCCCATCTCGCGCGCGACGATCTGCGCCAAAGTCGTCTTGCCGAGGCCGGGCGGGCCGAAGAACAGCACATGGTCGAGCGATTCGCCCCGCGCCTTCGCCGCATGGATGAAGACGCGCAGATTGTCGCGCGCGGCCTGTTGGCCGACGAATTCGTCGAGCGATTTGGGGCGCAGCGCCGCATCGGTATCTTCGGGCGAGCGGGCGGGGGAGAGCAGGCGGTCGGCGTCGGACATGGGCGCTCCGTCTAGTCGCATGGGCCGTCGCGGGCAATTCGGGGCGGCACGCCGTCAATGGAGCGACGTCCCGATCGATCCGGCCCGCGCTCCTGCGAGGGCAGGGCCCCAACCGCTGTGGGATTTACCTGGTGGTTCTGGCTCCTGCGTGCGCAGGAGTACGGTGGTAAAGCACCCTGATGGCACACCACGCTAGATTGAGCGGAGCCCTTGGATCAGGCGCGGGAGGCCTTGCGTAGCGCCAGCCGGACGAGCGCGTCCAGCGTAGCGGCGGGGCCGAGTTCGTCGGCGGCGGCGGCCACGGCGGCCGATGCCTCGGCCGGTCGGAAGCCGAGATTGGCAAGGGCCGAGACCGCATCCGCATCCGCCGATCCCGCCGGGGCGGGCGCGCCGGCCGGACCCAGCGCCACGCCGCCGATCTTGTCCTTCAGCTCCATCGCGATGCGCTGCGCCAGCTTGGGACCGACACCCTGCGCGCGGGCGATCATGGCCTTGTCGCCCTGCGACACCGCCCGCGCCAGTTCCCCCGGTTCGAGCACGGACAGGATCGCCAGCGCCACGCGCCCGCCCACGCCCTGAACCCCCGTCAGCAGCCGGAACCACTCACGCTCCGGCCCCGATCCGAAGCCGAACAGGGTGATCGAATCCTCTCGCACCTGCATCTCGGTGAGCAGCAGTACCTGTCCGCCGACCGCCCCGACCGCGGTCGCGGTGCGGGACGAAACCTGCACCAGATAGCCGACGCCCTGCACATCGAGCACGAGATGGTCCGCGCCCGCTTCCGCCAGCACGCCGTTGAGCCGGGCGATCATGCCAGTCGCGCGATCATGCTTGCGCCACCCGGCGGGACAGTGCGCGTGCGCTGGCAAGATGGTGGGCGTGGGTGATCGCCACCGCCAGCGCGTCGGCCGCATCCGGGCCGGCCAGCTTCACGCCGGGCAACAGCCGCGCGACCATCGCCTGGATCTGCTTCTTGTCAGCCCCACCGGTGCCGACCACCGCCTTCTTGACGATACTGGGATGATATTCGCCGATGCCGACGCCGGACGTGGCGGCGGCGAGCAGCACCACGCCGCGCGCCTGGCCCAGCTTCAGCGTCGACTGCGCGTTGCTGTTGCCCAGCACTTCCTCCACCGCCGCCCCGTCCGGCCGTTCGCGCCGCAACACGTCGGTGAGCGAATCGAACAATAAGGTCAGGCGGCGGGGCAATTGCATGGCGGCATCGGTCCGGATCTGGCCGTTGCCGATGTGCGACAGACGGTTTCCGTCCGCCGCGATCACGCCCCAGCCGGTGGTGCCGAGACCGGGATCAAGGCCGATCAGGATCAGGCGAGCTTCTCCATGACCGCGTCGGGGATTTCGTAATTGCCCCACACGGTCTGCACGTCGTCATCGTCGTCCAGCGTGTCGATCAGCTTCAGGAGGAGTGTGGCCTGCGCCTCGTCCACCTCGACCTGCGTCTGCGGCCGCCAGGCGAGCTTCACGCCCTCCGCCTCGCCCAGCACCGGCTCCAGCGCCTTGGCGACTTCGTGGAGATTCTCGATCTCGGTCCAGATGGAGTGGCCGTCCTCGGTCGATTCCACGTCCTCGGCGCCTGCTTCCAGCGCCGCCTCGAACACCTTTTCCGCATCGCCCGCGCCTGCGGGGTAGGAGATCATGCCGAGCCGGTCGAAGCCATGGCTGACCGATCCGGGCGCGCCCAGGTTGCCGCCATTCTTGGACACGATCGTGCGCACGTTGGTGGCGGTGCGGTTGCGATTGTCGGTCAGCGTCTCGATGATGAGCGCAACGCCCGCCGGGCCGAAGCCTTCGTAGCGGACCTCTTCGTAATTGTCCCCGTCGCCACCGGCCGCCTTGTTGATCGAGCGGTCGATATTGTCCTTGGGCATCCCTTCCTTGCGGGCGGTGATCACCGCCGCGCGCAGGCGCGCGTTCATGTTAGGATCGGGCAGCCCCGAACGCGCCGCGACCGTGATTTCGCGGCTGAGCTTGGAGAAGAGCGCCGAACGCTTCTTATCCTGCGCACCCTTGCGGTGCATGATGTTCTTGAATTTGGAATGGCCCGCCATGGCCTGTGATCTTCCTCTGGTGATGTGGCGGGCGGTCTAGCCGCGCCGCCCGTCCGCTTCAACCGGCCTGGGAAGCGGAGTTGCGGGCGAAGCGCCACCCCACGACCCCCAGAGCGAGCGACAGCAGCAATTGCCACGCCTGGACCAGCCCGTCGAAAATACCCAACAGGATGTGGGCCGGCGCGGACAGCGGCGTGCGCAGCCCGACCAGGGTCAGCGCCAGATGCAGCGCCGCAATCGGCAGCACCAGCACCATGAACGCGAGCGCCAGCGGCGTGGTGATCGCCCGCTGTCCGCGCCACAGCGGGCCGAGCGCGGCGAACGGCTCGCCCACCGCCAAGGCGGTGTGCCACGCCGCCAGCCGGATGGTCAGCAGGCCGACGAGCGCGATCGCCAGCAGCCCGCCGAGCCATTCCGCCGCGAGCGTCGGATGCGGGCCGGTCATGATCGCGCCCAGCCGCGTGGCGAGCCCGACCCCGATCAGCAGGATCATCTGCAGCAGCGCCAGCCGCCAGAAAGCGATCGTCACCGAAAGCGGCCCCGGCGTGTCCGTCAGCCGTCGCAGCAGGGCATAGACAAGCCAGAACACCAGCGCGATGCGCAGCAGCACGGCCAGCAGGAAGGCTGCCCCCGGCGGCGTCCCCGCGGCGGGCACGGCGGCGAAGTCGATCAGGTTGGTGCCAACCGTCACCGCCAGCAGGATCAGCCAGCCGCTTTTGTCCAGCGAGACGGCGGTCGCAAGCGTCGCCCGTCTGATCCCGATGCTGGTGGGTGCCGTCGCCACGCCTGCCATCCCCTCCGCCGCTTATGCTTATGACAGGCCGAGCGCCGCCTTGTAGGTATCGAGCAGCGCCTCCGCCTCGTCGCGGGCGTGCTTTTCCATCCTGCGCAGGCGGACGATCGACTTCATCGTCTTGGTGTCATAGCCCTGGCTCTTGGCCTCGTTGTAGACGTCACGAATGTCGTCGGCCATGCCCTTCTTCTCTTCCTCCAGGCGCTCGACGCGTTCGATGAAGAGGCGCAACTGCTCGGCTGCGATCGTATCCGACATATGGGTTCCCCGGTGATTCTATGAAGCGGGCGGACTAGCGGCAAGCATCGGCGGTCCGCAATGGGGTGACGCGGAGGCTTTCGGGGATTAGGTAAACCGTAACACGACAAGAAAGGCGCAGGGTGGCCGAAGGCAGCAACGTCCAGTTTTCCGAACGCGAGGCGCTCGATTTCCATGCATCCGGCCGGCCGGGCAAGATCGAGATCATCGCGTCGAAGCCCATGGCGACCCAGCGCGACCTGAGTCTCGCTTATTCGCCGGGGGTGGCGGTGCCGGTGCGCGCCATCGCGGCGGATCCCGCCGCTGCGTTCGATTATACCGCCAAGGGCAATCTGGTCGCCGTCATCTCGAACGGCACCGCGATCCTGGGCCTCGGCAATCTGGGCGCGCTCGCCTCCAAGCCGGTGATGGAAGGCAAGGCGGTGCTGTTCAAGCGGTTCGCCGACGTCGATTCGATCGACCTGGAACTGGCGACGGAGGATGTGGACGCCTTCTGCAACGCGGTGGCTTTGCTGGAGCCGAGCTTCGGCGGCATCAACCTTGAGGATATCAAGGCGCCGGAATGCTTCGTGATCGAGCAGACGCTGCGCGAACGCATGAACATCCCGGTGATGCATGACGACCAGCACGGCACCGCGATCATCACCGCCGCCGGCCTGATCAACGCCTGCTACCTGACGGGCCGCCAGCTGAAGGACATCAATGTCGTGGTGAACGGCGCGGGCGCGGCCGCGATCGCCTGCACCGAACTGATCAAGGCGATGGGCGTGTCGCCCGACAAGGTCATCATGTGCGACCTGGGCGGCGTCATCTACAAGGGCCGCGCCGAGAAGATGGACCAATGGAAGTCGGCCCATGCCGCCGACACCGACAAGCGCACGCTGATGGACGCGATCGAGGGGGCGGACGTGTTCCTCGGCCTGTCCGCGGCCGGCGCGCTGAAGTCGGAAATGGTTGCGCGGATGGCCCCGCGCCCGATCATCTTCGCCATGGCCAATCCCGATCCGGAGATCACGCCGCCCGAGGCGAAGGCGGCGCGTCCTGACGCCATCGTCGCCACCGGTCGTTCGGATTACCCGAACCAGGTCAACAACGTCCTGGGTTTCCCCTTCATCTTCCGTGGCGCGCTGGATGTGCGCGCGACCACGATCAACGACGAGATGAAGATCGCCGCGGCGCAGGCGCTCGCCAAGCTGGCGCGGCAGCAGGTGCCGGAGGAAGTGGCGGCGGCCTATGGCGGCACGCCCCATTTCGGCGAGGATTACATCATCCCGGCGCCGTTCGATCCGCGCCTGATGGAGGAGGTGCCGGCGGCGGTCGCGGCGGCGGCGATGCGCAGCGGCGTGGCGCGCCGGCCGATCGAGGACATGGTCGCCTATCGCGACAGCCTCAAGGGCCGCCTCAATCCCACCACCTCCGTGCTCGCCATGGCGCACAGCAATGCGCGCGCCAATCCGAAGCGGGTGGTTTTCGCCGAAGCGGAAGAGGAAGTGGTGCTGCGCGCCGCCATCGCCTTCAAGGAAGGCGGTTACGGCACGCCGGTGCTGGTCGGCCGCGACGAGGTGCCGGACAAGCTGCGCGAACTGGGCGTGGACGACCCGTCCGAGTACGAACTGCACAACAGCCGCCATTCGCCGCTGGTCCCGGAGATGGTCGACTTCCTCTACAATCGCCTGCAGCGGCGCGGCTACCTCCGCCGCGAGATCGAGGCGATGGTCAATCAGGATCGCAACATCTTCGGCGCGATGCTGCTCCAGCTCGGCCAGGCCGACGCGATGCTCAGCGGCATCACCCGCACCTATGGCAAGACGCTGCGCCAGATCCGCCGCGTGATCGACCCGATCGAGGGGCGCCGGCCGTGTGGCATCCACATCATCGTCGGCCAGCGCCATACGGTGTTCATGGCCGATACGATGGTTACCGAACGGCCGAGCCCCAAGGAACTGGTCGCCATCGCCGAGCATACGGCGGCCGTGGCGCGGCGGATGGGGCATGAGCCGCGCGTCGCGTTCCTGTCCTACTCGACCTTCGGCAATCCTCCGGGCGAGTGGATCGACAATGTCCGCGATGCCGTGACCCTGCTCGACGAGCGCGATCCGGGCTTCGAATATGAGGGCGAAATGGCGCCGGACGTGGCGCTCAATCCGCAGCTGAAGAAGAATTATCCCTTCAGTCGCCTGTCCGGCCCGGCCAACGTGCTGATCATGCCAGGGCTTCAATCGGCCAACATCTCGGCCAAGCTGCTGCGCGAGGTCGGCGGGGATTCGGTGATCGGCCCGATGCTGGTCGGCATGGAAAAGCCGGTCCAGATCGCCACCATGACCGCCACCGCGTCCGAACTTCTGACGCTGGCGATCCTGGCCGGCGCGGACATCGCCCGATGAAGTGAACGGGTCTCCGTGCGAGCGGGAACCCGATCTTGTCGTGCCGTGTGTCGGCAGGCACCGCGCGGCCGGTTACGCATGCGCAGCAAGCGATCTCGCGGCACAATCCCTAATGTTGAGGGGCCGGCGGTGGACTCTACGTGGTTCGGAGTCCGCTATGACCCCTCCCGCTCAAGCCGAAACATCGTCGTGCTCCCGTCCTCGCGGGAGCACAAGGGGGGCTGGACGTCGCCTGCATCTACCCTGTTGAACGTGCGTGCAGGCAGCAGCACATCGTTCGGCGGGGATCGGAGCGGACGGCCGTCATGGCCCTCCGCCGCGGCGTGCTTACCGGTTGGGATTGTCCGCCGTCGGACCCTGCTGGCTGGCGCCCGATGCGGTGATGTTGCCGAACAGCTCGGCCAGGAAACCGCGATCGCTGCCGCGCACCGGCGTGCGCTTGCCGTAGAGGTTGACGTCCCGCACCGTTTCAAGCCCGGTCTTCTGCACCGAGGCGACCTCGCCATTGGGGGCGAAGCGCACCGTCAGCAGGACCTGCGCAACGGGCTGCGGCGTGCTGAACGCCAACTGCCGCGTATCCCGCGACACATAATACCAGGCAGCACCGCCATCCCATTCGCTGGCGAAGCTGGGCCGGCCCAGCGTCTTGGACACCGAGTCGCGATTGTCGACGCCGGCGGCGACGCTGTTCACCAGCGTCGTATCCACCACATAGCCCTTGTGATCGCGCACGCGGTTGCAGCCGGACAGAGCGACAGCGACGGTCAGCAACGCCACAGACGCGATCCGTGCGCGCTTCGATGATGCTGCCATGTTCCGTATCGCTCCGACGCTGTGCCAAACCCGTATCGCGTCGGGATTGCAACCGGACGCCGGCCCCTCAATATGCGCGTGCGCCCGGCCCGGCAAGCGGGCGGGTGGCGGAGATGCGGTGAATGGCGATGGGGTGGGGGCGTCTGTTCGGCGGAAAGCGGCGTGAGGCGCTGGTGCCGCTCTACCGCGCCGTTGCCGCCGCGGCGCGCAGCCCGACATGGTATGGCGAAGGCGGCGTGCCGGACACGCTGGACGGCCGCTTCGACATGGTGGTCGCGATGCTCAGCCTAGTCCTGCTGCGACTGGAGGCCGAGGGGGATGCGGGACGCGCGCCGTCCGCCTACCTGACCGAATTGTTCGTCCACGACATGGACGGGCAACTGCGCCAGTCCGGCATTGGCGACATCGTGGTCGGCAAGCATGTCGGGCGGATGGTGGCGGCGCTGGGCGGTCGGCTGGGTGCCCTGCGGCAGGCATTTGCCGACGGCGACCTGGACGAGGCGATCGCGCGCAACATCTATCGCGGCGCGGCCGTTTTGCCGGAGCAACAGGCGGTGGTGCGGCAGGGATTGATCGCAACGAAGGAGGGGCTGGATGCGCAGTCCCTTGAACGGCTTATGAGTGGAACATTGACATGACGACGACACCGGAATTCGCGCGCCCCTATCGGCTGGACACGATCGGCGATGCGCCGCGCACCGTCGAGATTGCGGCCGAGCCCGATGAAGCGGGGCGTCTGGCCGAGCGGTTCGGCCTGATCGCCCTCGACCGGCTTGCCGCCTCGGCCGAACTGGCGCGCGAGGGCGATGTGGTGACCGCCAGCGGCCGGATTCAGGCGGACGCGGTGCAGCCCTGCGTCGCCAGCGGGGAGCCTGTGCCGGCGCATATCGACCAGCCCTTCACGTTGCGGTTCGTGCCGAGCGGCAATGCCTCGCCGGATCAGGAGGTGGAGCTGGCCGAGGGCGATCTCGACACGCTGACCTATGAAAGCGGGGCGGTCGATCTGGGCGAAGCGGTGGCGCAGACGCTCGCGCTGGCGCTGGACCCTTTCCCCCGCGCACCCGACGCCGACGAGGCGCTGCGCGAGGCGGGTGTGGTCAGCGAGCAGGACATGAGCCCGTTCGCGGCGCTGAAGGCGCTCAAGACCAAGCTTTGAGCGGCCGAGCGATGCGGCGGGTCCAGCCGCACCATCGCCGCCGTCGATGTCCTATTCCGGGCGCTGCGGAATGTGGAGCCCGCGCGCGACGGCGGGGCGGGCCAGGGCCCGCTCCAGCCAGGCCGGCACGGCGCGCAGGCTGGCATAATCGACCAGCCCGCCTGCCTCGTAGAAGCCGTCAATGGTACGGACCCAGCCGATCAGGGCGATGTCGGCGATGGTGAAATCGTCGCCCATGATCCAGTCACGGTCCGCCAGTCGCCCCTCCAGAACGCCCAACAGGCGCTTTGCTTCAGCCACGTAGCGGTCGCGCGGCCGTTTATCCTCATAGTCGCGGCCGGCGAATTTGTGAAAGAAGCCGAGCTGGCCGAACATCGGCCCGATCGCGCCCATCTGGAAGAAGACCCACTGGATCGTCTCGATCCGCTTTGCCGGGTCCGCGGGCAGTAACATGCCGGTCTTTTCCGCAAGATAGAGCAGGATCGCACCCGACTCGAACAGCGCCAAAGGATGGCCGCCCGGACCATCCGGATCGATGATCGCCGGGATCTTGCCATTGGGGTTCAACGACAGAAAGTCCGGCGTCCACGTCTCGTTGGCGCCGATGTCGATGAAGTGCGGCTCGTAGGGCAGGCCGATCTCCTCCAGCGCGATCGACACCTTCACCCCGTTGGGCGTGGGCGTCGAATAAAGCTGGAGGCACTCCGGATGCTGTGCCGGCCAGCGGCGCGTGATCGGGAAAGCGGACAGATCGGCCATGACATGCGGCTCCTACGCGGATGGCGGGTCAGTGATTGCGCGACGGCAGGCTGCGCTTTCAGAACGGCACGTCGTCGTCCAGATCGCTGTCGAACGGCTGCGGCTTGCTGCCGCCGCCGCGATTGCCGCCGCCGAAGCCGCCACCACCGCCCCCGAACTTGTCGCCGCCGGACCCGCCGCCGCCATAGGAACCACCGAAGCCGCCGCCACCGCCGCCACCGCGCTCTTCATCGCCCCAGCCGCCGCCGCTGCCGCCGCCTTCGCCCTCGCGCCGGTCGAGCAGCACCAGCACGGCGTTGAAGCCCTGCAGCACGATCTCCGTCGAATAGCGGTCCTGGCCCGACTGGTCCTGCCATTTGCGGGTCTGCAACTGGCCCTCGATATAGACCTTGCTGCCCTTGCGCAGGTACCGTTCGGCCGTGTTGGCAAGGCCTTCGCCGAACACCTTCACCGTATGCCATTCGGTCTTGTCGCGGCGCTCGCCGGAGGTGCGATCCTTCCACGATTCGGAGGTGGCGATGCGCATCTCCACCACCTTGCCGCCATTCTGGAAGCTGCGCGACTCGGGGTCGCGCCCCAGATTGCCGACGAGGATCACCTTGTTGACGCTGCCGGCCATGTTCTTTTCCCGTTTCTTAAAGTCGGAGCGCGGTGGCTACCCAAAATGTGGCCCCGGCCGCAAGCCATGCCAGCGCGAATAGATAGGTCAGGGTGAAGGCGGGCCAGAGCCAGCCGTTGGTTTCGCGGCGGATCACGGCGATGGTCGACAGGCATTGTGGCGCGAACACGAACCACATCAGGAAGGCGAGCGCGGTCGGCAGCGACCATGCGCCCTGTAGCCGCTGGGCCAGGCGATGCTCGCCCGCTTGCTCATCGTCGCCGGCATCGATCGAGTAGACCGTCTGGAGTGCGGACACCGCCACCTCGCGCGCGGCCATGGCCGGGATGATGGCCAGCGCCATGTCGTGACCGAAGCCGATCGGCTGCACAATCGGGTGGAGCCCGCTCGCGATCCGGCCGGCGATCGAATATTCGCTCTGCTTCAGCCCGCTGCCCTCCGGCACCTGCGGATAGCTGGTGAGCAGCCACAAGGCGGCGGTGACGCCCAGGATGATCGTGCCGGCGCGGCGCAGGAAGACGTAGGCGCGCTGCCACAGCCCGATCGCCACGTCGCGCCACACGGGCAGCTGATATTTGGGCAGCTCCATCATGAAGCTGCTGCCCCCACCACGCGCCACCGTCCGCCGCAGCACCGCCGCCGCCAGCATCGCACCCAAGATTCCGGTGATATAGAGGCCGAACAGCACCAGCCCTTGCAGGCCGATGCCCGGGCCAACCGTGCGCGCCGGGATGAAGGCGCCGATGATGACGGCATAGACCGGCAGCCGCGCCGAGCAGGTCATCAGCGGCGCGATCAGGATCGTCGTCAGCCGGTCCTTGGGATCGTCGATCGAGCGGGTCGCCATGATGCCGGGAATGGCGCAGGCGAAGGAGGAGAGGAGGGGGATGAAGGCGCGGCCCGACAGGCCCACCCCCGCCATCAGCCGGTCCATCAGGAAGGCGGCCCGGACCATGTAGCCGGACGCCTCCAGCAGCAGGATGAAGAAGAACAGGATCAGGATCAGCGGCAGGAACGCCACCACCTGGCCCACGCCGTTGATCACCCCTTCGACCAGCAGCGACCGGAGGAAGCCGTCCGGCAAGGTCTTCACGGCGAGATCGGCCAGCCATGTCTGGAGCGAGGCGAGCCACTCGATCGGCGCCTCGCTCCACGAAAACACCGCCTGGAACATGATGAACATCAGTCCGGCGAGCAGCACCGGCCCGACCACGGGATGGAGCGCGACCCGGTCGAACCGTTGCGTCCAGGTGCGCACGCCGTGGCGTTCGGTGGTGACGGCGGCGGCGATCGCACGCGCGCGCCGTTGCAGGTAAAGCGTGTCGCCCGACGATGGCGGCTGGATCGCCTTGCCCCCGCCGTCGACCGCGCGGCCAAGCGCCGCGCGCAAGTCGTCCAGCCCGCGGCGGCGCACCGCGACCGTGGAGATGACCGGCACGCCCAGCTCCGCCGACAGCCGCGCCGTATCGATCTCCAGCCCGTCGCGCTCGGCCATGTCGACCATGTTGAGCGCGACGATGGTGGGCAGGCCCAGCGCCACCAGCTGCAGGGCGAAGCGCAGGTGATTGTCGAGGTTGGTGGCGTCCATCACCACCACCAGCGCCGACGGCGTCCGTTCGCCGGCCTGCCGCCCGAACAGGACGTCGCGCGTAACCTGTTCGTCGGGACTGGACGGATCGAGGCTGTAGGTGCCGGGCAGGTCGACCAGCTCCACCGGCCGGCCGTCGTCCAGCGCCAGGCGGCCGGACTTTCGCTCCACCGTCACGCCGGGATAATTGCCGACCTTCTGGCGCGCGCCGGTCAGCGCATTGAACAGCGCCGACTTGCCGGCATTGGGATTGCCGACCAGCGCCACCATGGGCGCAGGGTTCATGCCGGCTCTACGGTGACGGCCGTGGCCAGCGCGCTGCGGATGGCGACGGTCATCCGCCCTACCTTGCAGGCGAGCGGCCCGCGCATCGCCCCCCGGTGCAACGGTTGGATCGCTACCCCGTCATCGAAGCCCAGCTCGCGCAAGCGCCGCGCAGCCTGCGGCGACAGCGCATCCCAATCGATCGCCGCGATGCGCGAAGCGGTGCCGAGGGGAAGCTGATCTAGGCGCACGGGGCGAATGTCCTGGGCTTTAGTTGAGATACGTTATCAATAAGCCTCGGCCGCGCTTTGCACAAGGCGCTTCATCATATGTGCCGCTTTTGGAACCGCGCGACTCCCGGCCCGTTGATAGGCTGTTCATCGGTAGCGTAGTGCTCGCATTCGCCCCCTCATTCCGACCGTTGGTTACCTAAAAGGAGTGCCCACGGTTGGGGGAGGGGGCGGATAAGCGCCGCGCTGGCGCCCTCAGCGGGAGGAACCGCGCCCGGCCGTGACGGCGGCGTCACTCGCGAGCCGGTCTGCGCGTTCGTTTTCCGGGTGGCCGGCATGGCCCTTGACCCAGGTCCAGTCGATCCGGTGCGGGGCGGCGGCGGCGATCAGTTCCTGCCACAAATCGGCATTCTTGACCGGTTGCTTGGCGGCGGTCAGCCAGCCGTTGCGCTGCCAGCCCTTCAGCCACTTGGTCAGCCCGTCCATCACATAGCGGCTGTCGGTGGAGAGCCGCACGCGACACGGGCGCTTCAGCGCGCGCAGGCCCTGAATCGCGGCGCTCAATTCCATGCGATTATTGGTGGTATGCGCGTCGCCGCCGGACAATTCCTTCTCCGTCGTGCCAGAGCGGATCACCACGCCCCAGCCGCCCGGACCGGGATTGCCCTTGCACGCGCCGTCCGTCGCCATCTCTACGTCAGGTAAGTCGTTCATCCGAACAGCTGAGGGCCCATTTCCCGGTAGAAGGCAAGCCGCCGCGTGTAGGCGAGCGGGTCCTTGCGCGTGACCAGGGCATCCGCGGGCGTGTTCAGCCAGTCCCATGCGCGCGTCAGGGCGAAGCGGATGCAGGCGCCCATGGCGAGCACGGGCAGCTGCGCCCGATCCTGCGGCGTCAGCCCGAAGGCGTCGGCATAGCCGTCCAGCAAAGCGCGGCCGACCGCCGGGTCGTGGGTCGTCCCGGTCGGGTCGAACGACCAGGCGCTGTGCATGATGGCAAGGTCGTAAAGGCGCAGGTCGGTGCAGGCGAAATAGAAGTCGATCAGTCCCGACACGTCGTCGCCCAGCATCAGCACATTGTCGGGAAACAGGTCGGCATGGATGATCGTGCGGGGTCCGCCATTGTCCCAACGCGCCAGCACATGGTCCAACGCCGATGAAAGCTCGCCATGGAGCGCGGGGTCGATCGCGTCGAGATCGCGGCCGCAGCGGTCGAGCAGGGGGCACCAGCTTGCGACGCCGAGCGCATTGGGCCGGTCGAGGTTCGTGCCGGCCAGCGCCGCGTGCATCCGCCCCATCGCCGCCCCGGCCGAGCGGGCCTGGGCGACCGTGGGCGTGGTGACGGACACGCCGGGCAGGAATTCGATCAGACAGGCCGGGCGACCCGCCACCTCCTGTATCTGCCGCCCCGAGCGATCGCGGATCGCGCGCGGGACGGGCAGGCCGGCGTCCGCCAGCTGATCGAGCAAGTGCAGGAAGAAGGGCAAATCGGCCGCATCCACCCGTTTCTCATACAAGGTCAGGATGAAGCGGGCACAGTCGGTATCGACCAGGTAATTGCTGTTCTCGACCCCCTCGGCAATGCCCTTGGCCGACACCAGTCGGCCGGCATCGTAGCGGCCGAGCAGGTCGGCCAGCGCCTCCGCGGAGACGTGGGTATAGACGGCCATGCTGCGTCCGCCCGGATCGTCAGGCGACTTCCAGCGCGCGCGGCAGCTTGAAGGTCATCAGCTCGATCGCACCCGCGATCTCGCGTTCCGACACGTCGAACCGCTCCTGGAGCTTCTCGACCAGGCCGCGCACCAGCCGCTCCGGCGCCGACGCGCCCGCAGTCAGTCCGAGCGTCCGAACACCGGCGAGCCACGCGAAATCCAGTTCGCTCGCATCCTGGATCAGCTTGGCGCGCGTGCCCGCCCGCTCCGCCACCTCGGCCAGACGGACCGAGTTGGAGCTGTTGGGCGCGCCGATCACGATCAGGGCATCGCATTGCGGGGCAATGTCCTTCACCGCAGCCTGACGGTTGGAGGTGGCGTAGCAGATGTCCTCGCCATGCGGTGCCCGGATCGACGGGAAACGGCGCTGCAGGGCAGCGACGATCGCGGCGGTGTCGTCCACCGACAGCGTCGTCTGGGTCAGGAAGGCGAGATTGCCGGGATCGGCCGGCATGATGCGCTCGGCATCCTCGATCGTCTCGACCAGCGTCATCGCGCCTTCGGGCACCTGGCCCAAAGTGCCGATCACCTCGGGATGGCCGCGATGGCCGATGAACAGGATATGGCGCCCATTGTCCACCAGCCGTTCGGCCTGGCGATGCACCTTGCTGACCAGCGGGCAGGTGGCGTCCAGAAACTCCAGCCCGCGTTCGCTGGCCTGCGCCGGCACGACCTTGGGCACGCCATGCGCCGAAAACACGACCGGCACGCCGTCGGGCACCTCGTCCAGTTCCTCCACAAAGACTGCGCCCTTGGAGCGCAGATCCTCGATCACGTGGCGGTTGTGGACGATTTCGTGGCGGACATAGACCGGCGCGCCGAATCGCTCGATCGCCAGTTCGACGATGCGGATAGCGCGGTCGACGCCGGCGCAGAATCCCCGTGGCGCTGCGATCAGCAGGTCCAAGGGAGGCTTGGGGGTGGGGGCGGTGGCTCCGTCCATCGCATGGCGCTTACGCGATTGCTTGCCGCAGCGAAAGGCGCTTCCTATGATCGTGCGACATGACGCCGCTCGTCGGCGCTCTCCTACGTCTGTCGAGGTCCGTTCGTGAACCGTTCGCTGCTGCTCTCCGCAACTGCCCTTTCGCTCCTGCTGGTGGGCTGCGGCGACAAGAACAAGTTGGACAATACGCTGGGCCTGCCGGTGGTGCGCTCCACCTGTCCGGCGGTTGCCGTCGCCGCTTATACGGGCGACATCAGTGTCTTCAGCCCGCCGCAAAGCCAGGATGCGCGCGCGCTGGACGTGATGGCCAGCATAACCAACCTGCGCACGACCTGCGACGAGACAGGCAACGTTGTCCACGCCACCGCGACCTTCGACGTGGAGGCGCGCCGCGCCAGCCACTTCGGCACGCGAGAGGTGGTGCTGCCCTATTTTGCGACCGTGCTGCGCGGCGGATCGCGCATCATGTCCAAGCAGCAGGGCCGCGTGCTGGTCCGCTTCGCGGAGGGGCAGACCCGCGCGACCGCGACCGCGACCGCCGCGGCGGATGTGCAGAAGTCTCTCGCCGCCTTGCCGTCGATCGTTCAAGAACGACTGCGCCGCAAGCGCAAGGCCACCGATGCCGATGCGTCGATCGATCCGCTGGCCGACCCCAAGGTCAAGGCCGCGATCAACGAGGCCAATTTCGAGCTGGTGGTCGGCTTCCAGCTTACCGAAGGCCAACTCGCCTACAACGCCACGCGCTAAGGCCTGTCGCCGGCGGGACGCTCTTCGCCGCGCGCGCCGGCGGGGGCTCCACCGGTGATAGGTCCACCGGTGACACAGTTAAATGCACGCGAACACGGGCTCCTGTGCTCCTGCGCAAGCGTGAGCACGGGAGAGCAAGCAGCGCCCGTCCGGTTCTTGTTCCCGTCATCGAGCGGGGTTCCGGCACGACCGGATGATGTGCCCGGAAAAACGTCCGGCCGGATCAATCCGCCGCCGGACGAACCACCTCAGCGGTAGAAAACGTGCGCGCCGACCGAGGCGATGCGCTTGCGCCCGCGGAAAAAGCCGTTGGAGCGCGCATAATTGGCGCGAAAGAACATGGCGCCGGGAGCGATGGCGTCGGCCTCGCCGCCCAACACGTACTCGGCTACGTTCATCGCATCCGCCCAGCGATCGCTGTCGCGGCTTGGATTGTAGCCGGAGAGATTGAAAAACTGGCCCGGCTGGTTGGCGACGTCGCAGATGCTGTCGCCGAAGCGGCCATCCCTGAGGCGGTTCACCAGCGTCTGCGCCACCGCGATCTTGCCGTCGCGGGACTGGTTGCCGGCTTCGTGCAACACAACCTTGGCCATGCAGATGCGTGCCGTCTGGTCCGACGCCGCCGGTGCGGTGATTGCTGCCTGGCGGGGTTCGGCCGCGGCGGGTTCATCGGGCTGGCCGAGGTCCACCGTCTGCACCGCCGGCGTCAATGTCGCCTGCATGCTCTGGCCGCCACTTTGCGGCGCGGTGCTGTCGAGATCATAGGTAAGGGTAGGGGCCGCGACGATTTCCGCAGCGGACCCGGCCGATGCGTGGAACGTCAAGACCGCGAGGAGGGCGACGCCGGTCCCCGAGGAAAGCGTGGCAAGACGCTTGGACAGCATAATGGCTCATACACATGCGCAAAGCCGCCGATCGTCGCGGAACACAAAGCGACGGTGGCAAGTTTCACGTCTTGTCGGCAGGACTTGATACGCATGTCCTAAGCGACCGTGTTGGTGCGTCGTGGATCCTCCCTATCGGGCCAGAGGTCAAACAACCCACGACGAACCGTTTGTCTCACGCGGCGACCCGAGCGGCTCCTTGTTGCAGTGCAGCAATGCCAGAGAGTGGTAAATATGCTCTAAACGGCTGACTTTACACAAAAGCGTAATGATTTGTCCGCGTGAGCGGGGACAGGCTACGGCATCACGTAAGTGGGCGCGTATCGGCCGAATCGATTCGCTGGAGGGCAGAGTTGGAAGAGCGGCCAGGCACGTCCCTTTGGCAGACGTTTTTCGCCGCGCGCGGGGCCGAGGCGCTGCGGCGCGACCGCCTGCTGGCGGCCATCGCCTTGTTCACCGGCCTGGGGCTGCTGATGGCGCTGCCGTTTGCGCTGCAACTGGGCGCGGCCTTCTTTCTTCCCGTCACCGCCGCGCTGGTTATCGCCATCGCGCTGGTGCCCATGCTGGAATGGTTCGAGCGGCGGCGGGTGCCGTCCCCGCTGGCGGCGTTTCTGTGCATCACCCTGTTTCTCGGCTGCGCCAATATCGCGATCGCGGCGATCATCGTGCCGGCGGCGGGCTGGTTCGCGCTGCTGCCCGAACGGATCAGCCGCATCCGCCACAATCTGCGGCCCCTGCTGGATGTCTATCAAAGCCTGGATCGCTTCATCAGCAACACGTCCGCCACCTTCATGCGCGGCGGCGGCCACGGCCGGGTGGTGCGGGTGGAGACGCCCAATTCGCTGCTGGACGTGGTGGCGAGTTCCGCGCCCATCGCCATCCTGGAAATGTTCTTCGCGCTGCTGGTGGTGTATTTCTTCCTGTCCGGCTGGACGCGGATGCGCCGCAATACCATCACCAGCCGGGGCAGCTTTTCGAGCGCGATGACGACCGCCCGCGTGATCCAGGAGATGGTGGATTCGACCTCCGCCTATCTCGCCACCATCACGCTGATCAACATCGCCCTGGGCCTGCTGGTGGCGCTGGCCTTGTGGTTCATCGGTCTGCCGGACCCGTTGATGTGGGGCGGGATCGTCGCCCTGTTCAACTACATGCCCTATCTCGGCCCGATCATGGCCGGGATGCTGCTGGCGCTGGGCGGGCTGATGGTGTTCCGCGATGCCTGGTACGCAATCTTTCCCGTGCTGGTGTTCACCGGGTGCCACCTGATCGAATCGAACATCATCACGCCGGCGCTGGTCGGGCGGCGGCTGACGATCAATCCCTTGCTGATCCTGGTGTCGCTCAGCTTCTGGGGCTGGGTGTGGGGACCGGTGGGCGCGCTGCTGGCGGTGCCGATCCTGATCATCATCCGCACCGTGCTGGACGCCGCGGGCACGCCGGACATTGCCGGCTTCCTGTTCGAGGAGGGCACGCTGACCGGCCGCCTGCCCGAAAATGCGCAAGGCAGTGTAAAAGATGTGAAAGAAAGCGGTGAGAGCGGTTGACAGCACCGGCCGGCCCCTATAGTCGGCCGCTCACCGCAGGGAACAATCCAAGCGGGTGTAGCTCAGTTGGTTAGAGCGCCGGCCTGTCACGCCGGAGGTCGCGGGTTCGAGCCCCGTCACTCG
>NZ_CAKTFO010000020.1 GCF_934560975.1 uncultured Sphingomonas sp. | reverse complement strand
ACGTTCCTGCCTCGACGGCTATGGCAGGACCGGACTGAGCGTTTGAGTACAGCGTCGTTGCAAGGCCGCAGCATCCTGGTCGTCGAAGACGACTATATGATCGCTCGGGACGTTCAGGAAGAGCTGGAAGGGGCCGGGGCGGCTGTCGTCGGACCGGTGCCGTCCGTAAGTGACGCACTGCATCTGATCGAAAGCAAGGCGATCGATGCGGCAGTGCTGGACGTGAACCTCGGGCAGGAGAGGAGCTTCCCGATCGCCGAGGCTCTGGAAGCCAGAGCGATACCGTTCCTCTTCGCGACCGGCTACAACTCGGCCGATATCCCCGACGAATGGCAGCGTGCGGTCATTGTCATGAAGCCGCTGCGCATCGAGGCCGTCGAACAGCTGTTAGAGGCCGGTGACTCGCGCTAGCGCATCGACGACCTTCGCCGTGTCGATCGGCTTCAGACAGAGTGGCACGTCGAGATACCTGTCGGGGATGCTCTCCCGGTCGTAACCGGTCACGAACACGACCGGAATGCCGCGTTCGATCAGCGCATCCGCCACTTCCCAGACCTTTTCGCCATTGAGATCGATGTCCAGTAAGGCTCCGCCGACCTGCCCTCGCTCCGCCACCGCGAGCGCTTCCGCAAGCGACGGGACGGGACCTTCGATTACAAAGCCTGCTTCCGCGAAGCCGTCGGCCAGGTCGCTGGCGATGAAATAATCGTCCTCAACGATCAGCACGCGCGTGCCTTGCTTCAACATCCCCACCCCCATGATCCGCCCTGTGACTGGTATAGGCGATCTTGGCCGTTGGCCAGCGATGGCCTCCTCTGCTAGCGTTGCCGGCGGCAGCTATGTCCCTGTCCAGCGTCGGCTTTCTCGTTGCACCATCCCAAGCGGGACAGCCCAGCCCTGTCGCAAAAGCAACGACATACGCGACGTCCAGAAGTCAGAACTTACGCGACAGGCTCGTCGCGGCGGAGCTCGCGGGCGCGAACCGGAGCAGCACGAAGCCAAGCACCGCGGACAGGATCGAACCACCTAGGACGCCAATCTTCACCTCCGATGCCAGCAACGGATCGGAGAACGCGAGCCCGCCGATGAAGAAGCTCATGGTGAAGCCGACGCCGCAAAGCATGGCGACGCCGTAGACCTGGAGCCAGGTGGCCCCCTGCGGGCGGCTGCCGAACCCCAGAGCGACGGCCAGGCGAACGCTCGCGAAGACGCCGATCTGCTTGCCCAGGAAGAGGCCGGCCGCGATGGCGATCGGCAACGGCGCAAACACCTCGGCCCAGCCGAGGCCACCCAGCGCTACGCCGGCGTTCGCGAAGCCGAAGATCGGCACGATCCCGAACGCCACCCACGGCTGGATCGCGTGTTCAAGCCGGTGGAGGGGCGACTCCATGCTGTCCGGCGTGCCGGGGCTGCGCGTGATCGGGATCGCAAGTGCGGCGAGCACGCCGGCGATGGTCGCGTGAACCCCTGACAGAAGCACGGCGACCCAAAGCGCGGTTGCGAGCACCAGGTACAGCCACAGACGCTTCTCACCCGCCCTGTTCATCCCGAACATCAGCAGCAGAATGACGCCGGCTGCGGCCAGCGCCATGACGTTGATGTGAGCCGTGTAGGCCAGCGCGATGATCGCGACCGCTCCCATGTCGTCGACGATCGCGACGGTTGTGAGGAACAGCTTCAGGGAGGCCGGAGCGCGGCTTCCCAGCAGGGCAAGCACGCCGATGGCAAACGCGATGTCCGTTGCCGCAGGGATAGCCCAGCCCCGTGCCAGCGTGGATGAGGTGCCGGCGATCCCCAGGTAGACTACGGCGGGAACGAGCATGCCGGCTGCGGCCGCAATGATCGGCAGGCGTCGATCCGCCCAGGTCGACAGGTTGCCGTCGACGAACTCGCGCTTGATCTCCAGACCCACCAGCAGGAAGAAGACCGCCATCAGCGCATCGTTGATCCAGTGGAGAACGGAAAGCGGCCCCACGTAGAGATGGAGCGCATGGAAGTAGGACGGGCCAACCGGGCTGTTGGCGATTGCCATCGCCAACGCAGCAGCGCTCATCAGCAGAATGCCACCTGACGCCTCGCTGCCCAGGAAGGAGCGAAGAACCGAGATAGGTCGGCGGCGAGGGCTAATTGATCGGTCCATTATCGAATAACGGTCCGCGACGGCTTAAGCGCCCAATAAGCGGACGATATGAGCTAAGCAGCTCGATTCCTCTTTGGGGGGCACCGAGCTGCAACCAGAACTCCAGCGACATCGCTGTCGCGAAAGGCATGACATACGCGACGTTCAGAAGTCAGCATATTTGCGACATCCCAGCGGCGGGCTCGACCCACACCCGGTCATTCGCAGCCCCCTTGCCGCTCCCGAGCTTCGGCCATTCGTTCATCTCGGCCGAGTTAACGTTCAGACATGTCAGAGTCGCCTCAGGGCACCGCTTTGTGGCGAGCGATCCGGTAAACTCGAGAGCATCGCCACCGATGCTGCCTCCATGCTCCCGGGCCGGCTTTCCGCATAAGGCTGACGGCGCTCAGCAGGCTTCGGATAGCTTTTCCGTTGGCGACCTCTCCCCACCTCTATACATCGACGAAAACCATGGCCGAAGATAAGACCTTCAAACTCCGGTACGTCGGCCTCCGCTACGCGGGCGCGCGGCTGCCTGTGAACGTCCTGTCCGATCTGCCGGCCTTTCGTGATCTGCTCGTCTCCTTCGCGAAGGACGAGTGGAGAGCGCGTCATCCCGATCGTCAGCGCGTGCCCAAAGGCTTCGATGCGAGTCTCACCCTCGACCTGACCCAGATCGAGGAGGGAAGTGCGCAGCCCAACCTCGTTTGGAGCCAAGACGTGGCGCAGCAGACGCTCCCGGGATTTGAGGACGAACTCGCCGAGATCGTCGAGGCGTCCTATTCAGATATCGTAGATCTCTTCGAGGGGGTCGCCGCCGGAAACGATGCCCCAGACCTCAGTCCTGAGAAGCTGCGAGCACTCGACAAGTTTGGCGCGAGTCTGCGTGCCGACGAACAAATCGAGTTAACCCCAGTGGCTGGCGGCAACGTCGTTTTTCTTGATGTCGAGCGTCGCAAGCGGCTGATAACCTCCGTCCGCGAGACCTACAATGTGCGCCTCACTGGTGTAGGAACGCTCGCATCTAATTCGGTTTACGGTCAGGTGATTATCCGCACAGAGCGCGGTGACATTTCAATCCCAGTAGACCCAGAGGAGATCAAGCAGAACTTTGACGGCAGCCTCGATCAGGCAGTCCAATATGATGTGTTGGTCGAGATGGATCGCGGTGAACATATCCGCAATGTTCTCGATGTATTTGACGTTGCCGTGGTTGACGCAAGCATCGAAGCAGGGATGACTCGGTCCTTCGAGCGCCTGGAAGAGCTTGGACGCCTGAAACAGGGTTGGCTTGATGGACACGGCGCGGCCATCGATGAGACGGCGCTGCGCTCCGCGCACCAATTCATTACCGCACGCGTCGTGCTGGCTGGCGCAATGCGGATCTATCCGAACGAAGGCGCTGGCGTCCTCATCGAGCTCGAAGCTGGCGGGTGGGACATGTCGTTAGAGTTCGCCGCAAACGGCTCAGTCGAACTCTACGGTATAGAGGTCAACGGTGACGATGAGATAGAGCCGGAGAGCTTTGCGGATGTGGGCGAGCAACTCCTAGCGGCGTTCGACGCGAAGGTTCGCCACTGATGGGAGCGAAGCTCACGAACGGCGAGGAAGTGATGTTTCGCCAGATCCATCCGGACTTGGTGCAGGATGGTGAACCCTCCAGCAGCAACTTCCGGCCCAAGGAAGCCGACGAGGATAAGCTCAGCGTGGACCGCGGCGCCTTGACGACCGCTAGTGCCGCGTTCGACCTGTATACCGGCAACGGTCATACGTCAGTCGCGGTGTATGGGATCAGCGTTGCCGATTTCCAGACGCACGGAATCCCCTGTGAAGAGGATCCTCTGCCCGCAAACCAAGGACTTCGAGCCAACCCCGCCCATGCGCTTGCGAGCTTCGTTGGGTTCGGCGGTAGCAAGCAGAAGACGCTGGCGAAGCGGATCAAACAGGCGGCGATCGCGCGAGGAGTTCTACATCCGAACCCCGCTGACGAGGTTGCTGAGACGGCGAACGGCGACGGATAAATACCTACTGTTTGCCCACATCTGGACGCTCAAGAGCAATTCGGTGCATCCTGAATTTGGACGTTCGTTGGGCCGGGCATGGTGGATATTATTCCTGACCGTTGACGTCAGCCGCTCCAGCGATGCCGCCTACTCACGTCGCATCTCTAGCCGGACCGCCTCCCGGCCGCGCTGCCGGTATAGGCGGCGCCCCTCCTCGGCATAGGGGTTCAGTAGCTCCTGGACGCTGATCATGTCTGGGTTGCGGACGTACGGGACGTACAGCATCGTCCAGATGCCGCTCGTTCCGTCGGCCATCGAGATGGCTGCCTCCACCTGCGACCTCTCGAGATCCACATACCCCGGATCTCCCGTGTGCGCCTTGACCTCGAAGAACAGGTCGGGTCCGCGTGACCGGGGCACGTGGAAGTCGAACCCGTCGCGGTCATCCGTCGCGGGCAGGCCCAGGAAGCTGCGGCCCATCGATGATATCCAGTGGCTGTCGGAGAAGTTGCGGATCGTGCGCTTGAGGTGCCGGTAGGCGGCGAACTCGCCTGCGAACCCGAGCAGCACTCGCTGCTCCTCGGACGAATACTCCGGGTCTCGTGCCGGTGGCTTTCGGGAGCCGCCGCCTCCCCCGCCTCCGCCGCCGCCCGGCCCGATCGGGAGTAGTGTCGCGACGCCCGACCTCGTCTGGAATGCCTTTGACGAGAGCGCCTTGTCCAAGGTCTCGGCGACAGACTGGAAGCGACCGGGTGCGCCGCCGTCGACTGCGATAGTCCCGAAGGTGATAGTCCGCTTCTCCTTGAGGTCGTCCTGGCGCGCCTTCTCCTCCTCCTTCCTTCGTGCGTCGAGGTCGGCCTCGTCGAGGCCGAGGTCCTCCAGCGTGGTCGTGGTGTCCATCCCGTCCGGCCAGAGCTTCGCGCGGGCGAGCGCCGCGGGCATTGCGTCCTCGGCGACCTCGCGGAAGTCGAACACGCCGGCGGCCACGACGCGCCGGGCGACCTGCTCGATCGGAAGCGACAGTTCGGCGACCGTCCGTCGTCCCGGCACCTTCTCCGCCCATGCGGCGACCACTCGCCGGATCCGCTCGAGCGACGCTTGCAGGACCGCCCTGTTTCGTTGCCGGAGATCGTCCACGTCCTTGAGAGTCGCAGGCTCGCCGATTCCCGCGAGTTCCCGGATCTGCTCCTCGACGTGCGCGGCGGCCACGTCCTGCGGGATATCCGCGAACATTTCGAACCAGGCGGGATCGAACCGGGCCCAGCCGAGCGCTTTCGCCTCATTGTAGGTCGTCAGGTCCTCGTTCCGGTCGTAGGCGCCCGCGAACAGGTCGCGGACCTGCTGCTCGAGCGCGCCGCGACTAGCCTCAACCCACTTCGCGAACTGCTGACGCAGCCGCTCCTCGAACCTTAACGCCTGCCATGGCGGCCCGAGGTCGGCGAGCGAGCGATTGAACGAGACGAAGTCGATCTCGAGGTCGCGGCGCAGTCCGTCCAGGCTGTCGGCCGAATGGGACGCGGCGACGAGCCGCCGGGCGGTCTGCGCGTCGGCGCCGGCCTTCACCAGTAAGGTCTCGATTTCCCCGTCCTCCATGGACGTGTCCTCCTTGCGTCGCAGCGCCTCGGCCGCGCCGGGGCCCAAGGTCGCGTGCACCGCCGGGACGAGGAGTTCGAAGAGCGTCCGGTTGGACGAGCGCAGAGATCGCTGGACCTCCCGGATCCGGCCAACCGGGTGACCGAGCGCTAGCGCTATGTCGTTGTTGCTGGGCCGCTCAAGCCCGGTGCCGCGTCCGGCCATCCGCCGCTCGAGTTCCAGAAAGGTCACCCTGAAGGGAAGCGACAGGGAGGGCCGGCCAAGCGCGATCGGCAGTGCGCGGGCGATGCGGGCGAGCACCGACCAGTTGAGGCTGGTCCCGTCCTCGACTACGATCGTGGGATAATCCGGGTGAGGAAGCGCGAGGACGCCGTCGAGGGATGCCGGGAGCGGACCGCTCCGCCCGTTGAGTTCGACGGTGACCTCGCGCGCAAACAGGAGCGTCAGCCGGCTGAAGGCGTCGTAGAGAGCCCGGCGCGAGCGGGCCGTGTTGCGGCTCGACAGCGTGTCGTTAAATTCGAGGACGAGCACCGCGATCTCCGCGAGCCATTCTGATCCGGGCTGGACAAGCGCTGGTGCCGCCTCAGTAGGCGAGATCGGCACCCCGTCCGCGCTGATAGCCAGCGTGGCTTCTGGCAGCAGCATGAATGCGCCCTTCCGCGCCCTGCCCAACGCCGCGGCGACGTCGGTGGCGGTTCCCGCCGGGACGGAGAGCAAATGGTGCTCGAGTGCGGAGACCAGTTGCTCGCGGGCGGGGTCCGACCCATCGCCGATGTAGACGATTGGCGGGTCGCCGTCGGCCACCGGCAGCGCCACCAGACGCCCCGCACCCTGAACCGCCAACGTTATTCCGGCGGGGAGCGCGGGTCGCGGCTGCAGCCTGTGCCAGTCCTCCCATGCCTCCCGGTGCGCCTTCCGGAAGGCGTCGTAGTCTGCCTCCGATATGCCTTTGATGAGCGCCTCTCCCAGGTGATCGAGCCGCGCCGGCGCGCTCGCCGGCTCGTTCCACAGCCTGAGGCCGAGCTTGCCGGTAGCGAGTTCGCGCGCGGTCTTGGACGAGTCGAGCCCGTCCCGCGCCCATCTCGAGATCCGCGGCACGAAGCGCGGCAGCTGCTCGCCCCGGGGCGCATACCAGCAGGCGGACGGAGCCCGCCAGGAAACGTCGTCGTCGCTGCCGACCGGCAGCCAGGCGCCGTGCGTCAGGAAGGCCTTTGCCGGGCTGGGCCAGATCACCGAGTCGTAGTTGCCGCCCACGCGGGTCAGCGTGGTCTGGAGGACGCCGGGGGCGAGGCTCGTCAGGAACGCGACAAGCAGCCTCGCATAGGCGAGCTTCGCCTCGTCGGAGAGGGTCGGGTGTTCGGCCTGACCCGGCAAGACGAACAGGGTCTCGCCGGTTGTGTAGTTCCGGCTCTGGTAGCGGATCCCGGCCCAGGGCGCGTCCGTGCGCAGCGCCGCTCGCCAGTTGGGGCCGATCCGCGCCTCGTTCTGCAGAGTGGCCTCGTCGATGTGGCGCAGCTGCACCCACTCCCAGATCGGCCTGCTCACCGCCGAGTGGTAGACGACACCCGGCCCGTCGCGGACGCCCAGCAGCTTCAGGAATTGAACCCAGTCCGCCAGCGAGCCGCGTTCGCGCAGCGGCCATGCTTCCCAGTCGGGCAGCAAACCGTCGCGAAGTTGCTTGACGCTGCGCACCATGTCGGGCGCCAGCGCTAGGAACTCGGCTAGCAGTTCGCCGCGGGTGTCGCGCCAGCCGGCGCTGAAGTAGGCCGAGCGGGCGGGCTTGGTGCCGCCCTCCGCCAACGGCACACTCAGGCCCGCAAGCTTGACGGCCTGCTCCACCTCGGGCGTGCGGTGATCCCTCCAGGCGATGAACGCCCAGCCGAGCGCCGCGACCACGGACGCCTGACGCGGCCGGCTGCCGAGGAGGTGCTTGAGCCGCGCGAGCACGCGCGGTAGGTCGTAGCGGGTCGCGAGCCCCGCCTTAATGTATGCGGCGGCGATGGCCGGCGGCCACGAGAGCCCCGGGTCGGCGAAGACCATCCTCCTCGCGACGCTCTCTGGCGGCAGCGGTGCGGACCCGAGCCGACGGCTGCGACCCGTGGCTCCCTCCGCCGAGGGACTGATGAAGAGTTCGCGCTCGCGCTCGCCTTCCCGGCGATTCGCGGCCTCCAATGAGCCGTCCTCCAGCCGGAAGATCGCCGCCCCTTGCAGGTGCTCGAGGACCTCCGGCATCTGCGCCAAGTCGGCGTAGAACGCCTCCCAGTCGCTTCGCACGAGCTTGCGCCGGTTCGCGAGGTCCGCTGCGAGCGCCGGTGCCCATGCCGCCCAACTCGAGGGATCGGCCTCGAGCGTCAGGTTCGCGGCCGCGGCGAGCGCGGCCACGGCCTCCACCCTGCGCTCGCCGAGCCGGCGGGGCAGCATCGGAAGATCGCAGGTCCGGACCATCCAGGCCCTGTCGATCTGCTGGAAATCGTCGTCCGGCCAGTCGTAGACTTGGTCGAGCCGCGCCCAGCGCTCCTCCAAGTCACGGCGGCGCATCGTCGGAAGGCGGATGCCGCCCGGCTCTAGGTCCAGACGGCCGCACGCCTCCAGCAGTCTGTCGCCGCAGTCCGTCCAGGCGACCGCGTCCACGGCAGCTGCCGCCAGTTCCGCCCTCGTCTCCCCCCCGTCGGCCAGCGCGCCGGCGACCAGCAGGCCGAGTTCCGCCACCTGGTCCAGGAGGAACCTATTCAGCGGATTGGCGAGGTCGAGGTCCCGCCGGTCGGCGTCGGGGTAGAAGGGCGCATCGACGCAGCCGTTAAACGGCGCCTCTCGGTCCATGGGGAGGAAAGCGTAGAACACGCCGCGACGCGCGTCGCCCGTGAGCGGGAGCGCCATCGAGACCTCGGGCGTCCCCTTCCACTCGCCCCATCTTGCCACTGGATGGCGCAGCGCGACCGCTTCGGCGACGCTGGCGCGGAAGCCCGCGTCGTTCACGGACATGCGTGCCAGCAGGAAGCGGTGCCCTTCGGCGGTGACATCCTCGACCAGCACGCCCGGCCGGGAGAAGGCGAGTTCGACGGGCCTGGTCCGCCTGACAAGGGTGCGGATCTGCCGGGAGCCGTCCGGATCGACCCGCTCGATCGTGAGGCTGGACAGGCGGTCGAGGAAAAGCGTGATCGGCGCCTTGGCGTCCATCAGCAGCGCCATCTCGTCCACCGCCGCCTTCGCCGCCGAGGCGTCGCGGAGCGGCAGCCGGATGAGCGTTGCGTAGCCCTCTCCCGCGAACCAGGCGGCTTCGGGCGCCCCGTCGCAGATTGGCACCGGCAATTGCAGCCGGTGCACGCGCCCGACGATCTTGCTCGCGTGCTGCGATTCATTACGGCGGTCGAGCCACTCGCGCTCGTCACTCTCGTCCGCGAAGCGGAAGCAGAAGCCGTCGAAGCGATCCGCTCCGAGGACGCCGGATCCGCTCATGGAGTGGATCTCGACCTCGCCCGAGAGCAACTCCACGCTTCTGAAGCCGAGGCCCTTGTGACCGATAAAGTTGCCGGGCGTCTTGTTGCTCATCGCCGGACTCGACACCGCGTCGACGTTCCCGCTCGTGAACCCGCGGCCGCTGTTCGCGACGTAGAGGGTCCCATCACCCTGCCGCAGGTCCAGCCGCACGAGGATGCGCGCCTCGCCGCCGGCCGCCCCGTCGAAGGCGTTCTGGATCAGCTCCCGCAGGACGCGCTTCGCGTAGAGGTTCGCCGCCTCCTCTGTTAGGCGCCGCATCGCCTCGTCCCGGGGCGAGCCCGCCTTCATGTTGCTGAGGGTGACGCCCATCTCGCGGTCGAAGATGGCCTGCACGTAGTCCGCCGGCCGCTGCGTCGCGGCGGGCCTCTCCCCGCCGTGCCGCTCGTCGGGGAAGGCAGGAGGCTCCAGTTCGAGGCTCACGACGCCGTCGTCCGGTAGCGCTGATGGTTTTTCGCGTCGCGTCCGAGGCACGCGACGCCGGGCTCGACGTCCATCTCACTCCTGAAGGCCATGCCGGCCGACAGCCGCGCTCCCTTGGGCGCGGCCGTCCAGACCTCCTTCGGGATGAGATCGGACAGCTGGAACTCGGCGCCGGCCGCGAGCCCGCCCAGCGCGGCTCTGGCCATCCCGAGCAACTCGTCCCTGGTCACTGGTCCCTCGCTCACGCGCGGAGCTCGACGCTCGCGGCGCCGCACGTCCAGCCGTCCTCCTCGCCCCCCTGGTAGCAGTGCACCGCCTCGTCCAGGATCGTCCTGTGCCTCAGTCCGAAGCGCGCGGCCGTCTCCGCGGCGAGCGCCTTCAGTCGGGCGCCGCGCAGGCGCACCAACTCACCGGTGGGTCGAGAAATGTAGACGCCGAGGACGCCGTATCGGAGATGGTTTCCGTGCTGCCGACCGTAAGTGGCGACCAGCCTGGCCAGCTTCTCGAGGTCGGCGCGCCAACTCCGGTCGTCCTCGGCGCGTTTCAACTCGACCATGGCGTAGATGTTCTCCGCCCTGCTCCAGATCGCGAGGTCCGCCCTCTGCTGGTCACTCATGCCCGAGAAGCGGCGACCGCGCCGCCTGGTGCCTCCGCCGCTCACGCTCGCTACCGGCTCTTCTAGCGTGACCCAGCCGAGGCCATGCTGCCGGAGGGCGACGTGGAGCTCCTCCGCGGCCCGGACCTGCAGGAGGTTCTCGCATCCGCGGTCGGTTGGCCAGTCGCCGCCCCAGAGTTCGCAGTCGCGTGCGGCTCGGATGATCCCGCGCCTGATCGCTGCGGACGCCTCGCTGGCGGCGAGGATGCGCCTGGTCACACTCGGAAGAGGGCAGGCCTCCGGCTTCGGCACTTCTTCGGATAGGGGTGCTGCTGCTTGGAGGAACGTCATGCGCGAAGGCTCCTCCATTGAGCCGGCTCGATCAAGCACGGAAGACGCCCGAAATCGCTCCACCCCACGCGGCCGCAGCGCCGATGCGCCGGCATCGCTCATTGGGCTTCGACGAAGCGTAGCATGCGAGTGCGCCATGGGTGCTCTTCAGGGACAATCATGCGCGAACGGCGAGCGCGTCCAGCAACAGCACAGCAATCTCCGCCGTGGTGAGCAGTCTTCACCGAAGCACCGTTCCTGGCCTGCACGGACATGCCCCGCACGAGGGTTTCGACGTAGCGTGCCCAGGCGGCGCAATCCACGTCAGCGCGCACCTGCCCCTTGGCGACAAGGCTCGTGAGATATCGCCGTGCAAATTGGTGAAGGCTGGTGCATGGTGGTGCAGGGAGGCGCGATCGACATGGCCCGACTTACGCATCAGAAGCGGTTCACCGTATCAGTTGACCAGGCGGACTACGACGCGCTTCAAAACCTTGGTTCAGCGGTGTCCCCACCCGTCAATCTCCAATACCTGATGCGGCTTGCCGTGCGTAACCTTCTCGACCAGCATTCTGCGAGGCAGCTCACCTTCCCGCTAGACCGGCGCCCGTGAGGTTCATCGACCTGTTCGCCGGCCTCGGCGGATTCCACCAGGCACTCGAGCGCCTCGGACACGAGTGCGTTTTCGCCTCCGAGCTTAACTCCAGCCTCGCCGGCCTATACGAGCGGAACTTCGGCATCCTTCCCCACGGGGACATCCGCGAGGCCCACGCGCTCGTTCCCGCGCACGACATCCTCTGCGCGGGCTTCCCGTGCCAGCCCTTCTCGAAGGCCGGGGACCAGCTCGGCTTCGACTGCCCCCAGTGGGGCGACCTCTTCGACTATATGATCAGGATCCTAGAGCGGCACGAGCCCCGCTACCTGATCATCGAGAACGTGCCGAACATCATGCGGCACGACGACGGCAACACTTGGCATAAGGTGCGCCAGCGGCTCCGCAACGTGGGATACGATATCGACTCCGCCCTGATGTCTCCGCACATGTTCGGAGTGCCGCAACTCCGCCAGCGGGCGATTATCGTGGGCGCTCGCGGAAGCCTCGGCGGGTTCGAGTGGCCGGAGCCGACCCACGGCGCTGCCGCCGTCGACATTCGCTCGATACTCGACAAGAACCCACCGGAAGCGAAGGCGCTGCCGCCGGCGTTCGTCACCTATCTCCAGACGTGGCAGCGTCTGCTCGACGCGCTGCCGACGGACGTGGATCTCCCGTCTTTCCCGATCTGGGCGATGGAGTTCGGCGCGACCTACCCGGCACGCACCGGCACCCCCACCGGACACGGCCTCTCCGAGGTCAGATCGTTCCGCGGCTCCTTCGGCCAGCCGCTGCGCGGCATGAGCGACGCACAGGTCCTCGAGGCGCTTCCGCCCTACGCGCGTGACGGCAATCCGCGGTTCCCGGAATGGAAGATCCAATTCATCGAGCAGAACCGCCGGTTCTACCAACGGCACAAGTCCGTTATCGACCCTTGGATCCCGTCGATCCGCGGCTTCGCCCCGAGCTTCCAAAAGCTCGAGTGGAATTGGAAAGACGGCCCGCGGGACCTCCGCCAGTGCATCATCCAGTTCCGCGCCTCCGGGATCCGGGCGAAGCGTCCGACGGCGGCGCCCTCGCTGGTTGCACTGACGACTAGCCAAGTCCCGGTCATCCCTTGGGAGGGGCGCTACATGACAATGCGCGAGTGCGCGCGACTTCAGAGCATGGGCGACCTGACGCATCTCCCGGAGACGCAGACCGCGGCCTTCAAGGCTCTCGGGAACGCGGTAAACGTCGACGTGATCGGCGCGGTCGCAGCCGCGCTGCTGGAGCAGAAGGCGCCAAGGCCGATCAGATTGCGGCTTCCGTTCGCGAGCCAATCCGCCCAGGTCGAGGCGGCTGCCTGAGCGTCCGCACCGAGCCTGCGGCATCAAGGAGAGGGATTGAGCGTTGGAAGACCTAGACTTCGACCAAGTTGCGACGCTCCTGTCGGAGTTGTCGCAATCGAGCGCTCTTCCCAAGCTGGACGGACGTCGGCGAGCACCCGTCCCGTTCGACCCGTCGGAGATCGATTTCGCGTCGAGCGCGTGGCTCTCCCGCGTGCTCGAGGTCGCCACCTGGCTCAATCTCGATGCTACCTTCGAAGAGAAGGATCCGCCGAAGGCCGTCGCCCTCCGCCTCTTCGACGAACTGTCGCCAGGGAAAGCGGAGGCCAGCTTCCAGAGCGAAGCCGGACACGTCGTGCTCACCGAAATGGGGGCACAGATTCTCGAGGAGCGCCTCAGCCGCGCGGTCGGCAACCGGGCCGACTTCCTCCAGATGCTCGATGACGAGTTCTCGGTCGCCGCAGCAACCGAGGCGTGGGTGGATGTCTGGAACGAAGCGCCGGCGACCGAGCCGCTGTCGATCAACGCCACCGTGGACAAGTGGCGCATTTACGATCTCTCCGGCCGCGCCTTGCAGAATCAACTCGATCTCAACCCGACGTACCAGCGCGACTTCGTGTGGTCTAATTCCGACTCCCAGATGCTGATCGAGTCGATCGTTCGTGGCATTCCGCTTCCCTCGATCATCCTCGCGAAGGTCTCGAGCAGCCAGCGCTTCCAGATCGTCGACGGTAAGCAGCGCGTGACGGCCATCCTCCGCTTCATGGGTGCCCATCCCGAGGGTCGTGAGAATGCCAAGGGCATGAAGGATTGGTCGGTCTTCGACACGAACTTCGCGCAGTTCGCCCGTCGCAACAACCTTCGCGCCACGGACATCAAAGAAAAGTGTCTCCCTTTCAAAACGAAGAAGTATGCCGACGAACTCGACCCTCTTAAACCGCTCGGGGGACGCTACTACTGCGACATTAAGGATAAGCCGGTGCGCATCGCCGGCGAGACGATCACCGTCGCCGACCTTTTCGAACGCGCATGCGACTACTTCATTCCGGTGCTGATCTACCGCGACACCCAGGTCCGCGACATCCACAAGGTGTTCCGCCTCTACAATCAGCAGGGGATGAAGCTGAACGCGGAGGAGATCCGCAATGCCGTCTTCAACCACCTGATGATATCAAGGCTGATGCTGTTCGTCGGCGGAGACCGGCCCGAACCCGAGATCGCGCCCGAGATGGTGAAGGCCGGAGTCGATCCCACAACGGCCCACGAGAACATCAAGGCGCTAGGGTTCGGGATCACGCGGTTCAAGCGCACGAAGGTCCTATTGTGGACCGTGGCCACGCTCATCCTCAAGCCGGCGCAGGCCCCGGACAAATCCTACCGAACGCCGTCCACCGCGAGCCACATCGACGAGTTCCTCCGATCGATCGACAGCAACAGGCTGGCCCAGTTCCGATCGAAGAGTACGCTGGAGAACCTCGCAAACGACCTCATCGCCGCCCTTGATCTCCAACAGGCGGCATCCGATGCCTGGCACCCGAAGTTCCGGCGGAAGGGCAAGAGCGAGATGGCGTCGCGATGGGAGGAGTTGCCCGTCGTCGCCAGCCTGCTCGCCTGCCTCGTCCTCGTCATCACCGGCCAGGAGGCAAGGCTCGACGAGGAAATCGACGCGGTACGGGATCTGACCGCCAAGATGGTCGGACCAAGCAGCACGCAGAATAAGACTCAATGGGCGCACATCGCTAATTCCGCGACCAGCATCCTCGAGACGCTGGGCGTCAGCCTTGCGGATGCCGACGAGGCCGTGCGCGAGCGCTACGGCGACAGCGCGATCGGTGCGCTGCTCGAGATTCGCAAAATCACGATCGACTGAGATGACCGCCGGTGAGCCCAACCTCGGCCCGGCCGCGATCGTCCCGGTCGGCGATGCGGCGGTGGTCGATCCAGACAGATCGCCCGCCGCGATCGGCGGCGCTCCCTGGTGGGCGCGCTACCGTGCCAGCGTGGAAGGCCGACTGTCCGCGACCGCACTGACGATCCTGGAGGACGACGCGCACTACATCGTCGGCAAGGCCCTTCCACAACTCGAAGAAGGGTTCGACGTCGCCTCCTGGCCGGAGACGCGGGTGCGAACCGGCATGGTGGTCGGCTCCGTCCAGTCGGGGAAGACCGCGAGCATGCTGGGTGTCGCCGCGATGGCCCTCGACGCGGGTGTGGACCTGCTAGTGCTGCTCGCCGGCACCCGTGTGAGCCTCTGGCTACAGACCTACGAGCGACTGCTGGCCCAACTCGACGGTTCGACCGCGGACAACGCCTACCGCCGGCGAGCGGAACGGCTGATCCTTCCCCAGCCCGCCGACATCCTCCACGAGCAGCGCGCCGATCCGTCGCGCTACCTGCAGAGGCCGCTGGCCCGGCAGGCCCTCAAGGCAGGCCGCCCCATCATCTGCGTGGTTCCCAAGGAGGACGACCATCTCCTAACCCTGAGGCGTTTCCTCGGTGACGTCGTCACGAATGACTTCCTCGACGCCCGCTCGCAACCATACACCATCCTCCTCCTCGACGATGAGGCGGACGACGCGAGCGTACTCGACAGCGACCGTTCCCAGAAGCTCACGCCTCGTCTGATTACTGCGTTGTGGAGCGGCGATCCGGACGAGTCATCGACGCGTCACCCGGCGCTGCTGGCAACCTACGTCGCCTACACGGCGACTCCTCAAGCCAACTTTCTCCAAGCGACGCACAACCCCCTGAGCCCGAGGGACTTCAACGCAGCACTGCGCACACCCGGGACAACCGGCGCGGTGAAGCCCCGGGCGGTAAGCTACGCCGAATCCGCGGGGATCCGCTCCTACTACTGCGGCGGCGAGATGTTCTACGAAAGGCTGCGGAAGGCGGGGCAAGGCGCACTGTGCCACACGTCCCTGTTCCCCGATCCGCGTCCCGGCGAGACCGAGGCAGAACTGGCCGGGCGCCGCGAAGGCCTGCGCTGGTCGATGCTGTCTGACGCTCTGCGATGCTACATGGTCGGCGCCGCACTTAGGAGCCTCGAGCCCGGATGGGAGACGGCGTTCGACCACGGTCGTTCCTATTCGTCGGCCCAGGACGCGAAGGTCGCTGCGCGCGGTCCGCATACGATGCTGATTCACCCATCGGCCCGGAAGGAGGATCACTTCAGCACCGCGATCGACGTGGTCCGCTTTTCGATGTCGGAGCCTGGTGCCGAAGCAGCGTTGGAACTCGACGACGAGAAGGCGGAGCGGCTCGATATCTCGTCGGAAGGCCTGGCCCGCCGGCTCGATCTCGAGGAGCCCGACTGGTCCGCGTGGCTCGGCCGCTTCGAGGCGTCTCGCATCGCGCTCTCCACACTTCCGCAGGCGCCATACCGCCCTATTTCGATCGCCAGATGGCCTGAGGTTCGCTCCGCGCTTGTCGAGAGGGTCTTCCCGAACCTGCGCCTCCGCGTGCTCAATAGCGACCCGGCGTCGGACGACAGGCCGCGCTTTGAAGTCGAGGAGGACGAGGCCGGGGAGTTCCACGTCCCTGCGGACAGCCTATCCATATTCGTGGCCGGCAACGTTCTCTCGCGAGGGCTGACGCTGGAGGGGCTGACGACGAGCCTTTTCCTCCGCGGCGCCGCTGAACCCGCTGCCGACACCCAGATGCAGATGCAGCGGTGGTTCGGCTACCGTGGCGGCTTCCTGCCGTTCTGCCGGGTGTTCACCTACGAGGACCAACTCGACCTCTTCAGGCGCTACCATGTGAACGACAATTCGCTGAAGTCGGAGGTCATCGCGTCGATGGACGCCGGCGGAGGTGCGGCCGGGCCAGCGCTCGTGCTGCAAGGGGCCTCGTTTGTCGCTACGAGCAAGGTCGAGGCGCGCAAGGTCCCCCTATCCCCGGGGCCGAGACCGTCCATCCGCCTCGTCGAGACCGAGAACGACGTGCTCGCGCGGCACAACATCGATGTCGCGGCGCGTTTGCTCGACGAGGGGAAGTGGGTCCCGCTGAAGGACGACAATGGCCTAGAGCGCGGCATCATCCGAACCGAGCCCGTCGATCTGCAACGGCTCGCGACCATTCTCGACGAGTTGCGGTTCACCCATCACGATCCCGACCTCGGCAACGAACTCAGCCTGCGGTGGGACCACTACTCTCGACTGCTCGGCATCGACGACCAACTCTTCACACCGCCGATGCGCGACCCTCAGGACTACGGCGCCGAACCCCAGTCCTGCCCCTATTCAATCGCGGCCTACCTGCGGCTCTGGGCTCACCTGACCGGCGACCATTCCGCTCCGGGTTTTTATCCAACGGATCGGCCGGAGGTGCCGTGGAACTACGCCGACACACTCCGCTCAGCGACCCCCGACTTCTACCTTGCGTTCAGGCACGGCCAGAACGCGGCGCGCGATCCGCGCCTCGCGGCGAAGGGGATCAAGGCGGTGACACGCGAGCGGTCCCCGAACGGCCGCGCACTGCAGACGCTTTGGGGTACGCGAGGATACGGCGGCACCTACTTCGGTGACGAACTCGTCGACTACTATCACCACCGCACGGCACCCGTGCCGAGCATCCAGGGCGGGGCCAACTGGCGGCCACGCGGGCATCCTGGCCTCGCGCTGCTGCATATCGTATCCGCGCCGGACTTGCCCACAGACCTGCTGGCGATCGGCCTCGGCCTGCCTCACGGCGGTCCCGATCACATAGCGGCCCTGCGCACATGAACGACAACCACTTCGAGACGCTGCGCGACGACCTTGAATTGCTAAGGGTACCAGACGGGCGCGCTCGGAACCTCCGGTGGCTGGCCACGCCGCTGGCGATCGGCCGCACCGCCTCCGGCGACTACGAGATCTTTATCCGGGGCGACGAACTTCGGGCCTCGTCGTCGCTCGTCCGACGGCACGTGCAGCACGGTGACTGGCGGCCCGAGGAAGGCGGCGACCCGTTTTCCGCGAGCCGCATCGTCCTTCCGGCGGCATCCCACTTCGCGTCCATCGCGGCGCTGATCGCGATAGAACTGCTCCGCGCCGGCATCGCCGGGCCGACCGGCGCCCAGCCGGCCTTCACCGACGTCGAGCCAATCATCGAGATGGCGATCCGCCGAGGGGCGCTCTCAGAAGAGTCGATCGTCGGACTCTTCGGCGAACTGACGCTGCTCCGCCAACTCCTGCTCGCATGCGCAGGCGAGCCGGAGAAGATGCTTCGCCGCCTGGACTACTGGCACGGCTGGAGGGAGGGGGGCCGCGACTTTCGGATCGGCAACCACGCGGTAGAGGTGAAGACCACACAGGCCGTCGCCTCGATCCATGAATTCAGCGGCCTTCACCAACTCGAGCCCGCCACACTGCCATCGGGCGGGATTGAGAGCCTTCACCTGATGAGCATCGGCCTCGCTGCGTCGAACGCCATGGGTGAGAACCTCCCCGCAATCGTGAGCAGCATCGTGAGCCTGCTGTCGGGTTCATCGGCAAGGCCCGAACTGGCGGACGAATTCCTGTACCGTGTGTCACTCTTTGGCGCCGTGTCTGGCAGCGGATACTCCCACGCGACTATGCAGGAGTGGAGCGCTTACGGCACCCGCTACACGCATACGTTTCTGCCGCGGCTCTATCGGATCCAGGACCCGGCGATGCTCACACTTAGCAGAGAGTTGCTCACGCAAACGTTCGTCCAGCCTCAGGGGCTGACCTTCACGATGCACATTCCGGAACAGGTGTCCGCCTTCAACCCGGCACCGAACTGGGAAGCCGAACTGGAAGCGATGGTGAGCGAATGACGGCCTCACAGATCCAAGACCTGCTGATGGCGGGTCCGAAGCAGGCTTTGCTCAGGAACTAGAGCCACGGCCGTGCCGGTTTGCTGCTGTCGCTTTCTATGTGAACAAACGTTCTTTCACGCAGTCTGAGGGCCCGAAAGCGGACAGACCGTTCTCCACCAAAGCACGCCATAACCGAGTCGGGGATCGATGGCCCATTCCGAACACGTACTCGTCGGCGGAAGTGTGCCCCGGCGAGGCTGGGAGGGGCGCCAAACCTCGCCTGTCATACGCCACAATTTCCCTCGGTCTGCTTCCGTGGTGCTTCCGCGGCCTACGAATCGCAAATTCGCGTCCCCGACCGGGGAAAAATTCGCTTATATCTTAATGAGATGCTGGTGCTGCCGGTGAGGATTGAACTCACGACCTCAGCCTTACCAAGGATGCGCTCTACCACTGAGCTACGGCAGCCAACACCAGCGTGCTGTCCCCTTCGGGAAGGCGCGCCTATGGACAAGGGATCGCGCCACGTCAAGAAACCTCTTATGACAAAAGATGATTCCGACCGGCAGGCGCGGCTGGCCGAGGCGTTGCGCGCCAATCTGCGGCGGCGAAAGGCCCAGGCGCGGGAGCAGGACGCGCCCGCGACGTCGGAGGACGATAGCAACCCGAAGCCGCGATCCACCTGATCGCGCGCGCCGTTCGCCACCCCGCCTCCACGGCTGCGGGATGGCGTGGCGCGGCGTTCAGAGCGGCGCGGTCTGATCCTTCAGCCAGTCCGCCGCCGCGCCGTCCAGTTGCGGGCCGACGATCGCCTGCACCTCCGCGTGATAGCCGTCGATCCAGGCGCGCTCGTCCGCCGTCAGCAAAGCGAGGTCGATCAGAGCGCGGTCGATCGGCGCGAAGGTGAGGGTGCGGAAACCCAGCAGCGGCTTTTCGGCGCCGGCCGCCTGACGCGGCTCCACCAGCACCAGGTTCTCGATCCGGATGCCGTACTCGCCCGTCTTGTAATAACCCGGCTCGTTGGACAGGATCATGCCCGCCGCCAGCGGCTCGTCCCCGCCGGCAAAGCCGCTGCCGCCCGGCGCGATCCGCTGCGGACCTTCATGCACGCTGAGGAAGCTGCCGACGCCGTGGCCGGTGCCGTGGGCATAATCCAGCCCCACCGCCCACAGATATTGCCGCGCCAGCGTGTCCAGCTGGCTGCCGCGCGTGCCCTGGGGAAAGACGGCGCGGGCCAGCGCGATATGCCCCTTGAGGACGCGGGTGAAACGATCGCGCATCTCCGCCGTGGGCGTGCCGACCGCGACGGTGCGGGTCACGTCGGTAGTGCCGTCCTGATATTGCCCGCCCGAATCGACCAGATAGAGCGAGTTCCTCTCCAACGGGCGGTTGGTTTCCTCGCTCACCCGGTAATGGACCACGGCGCCGTTGGGGCCCGCGCCAGAGATAGTGTCGAACGACAGGTCCTTGAGCGCGCCGGTCTCCTCCCGGAACGCCTGCAACCGCGCCTGGGCGGACAGTTCGTCCACGCCGCCCTTGGGTGCCTCGACCGACAGCCAGTGGAGGAAGCGTGTCAATGCCGCCCCGTCGCGCACCTGCGCCGCATCGTGGCCGGCAATCTCCGCTTCGTTCTTGATCGCCTTGGGCAGCACCGCCGGATCGCGCAGCGGCAGCACGGTGGCGCCGGCCTGATCCAGGGTCGAAAAGATCGCCGCAACCGCACGATCGGGATCGGCGACAACACGCTTGCCGGTCAAACGGGCCAGACGTTCCGGGAATGCCGCACGGGGATGAAGCCGGACCGCATTGCCGAGATGTTGGACCACGGCATCGTCGATCTTCTCCGGCGCGACGAACAGGTCGGCGGTGCCGTCTGCATTCACGATCGCATAAGCCAGCGCGACCGGGGTCCGCTCGACATCGCTGCCGCGCAGGTTGAAGGTCCAGGCGATCGAGTCGAGCGCCGACAGCACGGCGGCATCGGCCTTTTTCGACGCCAGCCAGTCGGCCATTTCCGCCCGCTTCTCGGCCGAAGACCGGCCCGAAAAGCGATCGGGATGCACCACCAGCCGGGCCGTCGACGGCTGCGGCCGGTCGAGCCAGACCGTATCGACCGGGTTGGTCTCCACCGCCACCAAGGCGGCGCCCTTCTCCTCCAGCGCCTTGGTCGCCTGCCGCACCCAGGACCGGGTGTGGAGCCAGGGATCGTAGCCGATCCGCGCACCGGTCGGGGCATGCTCCCCCAGCCACGCGGCCACGCTGGTCTGCGGCACCGACAGGTAGCTCCATTGCTCGGCGGACACCTGCTCGCGCACCTGCAGCGTGTAGCGGCCGTCGACGAAGATCGCGGCTTCCGCAGGCAGGATCGCCGCGCTTCCGGCCGAACCCTGGAAGCCGGTCAGCCAGGCGAGCCGCTGGGCATAGGCGCCGACATATTCGGACATATGTTCGTCGGTGAGCGGGACGACGAAGCCGTCGAGGCGGCGGCGGGCAAGCTCTTCGCGCAGAGCCTGGAGGCGGTCGGCATAGCTGGACATGGCGGCTAGATAGACGCGTTCCGCCCGATTTGCGACGGCTGGTCACCGGTCTTCGCACCCGTGCCGCGGCAGCGGTCGGAGCAATATTTCACATGCTCCCAGTCGCGCTGCCACTTCTTGCGCCATGCGAACGGCCGCTGACATGCGGCGCAGATCTTGGTCGGCAGATGGGGTTTCTTGTGCGCCATGGCTCCCCAACGCGCGAGGAGGGCGCCGGCTGCGATGGCGGGGCGCACGTTGCCGCACCCTTGCGGGCCCTGCACTCGCCTCCCTAGATCGGGGGCATGACCAAACCCGTCTTGCCGCCCGTCGCCGCCACCCGACCGCACAGCTTCACCCATCACGGGGTGACGATTGAGGATCCCTGGGCATGGCTGAAGGATCAAGGCTATCCGGAGGTGAAGGACGAGGCGATCCTGTCCTACCTGCGGGAGGAAAACGCCTTTTTCGATGCGCAAATGGCGCCGCACCATGCGCTGGTGGACAGCATCTTTGAAGAGATGAAGGGCCGGGTGAAGCAGGACGACGCCTCCGTCCCGCAAAAGGACGGCGATTGGCTCTATTGGTGGGCCTACGAGGAAGGCGGGCAATATCCCAGATGGTGGCGTCGCCCGGTGGCGGGTGGCGCTGACCAGCTGATCCTGGCCGAATCCGCGGAAGCCGAGGGCAAGGCGTATTTCCGCGTCGGCGCGGTGGCCGTCAGCCCGGACGGGCGCCTGCTCGCCTGGAGCGCGGACGACAGCGGGGCCGAACGCTACACCCTGCGTATCCGCGATCTGGCGACGGGCAAGGATGTGGAGACGGTCACCGCCGTCGCCAATGGCGGGGTGGCGTGGAGCGCCGGGTCGGACGCGATCGCCTATACGGAGGTGAACGACAATTGGCGCAGCTACCGCGCTCTGCTGCACCGGCTGGGGCAAAGCGAAGATGCGGTGCTGTATGAGGAAGCGGACGAGGGCTTCCGCGTGGCCGTGGGCGGCACCCGCGATCGCCAGTGGATCGAGATTGCGACCGGCGACAATCAGACGAGCGAGGTTCGGCTGGTCCCCGCCGCCGATCCCTCGGCCGAACCGATGCTGGTCAGCCCGCGCCGGGTAAAGCGGCAATACAGCGTCGATTCCGCCCATGGATCGCTGTGGATCCTGACCAACGACGCGCACGTGAACTTCCGCATCGCCCGTGCAGACCCGGCCACGCCGGAGCGGTGGGAGGAGGTGGTGCCCGGCTCCGACCGCGTCTACCTGACCGGGATCGCCGCCTTCGCCCGCCACCTGATGATCGCCGCGCGCGAGGATGGGTTGGACCAGGTGATCCTGCGCGACTGGGACGGCGGCGAGCGCCGGGTGGCCTTCCCGGAGGCGAGCTACAGCGCGGCCGCGTCCAGCAATCCGGAGTTCGACCCGCCGGCCTATCGCCTGACCTATTCGTCGATGGTGACGCCGCTCACCGTCTATGACTGCGATCCCGACAGCCTCGCCCTTACCACGCTGAAGGTGCAGGAGGTGCCGTCCGGCTATGACCCCGGCCGTTACGCGACGGAGCGGCTGACGGTCACGGCGCGAGACGGGGCCAAGGTGCCGGTGTCGGTCGTCTATCCGGTCGGCTTCCCGCGCGACGGGTCGGGCAAGCTGTTCCTCTATGCCTATGGCGCCTACGGCCACGCCATTCCGCCAAGCTTCTCCACCGCGCGGATGAGCCTGCTGGATCGCGGCTGGGCCTTTGCCATCGCCCATATCCGGGGTGGCGACGATCTGGGCTATGACTGGTATCTGCAGGGCAAGGCGGAGGCGCGCTGGAACACGTTCCGCGACTTCAGCGATGCCGCCAAAGGCCTGATCGCGGCCGGCTTCACCAGTGCGGGCCGGATCGCGATCAACGGCGGATCGGCCGGCGGGGAGCTGATGGGCGTGGTCGCCAACACCGATCCGGAGCTGTGGGGCGCTGTCGTGGCGGACGTGCCGTTCGTGGACGTGCTCAATACAATGCTCGACGCGGAACTGCCGCTCACCCCCGGCGAGTGGCCGGAATGGGGCAATCCGATCACGGACAAGGCCGCTTTTGAACTGATCCGCGACTACAGCCCCTACGACAATGTCACGGGGCAGGCCTATCCGCCGATGCTGATCACGGGCGGGCTCAACGATCCGCGCGTGACCTATTGGGAACCCGCCAAGTGGGCGGCGCGGTTGCGCGCGACCAAGACCGACGACAACATGCTGCTGCTGAAAATCAACATGGGCGCGGGCCATGGCGGCAAGTCCGGCCGGTTCGAGGCGTTGCACGAACGCGCGGAGGCTTATGCCTTCGTGCTGACGCAGGTGGCGTAGACCGCCGCCTGCTTATGACGGCCGCGCGGTCCGGGATCGGATCGCGCGGTCCAGCCAGCGGGCGGCGGCTTCGGGCGTGGCCTTGTTCGTGTCGCGATCGACCATCAGGTTGGCGCGTCGCATCGCCTCCACCGGAATGGCGTTCACCAGCGGCCGCAGGGCGCGCGTCATGCGTTCGTCGCGGGCATGGCCGGGCGAGACCAGCAGAATGGCGTCATAGCGCGGGATCGCGCCGCGCGTGTCCGCCAGCACCGTCAGCCGATCGGCGGCGATCCGCCCGTCCGAGGAGAAAGCGGAGATCACGTCCACCTGTCCGCTCGCCAGCGCGCGATACATGAAGGTCGGGCTGTAGGCGCGGCCGGCGCGAAAGGAGAGGCCGTAGCGCCGTTGCAGCGCCCGCCATTCCGGCCGGTCCAGAAATTCCAGGTCCGCGCCCAGCGTCAGCGCGCCGGCACGCGCGGCCAGCGCATCGATCGTCGCAACCCCGCCGCCGCCGCCGCGCATCGCCAGCGCATAGGCATTCTGGAAGCCGAGCGGGCCGATCAACGCCGTTTTCGGGCGCTGCGCCATCCACGCTTCGATGCCGGCCAGCATGACGTCGCGCGGGGCTGTGTCCTGCCGATGCATGACGCCGGTCCACAATGTACCGGCATAATCCACATAGACGTCGATGTCGCCGCGACCGAGCGCCTGAAACGCCACCGTCGATCCCAGCCCCTCGCGATAGCGCACCTGGTAGCCGGCTTGCTCCAGCCGCAGCCCGATCAGACGGGCGAGGATATATTGCTCCGAAAAGTTCTTGGCGCCGATCGTCACGCTCCTGGCCGGTGCGCGGGCCAGCGGGGCAAGCGCCAGCAGCAGTCCCGCCACGATCAGCCCCAGCCCGGCGGCGATCCGGCGGTGATCCCGCCGAACCATGCCGCGTTCGATCAGGCCCAGCGCGCCCTCCGCCGCCAGCGCGAGCAGGGCGGCCGCCACGCACCCGCCGAGTACCAGATCCCACCGTTCGATCTGCAACCCGGCAAAGATCGGATTGCCCAGCGTCGGATAGCCGACCGTGGTCGCCAAAGTGGCCGTGCCGATGGTCCACACGGCGGCGGTGCGGATGCCGGCCATCGCCACCGGCGCGGCCAGCGGCGCCTCCACCAGCCGCAGGCGCTGGCGCGGCGTCATCCCGATCGCGTCCGCCGCCTGCATCACCGCCGGATCGATCCCGCGCAGGCCGGCAATCGCCGTCCGCAGGATCGGCAGCAGCGCATAGAGTGTCAGCGCCAGCAGCGCCGGCAGGAAGCCCAAAGCGGGGATGCCGCCCCCGACCAGCGCCGACAGGCCGAGCAGGAGCGGGTAGAACAATGCCAGCAGCGCCAGCCCCGGAATCGTCTGGGTGATGCCGGCAAAGCCCAAGGTGACCCGCGCCAGGGTCGGCCGTCGTGCCGCCGCCAGCGCCAGCGGCAGGGCGATGGCAAGCGCCAGCACCATCGCCGCCGCCGCGAGCAGCAGGTGGCTGGCGATCAGCGGCGGCAACTGGCGCAGCACCTCGTTCACCGGCCTAACTCCGCCAGCCGGGCCGCCTGGCCGCGCGGGACGGCCAGCAGCGCCTCCGCCGCCCTACCGGCCTGTCCCCGCACCATCTCGCGCGGGGTCGCATCGGCCACGATCCGCCCCGCCGTCATCACCACCACCCGATCCGCCAGCAGCAGCGCCTCCGCCATGTCGTGTGTGACCAGGATGGTGGTCAGGCCGCGTTGTTCGTGCAGCCGGCGGATGATCCGCCCCAATTGGTCGCGGGTGACGGGATCGAGCGCGCCGAACGGCTCGTCCATCAGCAGCAGGCGCGCATCCCCTGCCAGCGCGCGGGCGATGCCGACCCGCTGCTGCTGCCCGCCCGAAAGCTGCGCCGGCAACCGCGTGGCGAAATCAGGGGGCAGGGCGACCTCTGTCAGGGCGGCGGCGACGTCCACCGCCGCCCCGCCCGCCACGCGCGGGCTGATCGCCACATTCTCACCTACGGTCATGTGCGGGAACAGGCCGATATTCTGGAACACATAGCCGATCCGCCGCCGCAAGCGCACGGCATCCATCCCCGCCACGTCGCGCCCGTCCAGCAGGACGCAGCCCTCGTCCGGCCGGTCCAGCCGGTTGGCCAGGCGCAGCAGGCTGGACTTGCCCGATCCCGATGGCCCGACCAGCGCGATGAAGCTGCCCGCTTCCACCGTCAGCGACACCGCGTCCAGCGCGGACACGCCATGGTAGCGGCGCGTCACCTGCTCGAAGCAGAGCTGCGGCGCGGCGTCAGTCGACAAAGGCGTCGATCGCCTGCGCCAGCGCCACGTCCCGCGCCGACAGGCCGCCGCAATCATGGGTAGTCAGCAGAATGTCGACCCGGTTCCAGACGTTGGACCATTCGGGATGATGATCCGCCCGCTCGGCCAGCAGCGCCACCCGCGTCATGAACGCAAACGCTTCCGAAAAGTCGGCAAAGGCGAAGCGCCGCGAAATGGCGTCGCGCCCCTCGTCATAATCCCAGTCGGGCAGGCCATCCAGCGCGTCGGCGCGCTCCGTCTCGTTCAGGCCCTCGATCGCCATGCAAGCCTCCCCCCTTGGCATATGCGCACACGCCGTCTTATGCCATGGGTCATGCAGGCAGATCAGAGCTGGGGCAAGGCGCCCGATGCGGACGCGATCGAGGCACTGGCGCGGGCCGCGATCGCGCGGTTGCCGGACGCGTTTCGCATCCACCTGACCGACGTTGTGCTGCGGATCGAGGAGTTTCCGGACGACGAAACGCTGGCCGTGTTCGGGATGGAGGATCCGTTCGCTTTGTCCGGCTTGTATCGCGGGCGGCCGATCGGGGAGAAATCGGTGGCGGACAGCGGCGCGCCGCCCGACATGATCCATCTCTATCGTCGCGCGCTGCTGGATGAATGGGCGGACGGCGGGGAAACGCTGGAGGCATTGGTGACGCATGTGCTGGTGCATGAGGTCGGCCACCATTTCGGTCTGTCCGACGCGGACATGCATGCACTGGAAGAGGCCGCCGGTTGATCCCGCCCGGACTGACGCTGGCGGACATTGCCTGCCTGCGCGGCGAACGGCTGCTGTTCACGGGATTGTCGCTGAGGCTGGAGGCCGGCGACGCGCTGCTGGTGACCGGCGCCAATGGGGCGGGCAAGTCCAGCCTGTTGCGGATCATGGCCGGCCTGCTGCGCCCCGCATCGGGACAGGTGAGGGCGGCGGGCACGGTCGCGCTGCAGGACGAGCGGCCGGCACTCGATCCGGAGCTGACGCTGGGCCAGGCGCTCGGCTTCTGGGCTGGCCTCGACGATGGCGATGCCGCGCGGGGGATTGCCGGCATGGGGCTGGACCATCTGGTGGAGGTGCCGGTCCGGCTATTGTCGACCGGGCAGCGCCAGCGTGCGGCGCTCGCCCGCCAGATCGCGGGCCGTGCCGCGATCTGGCTGCTGGACGAGCCCGGCAATGGGCTGGACGATGCATCGGTCGCGCGGCTTGGCGACGTGATCGCCCGGCATCGCGCCGGCGGCGGGATCGTGGTGGCGGCGAGTCACCAGCCCTTGGGCATGGATCGGCCACGGACGCTGGCGCTGTGATCGCCTTGCTCTGCCGCGACCTCCGGCATGCATATGGCGCCGGTGCGGTGCTGCCGGTCCTGTTCTTCCTGCTGGTCGCCACCCTGTTTCCGTTCGCGGTCGGGTCCGATCACCTGTTGCTCGGGCGGATCGGGGGCGGGGTGTTGTGGACCGCCGCCCTGCTCGCCGCGCTGCTGCCGATCGAGCGCCTGATCGCGCCGGACCTTGCCAGCGGAATGCTGGACCAACTGGGGGTGCGCGGTTGGTCGATGGAGGCGGTGTCGGCCATCCGCTTGCTGTCGCACTGGCTGGGCTTCGGGCCGTTGCTGATGGCGGCGGCACTGCCGGCGGCGGCCTTGCTCGATCTGGATGGTGCGGCCCTGCTGCGGGTGGAGGCGGGCCTGCTGCTCGGGACACCCGGGCTGGCGGCGCTGGCGCTCACCACCGCATGCCTCACCGTGTCGCTGCGCGGGGCGGGGGCATTGGCCGGTATCGTCATGCTGCCGCTGTCGGTGCCGCTGCTGATCTTCGGCGCGAGCAGCGGGGCGGGGGCGTTGAAGCTGTTGAGCGCGACATCCCTGCTCTATGTCGCCGCCGCTCCGTTCGTCGCCGCCGCGGCCCTGCGCGCCGTGCGGGAGGGCCAGGCATAAAAAAGGGCCGCGCACGGCGGCCCTTTTTTATCACGGCGTTCGCGCGATCACATCTGCGGCTGGGTCGGATCGCCTTGGGTCGGATCGCCCTGCGGCTGCTGGCCCAGGCCCATTTGCGGCATGGCCGGCTGCGGCGGCATCGGCGCGAAATCGTCCAGGGTAATGTCGAACGCCAGCACCGAATTGGGCGGGATCGGCCCTGCCTGACGATCGCCATAGGCCAGCTGCGGCGGCAGCCACACGCGGTATGTGGCGCCCTTGGACATCAGCAGCAATGCTTCGGTGAAGCCGGGCACGACGCCCGCCACCGGGAACTGCACCGGCTGACCGGGCTGGCTCGCGTCGAACTGCGTGCCATCAACCAGGGTGCCGCGATATTCGACCGAGACGATGTCGTTGATCGTGACATGCGGCCCGCTGCCGGCCTTCAGCACCTTGTACTGCAAGCCGGAGCCGGTGGTGTGCACGCCGTTGCGCTTGGTGTTGGCCGCCAGGAAGTCCTGCGGCGCCATGGCCGACAAAGCGGGCTTTTCCGCCGTGGCCCAGGCCGCACCGACGCCGGCGACGACGAAGCAGGCGATGCCGGCCCAGAGAGCGGCCAGCCCCTTCTTGCCCACGGGGCGCAGGGGAACGGCGGTGACTTCCGACATGCTGGCGCGTCAGGCCTTAACGTGCCTGGTCGCGCTCGGCGCGCTTGCGCTCCAGCTTGCGGGCGCGGCGGACAGCGGCCGCACGCTCGCGCGCACGCTTTTCCGACGGCTTCTCGTAGTGGCGACGCAGCTTCATTTCGCGGTACACGCCTTCACGCTGCAGCTTCTTCTTGAGCGCGCGAAGGGCTTGGTCGACATTGTTGTCGCGAACGATGATCTGCATAAAAAATCATGTCTCCATGTAGCCGGCGCGTCCACCGGCCTGGCAATGTATCCGGGTCGCCGCAGGCAAAGCCCACGTCGTGAAGCGGCGCCCCTAACAGCGCGCCGCCGATTCTTCAACCCTCCGCCGCCATCCGCGTTGCAATCCTTCCACATCGGCTTAGGGCGGGCCCGGCATGACCAGCTTCACCGTCAATGGCGAACCTGTCCATTACCGCATGGACCCGCAGACGCCCTTGCTCTGGGCCCTGCGCGATGCGTCCAACCTGACCGGCACCAGATATGGCTGTGGCGCGGGCCAATGCGGGGCCTGCACCGTCCATGTCGATGGGGTGCCGCGCCGCGCCTGCCAGGTGCCGATCGGCGCGATCGAGGGCAGCTTCGTGACTACGATCGAGGGGCTCTCGCCCGATCGCAGCCACGCCGTGCAGCAGGCCTGGGTGGCGGAGGGTGCACCGCAATGCGGCTATTGCCAGTCGGGCATGATCATGGCGGCGGCGGCGTTGCTCGCCCGGACGACCGAGCCCAGCGATGCGCAGATCGACGAGGCCATCACCAACCTGTGCCGTTGCGGCACCTATCCCCGCGTCCGCCGCGCGATTCACCGCGCGGGGGCGGCGATGCGGGGTGGTCCGGCCATTACCGCCGCCCCGCCGCCCGGCATCGATGCGGAGGATGCCGCCGCCGCCGTGCCGGCTTTGTCCCCGCCCGGGCGTTAGCTTTCTGGATGCTGACGGGCGGGTTCAGCCGCCGATCAGCGCCCAAGGCCTAGCAGGGGATCATTCCGGGGTGCTGTCGTGCCCCGGGCAGGAGACGATGTATGCAGAAAGTGCGTACCGCATTGCTGATCGCGGCGGCGGGGCTGTTGGCGCTTCCCGCGAGCCTGTCCGCCCAGGCCACGGGCGACATGTCGGGCGCCCGCGTCGCGCGGGAAGGCCGGCCCGACGGCGGTGGTCGATGGCAGCGCCCCGAAGGCGGCCAGTTCCGGCGCCCGGACATGGGAGGAGCCCGCTTGTCCCCGGACGGTGCCCGCTGGCGCGGCAACGAACGGCCTGGCGGCTTTGGCGGCGGAGACAATCCCGGTCGCCCGTCCTTCCGCCCGGACAGGCCCGACCGCCCCGACATGCCGCCCCGTGCCGATGGTGGCGATCGCTTCGGTCGCCCCGATGATGCAGCCCCGCGATTCGGCACGGATCGGCAGCGGGTCGACCGCCAGTGGAACGGGCGAAGGGATTCGCCCAACCGCTGGGACCGCGATCGCGAGATTCAGCGCGGCGGCCGTGACGATCGTCAGTGGCAGGCACGTCGCCTGGACGATGCGCGTCGCTGGAACGGGGATCGTCGCTGGGATGGTGACCGGCGTTGGGGCAACGACCGGCGTTGGAACGATGGCCGCCGACTCGGCCTGCGCGACGACTGGCGCACGGACCGGCGTTATGACTGGCGTGGTTGGCGCGACACGCATCGCGACCTGTACCGCCACCGCTACGTCGCGCCGCGCAGCTGGGGCTATGGCTATCGGCCGTTCGGGCGCGGCGCCTATCTGCAATCCTTCTTCTACGCGCCGAGCTACTGGCTGGCCGATCCCTGGGCCTATCGCCTGCCGCCCGTTTCCGGCCCGTATCGCTGGGTCCGTTATTATGACGACGTGCTGCTGGTGGACGTGCAGAGCGGCGAAGTGGTGGACGTGATCCAGGACTTCTTCTGGTAAAAAGTCGAAGAGGCGGCGGTTCGGACAGACACGTCGCCTTATTCTTTCGGAAAGCTGACGAACAGATTCCACATCGGTTCAGCGAATCACTTCTACACACATAGTCGACGGGAGGGCCCGCAGGTCCGTCCGCCGGAAGGTTCGAAAGACACGAGAGGTAATGACCATGCGTAAAGCGATCATCGCAGCCTTGCTGGCCGCAACCGTCGTCCCGACCATCGCCCAGGCGCAGACGCGCGAACTGCGTCACGACCGCCGCGACGTCTATGAGCAGCGCCGCGACCTCGACCATGCGGTGCGCTATGGCGATCGCGGTGACGTCAGGGACGCGCGGCGCGACCTGCGCGACGCGCGCCGTGAGTATCGCGACGACTGGCGCGATCATCGCCGCGGCAATCCGTCCGCCTATCGCATGGGCCGCTATGCCGGGCCTGCCAACTACCGCTATCGGCCGGTGACGGTCGGCTACCGCTTCCAGCCCGCTTATTACGGGCAGCGTTACTGGGTCGATCCGTATCGCTATCACCTGCCGGCGGCCCGCGGTCCGCAACGCTGGGTGCGGTACGGGAATGACGTGGTGCTGGTGAACACCCGCAACGGCCGGGTGATGCAGGTCTACGACCGCTTCTTCTTCTAACGGGCGGCTTCACCCCGGAACCGGGGCCGGGCGGGTGACCGTCCGGCCCCGTGTCGTTGCCATGCGGTCAGTCGAGCCGCCCGAACGGCAGCAGCTTGCGCGCGAGTTGGGCGGCGGCCGCGCCGTCATTGTTGCGGAGCGGGACCAGCACCGCCTCCGCGTCACGGCGCGCCAGCCGGTCGAGCGCGCTGTTGGTCGATCCCGCCAGCGCGCGTTCCGCCAGTTGCCGCGCACCCGCCACATCCTTGGGGTTCAGGCGGATCCGCAGCAACGCCGCGAAGCCGGGGAAGAAAGCGCGATTGCCGCCCAGCGCCACCGCCCGGTTGAGCGCGGCCAGGCCCACCTCCTTCTTCGCCTTCAGCATGGTGAAGGCGAAGAAGCCCGCTTCCACCGTATCGAGGTGCCAGGTGGCGAGCGCCAACTGCCCCTCCGGATCACGCGGCGAGGTGGCGGCATACGTCTCGAACAGGGCCCGCGCCGCCTTGGCATCGGCCGGCGATCGGGTCAGGCGCGCGCGATAGCCCAGCGCCACGCCATGTTGCAGCACGGCTTCGCGATCCCCAGGGTCGGCCTTCAACTCGGCATCCGCCTGCGCCAGCGCCTGCTTCACCAGGGTCAGCGCCTGCGCCTTGTCGGTCGTCCCGAACGATGCCTGGGTCAGGATTTCGCGCGGGGTGGCGGCGTGGGCCGGGGCCGGGGCCGGGGCTGCCGCCACCACCAACGCCGCACAGATCGGAACGATGAAATGCCTCATGAAAGGGATAATCGCACAAAGGGGCCGAAACGATCCCTTTATTCGACGCTGCGGTCCACCTTGCCCAGCGCGTCCGCGATCAGCGCCCGGCTGTTGGCCAGGCCATAGAGCGCGATGAAGCTGCCCATGCGCGGCCCCTGTTCCGACCCGAGCAGGGTTTCGTACAGTGCCTTGAACCAGTCGCGCAGCCGTTCCTGCCCGTAATGGAGCTTGCCGACTTCATAGACCTCGTTCTGCGCAGCCGCCGCCAGATCGTCCGCGTCCAACGTGGCGAGCCGCCCGTCGAGATCGCGCAGCGCGGCGGCCTCCTCCGCCGTCGGCGCGCGCCGCTTGAGCGTGGGGGCGACCACGTCGCGATGATAGGCCAAGGCGTGACCGATCAGCCCATCCAGCGCGGGATGCGTCACGCCGGGGCGATAGGCCTGGAGGTAATCCCACACCACATTCTTGTCCGCGTCGCCGATCACGCCGACCAGGTTGAGCAGCAGGCCGAAGGTGACCGGCAGCGAATCCGTCGGCACGTCGCCATTGTGGATATGGTGGACGGGATTGCCCAATTGCTGGGGCAGGCCCTGCGCCGGATAGTCCGCCACCGACTTCCAATAATCGTCGATCGCGCGCGGGATCACGCCCAGATGCAGCTGCTTGGCGCGCTTGGGCTCGCGATAGGCGAAGTATGCCACGCTCTCCTTTGGCCCGTAGGTCAGCCACTGGTCGAGGCTGAGGCCGTTGCCCTTGGACTTGGAGATCTTCTCGCCATGCTCGTCCAGGAACATCTCGTAATTGAAGCCCTCGGGCGGCCTGGCGCCCAGGACGCGGGCGATCTTGCCGGACTGGGTGACCGAATCGATCAGGTCCTTGCCCGCCATCTCGTAATCGACGCCCAGCGCGACCCAGCGCATCGCCCAGTCGACCTTCCATTGCAGCTTGGCCTGCCCGCCGAGGATCGATTGGGTGATGGTTTCGCCCTCATCCTCGAACCGGACCAGGCCGGCATCGGCGTCCACCACCTCGATCGGCACCTGCAGCACGATGCCGCTCGTGGGGCTGATCGGCAGCACCGGCGAATAGGTGGCGCGCCGTTCCTCGCGCAGGGTGGGCAGCATCACGCCCATGATTGCGTCATAGTGGCGCAGCACCTGGCGCAGCGCGTCGTCGAAGCGGCCGGCGGCATAATAGTCGCTGGCCGACAGGAACTCGTATTGGAAGCCGAACCGGTCGAGGAAGTCGCGCAGCATCGCATTGTTGTGGTGTGCGAAGCTTTCGTGCGTGCCGAACGGATCGGGGATGCGGCTGAGCGGCTTGCCGAGATGCGCGCGCAGCATGTCCCCGTTGGGGACATTGTCCGGCACCTTGCGCAACCCGTCCATGTCGTCGCTGAACGCAACCAGCCGGGTCGGCACGTCCGACAGGGCCTCGAACGCGCGGCGGACCATGGTGGTGCGCAGCACTTCGTTGAACGTGCCGATATGCGGCAGGCCCGACGGACCATAGCCGGTCTCGAACAGCACATGGCCCTTGGCGGGCACGCCGTCGGGGTAGCGGGCGAGCAGCTTGCGCGCCTCTTCATAGGGCCATGCCTTGGAGGCGAGGGCGGCATCGCGAAGCGCGTTTGTCATTTGTTCCATGATCTTATAGCGTGAATAGACGCCCTTAGTGGAAGGCGCGGACGCGTGAAAAGCGGTTTCCGAGTCGATGGAGCTTTCGGAGTGCTGGCCGATGGACATCCTGCCGCCCGAGCATAACCTGCCCGTCCCCCTGATCCGGCGGCTGGAGGCGGTGGCGGAGCGTACCGCTTATGTCGCGCGGCCGGGCCTGCGCGCCTTGCCCTCGGGCGCGGTGGCGGTGGCGATGTTCGCGTCGTTGCAGGGGTGGACGCTGACCATCCTGCTGTGGGCGATCTGGTGGCCTTACCCCGCCAGCACCGGCGATTATGCCTTTTCCTTCGGGATTACCGCCTTGTTGCTGGGGCTGGTGGCGGGCGTGATCGTGCTGCTGCTCCGCCGCTATCCCGGTTTCGTGATGGCGGTGCTGCGCGCGCCGTTCGTGCGCCTGACCGTCACCGATCGCCGCATCCTGTGGACCCTTCCCTGGACGCGCAGCCCGCTGATGGAGATCGGGCGGGAGCGGGTGGTCGGCGGCATCCTCGGCGCGGTGGACCGGCGCGGCTACGGCAATGCGGCGGTGATGCTGATCCCCGGCGATCCCTCCGCCGACATCGACGGCAACATCCATTTCGATCGCCTGCCCAATGCGCGCGGCTTCGTGGAGGCGCTGGCCGGATGGTGAACCCGGACGATCTGCCGCCGCTGCCCGCCTTGCACGCGACCCATGGCGGCATCTGGCTCGCCGTGCCGGGCGAGGGGCTGCGCGTGCTCGGCCGGGGCGAGGCGGTGGCGCAGGTTTCGGCGACGCCCACCATCCTCCTCAACGCGCCCCTGGTCGCGGCGCGATTGGGGTTGAGCGAGGTGTCGGGCCTCGACCTGCTCGAACTCTACGCCTTCGTGCATCCCGCCCGCTTCGCGGTGCCGACCCCGGCGGGCCTCGCGCGCGCTTTGGGGCTGGAGCCGCCGGAGGACGATGCGGCGGCGACCCTGTTCCTGTGCCATGCCGCTCATGCCCTGCTCGACCGGCTCGGCGATCCCGCCTGGGTTGAGCGAGAGGGGGCGTGGACCTCCGCCCAGACGCTCGGGCGGCTGCGCTGGCCGTGGGCAGGGCTGGTCGCGCCGCGCATCCCCAAGCCGGCGGAGGCGGAACGCTGGCTGTTTTCCCGCCTGCCGCAATGGGAGGATGCCGCGCCCCGCCCCGATCCGCGCCCGCACCGGCTGGAGGAGGAGGAAACGCTGGCCAACCTCGCCCGCCTGGTCGGGCACGGGGCGGAGCCGCGCGAGGGGCAGCGTGCTTATGCCGCCGCCGCCGCCCGCGCCTTCGATCCGCGGGACGGGGCGGAGCGGCCGCATGTGCTGCTGGCGGAGGCGGGAACCGGCATCGGCAAGACCCTCGGCTACCTCGCGCCCGCCGCGCTCCATGCGGCCAAGGCGGGCGGCACGGTGTGGGTGTCGACCTATACCAAAGCATTGCAGCGCCAGCTTGCCGCCGAAAGCGCGCGCATCTTTCCCGACGATGCCGAGCGGCGGCGCAAGGTGGTGGTGCGCAAGGGGCGGGAAAACTATCTCTGCCTGCTGAACCTTGAGGATGCGCTGCAAGGCGGGTTCCAGAACCGGGCGGCGGTGCTGGCGCAATTGGTGGCGCGCTGGGCGGCCTATACGCGCGACGGCGACATGGTCGGCGGCGACCTGCCGGGCTGGCTGCCGACCCTGTTCCGGCGGGCGGGCTCCACCGCGCTGACCGACCGGCGGGGCGAATGCGTCTATGCCGGCTGCCCGCATTACCGGAAATGCTTCATCGAACGGTCCGCGCGCGCGTCGGAGGAAGCCGACCTCGTCATTGCCAACCATGCCCTGGTGATGATCGTGGCGGAGCGGCGCCGCCTGGAAGGTCGCGCCTTGCAGCGGGTGGTGTTCGACGAAGGGCATCATTTGTTCGATGCCGCCGATTCGACCTTCTCCGCCGCTTTGACCGGGCAGGAGGCGATCGAGCTGCGCCGCTGGATCCTGGGCCCGGAAAGCAAGGCGCGTGGCCGCCGGCGCGGCCTGTCCGCCCGCTTGCTGGACGTCGCCTCCTATGACGAGGAGGGCGCGCGCGCGATCGAGCAGGCGTCCGCCGCCGCGCGCGAACTGCCGGCGGACGGCTGGCTCGGCCGGCTGGCAGAGGAACTGCCGCTGGGGGCGATGGAGCATCTGCTGGCGGCGGTGCGCTCCACCACCTATGCCCGCGCCAGTGCGGCGGACGCCGGCTACGGGATTGAGACGCCCGCCGCCGAACTGGACGCCGCGCTGATCGAGGCGGCCGTGCCCGCTGCCGAGATCCTGGAAGGGCTGGTCCGCCCGATGACGCGGCTGCGCGCGCGGTTGCAGGCGGTGCTGGAGGATGCGCCCGACTGGCTCGACGCCGCCGCCCGCGCGCGGGTGGACGGCGCCATCTATGGCCTGGCGCATCGCACCGCCATGATCGGCGGGTGGATCGCGTTGCTGACCCGGCTCGGCGGCCCGGTCGATCCCGATTATGTCGACTGGCTGGCGGTCGATCGGGTCGAGGGGCGCGAATATGACATCGGCCTCCACCGCCACTGGCTCGATCCGACGCGGCCCTTGGCGGACACGGTGCTGAAGCCCGCCCATGGCCTGATCGTCACCTCCGCCACCCTGCGCGGCAGCGAGGCGTGGGATGTGGCGGAGGCGCGCAGCGGCGCGGTACATCTCGATCGCCAGCCGATGCGGTTCGCCGCATCCTCGCCGTTCAACTATGTCGACCAGGCGGAAGTGCTGATCGTCACCGACATCAAGCGCGGGGACACGGCGGCACTGGCCGGCGCCTATGCCCGCCTGATCGAGGCGTCGGGCGGCGGCGCGCTGGGCCTGTTCACCGCCATCCAGCGGCTGCGCGGCGTCCATGCCCGCATCGCCGACCGGTTGGCCCGCGCCGGCCTGCCGCTCTACGCCCAGCATGTCGATCCGATCGACACCGGTACGCTGGTCGACATCTTCCGCGACGATCCGCGCGCCAGCCTGCTCGGCACGGATGCGTTGCGCGACGGGGTGGACGTGCCCGGCGATTCGCTCCGGCTGGTGGTGATGGAAGGGGTGCCATGGCCGCGGCCGACCACGCTCCATGCCACCCGCAAGGCGGCGGGCGGCGGATCGGCCTATGACGACCGCATCGTCCGCGCGCGGCTGGCGCAGGCGTTCGGGCGGCTGATCCGCCGCGCCGACGATCATGGCACGTTCGTGTTGCTCTCCGCCGCCGCGCCGTCGCGACTGCTTGACGCGTTTCCGCCCGGCGTGCGCGTGGGGCGGGTGACGCTGGACGATGCGGTGCGGCGTGTCGCATCGCGGCTTCCTTCGCCGCCGCTCTTGGGGCAAGCTGTCGGCGGAGAGGCCGATCCGGAGCAAGCATGAAAAGGGTGACGCTGCTGCGCCACGCCAAGTCCGGCGAGGACTTCGGACACGCGCGTGACTTCGACCGCACGCTCAATCCCAAGGGACGTCGCGCCGCGCAGGTGATCGGGCGGCATATGCGCGATGCCGATCTGTCCTTCGACGCGGTCATTGCCTCACCCGCCGTCCGCGTCGCCGAGACGCTGGAGGAGGTGGAGGCAGGTTATGGTCGCGCGCTCTCGCCCGATTGGCGGCGCAGCCTCTATCTGGCCTCGGCCGACGATCTGCTGGACGCGATCCATGCCGCGCCGGACGATGCGGCCAGCCTGCTGCTGGTCGGGCATAATCCGGGGCTGGAGCAACTGGTGCTGCTGCTCACGCCCGACAACCAGTCCGGCACGCGCCGCGACGTGGAGGCGAAATATCCCACCGGCAGCATGGCCGAAATCCGCTTCGACGTGGAACGGTGGGACGAGGTGGCGCCCGGCGGGGGCGAACTGGTCCGCTTCGTCCGCCCGCGCGACCTGGATGTGGCATTGGGACCGGAATATGCATGACTGACCTCACCTTGCGCCGGGCCGAACCCGGGGATGCCGCCGGCCTCGCTCTGCTGGGCGGCGCGACCTTCTTCACCGCCTTCGCCCACGATCATCCCGGCGACGCTTTGGTCCAGCATGTCGCGGCCGAACATTCGCAGGATTATTACCGGAAGGTGCTGGCCGATCCGGGCGCGGCGGTGTGGCTGCTGGAAACGGAGCTGAAGACGGCGGTCGGCTATGCCATGATGGCCGCGCCGCAGGTGGATTGCGCCACCGGGCTGGACGATCTGGAATTGAAGCGGCTCTATCTGCTCGGTCCCTGGCAGAAAGGCGGCTGGGGCGCGCGGCTGGTCGATGCGCTGGAGCGGGAGGCGCGGGCACGCGGCGCCACCCGGCTGCTGCTGTGCGTCTACACTGCCAACCTCGCGGCACAGCGTTTCTACGCGCGGCTGGGCTTTGCCGATACCGGCCATGGACAACGCTTCATGGTGGGCGACGTCGCGTTCGACGACCGGATCTGGGCCAAACCACTGACCTGACGGGTCGCGCCCCGCCATCAACACGAAATGACGGGGCGCTCCGTTGCCGGGGACCGGAGCCCGCACCGGGCAACGGGACCCCCCACACCAGAATAAACCTATGTCAGCCCGCGTGGTTCCCGGCCATTGTCGTGGGCGCACCCTGCCCATAGGTAAGCCGCATGATCCCCATCGGGCTTCCACGGAGCGGCGCATGTATCAGTTCGACATTTCGGCCGGCAGCAAGACCGAGCTTTATCGCGACCTGCTGTCCGCGCTTGACGGGCTGACGGCGGGTGAGCCCGATCCTGTCGCCAACATGGCCAATGCCGCGGCCCTGATCCGGGAATATCTGCCCGACCTCAACTGGGCCGGCTTCTACCGCAATGTCGCGGACGAACTGGTGCTGGGGCCGTTTCAGGGCAAGGCGGCGTGCATCCGCATCCCGTTCGGGTCCGGCGTCTGCGGCGCGGCGGCGGTGAGCCGTGAGACCCAGCGGGTGGAGGACGTCCACGCCTTTCCCGGCCACATCGCGTGCGATGCGGCATCGGCGTCCGAACTGGTGGTGCCGATCGTCGCGGACGGGCGCCTGCTGGGCGTGCTCGACCTCGACAGCCCGTCACCCGCCCGCTTCGATGCCGAGGATCAGGCGGGATGCGAGGCGCTGATGACCCTGCTCGCCCCCCGCCTCCTCAGCCCACTCCCTTGAGGGATGGGGTTGGGTGAGGGTGGCTCCGATCTCGGCCATTGTCCCCCTCACCCCGGCCCTCTCCCCACCAGGAGAGGGAGCGCAGAGCGGAGGGCGCTTCAGCCCGCGATCCCATCAAGCCGGATGCGAGGCGCCGACGCCTGCCGGCCCGCAAAGCCCTCTTCCTTAAGGGAGAGGGTTGCGTGAGGGCGGCGCCCTCATGAGGTGCTTAAACCCTCAACCCGCCAGCAGGTCCGCGCCGAGCAGGGTCAGCAGCTTCACGTCGATGAACATGCCTTCCGCCCGCTTGGCGGCGACAAAGGCGCTGATGTCCTTCAGCGGCACGCGATGGACAATGATGTTCTCGCCCTCCACGCCGCCGCCATCGCCGACCTTGGTCACGCCGACCGCGCGCACCAAAGTGAAGGTTTCCGACACCATGCCGGGGGAAGAAGCGAACTTGCCGATGATCTCGATCCGCTCGGGCCGGTAGCCGGTTTCCTCCTCCAGCTCGCGCGCGGCGGCGACTTCGATCTCCTCGCCGTCACTGGTGTCGCCCACCAGGCCGGCGGGCAGTTCCAGCGACGGCCCGCCGAGCGGCACGCGATATTGCTCCACCAGCAGCACGTCGCCGTCGACGATCGCGATGATCACGGCGGCGCCGATCGCGCGGGCGCGGCCGACATATTCCCACGTCCCGCGCTTGCGCACCGTGATGAACTTGCCCTGCCAGACGATCTCCGGCGTGTCCTGGGAAGGTGTGCTCACAGTTCGATCATCCGATCCGGCAATTCGTTGGGGTCGGTGCCGGTGTGGGGGAAATGGGTCGCCAGCACAACGCCGATCCGCTCCACCGCATGGGCGATGCCCTCGCCCGGGCGGCCGGCCTTGAGGCCCGCGATCAGTGCTGCCATCGCCTTGCCCCAGCTGTCCGGCGGGGTGCGACCGTGGATCGCGCTGTCGGCGACGATCTCGGCATGATGTTCGGCCAGGCTGAGGTAGAGCAGCACGCCCGTCTTGGTGAGCGTGCGCTGTTCGGTGCCGGTGCGGAACAGCATGATCGCGCGGCGCCGCACCCTACGCACCTTGGTCGCGTCGGGGGTCAGCGCCATCCGCACCGCCGGCACGGCAAAGCCATAGCGTCCGGCGAGGAACAGCAGGATCGTGACGCCAACCAGCAGGGTCAGCATCAGCCGCAACGAGGGCTCTTCCCAGTGGCTGAACGCCGACGCGGCCCGCGCCAGCAGCTCCGGCCAGGCGGCGGCGAGCGCGAGCGGCAGCAAGGCGAGCAGCGACGCCCAGTGCAGCACGACGTCGTGGTAAGCATCGGACGACGCGGCGACGATCACCGCCACCTCGCCATCGGTGCGGCTTTCGGCATCGCGGATCGCGGTCGCGACGCGGGCATGGTCTTCGGGCGTCATGCGCATCACCAGCTCCCCGAGGCGCCACCGCCCCCGAAATCGCCGCCGCCGCCGCCGGTGAAGCCGCCGCCGCCCCAGCTGCCGTCGCTGCCGCCGCCATCTCCACCGCCGCCGAAGCCGCCCCAGCCGGAGCCGCCGCCGCGATGCCGGTCGCTCATCATCTCGCTCGCCGCCCACAGCCAGATCGGCCAGTCGCCGCCGCCACCGCCGCGATAGCGGTGCGCGCCGCCGCCGCCGCGCCGACGCATCATGCCGAGCAGGATGAAGCCGAGGATCAGGCCCCAGATCACGATCCCGGCCGGAAAGCCGCCGCCGCCCGCCTGGCGCCGGTGCGTGCGGTCATAGGCCGCTTCCGCCGCCGCCACCTTGGCCCGCGCCTGATCGTCCGGCAGGCTCAGCTGCTGCGCGATCGCCTCCGCGCCCGCCGTGATCCCGCCGGCCATGTCGCCGGCCTTGAAGGCGGGGACGACGCGCTGCTGGATGATGACGTTTGACAAGGCGTCGGTCAGCACCGGCTCCACCCCGCGCCCGACCTCGATCCGCACGCGCCTTTCACTGGGCGCGACGATCAGGATCGCGCCATTGTCGGCATCCTTCAGCCCCACGCCCCAGGCACGGCCCAGACGATAGCCGTAATCGGCGATGTCGCGCCCCTGAAGGTCGGGGATGGTGGCGACGACCAGCTGGTATTTGGTCCGCTGCTGCAACGCCTCCAGCCGGGCGGTCAGCGCCGCCTTGCTATCGGCCGGCAGGACGTTGGCGGCATCCACCACCAGCCCGCTGAACGCCGGAAAGCTCTGGGCCTGTCCGGGCGCGGCGAAGACGATGGCCAGCAGCGCGATCAGCGCCGCCAGCCACCCTCTCGTCACGGTCGAAGCGGCCGATCGCGTGGCGATGGTCACCCGCCGAAATTCACCGCCGGGGCGGTCTCGGCATTGGGGCTGGTCGCCTGGAAGGTCTGCATCGGCTTGGCGCCGTAGAACACCTTCGCCCCGATCGAATTGGGGAAGGTGCGGATCAGCGTGTTATACTGCTGCACCGCCCCGTTATAATCGCCGCGCGCGACGCCGATGCGGTTCTCCGTGCCCTCAAGCTGGCTCATCAGCGTGGTGTAATTGCCCTGCGAACGCAGCTCCGGATAGGCTTCCTGCAGCCGCTGAAGCGACATGGTCACGCCGCCCTGTGCGCGCTGATAGGCCTGCATCTTGGCCGGATCGGTCAGGTCCTCGGGCGCGACCTGCACCTGGCTGGCCGACGCGCGGGCCTGCGTCACCTGGGTCAGGATGTCCTTTTCCTGCGCGCCGGCGGCCTTCACCGTGGCGACCAGGTTAGGGATCAGGTCGGCGCGGCGCTGATACTGGTTCTGCACGTCGGCCCACTTGGCCTTGGCATTCTCCTCCGCCGTGGGGATCGAGTTGATGCCGCAGCCGCCCAGCGCAAGCGCGGCCACGGGGGCGAGCAAGGCAGGCGAAACACGGGTGAGGCGCGACATGAAGCTATTCTCCCAAAGGGTCCGGCAAGCGATTTAGTACGGCAATACACAAGCTGCAATGACCGGCCGATGAGGCTTGATCCCCCGACGTAGCCCGTGCCTAATGCGCCGAACATCAGGAGGGGCACATATGTTCAGCGAATTTCGCGCATTCATCGCGCGCGGCAACGTGCTCGATCTGGCGGTTGCGGTTATCATCGGCGCGGCGTTCGGCCGGATCGTCACCAGCCTGACCGACGACGTGATCATGCCCGTGATCGGCAAGCTGGCCGGCAATCTTGATTTTTCGGGCCTGTTCATCCGGCTGGGCGCGATTCCCGCCGGCTATCAGGGGTCGCTGACCAGCTATGCCGACCTCAAGAAAGCGGGCGTGCCGCTGTTCGGCTATGGGGCGTTCCTGACGCAGGTGGTCAATTTCCTGATCGTCGCCTTCATCATCTTCCTGCTGCTGCGCACCGTGAACAAGGCGCTCCGCGCGCTGGAGCATGAAAAGCAGGCGGCAGAGGCGACGCCCAGGCCGGACACGGCGGAAGTCACGCTGCTGCGCGAGATTCGCGACGAACTGCGCACCCGTGGCACCGACGCGGCGGCGAACCGCTTGCCGCTGGACGGCCAATAAGCCGTCACGATCGCCAAGCCTTCACAAGTCCGGGCGGCTCGCCTATATCCTTCCGTGCCGGCTTCGGCCGGATATGGCGATAAAGTGCATTGTGTTTGGCGCAGCGGACCCGGGGGCGGTACCCGGCGGCTCCACCATTTCCCGTCTTGCAGAAGGCGGGCTTTGACGGGGCCGAACTAGGATCGACGTGTGTACGAGCATTCTGTTTTTGCCCGGGCTGAGTAACCTGTAAAAGGCTCAAAACCACAAGTGCCAACGATAACGAGGCGCTCGCGATTGCCGCGTAATCAAGGCCTAACGGCTTAGATTACAAGGCTTGAACGCGGTTCGGGCCGAACCGGGCAACAGAATCGGACACCGGCGGTACGGGGGGCACCGAGCAACAGAAGCTCCCCACTTTCTTCCCTCGCCATGCCAGCCGCGCCGCCCGGTCTGCCCCGTTTTTGCCGGGGCCGGGATATGTTGGCGAGCGGCAATGCTTGACGGCCGCCACGATCGGTGGCTGCAATGGCGGGCATGACCGACCCCATGCAGGTGACGGACTATCCCCAGGGGATCGACCGGTCGCACGTCGAATGTCCGCCCGGGCGGACGCACGCCAATCCGCTCCCGCTCCTGTTCCTGACCGCCGTGATGCTGCTGGCCTTGATCGGCTGGTTCGGCGGCGGGCGCTCGCCCACGCTGACGGCGGACAGCGCCGCGGTGCGGCTGGACGTCCACACTCCGGTGGTCATCCGCAACGGCCAGTTCTTCGAAACCCGGATCCGCGTCACCCCGCGCCGCCGGATCGCCAAGCTGGTGGTGGCGGTCAGTCCAAGCCTGTGGCGTGACCTAACGCAGAACTCCATGGTTCCGCAGGCCGACAAGGAGACGTTCGAGGACGGGCGCTTCCGCTTCGATTATGGCGCGGGCGAGCCCGGCGAGCCGCTGGAACTGAAGATCGATTTCCAGATCAATCCGGCCCTGTTCGGCCATGTCGCGGGGGTGGTCGAAGTGTATGACGACAAGATCCTGCTGGTCCGCCTGCCGGTCCGCATGACGGTGCGTCCCTGATGGATATCGTGCTGCGCGCCACCGCCATGTTCGCGGTGCTGTATTGCCTGCTCCGCCTGCTGGGAAAGCGCCAGCTGGGCGAGATGGCCCCGTTCGAGCTGGTGGTTCTGATCGTCATGGGCGACCTGATCCAGCAGGGCGTGACCCACAACGACTTCAGCCTCAGCGGGGCGATGCTGGCGGTGTTCACCTTCGGCTTCTGGTCCTTGGTGCTGGCCTGGATCACCTACCTCTTCCCGCGCGCGGAAAAGATGCTGGAGGGCAGCCCGCGCGTGATCATCCGCGACGGCACGCTGCTGCGCGACAATCTGCGGCGCGACCTGATGACGGTGGCGGAGGTTGAGAGCGAGATGCGCATGGCCGGCATCGCTCGGATCGACGAGGTCGCGTGGGCGATCCTGGAACCAAAAGGGAAACTGAGCTTCATCAGAAAGGACGGTCAGGATGCACGGACCGACCAGGATGATGAGGCGGCGCGCTGAGCCGATCCGAATGGAAAGGGGGCGTTGATGGACAACAAGGACAGCAGCCAGTCGGCGGTCGGCGCGGAGATGGAGCGCATCTTCGACGGGGTTCCCGCCACCGCCAAGGACCATGGCGGGCCTGGCCCGGCCGCGCGGCGGGAACAGCGCGCCCGCCTGGGTTCGTCCCGCCCGATCGTGACCGCGCTGCTGGGCCTGCTGGCTGTGATGGCGGCGGGGATCGCGCTGGTGCTGTGGGCCGTCCGTCCGCCCGCTTATTCCGACGCGCCGGCGCAGGCTACGCACCGCATACCAGCGGTCAGGCCGGCGCCGATCGCCAGTCCCCGGCCGCAGGCTCCGCCCGCAGCGACGCCTGAGGCTGTGCAGGCACATCGGCCATCTTCGCCGGGCGCTCAGCCGACCGAGCGCGCCACGACCATGCCGATGGGGGAGGGGCCGGCGACCACGCGGCACACCGCCAGCAAGCCGGAGGTGCCGAAGCCGACCGGCGCGAAGCAGGCGTCGGCAAAGCGTGCGCCGGCCAAGCAAGCCCGGACCACCGGGCCGCGCACCTCCGCCCCCCGCCGCGCGCTTGCCCCGCAGCCCTTCTGCCGCGACCGGCGCACCCGCGCACGATGCCTGTATCGCGAGTTGCGTGGCGCCGACGACCGCCTGCGCAAGGCCTATGACGTGGCCGAGCGGCGCGGCGTCGCGGTGGGTGAGATGCGGGATGTGCGGCGCGCATGGAGCCGCGCACTGCGCCAGTCGGACGACGATCCGGCGACGGTGATTCGCACGCTGGATGGGCTGACCACCCGCCTTTACAATGCGCCGCGTGGGGAGTGGCGCGATGACGATGAATGACGTGCCGCCCCAGCCGCCCGGTCCCGCGGACGCCATCCACTATGCGGTGGGCGACGTTCACGGCTGCTATGCGTTGCTGACCGATCTGTTGCAGCAGATCGTGGCCGATCTCGGCACGCAGCCGGACGGTGCGCCCGCCGAACTGGTCTTTCTGGGCGACTATGTCGATCGCGGGCCCGCCTCCGCCGACGTGCTGTCGTCCTTGGTGTGGATGGAGCGCAACAGCCCGCTCACCACCATCTTCCTGAAGGGCAATCACGAGCAGGTGATGCTCGATTATCTGGCCGATCCGCTACGCTACCATGTCTGGCTCGGCTTCGGCGGGGCGGAGACGTTGCGCTCCTACGGCATCGACGTGCCGGACGATGTCGGGCCGGGGGCGGACCATGTCGGCTTACGCAACGCCCTGCTCGACGCGATGCCGGCCGCGCACCTCGACTTCGTGCAGCGGTTGCGCCTGTATCACGAGACGGAGCGCCACATCTTCGTCCATGCCGGCATCCGCCCGCGCGTGAAGATGGCCATGCAGGACCCCGCCGACCTGTTGTGGATCCGCAAGGGGTTCCTCGACCATGCCAGACCGGCGCACAAACGGGTCGTCCACGGCCACACCTGGGACGATGCGGAGCCGGTCGTCCGCCCGGAGCGGATCGGGGTGGATACGGGCGCCTACGAAACCGGGGTGCTGACGGCGGCGCGGCTGCGTGGGGACGCGGTCGCGTTTCTGCGCGCGAGGGAGGCCGCCACCGGCTGATCCCATCGCGCGCCGCTGACCGTTCCGGCACGGCACGGGAGGCGACCTGCCCGCGAACCGCTCCAGGGCTGCGCAAGAAGGTAGGAGGTCGGGCAGGACCGCCGCCGCCACATCCGCCGCGCAAACAAAAAGGGCGCCGCGTAGGGACGCCCTTTCCGTGTCAGCGATGTTTGGACGATCAGTCCTTGTCGCCGCCGGTCAAAAAGGCCGGCGCGAATTCCGGCGCGGGGCCGTCATCGTTGCCGCCATTGCCGCCTTCCGGACGGTCACGACGCGGACGGTCGCCCCGGCCTTCGCCGCGCTCGCCGCCCCGGCCTTCGCCGCCACGACCTTCACCCCGGCCGCCACGGCCACCTTCACGACGGCGGTCGCCGCGCGGACGGTCGCCACCTTCGCGGTCGCCACGGCCTTCGCCGCGCTCGCCCCGGCCTTCGCCGCGCGGTTCACGCGGTTCGCGGGCGGGACGGGTGTCCTCCAGCTCTTCGCCGGTTTCCTGGTCGACCACGCGCATCGACAGGCGGACCTTGCCGCGATTGTCGATTTCCAGGACCTTGACCTTCACCTCCTGGCCTTCCGACACGACGTCGGTCGGCTTGGCGACGCGCTCATTCTTCATCTCGGAGACGTGGACGAGGCCGTCCTTGCCGCCCATGAAGTTCACGAACGCGCCGAAATCGACGATGTTGACGACCTTGCCGTCATAGATCTTGCCGACTTCGGCTTCCTGGGTGATGCCCTGGATCCACTTGCGCGCGGCTTCGATCTGCGCCGGATCGGACGAGCTGATCTTGACCGTGCCGTCATCCTCGATGTCGACCTTGGCGCCGGTGGTGGCCACGATCTCGCGGATCACCTTGCCGCCGGTGCCGATCACTTCGCGGATCTTGTCCTTGGGCACCTGCATCGTTTCGATGCGCGGTGCGTGGGCGGACAGCTCGCCGACCGCGCCCAGGGCCTTGTTCATCTCGCCGAGGATGTGGGCGCGACCGTCCTTCGCCTGGGCGAGCGCGGCCTTCATGATCTCCTCGGTGATGCCGGTCACCTTGATGTCCATCTGGAGCGAGGTGATGCCCGCTTCCGTTCCGGCCACCTTGAAGTCCATGTCGCCCAGGTGATCCTCGTCGCCCAGAATGTCGCTGATGATCGCGAAATCCTGGCCTTCCAGGATCAGGCCCATGGCGATGCCGGACACCGGACGCTTCAGCGGCACGCCCGCATCCATCATCGCCAGGCTGCCGCCGCACACCGTCGCCATCGACGACGAGCCGTTGGACTCGGTGATGTCGGACAGGACGCGGATCGTGTAAGGGAACTCTTCCTTGGTCGGCAGCACCGGGTGCAGCGCGCGCCACGCCAGCTTGCCATGGCCCACTTCACGACGGCCCGGCGCGCCGAAGCGGCCGACCTCGCCCACCGAATAAGGCGGGAAATTGTAGTGGAGCATGAAGCGTTCGTAGTGAACGCCGGTCAGGCCGTCGACCATCTGCTCCGCGTCGGCGGTGCCGAGCGTGGTGGAGCAGATCGCCTGCGTCTCGCCGCGGGTGAACAGGGCCGAACCATGGGTGCGCGGCAGGAAGTGGACCATCGCCTCGATCGGGCGGACCTGGGTGGTGGTGCGGCCGTCGATGCGGCGGCCGTCCTTCAGGATCGCCTGGCGGACGATGTCGGCCTCGACCTTCTTGCCCATCTTGTTGGCGCGCAGGCGCAGCGCGGCATCGGCATCCTTGAAATGCTCGTGCATCGCGGCCTTGGCCTCGGTGATCGCGGCGACGCGCTCGGCCTTCTTGGTCAGCTGATAGGCCTTGGCGATGCCCGCGCCGATCATGCCCTTGACCTGCGCCTTCAGCTCGGCGTCGTCATTCTCGGGCAGGTCCCACGGCTCCTTGGCGGCCTGTTCCGCCAGGTCGATGATCGCGTCGATCACCTTGCGCGAGGCGTCGTGCGCGAACACGACCGCGCCCAGCATAACCTCTTCCGACAGCTCCTTGGCTTCGGATTCGACCATCATCACGGCATTGCCGGTGGCCGCGACGACCAGGTCGAGTTCGCCTTCCTTCACCTGCTCCAGCGTCGGATTCAGGATATATTCGCCATCCTGATAGCCGACGCGGGCGCCGCCGATCGGGCCGAGGAACGGCACGCCGGAAATGGTGAGCGCGGCGGACGCGGCGACCATCGCCAGGATGTCGGGCTCGTTCTCGCCGTCATAGCTCAGCACCTGGGCGATGACGTTGATCTCGTTGTAGAAACCCTCGGGGAAGAGGGGGCGGATCGGGCGGTCGATCAGGCGGCTGGTCAGCGTTTCCTTTTCGGTCGCGCCGCGCTCACGCTTGAAGAAGCCGCCGGGGATGCGGCCGGCCGCGCTATACTTCTCCTGATAGTGGACGGTCAGCGGGAAGAAGTCCTGCCCATCCTTCACCGTCTTGGCGGCGGTCACGGCGCACAGCACCACCGTCTCGCCCAAAGTCGCGAGCACCGCGCCGTCGGCCTGGCGGGCGACACGGCCCGTTTCGAGGGTCAGCGTCTTGCCGCCCCACTCGATTTCCGTCTTCTTGATATCGAACATTTTGGTTCCTTGCTCCCGCCGCCCGATGCGGCGGGGACCTCTCGTGCAGGCTGTCCGGCCTGCGGCGGTGCGGGACTGTTCTTGCCCCTTGGACGTCGGCCGAATTGCTTCCGTCCCGTTGGCTTGCAGATACGAGAAGGGCGCCCGGAGGCGCCCTTCAGCTTACTTGCGGAGGCCGAGCTTCGCGATCAGCGCGCTGTAGCGGTCCGCATCCTTCTTCTTCAGGTAGTCGAGCAGGCTGCGACGGTTGTTCACCATCATCAGCAGACCACGGCGCGAGTGATTGTCCTTCGCGTGGGTCTTGAAATGCTCGGTCAGGTTGGTGATCCGCTCCGTCAGGATCGCGACCTGAACCTCGGGAGAGCCGCTGTCGCCTTCGCTACGGGCATGCTCCTTGATGATTTCGGTCTTGCGCTCGGCGGTAATCGTCATGGTCGTTTCACTCCGACACCAGGTTGAATCCGCGCACCACCCGTGTTTCGGCTCCCCCTTCGACCAGAGCGATGGGGAGATCCCCAAGCATGGCGAGGTTGAGACCGGGTGACGCCGCGGTCCCGAACAGCGTGCGGCCCTGTTGGAGCGCGGTCGCCTGATCGGGGGTGAGGGCCAGGACCGGGATGTCGACCAGTCCTGCCGTCAGCGGCAGGAGCAGCGCCTGCAGCCGCGCGGCCTTAGCCGCTTCGTCCAATTTGTCCACTGTTATCGCATGGTCGAGCGTGAACGGCCCCGCCTTGGTGCGGCGGAGCATGACCACATGGCCGACCGTGCCGAGCGCGTAGGCGATGTCGCGCGCCAGGCTGCGGATATAGGTGCCCTTGGATACGCGGGCGGACAGCGTCACCTCGTCCGCGCCGCCGCCGACGATCGTCAGCGCATGGATGGTCACCGCGCGAGTCGCGAGCACCACCTCCTCGCCCGCGCGGGCCAGGTCATAGGCGCGCTTGCCATCCACCTTGAGCGCGGAAAAGGCCGGCGGCACCTGTTCGATCGGGCCGGTGAAACGCGGCAGCACCGCCTCCACCTCCGCAAGCGACGGGCGGACGTCACTCTTGGCCACGGCCTCGCCCTCCGCGTCCAGGGTCGCGGTCTCGATCCCGAAGCGGATGGTGAAGTCGTAGGCCTTGTCCGCGTCCAGCATCCGCCCGGCGAGCTTGGTCGCCTCGCCCAGCGCGATCGGCAGCACGCCGGATGCCAGCGGGTCGAGCGTGCCGCCATGGCCCACCTTGACCTTGCCATGGCCGGCGGTGCGGAGCGCGCGCTTGACCGCGCTCACCCCTTGCGTGGAGCCAAGCCCGAGCGGCTTGTCGAGGATCAGCCAGCCGTTCATCGGATCAATGCGGCAGCTGCTGGAGCCAGTCGACCACCGCCGTGGTCAGCGCGATGCGATGATCGGAAAAGCTGTGGTCGGTCGGCATGGACAGCGTCGTCACCGCCTTGCCGCCGGCGCGCCGCGCGGCCTCTGCGGGCGCGAGCGTGGAGGTGCCCAGGCCGCGTTCGGCGGAGATAACCAGCAACGGACGATCGGCCAGCTGCGCGCCCGTGGCGGCAAGGTCGAGCGTGGGCGGCGCCTGCTCGATCTCGCGCAGCAACGCCGCCTCGCCGGTGCCGGACAAGGGCGGCAGGTCGCCGCGCAACTCGCCCTCGGCGAACGCCTGCTTCGCCCTGGGATCGGCAAAGGCGCGGCCGGTGCCGGCAATGTCCCACGCATCGATCAGCACGGTTCCGATCACCGCTTTGTCGTCGGCCCCGACGCGCGCCGCCATCATCCCGCCCATGCTGTGCCCGGCCACCACGATGCGGCCGGCATCCACCCGGTAGCGCGTCGCCGCCTCGGGCGTATGCAGGAAGGCCAGCGCGGCGGCCGCATCCTCGGCCGCATGGGCGAAGGAGAAGGCCCCCTCGCTGCCCCACGAACCGCGATAGTGCAATGTCAGCACATTCCACCCCGTCCGCCGCACCGCCTGGGCGAGATCCAGATTCTGCTCGTTGCCCGGAAAACCGTGGAGCAGCAGCAGGGTCGGGTGCGGACCCGCACCGGCGGCCAGGTAGAAGACCGCATTGATCCGCGCCCCGTGGCTCGGCAGCTGAAAGGCGGCCAGGGCAGCGGGGAAAGTCGGATCGGCCGGCGTGTCGCCCGCCACCGCCTGCGCCGGGGTGATGACCGGCCGGGCCGGGGGCGGCAGATCGTCCGTTGGTCTGGATGGCACAGGCAATCCCTTGTCGTCGGCCAGGGCGGTGCGCAGCCGCGCCGCGATCGGTTCCAGCACGGCCGCCGGCTGGCGCATCCCGCCCTGCGGGCAGCGCGGATAGCCCAGATAGCGCGGGACCACATGCACATGCAGGTGCGGCACGCTCTGGCTGTAGGCGTTGTTCTGTTCCACCGTGAAGCCGTCCGCGCCGAGCCCGCTCATCTCCGCCCGGCCGATCCGCCGTGCCAGCGCCACGGCCGGCTTCAGGTCCCTGTCGTTCATCTCCAGCAGGTTGCGCGCCTTGCTGCGCTTGGAGATGATCAGCACATGGCCGGGCGATGCCGGGGCGTAGTCCATGAAGGCCAGCAGCCTCTTGTCCTCATAGACGACCGGACTGGTCCGCTCGCCCCGGATCATGCGGGCGAACGGATTGTTGGCGTCATAGGGCCGGCCGAGCACCACCGCCGGCGGCACCGCCACGGACGGGGCCTTCACCGGCGCGCAGGCGGCGATCAGGGGCAGGATCAGCGGGATCATCCCTGCCACTCGCCCGCCAGGATCGAGAACAAGGCGGTGTCGCGGACATGGCCGGTCCAGGTGACGCGTTCCGCCCGCAACACGCCGTCGCGCCGTGCCCCGAGCCTGGCAACGGCGGCCAGCGACCGCGCGTTCCGCATGTCGACCCGGAACTCCACCCGGCGGATATCCTGTGCGAAGGCACGGTCGAGCAGCAGGCGCTTGATGCGGCGGTTGAGGCCGGTGCCGCGCGCCGCCGGCACGATATAGCTGTTGCCGATCTCCACCGTCTGCCGCCCGGGCAGGTGGCCCAGATAAGCCGTCATGCCGATCAGCGCGCCGCCATCGACGATGGCGAACGGATAGCTTGCCGGACGCGCCAGCAAGGCATCGAACTGCGCGTCGAAATGGTCGGGATCCCAGGAGACGGAATAAAGCGGCCAGATCTCCCGATCCTCCGCGCAGGCGGCCTTCAGCGCGGGGCGATGCGCGGCGGTCAGCGGCTCCAGCCGCAGGTCGTCATCGACCAACGCCGCGCCAAGATCAGTCATCCGCGTCCAGGTCGCGCACCACCTCGGGCGAGCGGAGCAGGGCGTCGATCCGCGCGCCTTCGTCGAAGCTTTCATCCGCCAGGAATTTCAGCCTGGCGGCATATTTCAGGTTCACGCGCCGCGCGACCTCGCTTTGGAAATAGGCGGTGTTGGTGCGCAGCGCCTTCAGCACCTTGTCCTCGTCGCTGCCGAGCAGGGGCTTCACGAACACGGTTGCGTGCTTCAGGTCGGGCGACATCCGCACTTCCGTCACGGAGACATGGTGCGATGCCAGCACGTCGTCATGCACGTCGCCGCGCATCAGCACGTCGGCCAGCACATGGCGCACCTGCTCGCCCACGCGCAGCAGGCGGACCGAGCGGCCTTCGGGGGTTTCGTTGTGGCGCATCGAGCTATGCCCTCAAAGCAAAACGTCGCTCCTGCGTAGGCAGGAGCCCATGTCTATCAGTTACGAGCGCATCGGTCGCCGCCCGAGACATGGGCCCCTGCCTGCGCAGGGGCGACGGTGGATATAACGACCGGGTGGGTTCGCCCACCTGGCCTTACAGCGTCCGGGCGCGTTCCTCGACCTCGAACGTCTCCAGGAAGTCGCCTGCCTTGACGTCGGTCGACCCGTCGATGGTGATGCCGCATTCCAGCCCGGCGCGAACCTCCGCCACGTCGTCCTTGAAGCGACGCAGCGAAGCGATCTTGCCGTTGTAGATGATGACATCGTCGCGGGTGAGGCGCGCGCGCAGATCCTTCTTGATATAGCCTTCGGTGACGAGCAGGCCCGCCGCCTTGCCGTGCTTGCCGGCGGAGAAGACCTCGCGAACCTCGGCGCGGCCGACCACGGTCTCGAAATATTCCGGACCGAGCTGGCCCGCCATCGCCGCGCGGATCTCGTCCAGCAGGTCGTAGATCACGTCATAATATTTGAGCGCGACCCCGTCCCGCGTGGCGATTTCCCGCGCCTTGGCATTGGCGCGCACGTTGAAGCCGATGATCGGCGCACGGCTTGCCGCCGCGAGCGTCACGTCGCTCTCCGTAATGCCGCCCACGCCCGAATGCAGGATGCGGACCTGGATGTCCTCGTTGCCGATCTTCTGGAGCGAACCGATGATCGCCTCGACCGAGCCCTGGGCATCGGCCTTGATCACCACCGGATATTGCTGCGCCTGCTTGTCGCGCAGCGCCGAGAACATCGATTCCAGGCTGGCGGGCGCCGCCGTGGTACGCTTCTGCTGGATCACGCCGGCACGATATTCCGCGACTTCGCGGGCGCGCGCCTCATTCTCCACCACGGTCAGCTGGTCGGCCGCCGACGGAACGCCGGAAATGCCGAGGATCTCCACCGGCACGGACGGGCCGGCGGTCTTCACCTGCTTGCCCTTGTCGTCCACCAGCGCACGCACCTTGCCGCTTTCCGCGCCGACCACGAACACGTCGCCGGTCTTCAGCGTGCCGCGCCGCACGATCACGGTCGCGACCGGGCCGCGGCCCTTGTCGAGCTGCGCCTCGATCACCACGGCCTCGGCCGCGCGATCGGGGTTGGCGGTCAATTCCATCACCTCGGCCTGCAGCTGGATCTTCTCGATCAGCTCGTCGAGGCCGGTCTTGGCGAGGGCCGAGACCTCGACCTCCTGCACGTCGCCGCCCATGCTTTCGACCTGGACGTCATATTGCAGCAGGGCTTCGCGGACGCGCTGCGGGTTGGAGCCGGGCTTGTCCATCTTGTTGATGGCGACGATCATCGGCTTGTCGGCCGCCTTGGTGTGGTTGATCGCCTCGATCGTCTGCGGACGGATGCCGTCGTCACCGGCGACCACGATCACGACGATGTCGGTCACGTCGGCGCCGCGTGCGCGCATTTCACTGAACGCTTCGTGGCCGGGCGTGTCGAGGAACGTGATCTTGGACCCGTCCTTCTGCGTCACCTGATAGGCGCCGATATGCTGGGTGATGCCACCGGCCTCGCCCGCGACCACGTCCGTACCGCGCAGCGCGTCCAGCAGGCTGGTCTTGCCGTGATCGACGTGGCCCATGATGGTGACCACCGGGGGGCGGCCCTGCTGCGTCTCGGCGGCGTCGATATCGGTCTCGGTGACGATATCCACGTCCGATTCGGACACGCGGCGGATGTTGTGGCCGAACTCGGTCACCAGCAGCTCGGCCGTATCCTGGTCGATCGTCTGGTTGGACGTGACCGGCGTGCCCATCTTGAACAGGGTCTTGACCAGGTCGGCGGTCCGCTCGGCCATGCGGTTGGCCAGTTCGGCGACGGTGATCGCCTCCGGCACCTGCACGTCGCGCACCTGCTTGGCGGCGGGGCCCGACTGATGGGCGCGCTTGTCCTTTTCCCGCGCACGCTTCAGCGCGGCGAGGCTGCGGGCGCGTGCGCCGCCGGCATCGTCCGACAAGGCGCGGGTGACGGTCAGCTTGCCGGCCTGGCGACGATCGTCGCCCTTGCGGTCGCGCTGCGCCGGGCGCGGCGGCTCCGGACGCTTGGTGACGACGGGCGTGAAGCGGCGCGGCGGCGGCGTGCCCGTACGCGGCTGGCCGGCGGCCTGCCCCTGCTC
>NZ_CAKTFO010000019.1 GCF_934560975.1 uncultured Sphingomonas sp. | reverse complement strand
CTTACGATGATCGAGCGGCAGACGCTGGCGCTTGCCACCGTGTCGGCGGAGCTGGCGCAGATGGGTGGGCTGGATGCCGCCCGCGTCGTCACCACGGTCACGGAAAAGGCGGACACAGTCACCGTGAACCTGGATTATGACGGCAGCGGCGACGGCTTCCTGAAGATGAGCCTGCTGCCGGTGCCGTCCACGACCATCCGGCGGGCGGCCGCGGCACGCATGGGCGGCTTCTGATCGGGGGATGCGCACGGCGCGTGTTCTGCTGCGCTGCCATCGCGGCGGCGTCGCCATCCTGGCGGCCCTGTCGATCGCCATGGTCGTCGGCGCGGCCACGCTGGCGGTGGACCTTGGCAGCATCTTTTTCGAATCACGCAAGCTGCAGGGCGCGGCGGACAGCGCCGCGCTGGCGGCGGCGGTTCGGCTGTCGGCGCCGATGGATGCCGCCAAGGTCGTCGTCGCGGGCGTGCGCTGGACCGGGCCGGTCACGCCGGCGGTCACCACCGGCAACTGGACGCCCGACCCCAAGCTGCCGGTGCCCGCGCGCTTCTCCCCCGCCATTACGTCGCCCAATGCCGCCAAGGTCATCCTGACAGAGGCGGTGCCGACCTATTTCGGCGGCGTATTCGGGATCAGGACGGTGCAGCTGAGCCGGTCGGCCATCGCGACGCGGGTCGACATGGCGGCCTTTTCGATCGGGTCGCGGCTGGCGTCGGTGAATGAAGGCGTGCTCAACCAGCTGCTCGGCGGGCTGACGGGTACGACCGTGTCGCTGACAGCGGGCGATTATGGCGCCCTGATCGGCGGGGAGGTGGATGCGCTGGCCTATGTCGCCGCGCTTCGGACCGAATTGGGGCTGACCGCCGCGTCGTTCGACCAGACCCTGGCGACGAGCACGACCTTGCCCCACGCGCTGAAGGCCCTGTCGTCCGTGCTGGCGGCGCGCGGGCAGGCGGCGGGTGCGGCCGCCGTCGCCAAGATCGCCGGGGCGGCGCCGTCGACGGCGATGACCCTCGTGCCTCTGATGAACCTGGGCGCGCTCGGCAAGCAGGACGAAGTGGCAGGGACACCGGCGGTGATGGTCAACGCCTACAGCCTGCTGGAAACGATTTTGCAGATCGGCGGCAAGTCGAATCAGGTTGCGCTCGATCTCGGCAGCGCAGCCCCCGGACTGTCCTCCGTTTCCGCGATTCTGAACATGGGGGAGCGCAGTGCCGCGTCGCCGTGGCTGGCGCTGACGCGGCCGGGCGAGACGATCGTGCGGACCGCGCAGACCCGCCTCTATGTGACCGCGTCGCTGCCCGGTTCGGCGGCGCTGGCGGCGCTCGGCGTCGGCGGCGTGCGGCTGCCGCTCTACGTGGAGCTGGCAGAGGCGCAGGCGAAGCTGACCGCGCTGAGTTGCGCGGGTGGCGCACGCTCCGTCACCATCCAGGCCTTGCCCTCGATCGGCCATGCATCCCTGGCCGAGGTGCCGCCGGGTGCCTTGCCCGACATGAGACAGCCGGTGGTAGAAAGCCCGGCGATGCTGGTGGACCTGGCGGTCGCGCGCGTGCAGGGGAACGCGCGCGTCACGCTGTCCGCGGCGGACTGGCAGACCATCACCTTCAACGACGCCGACTTGGCCAACCGCGCGACCAAGACGGTGCGCGCAGCGGGAGCGGTGCGGGCGCTGGCCAGTTCGCTGGTGAGCGGGGCCAACCTGTCGGTGTCGATCGGGCCGATCACGCTAAGCGTCTCGCCGATCCTCGCCGCGCTCCGCCCGGTTCTGACGGCGGCCGCGCCCGTGCTGGACGGCGTGATCCAGCCCTTGCTGGACGCACTCGGCATCCACCTGGGCGAGGCCGACGTGCAGATCAACGGCGTCCGGTGCGGCAGTGCCGCCCTGGTCGCCTGATCCGGGGGGAGGGAAGAGAAGTCCCGCCGGGGCGGTGGTGGACAGGGCTGGATTCGAACCAGCGTACGCTTGCACGGGCAGATTTACAGTCTGCTGCCTTTAACCACTCGGCCACCTGTCCAAAGGCGCGCCCCGGTGGGGAGGCGCGTCTTTGGCGAAGCAAAGCGCGGCTGTCAACGGCATCCATGCCGTGGTTGCACAACAATCGCATTCGCCATCCGGGCCCGCAAGGAAGGGGGCCATCATCGGGAGGTTGACGGCAAGGGCACTCTGGTGGCACTTGCCGCACACCATCGCGGGCGGGTGCGAACCACCGCCATCGACGGTGCGGCCGTCAGGCGGTTAAGACGTTGGCGATGCGGGCATAGCTCAATGGTAGAGCACTAGCCTTCCAAGCTTGTGATGCGGGTTCGATTCCCGTTGCCCGCTCCACCGCCGACCATGCGCCATTGCGGGGGCTGTTTGCGTGCAAGGAGTGCGTCATGCGTGAGGCTGATGCGAACACGATCTACCGCGAGGCGATTGCGTCGCTGCGCCACGTGCTGGCGCTGTGCGACGATCATGATGTCGGCGGCGTCGCGCTGCCGCATGTCGACCTGGCGCTCAACCTGCTGAAGGCGGAGCATCGCGCGCGGACCCGGGTGACGGATCCCGCCCCGCTATGAGGTGCCGCAGATAGTCGCGGACCGATTCGCGCGTTCGTTCGGTCAGGCGGATCAGCGTCTGGCGATCGCGACCGCGATCGGGATCGTCGACTTCCACCACCAATCCTTCCCCCTGCAGGCAGGTCAGCCAGCGGAGCGCCACACTTTGCGGCACACCCGCCGACAGGCAGGCGTCGAGCACTGGCCGTCCTTTGCTGCCGGCGACGAACAGGTCGAGCAGGATGTCGAGCGGCGGATTGCAGAAGAGCAGGGGGGTGAACGCCTCGCCGAATGCCTTGCGCGCATCCAGCAGGCGCGCGGCAAAGCGAATTTCGCAATCAGGCGGCGCGCCGTCCGACGCGGAAGGCGCGAAATGTTTGGGACCGGGCACGCTTTGCTCCGAAATCTGAACAGCGGACGGACATGGTGGGTTTGTGGGTGGGTCTATTTGGGCCGGGCGGAGCCCCCCGCCCGATATGAATCAGGCAGATCCCGCGTCCAGGCATAATCGACCCCGTACCGGGCGAGACGCCGCCGGTGGCGCCATGTCGCAACCGCCAGCAACAGGACGACCGGAAATCCCCAAAAGGCCACGGAGGCATAATAGGCCTTCGGGATGATTTCCGGTCCCAGTGGTTTGGAAAGGTGGCCCAGCAGTCCGCACATATGCATGCTGGTCATCAGCATCGGCCAGAAACGCGTGCTCGCCAGCGCCAGCCAGAGCAATATGCCCAGCAGCACCAGATCGATCAGCAGCACGCCCCCGACCACGGACTCATAAGGCGCCACCAGTTCGTCGGCCCAACGCGTTCCCGTGGCGGCTAGCAGGATCGCCGCCGCGGCAATGCGCTCCGGGGCACCCCCGCGCCAGGCGGCATAGCCGCAGGCGCCTGCCCACAGAATCAGGAAAACGAACTGGTGGTACGCCACGCGGTTACCCCCTACCGCGTCGCATATTAAACCGGGCTATGACCAAGATCGCCGAAGCCGACCGCTTCCAGGTCGGTCTGGCCCATGATCTTGCGCAGGTCGTGGTGCGTGGCGATCGCCAGCGCGCGCATCTCGATGCCCGCGCGCAGGCATTCGTGCATCCGCTCGATCGCGCGCTGGCTGGTCTGCGGCAGGGTGCCTGCCTGCTGTCCGGCAGTGATGATGTCACCCATCAACTTGCCGCCATCCACCAGCGCACCGTCGATGGTGGTCTTCAGGTCGTTGATGCCGATCTGAACACGGCGGCCGCGCGACGGCGCGTTGATCGGGGAAACGATATGGGTGTGAGCAGCCATTGATCCTTGCCCGTGCCATGGCGGCACGGCCCCCTCTTATTGTAGCTGCCGAACGATGCTGGTCAGCGCCTGTCCGATGGACAGGGCCGCGACCGTTGCGATCATCAGGGCGAGCACGCCGCCCACGATCATCACAAGGCGCAGCCATGCAGGCAGGCTGTTCCAGGGCCGCCCCCTCGTGGGGAAGAGCGTGAAGGCATGTGTGCCGTCCAACTCCCTCGACGGCGCCGCGTTCACCCCGGATTCGGGTTCGCCGCCATGTAGGGTTTCCCCATATATGGCCGTTCCATACGTGCCGCCGCCCTCATGCTGGGCGAGCAGCAGGGCGGCATCAATGCTGCGGCCGACGCCCAGCTTGCGGCGCGCGCGGGCCAGCCGCTGCTCGACCGTCGCGGGGCTGCGGCCGATGCGACGCGCCAGCTCCTTCTGGTCGGACACGGTCATGAACAGGCGCAGTACCTCTTTTTCGAGGTCGCTCAGCGCGTGGGTCGGATCAGCCACCATGGGCGCGCTCTCTACTCTGCGGTGGGTGCGAGTGGAACGGCTATCGCAATGGCGAGCCGTCGCGACGCTGATGCGCCGGCGACGGCTCCGTTGCGGTCGCTTACCTGCGCTGGGCGGCGGTCGCGTCGCGCGTCGCGCGGAATTCGCTGTCCGCGCTCCAGTTCGGCCAGTCGCGCCCGTTCGCGAGGTCACGGCCGACCGTGTAGAGCAGGCCGAGATCGTCGGTCATGCCGGACAGGTCCCAATCCTCCGACCATTCGTCCGCCGGCTGGTGATATTTGGCGTCGGTATAGGCCTTGCCCAGCGCCTCGCCACGTTCGGTCCCGCCATTGACCAGGTCGTTGCCCGATCCGAACGAGATGGCGGGCACGCCGCGCTTGGCGAACGGGAAATGGTCCGACCGGTAGAAGCCGCCGGCTTCCGTATGCGGATCGGGGGTGTAGGTGCGGCCGCGCGCCTGGCCCGCCGCCACCAGCCGGTCGAGCAGGTCGAGCTTGGCGACGCCGGAGATGGTGAAGTTGCGGGCCCGCCCGAACGGATCCAGCGCATCGGTGTTGATGACGCCCGCCGTCTTGGCCAGCGGGAAAAGCGGATTGGCGGCATAATATTCGGAGCCGAGCAGACCCTTTTCCTCCGCCGTCACCGCCAGGAACAGGATCGAGCGATCGGTGCGTGGGGCGGAAGCGAAGGCGCGGCCCATTTCGAACAGGGCGGCAGTGCCGGTCGCATTGTCGACCGCGCCGTTATAGATGCGGTCGCCGCGCGCGTCGGGCTGCCCCACGCCCAGATGGTCCCAATGCGCGGAGTAGATGACCAGCTCGTCCGGGTGCTTGGCGCCGGTCAGCATGCCCGCGACATTGTGCGAGGTGATGACGTTGGCATCGACGCCGTAATCGGCCGACAGCGTCGCCTTGAGCGGAATCGGCCGGAAATCGGGCGACTGCGCCGCCTTCTTTGCGACATCGAAATCCAGGCCCGAATCCTTGAACAGCTTTACCGCCAAGTCGCGCTGGATCCAGCTTTCGAAAGGCGTGTGCACGGTCGCCGCATCCTTGCGGACGATGTCGAACATGGTGTTGGTGTTGGAATTCTTGACCGTGTTCCAGCCGTAGGAAGCCGGCGCGGTTTCGTGCACGATCAGCACGCCGGCCGCACCCAGCCGGGCAGCCTGTTCATATTTGTAGGTCCACCGACCATAATAGGTCATGGCCTTGCCGCCGAACGCGCCGTCCTGCCCCTTCATGCCCGCTTCGAAATCGGGATCGTTGATCAGCACGACGATCAGCTTGCCGCGCACATCCACACCCTTGAAGTCGTCCCACTTCCGCTCCGGCGCGGACACGCCATAGCCCGCGAACACCAGCGGCACATCCTTCAGCGTGACATGCTTCTGCCCGGTCATGGCGGCGCGCACCGCGATCTGGTCGCCCTGGATCAGCGGCATGGCCGCGCCGCCGGTAAACAGGGTCAAGCGGGGCGCGCCGACGATGGAGGATTTCAGCAGCGGCACGTCCTGCGTCCAGCCGCGCTTGCCGTTCCTGATCTCGCCACCCGGCTGCAATCCGGCGGCCTTCATCTGCTGGACGACATAGTCGACCGTCTTGGTTTCCCCGGCGGTGGCGGGGCCGCGACCCTCGAACGCGTCGGAGGCGAGCATTTTCACATGCTGGCTGAGGCGCGCGGCGTCGAATTGCGGGGCGATCTGCGCGATGGCGGTGGTTGCGAACAGGGCGGCGAGGAGGGGGAGGCGTTTGCTCATGTATGCATCGTGTCAGCGCCCCTGTCCTTTTACAACCGCCAGCCGTGCAGCCCGCGCGACGATCGGACACGGGTGCCGCGGCGTTGCCCGAAAAGCACGCTTGGTCTCTCCGGCCTATCTGATGGGGCATGATTGCCTGGAACAACATTTCCCTGTCGTGCCAACCACGATATACGATAGAATATCGAGGATCGATCTGGCGATACGTCGAAATGGGGGATGAAGGATGCGGATGTCGTCATGCACGATCGCAGCGGCTGTCATGGCAGCAAGCGCATCGGCCCTGGCCCAGGCACCCGATCCGGGATCGGCCGCACAGCCGGACGTCGTGGGGAATGGAGACACGGACGGCCTCCCCGAGGTGATCGTCACCGCGCGCCGCCGTGCGGAGGATGCGCAGCGCGTGCCGGGGTCGCTGTCGGTGATCGGCGGCGACCTGCTCGACCGGAGCTATACGGTGAACCCGCAGCAATTGGCGCAACTGGTGCCCGCGCTGAACTATTCCTCCGCCAATCCGCGCAACACCGCGATCACGATTCGCGGCCTTGGCTCCAGCGTGGTGGCGGTCAGCCAGTCCAACGACGGGCTGGAGCCGGGTGTCGGCTTCTATGTCGATCAGGTCTACCATGCCCGCCCGGCCACGGCGGCGTTCGACTTCACCGACATCGACCAGGTGGAGGTGCTGCGCGGTCCGCAGGGCACCCTGTTCGGCAAGAACACCACGGCCGGCGCGATCACCATCACCACCCGCCTGCCGAGCTTCACATGGGAAGGACAGGCGGAGGCGACCTATGGCGAGCACGATTTCTTCCAGGCGAAGGCCGCCGTGTCGGGCCCGCTGGTGGCGGACACGCTGGCATTCCGCCTGTCGGGGCTGGTCACCGGTCGCGATGGCGTGATCGACAATGTCGTGACCGGCGACAAGCACAACGCCATCGGCAACCAGGCCGTGCGCGGGCAATTGCTGTTCAAGCCGACCGAGACGGTAACCGCCCGCCTGATCGCGGACTGGACCAATTTCGACAGCAATTGCTGTACGCAGCTGTTCCTGCGGGTCGGCACGTCCCTGCGTCCGGCGGCGCGCCAATATCCGGCGCTGGCGGCCGGTGCCGGCTATGCGCCGCCCAGTACCAACCCTTATGACCGCGTCACCGACATCGATGCCAGGCTGCGGGCCGATACCAACGAGGGCGGCGTGTCGGGCATCGTCGATTGGGATCTGGGTGCGGCCACGCTGACCTCCGTCACGGCGTGGCGCTTCTGGAACTGGAAGGCGGCGAACGATCGCGACTATACCGGCCTGCCCATTCAGCTGGTGCAGGGTATCCCGTCACGCCAGGACCAATATAGCCAGGAGCTGCGAATCGCCTCCAACGGCGATCACCGGCTGAGCTATGTCGGCGGTTTCTATGTCTTTCGGCAGGTGATCACCGCGCACCCCGTCTCCATCTACGGCCCATTGGCGGCCTATTGGCTGATCGGGCCGACGACGGGGGCGGGCAACACGCCGGTGCCGGGCAATCTGCTCGACGGCTATGGCCAGGATGGCGACACACGTTTCGCCACCGACAGTTATGCCGCGTTCGGCGAGGTCAATTACCGGGTCACCGATCGGCTGACGCTGACCGGGGGGCTGCGCTACACCTATGAAGAGAAGGAGGGGCGCTACGACACCTCTGTCTTCGGCGGGCTCGACACGGCCAACGTCGCGCTGGGCAACGCGAAACTGTCCGTCCTGCGGCCGCAATCCTATAAGGCCAGCGACAAGGATGGCAGCCTGTCGGGGCGCGCCAACCTGTCCTATCAGGTGACGGACGGCGTGCTCGGCTATCTCAGCTATGCGCGCGGCTTCAAGTCGGGCGGGATCAACATGTCGGGCCTGCCGCTGGATGCGCAGAATCGCCCCGTGCTGGCTACCGCCGTGGTCGATCCGGAGCGGAACACGACCTATGAAGCGGGGATCAAGTCCACGTTGTTCGATCGGCGCCTGATCCTGAATCTTGCCGCCTACCACACGGCGGTGAAGGACTTCCAAGCGACCATCGTCGACAGCAGCCAGACGGTGGCGTTGCGCGGATACCTGTCCAACATTCCCGAGGTCCGGGTGCGGGGGATCGAGGCAGATGCAACCGCGCGAGTCGCGGCCAATCTGTCGGTGCGTGCCTCGGTTGCTTATGCCGACGGCGAATATCTGGACTATCCTGCCGGCCCCTGCCCGCTGGAGCGGCAGGGCAGTGCCACCACCGCCTGCGACTTGAGCGGGCGTAGACTATCCGGGCTGCCGCGCTGGTCGGAGACGATCGGACTGGACCGTGCCTTGCCCGTGGACCGTGTCGCGAACGGCGCCCATCTGGTGCTGCACGCCGACGCCAGCATCCGCAGCGGCTATTATGGCGATCCGACCCTGTCGCGTTACACCTATATCGAAGGGCGTACGGTGACCAATGCCAGCCTGTTCTTTCAGCATCGCGCGGGATGGGAGATCGGCGTGTTCGCCCGCAACCTGTTCGACGCGCATTATATCGACAACCTGACGGTGCAGGCCGGCAATTCGGGCCTGATCCTGGGCATGCCGGGCGATCCCCGTGTGATCGGCATGACCGTGCGCTCGCATTGGTGAGGATAGTGGGAAGCTGCTCGACATGGCAGTCAGCCATTTGGACACTGGTCCTATCGAGCGTGCTGCGCTGCCACATATTTTCACGATCCGCCCGGGACGAACATGGTTAATTCGATACACGTGCGAAATGAAATGAGCAGCTTCATTCATGTTTCTCGGAAGGACCGTAACAAGAGCGTTGGTGCTGCGCCGCAATAAGGAAGACGCTCTGTCGTTCCTTTGAGCTGCCCGGAAGCGCTCCGCCAAGCGTCCGGACGCCAGCGCATTGTGCGCGCGTGCAGGCGCCTGACCCGTCGCGCGAGCCCGGTCGGGTTGTGAACCCTCTCTGTGGAAGCGGTGTTCATCCGGAGCGATGTGCAGGAGGGCGGCTGTGCCGTGCAACCCTTGAACCATGCGGCCTCTCACCGCGTGGAGCAGCCAAGGCAACGGCCCTGTTGCCACGTCCCCATCACCCCAAAACACGCAGGGCGTTCTGTGCATGAGGGGAAAAGCACGCGCCGGTACGCCATGCCGTTGTGCTGTGTCGCTTGGAGCCAGGCGGGTCCGGCCGCCCGGTCCGGCGATGGTCTTCGGACAAAGCAAAGGCGTGGGCGATCGCTCGCCCACGCCTTCAGTGGCGAGCCCCGAGGGGCTCGCCGATCAATGCTTCGCTTAGGCGAAGGTCACCGAGGTGCGCTGACGCTTCTGCGAGCGGAGCGCGGTGCCGACGAAGCCGAAGCCGCCGACCATCATCGCCCAGCTGATGGGCTCCGGAACGTCCGGGGTCTGCGGGTTGCCGTCGTCACCGAGCAGGTTGAACGAAACGGATCCGCCGTAGCCGCCAATGCCGTTGCCGACGAAGCGCAGGGTCTGCGTGCCGGTCTCGGACAGCAGATCGGTGATCGCGAAATAGTTGTTGCCGCCCTGCGCGAACACCTTGGTCAGGTCGGTGCCGTTCAGGGTCACCGACGTGAAGGTGATGCCGCGGCGGCCGCTGGTGTTGGCCGACGTCAGGCTGGCGCTGAGGATGCCGTCGTCCGGCGTGGTGAAGGTCCACTCGTCGGAGAACGCACCGTTGACCTGGCCGGCGAAGCTACCGGTGCCGTCAACGAGGTTGATCACTGCAGCCGCATTGGCCGAGCCTGCGACCGTTACAGCTGCGAGGACGGCTGCGACGCCGTAGATTGCCTTACGCATTCACTTACTCCCTGATGAATGCAGTCATGCCGACCCACTCAGCAAAACCACACGAGCGCACGGGCCGTCCCTGTGGGTCGGTTTGTGCGAGCAGTTAACGGCATATCAACTATCTCGTTCCGCGTCGCGGCAAAAATTTCATAGTTAACGCAGGAACTCATTGAAAGGACAGATAACTTAACGATGATCGTTGCGTATCCGCAACGTGCGCCGGCTTCGGCATCGGCAGTGTGGTTCCGTGCTGCATCCGCGTTCATCGCGCAGGAGAAACAATCCAGCGCACGAATAGTGAATGTTAACCACTGCCGTTGCATAGACCATATCGTCAGTTGCCGCGGTGGGGCGGGACTGCCGGGTGGTTCGTCCGGGAGGGAAAGTAATGTTGCTACGCAAAACCGCGCTGCGCGGAACGGTATTCTGCGCCTTGATTTCAGCAATGGCTGGCGCTGTCGCGGCACCCGCTTCGGCAGCTTTGCTTCCGCAATCATGGAATGGATGGAAGTGGGCGCGTAGCGGGTCGCTCGCTATTCAGTTGGGCAACAACGTCAGTTCGCAGTGGACGCCCTACGTTACTACTGCCGCCGCCGGATGGTCGACCACGCCCAACCTCGATTACGTGATGAGCGCCGGCAAGACCACCGGCAGCGCATGCGGGGGCAGCCTGGGTACTGTCCAGATCTGCAATTCCAATTACGGCGCGACTGGGTGGATGGGATATACCACTGTCTGGACGCTCGGCAGCTACATCGTCAAGGCAACTGTAAAGCTGAACGATTATTATTTCTCGCAGGCCAAATACAATAATGCTGCCTTCCGGGCGCAGGTTGTCTGCCAGGAACTCGGCAACGCCTTGGGTCTTCAGGATTCGGACCGCAACCACAAGAACGCCAATATCGGCGGCTGCATGGATTACACCAACGATCCCAGCGGCAAGCTCGGCACCAACGGCACGCTGCAGGACATGAAGCCCAGCGGGACCGACCTGGCCAATCTGAAGCAGATCTATGCCACCGCGGGTGGTACGCAGTTGGCTCAAACCAAGGTAAAGACCGCTGGCAACGCATATGCCGTGCCCGGCGCCGTGCCGGAACCGTCGAGCTGGCTGACGATGATCGCAGGCTTCGGCCTGGTCGGCGCCGCCATGCGCCGTCGCAAGGATGACGCCACGTCCCGGCTGTTCGCCTGATTCCTCGCCGAGAGGGCCTCACCCCATCCCGGCTCAGGGAGGGGACCGGGCGGGGGAGGCATCCTCTCTGCATATAGAATCAACGAGCTAGCGGGAAGTTCCCGCCCTGACGCGATTTCAGTAACCCTGTTTGGTAACTTGTGTGCTGCCGTCGGCGATTGCCTCGTCCTCAAGCATCAGCACGACCTTGCCGACGTGTTCGCCTGAGTCCAGCCGCGCATGGGCCTGGCTGGCCTGGTGGAACGGAAAGGTACAGTCGATCACCGGCTTCAGCCGTCCCGCCGAAAGAAGCGGCCAGACCACCCGCGCCAGCGTATCGCGCAGGCCGGTCTTGAACCCGACATCGCGCGCACGGAGGGTGGAGCCGGTGAGGGTCAGCCGCTTCTGCATGATCCGCCACAGCGGAATTTCTGCGGTGGCCCCGCGCTGCACGGCGATGGAGACATGCCGCCCTTCGTCCGCCAGGCAGGCGAGATTGCGCGCGACATAGTCGCCGCCGACCATGTCGAGCACGATGTCGACCCCGGCAGGGGCAACGCCCCTTACGCGTTCGACGAAATCCTCGTTCCTGTAGTCGATCGCATGGTCCGCGCCCAAGTCCAGCGCACGGGCGCACTTGTCCGCGCTGCCGGCGGTGACGATCACGGTGAGGCCGAACAATTTGCCGAGCAGGATGGCGATCGTGCCGATGCCGCTGGTGCCGCCATGGACCAGCACGGTTTCGCCCGGCGCTGCGCGACCGCGTTCGAACAGGTTGGACCACACGGTGAACAGCGTTTCGGGCAGCGCCGCCGCCTCCGTCATCGACAAAGCCGGCGGCACGGCCAGGCACTGGCCCGACGGGGCCGCGACATATTCGGCATAGCCGCCGCCCGACACCAGCGCCATGACGGGGCGGCCAAGCAGGCGGGCGTCCGCGCCCTCGCCCAGCGCCACAACCTCGCCCGCAACCTCCAGCCCGAGGATGGAGGGCGCGCCCGGTGGAGGCGGATATTGGCCCTCGCGTTGCAGGATGTCGGGCCGGTTCACGCCCGCCGCCGCCACCTTGATCAGCAATTCGCCCGGCCCGGCGCGCGGCACGGATCGCTCGACCGGCACCAGCACCTCCGGCCCGCCGGCCTCGGCCGGATCGATCGCCAGCATGGTGGCGGGAAGGCTCATCGCGATATCCTTATCATGGGTGCGGTCAGGTCGGCGCCGGGGGCGGCCTTTATGACAGGCTGAGTGCGGCCTTCATTGACAGACTCGGACGAAGGGTCAACGATCCCGCCATGGACCTGCACGATCCGCCGAATAAGCCCGGTGATCCGCTGGCGGCGCTGATGAAGCAGGATCTCGATCCGCTTTCCGGCGACGAACTTGCCGCGCGAATCATCGCGCTGGAGGCGGAAATTGCCCGTACCCGCGCGCGGATCGACCGCGCCAGGGATCACCGCTCCACCGCGGAGGCCCTGTTCAAGCGGTGATTGTTTTTGCCTGCCTTTCCAGGCCCGCGTGTCGCGGGGAGCTTGATTGGACGGCCGGGCGTTCACACATGTGTGGCGGCAGGGCAACACCCCGGTCTGCCCTGCGGGAGTATTGATTACATGCCCAGTTTCGCCCGCGAGCTCGAACAGACCCTCCATAATGCGCTGACGGCCGCCAGCTCGCGCCATCACGAATATGCGACGCTCGAGCATCTGCTGCTGGCGCTGATCGAGGACGATCATGCGAGCAAGGTGATGACGGCTTGCGGCGTCGAACTCGACGAACTGCGCCAGTCGGTGGCGACTTATCTCGACAGCGAGCTGGACGCGCTGAAGACCGAGAGCGGCAACGATCCCTCGCCCACCAGCGGTTTCCAGCGGGTCGTGCAGCGCGCGATCCTGCATGTCCAATCCTCCGGCCGCGAGGAAGTGACCGGCGCCAACGTGCTGGTCGCCCTGTTCAGCGAGCGGGAAAGCTATGCCGTCTATTTCCTCCAGCAGCAGGACATGAGCCGGCTGGATGCGGTGAGCTATATCAGCCACGGTGTCGGCAAGGCCGGCCAGGCGACGGAGGCACGCGAGGTGAAGGGCGCCGACGAGGAAAAGCCCGCCAAGGGCGAAGGCAAGCAGAAGGGCGAAAGCGCGCTGCGGCAGTTCACCGTCGACCTGAACGCCAAGGCCAAGGAGGGCCGCGTCGATCCGCTGATCGGGCGCGGGCCGGAGGTGGACCGCACCATCCAGATCCTGTGCCGCCGGTCCAAGAACAATCCGCTCTACGTGGGCGATCCCGGCGTCGGCAAGACCGCCATCGCCGAGGGACTGGCCCGCAAGATCGTGGAGGGCGAGGTGCCGGACGTGCTGAAGGAAGCCGTCATCTACTCGCTCGACATGGGCGCGCTGCTGGCCGGCACGCGTTATCGCGGCGATTTCGAGGAGCGGCTGAAGCAGGTCGTCAACGAGCTGGAGAAGCTGCCCCATGCGGTGCTGTTCATCGACGAGATCCATACGGTGATCGGCGCTGGCGCGACCAGCGGCGGGGCGATGGACGCGTCCAACCTGCTGAAGCCGGCTTTGTCGGGCGGGACGATCCGCTGCATCGGTTCGACCACCTACAAGGAGTTCCGCAATCATTTCGAGAAGGACCGGGCGTTGCTCCGGCGCTTCCAGAAGATCGACGTGAACGAGCCGACGGTGGAGGATACGGTCAAGATCCTGACCGGCCTGCGCTCCGCCTTCGAGGAGCATCACAAGGTCAAGTACACGCCCGACGCGATCAAGTCGGCGGTGGAATTGTCCGCGCGCTACATCAATGACCGCAAGCTGCCCGACAAGGCGATCGACGTGATCGACGAAGTGGGCGCGATGCAGATGCTGGTGCCGCCGGCCAAGCGCAAGAAGACGATCACGGCCAAGGAGGTCGAGGCGGTGATCGCCACCATGGCGCGCATCCCGCCGAAGAGCGTGTCGACCGACGACACCAAGGCGCTGGCCCTGCTGGAAACCGACCTGAAGCGGGTCGTGTTCGGGCAGGACAAGGCGATCGAGGTGCTGTCGTCCGCGATCAAGCTCAGCCGCGCCGGCCTGCGCGATCCCGACAAGCCGATCGGCAACTACCTCTTCTCCGGCCCGACCGGCGTCGGCAAGACGGAGGTGGCGCGCCAGCTGGCCAGCATCCTGGGCATCCCGCTCCAGCGGTTCGACATGTCCGAATATATGGAGCGTCACTCGGTCAGCCGGCTGATCGGCGCGCCTCCCGGCTATGTCGGCTATGACCAGGGCGGCCTGCTGACCGATGCGGTCGACCAGAACCCGCATTCGGTGCTGCTGCTGGACGAAATTGAGAAGGCCCATCCGGACCTGTTCAACATCCTGCTGCAGGTGATGGACAACGGCAAGCTGACCGATCACCACGGCAAGACCGTCGACTTCCGCAACACCATCCTGATCATGACCACCAATGCCGGCGCGTCCGACATGGCGCGGGAAACGCTGGGCTTCGGCAAGCTGACCCGCGAGGGTGAGGATGAGGAGGCGGTGAAGAAGATGTTCACGCCGGAATTCCGCAACCGCCTGGATGCGATCGTGCCGTTCGGTTACCTGCCGACGCCGGTGATCGGCCGCGTAGTCGAGAAGTTCATCCTCCAGCTGGAGCTGCAACTCGCCGACCGGGACGTGCATATCAGCCTGGATGAGGGCGCCAAGGCGTGGCTGACCGAGAAGGGCTACGACAAGCTCTATGGCGCGCGGCCGATGGGCCGCCTGATCCAGGAGAAGATTAAGCAGCCGCTGGCCGAGGAACTGCTGTTCGGCAAGCTGGTCGAGGGTGGCGAGGTCAAGGTCCACATGAAGGACGGCGCGCTCGCCTTCGAGGTCACGCCGGCCGCGCCCAAGCCGAAGCGCAAGGGCAAGCCGCGGACCGAAGCCAAGGCGTAACAGGCGGCCCGCGCCACAAGCCGGGTGAAGAAAGGGCAGCGACGTCCCGGTTAGCCGGTGCGTCGCTGCCCTTCTTGTATCCTTGCGGAAAAGAGGTTTGACCGGAGCCTCCTCGTCACACTTGCGGGCGTTCATGGTTGCGATATCGGTGCGCCTTCTGCTCGGCGTGGCGTCCGGGCAGGGCGACAATGCGTGCGCCGCGCGGAACCTCTCGTTGGTCGCCTGCCGTCCTGGGCTCCCGCCTGCGCGGGAGCACAAGGGGTGGGATGAGGGGGAGTAAGGGCGAGGGCGACGGGAGCAGCGGCAGGGCAGGGTGTAGCCTGACGGATCAATCCGTCTGGCCGATGCCGCAGCTGCCTTGCTCCCGCAACAGGGCTCTCATATGCGACAGCCGATGACGTCGCCCCCTTCGCCCGCCCCCGTGTTCGATCCGCAGGAGGCGCTTGCTTCGCGGCGGACGGGGCATATCGTCGCGCTCGGCCTCAGCTATGTCGCGCATGGGCCGGACTGGTGCGAGCTGGCGCTGGATTATGACCGGCGGCTGGTATCGGACGCGGGCAGCGGCATCCTGGCCTCCGGACCGATCGTGTCGCTGATGGATACGGCCAGCGGCTTTGCCGTGTGGGTCCGGCGCGGTGGGCTGCTGCCGCAAGCGACCCTGGACCTGCGCCTGGATTACCTTCGCCCCGCGCGGCCGGGACAGCGGGTGGTGGGCCGGGCGGAATGCTATCGCCTGACCCGCCGCGTCGCGTTCGTCCGGGGGGTGGCGCATGATGGCGACCCCGCCGACCCGGTGGCGCACCTTGCCGGCACCTACATGCTGCTGGAGGTGGGCAAGTGAAGGTCGTGTCGCTGCTGCCTTATGCCGACTTTCTGGGCATCCGCGTCGCGGGCGAGCGCGGTGGCGCGCCGCTGCTCGTCATGCCTTATTCGGAAGGGTTGGTCGGGCTGCCTGATCGGCTGCACGGCGGCGCAATGGCGGGCCTGCTGGAAATCGCCGCCATCGCCGCCATCGACGCGACGCTGGCGGAAGGGGACAAAGCACGCTCCATCTTCAAGCCGATCACCGTCACCGTCGATTTCATGCGGCCGGGCCTGCCCGCCGACATCTATGCCTGTGGCGAGGTGGTGCGCGTCGGCGGGCGCATCGCCAACGTGTCGGTCACGGCCTGGCAGGACGATCCCGGCCGCACCATCGCCGCCGCCCGCATGAACCTGGCCATCACGCCATCACAGACCGAGAATCGATGAAGCACTGGATCCTGAAGTCCGAACCCGCCGCCTACAGCTGGGACGATCTGGTCCGCGAGGGCGCGACCGAGTGGACCGGCGTCCGCAACCATGCCGCCGCCGCCAATTTGCGGGCCATGGAGGTCGGTGACGAGGGGCTGCTGTACCACAGCGTCACCGGGCTGGAGGCGGTCGGCATCGTGCGGATCGCCCGCGTGGCCGCGCCGGACCCGACCGACGACAAGTGGGTTTCGGTCGAGATCTGGCCGGTGCGCCCGCTCGTCCACCCGGTCACGCTGAAGGCGATGAAGGCCGAGGAGCGGCTGGCGGGCCTGTGCATGATCCGTCAGTCGCGCCTGTCGGTCAGCCCGGTCAGCGATGCCGAATGGGCCGTCATTCTGGAGATGTCCGCCTAGCGGAGTGCGCGGGCGCTAAGCCAGCGCAAGGAGCATCCGGCGCAAGCGGGGCACCGCCGCTCCTGATCGCATTGCCGAGCAGCTTCAACGCGCTGCCTGCGGACTTGTGGATTTCGGGCGATATCTGCTTGGGTCGAGACATTGTGCCGACGACCAGAAGCGACGGTGGCGTGTCGCACCGCCACCATGTCGCTGCCGGTCCAGTCCGGCTGCTTTATTCGCAGGTCGCGCACATTCGGGGGGGTAGGGAAAGCCGTGATCGGCCCGGGGGAAGGCGGCGAGTCACGGCGCGGGCACGGTTCAGCCTCAAGCGGGCGCCGGAGTTAGGGCCGGCCCAAGGTCAGCAGCAGACATGCAAGCAATAGCAGCAGCGCCAATCCATGCCGATCAGTCATCGCCGATGACGTTGAAGAAAGGCTGGCAGCCGAATCGAAAATCGGACTCGCGACCGACCGGATTCCATCCGGGGCCGCGTCAGAAATCGATGGCGATGCCCTTCTTCTCCCAATCCCCATAGCGCACCGGAGAAAGGCCGTCCAGATCGGGCTGCGCCTTGGGCTGCTCCGGCTCCGGCACGGGCGGGCTGGGCGACAAATGCGCCGGTGCCGTGACACCAGCGGGGCGGCGCGAGGATTCGGTCATGTTGCGGCGGCTCCGTTCCCGGCCCATGTGGAGCCGCATGGTGAAAGAGACAAGAACAGGTGACGATCTGGGCCCCGGCGTGGCGACGCGCGCGGCGGCGCTGAAACTGCTGGATGCGGTGCTGCGGCGGGGATTGCCGCTGGAAAGCGCGCTGGACAATGCGGCACGGGGCCTCGAACGGAGCGAGGACCGGGCGCTGGCCCACGCGATCGCGGCCGAGGTGCTGCGGCGCCTGCCCGATCTGGACGCGCTGATCGACGGCGCTACCGCCAAGCCGCTGCCGCGCGACGCCAAGGCGCGCATGGCGCTGCGCATCGCCCTGGCGCAGAGCCTTCGGTTGGGTACGCCGGCGCATGCCGCGATCGCCACGGTGTTGCCGCTGGTGGATGGCGGCCCGCGCCGGCTGGTCCATGGCGTGTTCGGCGCGCTGAGCAGGGGCAATGCGACCCTGCCCGATGTGCCCCAATTGCCGGACGAACTGGCGATGCGGTGGGAGCAGGCGTGGAGCGCCGACATGGTGGAGGCGGCCGCCCGCGCCATCGCCGCGCCGCCGCCGATCGACCTCACCCTGCGCGATGCGGGCGAGACGGCGATGTGGGCCGAGCGGCTGGGCGGCATCAGCCTCGCGCCCGGCCATGTCCGCCTGCCGACAGGCGCGCGCGTGCCGGACCTGCCGGGTTTCGCGGAGGGTGCATGGTGGGTGCAGGACATATCCGCGTCGCTGCCCGCCCGTCTGATGGGGGCGGGCGAGGGGCGCGGCGCGCTCGACCTGTGCTGCGCGCCGGGCGGCAAGACCATGCAGCTTGCCGCCGCCGGCTGGCAGGTGTCGGCCATCGACCTGTCCGAATCACGCCTGGCCCGCGTGGTGGACAATCTGAAGCGCACGGGCCTGTCCGCAGGCCTGCATGTGGCGGACGCGCTGACCTTCACCGCGCCGGCGCCGGTGGATGCGGTGCTGCTGGATGCGCCCTGTTCCGCCACCGGCATCTTCCGCCGCCATCCCGACGTGCTCCATCGCGCCCGCCCGCGCGCCATCGCCGGCATGGCCGAACGGCAGCAGGCGATGCTGGCGCGTGCCGCCAATTGGGTGAAGCCGGGCGGGCTGCTGGTCTATGCGGTCTGCTCGCTGGAGCCGCAAGAGGGCGAGCGCGTGGCCGAGGCCTTCGCCGCCAGCCATCGCGATTTCGTGGGCGATCCCGTGGAGGCCGGCGAACTGCCGGCGGGAATCATGCCCGGCGCTGAGGGCCATGTGCGCGTGCTGCCCGGCACGCTGGAGGAGCAAGGCGGCGCCGACGGCTTCTTCGTCGCGCGCTTTAGGCGGCGGTGACGGTTGCGGCGGTGGAATCGCATCGGCTAGAGCAAGGCATGGCGCGCCCGACCCTGATCGCAGCATCCATCCTGTCCGCAGACTTCGCCAAGCTGGGCGAGGAGGTGCGGGCCGTGGACCAGGCCGGTGTGGACTGGATCCACATCGACGTGATGGACGGGCATTTCGTGCCCAACATCACGCTGGGGCCGCAGGTGGTGAAGGCGATCCGGCCGCACACGGCCAGGCTGCTGGACGTCCACCTGATGATCGCGCCGGTGGACCCCTATCTGGATGCCTTTGCCGAGGCGGGCGCCGACCAGATGACGGCGCATTACGAGGCGGGGCCGCACATCCACCGCACGCTGCAGCGGATCAAGGCGCTGGGCAAGCGCGCGGGCGTGTCGCTCAACCCCGGCACGCCGACGGAGGCGCTGGATTACCTGATCGACCTGGTCGACACGATCCAGGTGATGAGCGTCAATCCCGGTTTCGGCGGGCAGAGCTTCATCGACAGCCAGATGCTCAAGATCGAACGGATCCGCGCGCTGATCGAGCGGAGCGGGCGCGACATCGACCTGGAGGTGGATGGCGGCATCGGAGCCGCCAACATCGCCCGCGCGGTCGCCGCCGGCGCCAACGTGCTGGTCGCCGGCACCGCCACGTTCCAGGGCGGCCCGTCCGAATATGCCGCCAATGTCGCGCGCCTGCGTGAGGCGCGCTGATGGCCGACCTGTCCGGGGGAGAGGCACCTCCGCCCGGTGAGGACGATAAGCGGACGGTGCGGGGCGATGATCGTCCGGGCGCATCGCTCGCCGACAAATTGGGGCAGGGGCTCAAGCGGCTCAGCTGGCGGACCCCGATCCACTCGCTGCGGCTGCGTGGGCGCTATCCGCTGCAATTGCTGGACGTGCCGGCCGACCCCGTTCCGGGCAATGCCAAGGCCGGGCGCGCCCTGTTCGAACACAGGCTGAGCCATGCCGGGGAAAGCATCGCGTTCGACGCGATCGACCGCGGCCTGTCGCCCGCGATGACCGATTACCTCCAGAGCTTCGCCTGGCTGCGCGACCTGGCGGCGGCGGCGGCGGAGCGGCGGGAGGCGACTGGCATTGCCGAGCAACTGATGCGCCGCTGGCTGAAGGCGCATGCCAAGGAGGTCAGCCAGCCGGGTTGGCGGCCCGATCTGTGGGGGCAGCGCGTACTGTTCTGGACGGCCTATGCGCCCTTCATCCTCGACACGCGCGACGTGCACTATCGGACGGAGGTGCTGCGCGCGCTGGCTCGCGGTGCCCGCCACTTGGACAATGCGGCGGCGGCGGCGCCGCAGGGCCTGCCGCAGCTGACCGCCTGGGCGGGGGTGATCGCGGCCGGCCTGCTGTTCCCGGGCGGCGACCTGCGCGCGGCGCATGGCGAGGCGGGAATGACGCGGGCGCTAGCGGTGGCGGTCCATGCCGATGGCGGGCTGGTGTCCCGCTCGCCCGCCGAGCAATTGGCCTTTGTTGAGCTGCTCGCGCAATTGCGGGCGGTGTATGAGGTGCGGGCGCGTCCGCCGGCGGGAGCGGTCGCGCGCGCTCTGACCCTGGCGGTGCCTGTGCTGGCAAGCGCGACCCTGGGCGATGGCGCGCTGTCGAGCTGGCAAGGCGGCGGGCCCTTGCCGGAGCATCAGGTGGCGGCGGCGATCGCGGCGGCGGCGGTGCGGCCGGGCATGCGCGACGATGCCCGCGACTGGGGCTATCAGCGTCTATGCTGCGGGGAGGCGCGGCTGGTGGTCGACGCCGCACCCCCGCCCAAGGCGGCATTGGCGCGCGGCGGCTGCGCTTCGACCCTGGCGTTCGAGCTATCCGATGGCGATCAGCGGCTGATCGTCAATTGCGGGGGCGGGATCGGGCTGCCGGGCGATCTGACCGAGGCGCTGCGCACTACCGCCGCCCATTCCACCCTGACGCTGGGCGAGACCAATTCGACCGCGCTACACCCGGACGGAACCATGGGACGCGGCGTGAACGAGGTCGCGTTGATCCGCGTGCATGGGGCGGATGCCAGCCGGATCGAGGCGAGTCACGACGGGTATCTGAAGCGGTTCGGCTTCACCCATTCCCGCCGCCTGACGCTGGCGGCGGACGGTTATTCGCTGGACGGGGAGGATCGGGTGATCCCCGCGCCGCGGCGCAAGGCCGGGCCGGTGCCCGCCACCCTGCGGTTCCATCTCGCGCCCGGGGTGGAGACGGTCATCACCGCTGATGGGCAGGGCGCACTGCTGCGTCCCCGGGACGCTCCGTCCTGGCAATTCCGCACCCGCGCCGGCACGCTGACGATCGAGGATAGTTTGTGGATCGATCGCGCGGGACGGCCGCGCGCCACGCAGCAACTGGTGGTCGCATTGCTGACGGGCGGCGAGGGTGCAACCATTCCCTGGTCGCTGCGCCGCGTGCGCTGACGGCGCTTACCCCCCAGCGATCAAGCTGCGCCGGATCGCCGGCCCGTCGATCGAACCATCGGCAAGCTTCGCCAGCAATAGGGCCGACAGCTGCGCGCGTTCGACGAAGCTGTCCGGCCAGGCATATTCCCGCTCCGAATGGATGTCCCCGCCGCGCACGCCCAGCGTGTCGATGCCGGGCAGGCCGGCGGCGAACAGGTTGTTGCCTTCGCACACCCCGCCTGAAGGGGCCCAGGCGATGCTTTGTCCGATCAGCGCGCCCGTCGCCCGCACGGCGGCGAACAGATGCTGTTGCGCCGGCACGAACGGCTTCGGCCGGCGGGTGATCCCGCCGTGCAGCGACAGGGCGATGCCACCGCTCCGTCCGGCATCCAGGGCTTCGGCGATGCCGCGCATCAGCCAGTCCTCATCCGTCGGCAGCGGCAGGCGCGCGTTGAAGCGGACCACGGCCATGTCCGGCACCATGTTGAGCGGCGCGCCACCGTCGATCCGGGCGACATTGACCGTCACGCCCTCGCGCTGCCCGTTCAGTTCGCCCAAGGCCTGGGCGATCCGCGCGGCGGCAAGGATGGCGTTGCGCCCGCTCGCGAAATCGCGTCCGGCATGGGCGGCGCGACCGGTGACACGGACGTGGAAATTGCCCGATCCCTTGCGTCCCGACACCAGCGTGCCGTCGCTCAAAGCGGGCTCATAGGTCATGCCGACATGGGCCGATGCACCCAGCTCCGCCAGCAAGGGCGCGGATGCGAGTGAACCCGTTTCCTCATCGGGTGACAGCAGCATTGTATAGCCCAACCGCGACGCCAGCGGGTGGTGTTCCCACGCGGCGAGCGCCGCCAGCATGACGCTGATCCCGCCCTTCATGTCGGCGATGCCGGGACCGTTCAGCGCGCCATCGGCCCGCGTCGACACCGCGCGAAACGCCGTGTCCGCCGGATAGACCGTGTCGTAATGGCCGGTCAGCGCGACCTGCACCGGTGCATCGGGGCGGACCCGCAGCCGCAGGGCATGCCCATTTTCGGCCGGACGGATGCGACCATCGACGGCAACTTCCTCCGTCGGCGGCAGGGCGATCCGCTCCATGTGGCCAGGAAGCCTGCCAAGCTCGGCGTCCATCCGGGCCGCCATCTCGGCCAATCCCACCAGGTTGCGGCTGCCGCTGTTGATCCCGCACCATCCGACCGCCCGCGCGACGATCTCCACGCCGCCCGCGGCGATGCCGTCGAGCATCGCTGCGTCGGCGGCGGCAAGCGTCAGGTCGGGCGGCGCGACGGTCAGACGTGATGCTCGTGCGCGAAGGCGGCGGCGGCGCCGTACAGGCCCGGCTGCGGATGGGTGATCAGCTTGACCGGGATGTCGGCCATCATCCGCTCGAACCGGCCCTTGGCCACGAACCGCTGGCTGAAGCCCGATTGCGGCAGGTGGTCCGCCACGCGCAGGCCGACGCCGCCGCCGATCACCACCGTGGACGCGCCCTGCGCCAGCGCCACGTCGCCGGCGATGGAACCCAAGGACAGGCAGAAGCGGTCGAGCGCGGCCGCGGCCAGGCTGTCGCTGCCCTCCAGCGCGGCGGTCCACAGCACCTTGTCCTCGATCGGCGCGACCGCCCTGTTCTCCAGCGCGGCAAGCGCGCCATAGATGTTGTTCAGGCCGGGGCCGGAAACGACCCGCTCGGTAGAAACGCGGCGATAGCGCGTACGCAGCGCCTTGAGGATGCCGTCCTCGATCGAGTCGTGCGGCGCGAAGTCCACATGCCCGCCTTCCGTCTCGCGCACCTGATAGGTGCCGTCCGCGCGCACCACATAGGCGACGCCCAGCCCGGTGCCCGGCCCGAGCACGCTGATCACGCCCGTGTCCGGCAACGCCCGCTCGGGCCCGCACAGGTGACGCAGGTGATGCGCGTCGCAGCTGGCGACGGCATGGGCCACCGCGCCGAAATCGTTGACCAGCGTGTAGCGATCCACCCGCAGCTTCTCGTTCACCAAAGCCGGGCGGATCACCCACGGATTGTTGGTCAGCTTCAGCACGTCGCCATGGATCGGCCCGGCGATGGCGATGGCGGCGGCACGCGGCAGCGGCTCGCTCTGCAGATCCGCAAACGCCTCCAGCGCGAGTTGCAGGCTGGCATGTTCCGCCGTCTTGAAGGTGACTTCGGGCGCCAGGGAGACGACATGGCCATCCTCCACCTCCGCCAGCGCGAAGCGCGCATGGGTGCCGCCGATGTCGATGGTCACGATCTTGGTCGCCAAAAGTCCGTCCCCGCTGTGACGCGATGTTGCGCGTGAGTGCCAGCCTTTAGCCAAGCCGCGCGGCGCAATGAAGCGTTTAACGTATCACATGCGCGCGTCGGGATCGGGCTACTCTTGCGCCGCCATGTCGCGGACGGACAACCAGCGCGCGCGCTCCCGCTCGGCATCGGCCAGCGCCCGGTGCGCGGGCGGCATGGCGCGGAACCGGGCCAGCACAGCCGCCACGATCGCGTCGGCCGTCCCGGCAATCAGGTCCGGGGGCGTGGTTGGGCGGAGGCCCGTGCGGGCGGCATCACGGAACGCCTCCTCGCTGTCGCGCAGCCGCAGGCTGTGGCGGGGCAGGCCGGCGGCGCGGAGCAGCGCACTGAGCCACTTGCCGTCCCAGGATGGCGCACTCGCCAGCAGGTCATGCCCGCCCAGCGCCTCCACCATGTGCCGGGCGAGCTGGTCGTGCGGCGTGCCGTCCTGCATCAGCGTGTCGCGCGGGATGTGGTGGATCGCCTCCGCCTCCACGTCCCAATCGTCCCATCCCGGCGCGGGGCGGATCAGGTGCGATTCGGAGCGTCCGTCCTCGAACACCCACGCCACCTCGATCGGCACACCCTTCTTGCCCAGGGAGGAAGCTTCGAAGTCCAGGAATACCAGCATGGACGTGCTAACGCGCCAGAACCCGGGGCGATGCGGCGCGTTGGGGCGTCATGCTGGATGTTCGCGACAGGCTTCAGGCCCGGATCCACCGCCTGGTCGGGTTCGGATCGGGCGAGATCGACCTGGATCATGGCGATGCCGGTCTGTTCGGGCCGGAATCGGCCGCGTGGACGGTGCATGGCGACTTCACCGCGATGATGATCGGCGGGGTGGCGGCCTTGCTGATGCAGATGCTGCATCCCGCCGCGCTGGCGGGGGTGCTGGGCCATTCCAACTTCCGGCAGGACATGCCGGGCCGCTTGCGGCGCACCGCGCAGTTCGTGGCCGGCACCACCTACGGCTCGACCGAGCAGGCGGAGGCGCTGATCGCGCGCGTCCGGGCCATCCATGCGCGGGTGCGCGGCACCCTGCCGGACGGCACGCGCTACGCCGCCGACGACCCCGCCCTGCTGACCTGGGTGCATGTGGCGGAAATGTCGAGCTTCCTCGCGGCGCACATCCGCTATTGCGACCCGGCATTCCCGCTGGCGGAACAGGACCGCTATCTGGCAGAGGTCGCCGCCATCGCCGAGCGGCTGGGCGCGACCGGCGTGCCCCGTGACCGGGCCGGACTGGATGCCTATATGCTGGCCGTCCGCCCGCAGCTTCGGGCCAGTGCGCGCATGCATGAGGTGGCGCGGGCCCTGTTGAGCCAGCCGTCGCCCAGCCCGGCGCTGGCGCCGTTCGGCCGGATGATGCTGGAAGCAGGGGTGGACCTGCTGCCGGATTGGGCCCGCGCGCTGCACGACCTGCGCACCCCGCCACGGCCGGTGATCCGCGCCGGCGTGCGGGGCGTGGGACAGGTGATGCGGTGGGCCTTGCGCGACGGATCGGCCAGCCGTGCGCGTCGCCGGGTGGGTGTTGCCGCCTGACACCCGTTGTTCAGCTTTTTTCAACCGCTGCCCGCTAACACCATCCCGCATGACGGGAGAAGGCAGGCGTGTCGACCATAAGCGACGAGGGTAACGATCCGCGCGGCGCCCGACGCCGGTCGACGCGCGCGGCCAGCACCATCCGGATCACCGGGGCCGGACCGATCGACGTCATGGTGCTGGACGTGTCCTCCACCGGTGTCCGCATCCTGACGCCGGAGCCGCTCGACATCGGGCAGGAGATCAGCATCGGGCTGGCCGGCGCCGGCCTGACCCGCGCCTTTGTCGCCTGGGCGGAGGGCGAGCAATATGGCTGCGCGTTTGAAGCGCCGATCGCGCAGGACGTGGCGTCGCGGGCCTTTTCCAAGACGGCGGTGGTCCGTTTGGGCCAGCGCCAAGCCGCAGCGCAGGCGGCGGGATCGTCGGACCTGCGCGACCTGTATCACGGCCACAGCTTCTGGCAGATCCCGTCCGACGCGATCCTGGCCACCATCCTGATGATCGGGCTTGCCGTCTATCTCGGCTGGACCTTGATCGGCGGCTGAGGTCGCCTCAGCGTCCCAGCAGGTGATCGACCAGCGCGCCGGCTGTCGAAAAGCAGTTGGTCGCAAGCGTGCCGCCCGCATCCCGCGCCGATCCCGGCACCAGCGCGCGCCCGAAACCGAGCTTGGCTGCCTCCTTCAGCCGCAATCCCGCATGGGCGACGCCGCGCACCTCGCCGGACAGCGCCAATTCCCCGAATGCGACCGCGTCGGCCGGGATCGGCCGTTCCGCCAGGGCCGACACCAACGCCGCCGCGACCGCCAGGTCGGCCCCCGGATCGGCGATGCGATAGCCGCCCGAGACGTTCAGATAGACTTCGCAGGTGGAGAAACTGAGGCCGCAGCGCGCCTCCAGCACCGCCAGGATCATCGCCAACCGCCCGCTGTCCCAGCCCACCACCGCCCGGCGCGGCGTGGCGCCGCTCGCCAGCCGGACCACCAGCGCCTGTATCTCGACCAAGACCGGCCGCGTCCCCTCGACAGCGGGAAACACGATTGCGCCGGCAATTGCCTCGTCCCGGTCGGTCAGGAACAAGGCGGACGGATTCGCCACCTCGGCCAAGCCTTCCGACTGCATGGCGAAAACGCCGATCTCGTCCGTGCCGCCGAAGCGGTTCTTGACCGAGCGGAGAATGCGATATTGGTGGCTGCGCTCGCCCTCGAAGCTCAGCACCGTGTCCACCATATGCTCCAGCACGCGTGGACCGGCGATTGTGCCGTCCTTGGTGACGTGGCCGACCAGGATCAGCGCAGTGCCGCGATCCTTGGCGTAGCGGATCAGTTCCTGCGCCGACGCGCGCACCTGGCTGACAGTACCCGGCGCGCCTTCGATCAGGTCCGAATGCATCGTCTGGATCGAATCGATGATCAGCAGAGCGGGCGGCGCGCCGCTGTCGAGCGTGGTCAGGATGTCCCGCACCGACGTCGCCGTGGCGAGTTGCACCGGGGCTTGGCCCAGGTCCATGCGCCGGGCGCGCAGACGGACCTGATCCGCCGCTTCCTCACCCGAAATATAGGCGACGCGGGACCCCGCCAGCGCCAGCTTGGCCGCCGCCTGGAGCAGCAAGGTCGACTTGCCGATGCCGGGATCGCCGCCGATCAGGGTGGCCGATCCCGCCACCAGCCCGCCGCCCAGCGCCCGGTCCAGTTCCGCGATCCCGGTCATCAGCCGGTCGGGCAGGGCCACGTCGCTGTCCAGTCCCGACAGTTGAAACGCCCGCCCGCCCGAGCGCAGATCGTGCTTGGCCGCGAACGGGGTCACCACGCCCCCGACCTCCTCGACCAGGGTGTTCCATTCGCCGCAATCGACGCACTGTCCCTGCCACTTGCTGGCGACCGACCCGCAGAGCTGGCAGGTATAGCGGCGCTGCGGCTTGGCCATCGGCGGATCCTTGTTGTGGCGCGGTGCTGAACGAAGCAGGAACATAGGCGCGTGGGTGGGCGGGCGCAACCGCCAAGGCTGGTCTTGCGCCGCCAACCCGCTTACTCTCCGCGCATGGCCTTTCTGAAGACCCTGTTCTGGATCATGCTGACGATCGTCGTCGTGGTCTTCTTCATGCACAATTGGACGCCGACCAGCATCAGCCTGTTCGGCGATCTGGTGTGGCAGACCAAGCTGCCGGTGCCGCTGTCGCTCGCCTTCCTGCTCGGCTTCCTGCCGACCTATGCCTGGCATCGCGCCACCCGCTGGAACGATCGTCGCCGGGCGCTGGCGGCGGCCTCCTCCGCGTCGGTAGCCCCGCCCGAGCCGGTGATCCAGGTTCCCCCCGCGCCGGGTACGTCCATCGACCAGCCGCACATTGAACAGCCGCGCCAGGATATCTGATGACCTCTCCCGTCTATGTTGCCATCGACACGCCCGATCTCCAGCGCGCCAAGGACCTTGCCACTCGCGTCCGCGCCCATGTCGGCGGGATCAAGCTAGGCCTCGAATTCTTCGCCGCCCATGGCCAGCATGGCGTGCGCGAACTGGCCCATGTCGGCCTGCCGATCTTTCTCGACCTGAAACTGCACGACATTCCCAACACGGTGGCAAGCGCGATCCAGGCGCTGCACGACCTCGCCCCGGCGGTGCTCACCATCCACGCCGCGGGCGGACGCGCGATGATGGAGGATGCCAAGGCCGCCGCCCATCCATCGACCAAGGTGGTGGCGGTGACATTGCTCACCAGCCTCGACGCGGGCGACCTGTCGTCGATCGGCGTCGGCGGGGACGAGCATGGCCAGGTGGAGCGCCTGACCGCGCTGGCACAGGAAGCCGGGCTGGACGGCGTGGTCTGTTCGGGGTTCGAGGTTGCGGCGGCGCGCCGGGCGTGGCGCGACGGCTTCTTCGTCGTACCGGGCGTGCGGCCCGCCGGTGGGCCGGTCGGCGATCAGAAGAGGGTGATGACGCCGCGTCAGGCGCTGGACAATGGCGCGTCCATCCTGGTTGTCGGCCGTCCGATCACCAAAGCGGAGGATCCGGACGCCGCGGCGCGGGCGATCGCCGCCACGCTGTAAGGTTGACCCCCGGCTGGGGCTGCGCCACAGCCTGGGGGATTATCAACTTTGTGGTGATTTCCCCTTGGCCGCGCCCAAGCCGCTCAGCTTCCAGTCGCTGATCCTGACGCTTCATGATTATTGGAGCGCGCAGGGCTGCGTCGTCCTTCAGCCTTACGATATGGAAATGGGGGCGGGAACGTTTCACCCCGCCACGACGCTGCGCGCGCTCGGCCCCAATCCGTGGAAGGCGGCCTATGTCCAGCCGTCGCGCCGCCCGACCGACGGCCGCTATGGCGAGAACCCCAACCGCCTCGGCCATTATTACCAGTATCAGGTGATCCTGAAGCCGAGCCCGCCCAATTTGCAGGAACTGTATCTCGGCTCGCTGGAGCGGATCGGGATCGACGTCCGCAACCATGACATCCGCTTCGTCGAGGATGATTGGGAAAGCCCGACGCTCGGCGCCTGGGGTCTCGGCTGGGAAGTGTGGTGCGACGGGATGGAGGTGACGCAGTTCACCTATTTCCAGCAGGTCGGCGGGTTCGACTGCAAGCCGGTGGCGGGCGAGCTGACCTACGGCCTCGAACGGCTGGCCATGTATATCCAGGGCGTCGACCGGGTCTATGACCTGCGCTTCAACGACGAGGGCGTCAGCTATGGCGACGTCTTTCTGGAGAATGAGCGCCAGTTCAGCGCCTATAATTTTGAGGCGGCCAACACCGAAACCCTGTTCCGGCAGTTCACGCTGGCCGCCGACGAGTGCAAGGCGTTGCTGGAGCGGGACAAACCGCTGTCGCTGCCGGCCTATGACCAGGCGATCAAGGCCAGCCACATCTTCAACACCCTCCAGGCGCGCGGCGTGATCTCGGTGGCGGAGCGTCAGGCCTATATCGGCCGGGTGCGCGAACTGGCCAAGGGCGCGTGCGAGGCGTGGATGGCGCATAATGGCTGGGCGGCATGATCATGGAACCCGACTGGCGGCAAGGACTGAGTTCGGGCCTTAAGATCGCTCTGGTTCCAGTCTGGCTTATCGGGCCAGCGGTGCCGTTTGCCCTGGGCTTTAGGCTCGTCGGGCTCGGGGCAACAATGAGCAGTATGCTTGCGATGATCGCGTGGGGAGCAATCCTGGCGTGGTTTCTTAGCAGGGAGGCGCATACCACTAGAATAGGAGCCAGTCTCGACCGTTTGTTCGGCTGGCTCACGCGTCTTTGAAGAAGGCTTTGGTTTGATGACTGATTTCCTGCTCGAACTCCTGTCGGAGGAAATCCCTGCGCGGATGCAGGAGAAGGCTTCCGCCGATCTGGCGCGCCTGTTCGCGGATGAGATCGCCAGGACCGGGCTGAAGGCGGAAGGGGTCGAGGTCTTTGCCACCCCGCGCCGCCTGGCCCTGATCGCGCGCGGGTTGCCGCTGGCGACCGAGGCGGTGCGCGAGGAGACCAAGGGGCCCAAAGCCTCCGCTCCGCCGCAGGCGCTGGAAGGCTTCCTGCGCAAGACCGGCCTTGCCCGCGAGCAACTGACCGAGCGCGACGGCGTGCTGTTCGCCATCGTGGAAAAGCCCGGCCGTGCCACTGCGGATGTGCTGGCGGCGGCGGTGCCGGCGGTGATCCGCGCCTTTCCCTGGCCCAAGTCGATGCGCTGGGGCGCGGCGTCCTCCTCCACCGCCAGCCTGCGCTGGGTGCGCCCGCTGCAGGGCATCCTTGCCTTGTTCGGTGAGGATGTGGTGCCGCTGGAGGTGGACGGGATCGTCAGCGGCGCGGCGACGCGCGGCCACCGCTTCCATCATCCCGGTCCGATCACCATCGGTTCGGCGGCGGACTATGCGGGCAAGCTGCGCGCCTGCCATGTGATCCTCGATCCCGCCGAACGGCGCGGGATCATCGAAGGCGCTGCCCGTGCGCTGGCCGAGGCGCGTGGGCTGCATGTCGTGCCCGACGCGGGCCTGGTGGCGGAGAATGCCGGCCTGACCGAATGGCCGGTGCCGCTGCTGGGCGACTTCGACCCGGCGTTCCTGGATGTGCCGCGCGAGGTGATCCAGCTCACCATGCGCACCAACCAGAAATATTTCGCGCTGGTGGACAGTGCGGGCAAGCTCGCCCCCAACTTCATCTGCACCGCCAACATCGCGGCGGCGGACGGTGGGGAGGCGATCGTCGCCGGCAACCGCAAGGTGCTGGCCGCGCGCCTGTCCGACGCAAAGTTCTTCTGGGAACAGGACCTCAAGGTTCCGCTGGCAGAGCAGGCGCGCAAGCTGTCCCAGATCGTCTTCCACGAAAAGCTCGGCACGCTGGCCGACAAGGTCGATCGCGTGGCGAAACTGGCGCGCTGGCTGGTGGAAGAGGGGATCGTCCCCGCTGCCGATCCGGCCCAGGCCGAACAGGCCGCTCGGCTGGCCAAGGCCGATCTGGTCACCGGCATGGTGGGCGAGTTTCCTGAATTGCAGGGCATCATGGGCGGCTATTACGCCCATGCCGAGGGGCTGCCGGCCGCCGTCGCCGACGCGATCCGCGACCATTACAAGCCGGTGGGCCAGGGCGACGACGTGCCGACCGCCCCGGTCACGGTGGCGGTCAGCCTGGCGGATAAACTGGACACGTTGCGCGGCTTCTTCCTGCTGGAAGAGCCGCCGACGGGATCGAAGGATCCGTTCGCCCTGCGCCGCGCGGCGCTGGGCGTGATCCGGCTGGTGACGGCGAACGGCCTGCGGGGCGAACTTGGGCAATGGCTGACCAAGGCGGTCGACCTCCATCTGGAGACGTGCCTGCGCGCCATGACGCTGCCGGTTCCGGCCGCGCCTTTTCACCTTGAGGTGCAGGGCGACGACAAGCGGCTGATGGCGGGGGACGCCGAATTGATCCGCTTCCCCGTGCCGGCGGATGCGCCCTTCTATGCGGGCGTGCGCGCCGAGGGGCTCCACCCCGCGCCTCCGATCGACTTCTTCGCGGACCGCCTCAAGGTCCAGCAGCGCGAGGCCGGCGTGCGGCACGACCTGATCGACGCGGTGTTCGCGCTGGGTGGGGAGGACGATCTGGTCCGCCTGCTCGCGCGGGTGGCGGCGTTGCAGGCGTTCGTCGCGACGGAGGACGGCGTCAACCTGATCGCCGGCTACAAGCGCGCCGCCAACATCCTGAAGAAGGAAGACGTGGGCGAAAGCGAGGACACGGATGCGGGCGTGGATTACACGCCCGAGCCCGCCGAGTCGGCGCTGATCGCGGCACTCGACACGGCAGAGACGCAGGCATCCGCCTCGGTCGAGCGGGAAGATTTCGAGACGGCGATGGCCGCGCTCGCCAGCTTGCGGGGGCCGATCGACGCCTTTTTCGATAGCGTTACCGTGAACGATGCCGATCCGGCCAAGCGCATGGCACGTCTCGGTTTATTGGGACGGATTCGCCGCGCGGTGCATCGCGTGGCGGATTTCTCCCGCACCGAAGGGTGAAGCTACCGCGCGTTCAGGCTGCGATTAGGACAATTTGGCTTCATTTTGTTCGGCTTGATCGACCCTCAACGGCCGCTTAGCCGTGGCACGACCGCAAACAAGCAGGAGCAGTCGTGACATGGCGAGCGTGCCCGGGAGCGTCGAGCAAGGCCGCCATGTCTATCGCTTCGGCGGCGGCGTAGCGGACGGCGGCGCGGGGGACACCGACCTGCTCGGCGGCAAGGGCGCGAACCTGGCCGAAATGGCCGCGATCGGCCTGCCGGTGCCACCCGGCTTCACCATCTCCACGGCGATGTGCGCCCTCTACCATGCGGATTGTGGAGCGTTTCCGGACACGCTGCGGGAGGAAGTGGCCGGCGGCATCGCCCATATTGCGGGCATAACCGGCAAAGGTTTTGGCGACGCGGCCGATCCGCTGCTGGTGTCGGTCCGCTCCGGTGCGCGCGCGTCGATGCCCGGCATGATGGACACGGTCCTCAACCTCGGTCTCAACGACGACACGGTGGAGGGGCTGGCGCGCGTGTCCGGCGACGAACGTTTCGCCTGGGACAGCTACCGCCGCTTCATCCAGATGTATGCCGACGTGGTGCTGGACCTGGATCATGGCGCGTTCGAGGATGCGCTGGAGATCGCCAAGGAGGATCACGGCGTTGCGCTCGACACCGATCTCGACGCGGAAGACCTGCGCGAACTGGTCGGCACCTATAAACGGCTGGTGCGCGAGCAATGGGGACGGGACTTTCCCCAAGACGTGCTCGACCAATTCTGGGGCGCGATCGGCGCCGTGTTCGCATCGTGGCAGTCAGACCGCGCCAAAGTCTATCGCCGGCTGCACGATATTCCCGGTACCTGGGGCACGGCGGTCAACGTGCAGGCGATGGTGTTCGGCAACATGGGCGAAACCTCGGCCACCGGCGTCGCGTTCACCCGCGATCCGTCCACCGGCGAGCGCGCTTATTATGGCGAATATCTGATCAACGCGCAGGGTGAGGACGTGGTCGCCGGCATCCGCACCCCGCAATATCTGACCCATGCCGCGCGGGAGAAAGCGGGCGCCAGGCCGCTGTCGATGGAAGAGGCGCTGCCGGACACCTACGCCGAACTCGCGCGCGTGTTCGACCTCTTGGAAACGCATTACCGCGACATGCAGGACATCGAGTTCACCGTGCAGCAGGGCACGTTGTGGATGCTGCAGACCCGCGCCGGCAAGCGCACCGCCAATGCCGCGCTGAAGATCGCGGTTGACATGGCGAATGAGGGCCTGATCAGCCGGGACGAAGCGGTCGCGCGGGTCGATCCCGCCGCGCTCGACCAATTGCTCCATCCGACGCTTGATGCTGACGCCCCCCGGACGGTGATTGCAAAGGGGCTGCCGGCATCCCCCGGTGCGGCATCCGGCAAGGTGGCGTTCGATGCCGACACCGCCGAACGCCGGGCTGCGGGGGGAGAGGCGGTGATTCTGGTGCGGGTGGAAACCTCCCCAGAGGATATTCACGGCATGCATGCGGCGCGGGGCATCCTGACCGCGCGCGGCGGCATGACCAGCCATGCCGCCGTGGTGGCGCGTGGGATGGGGCGGCCTTGCGTATCGGGGGCGGGCAGCCTTGCGATCGACGCCAAGGCGGGCGTGTTGCGCGTATCGGGCGCGGAGGTGCGGGACGGCGACGTGCTCACCATCGACGGCGCCACGGGCGAAGTGATGCTGGGCGAGGTCGCGACGGTGCAGCCCGAACTGGCGGGCGATTTCGGCACGCTGATGGCGTGGGCGGACGATGTTCGTCGCCTGAAGGTGCGTACCAATGCCGAAACGCCGCTCGACTGCCGCACCGCGCGTGGCTTCGGCGCGGACGGTATCGGCCTCTGCCGGACGGAGCATATGTTCTTCGACGCGGGCCGGATCACGGCCGTTCGCCAGATGATCCTGGCCGACGATGCGGCCGGTCGCCAGGTCGCGCTCGACCGGCTGTTGCCCGAGCAACGCGGGGATTTTGCGACCATTTTCGAGATCATGGCCGGCCTGCCGGTGACGATCCGCCTGCTCGATCCGCCGCTGCACGAATTCCTCCCGCGCGAGGATGCAGAGTTTCAGGAGGTGGCGCAGGCGACCGGCGTATCGGTCGATCAGCTCAAGCGGCGCGCGGCCGAGTTGCACGAGTTCAACCCAATGCTGGGCCATCGCGGGTGCCGGCTGGGCATCACCTATCCCGAAATCTACGAGATGCAGGCGCGCGCAATCTTCGAGGCAGCGTGCGACGTGGCGCGGGACACCGGCGCGGCTCCGATCCCGGAGGTGATGGTGCCGCTGGTCGCGACCCGCGCGGAGTTCGATATCATCAGGGCATTGATCGATCGGGTCGCAGCGGCGGTGATGGTAGAGAAGAGTCAGCGGCTGGATTATCTGGTCGGCACCATGATCGAACTGCCGCGTGCCGCCATCAAGGCGGGCCAGATCGCGGAAGGAGAAGGCGGCGCGGGGTTCTTCTCCTTCGGCACCAACGATCTGACCCAGACGACGTTGGGGGTCAGCCGCGACGATGCCGGGCGCTTCATCGGTGCCTATGTCGATCAGGGCATCTATCCCAAGGATCCGTTCGTCAGCCTGGACGTGGAGGGCGTGGGCGAACTGATCCGGATGGCGGCGGAGCAGGGCAAAGCGGTGCGACCCGACCTGAAGCTCGGTATCTGCGGGGAACATGGCGGCGATCCCGCCTCCATCGCCTTTTGCGAGCAAGCCGGGCTCGATTACGTCTCCGCCTCGCCCTATCGCGTGCCGATCGCGCGGCTGGCGGCGGCGCAGGCGGCGTTGAAAGCGGTAAGGCAGGCATGATGCGCTTCTCCTTGCAGCCCGGCATGAGCGGGCGTTGCGCATGAGCGCGCCCGACCTGCTGCTACTCGGCGGTGCCTCGCCGCAGCTGGAGGCGGAACTGGAGCGGCGCTTCACCGTCCACCGCACGGTGGACAAGGCAGGGGCACGCATCCGCGCCATCGTTGGCGGCGGCAGCAGCATCGTGGATGCGGGCCTGCTCGCCCGGCTGGCGGCGTTGGAGATCGTGGCGATCCACGGGGTCGGGCACGACGGCGTGGACCTGGCGGCGCTGCGGGCGCGAGGCATAACGCTCACCCTGACGCCCGACGTGCTGACCGACGACGTGGCCGATCTGGCTATCGCCCTGATGCTGGCCGTGTCGCGGCGGCTGGTCGCCAACGATCGGGCGGTCAGGGCCGGCGGGTGGCGCGTGCCGCTTGCGCGCCGCTTGAGCGGGCGGCGGATCGGGCTGTACGGCATGGGCGCGATCGGCTAGGCCATCGCCACCCGCGCCGCGCCCTTCGCGTCCGAACTGCTCTATACCAGCCGTACGGCCAAGCCCGATCTGCCATGGCGCTACGTGCCGGATCTGGCGACGCTTGCGACGGAAACCGACGTGCTGGTGGTGATCGTGCCCGCTACCGCCGCGACGATCGGCGCGGTCGACGCCGCCATTCTCGATCGGCTAGGACCGGAGGGAACCCTGATCAACGTGGCGCGTGGCGCGATCGTCGACGAAGCGGCGCTGGTCCGTGCCTTGCAGGACGGCCGCATCGCCGGCGCGGGCCTGGATGTGTTCGCCGAGGAGCCCGCTGTTCCGGAGGCGCTTCGCACGATGGATCAGGTGGTGCTGTCCCCGCATCAGGGCAGCGCCACGGTGGAGACGCGGGGCGAGATGGCGGCGTTGGTGCTGGCCAATCTGGACGCTCACTTCGGCGGGCGCCCCCCGCCGACGCCACTGCGCTAGGGGAGATCGGGCCGGGCAAGTTCCAGCAGGGCGCGACGGCGCGGCAGCGCCTCCGGCATTTCATCGCGGATGAAGGCCAGCATCGCTTCGCGCACCGCGCAGCGCAGGTCGAACGCCTGGGAAGCATCCTTGGCGGTCATCAGCCCGCGCAGCTCCATCGCGCCGTCCGGCTTGGTATCGGTCACCTGCAGGTTGAAGAAGCGACGGTCCCACAACGGGTCGCTCCGCACGACCTCCTCTAGTTTCGCGCGCAGTCGGGGCACGTCGGCGGTCGCATCGACATACCAGAAGACGCTGCCCATGATCTGGCTGGTTTCGCGTGTCCAGTTCTGGAAACTTTCCTCCAGGAACTTGGACACGGGAACCACCAATCGGCGCTCGTCCCAGATCTTGACGACCACAAAGGTCAGCCGGATCTCCTCGATGCGGCCCCACTCGCCATTGATGATGACCACGTCGTCGATCCGGATCGGTTCGGTGAACGCCATCTGGATGCCCGCGATCAGGTTCTTGAGCGCCGGTTGCGCCGCGGCACCCACCGCCAGACCGGCCAGGCCGGCCGAAGCGATCAGCGTCACGCCCAGCGAACGGACGCTGGGAATGCTCATCAGCATCATGCAGAAGGTAACCAGCATGACCACGAACAGCAGGATCCGGTAGAGGATCGACGCGCGCGTGCGACGGCGGCGAGCCTTGAGGTTGTCCTCGACCGTGATGTCCGTCCCGGCATGCACGATCATGTTCGCCGCACCGAGCAGGGCGACGCACAGCCAGCCGAACAGGGCGGGCATCAACAGCCCGAACAGGCGCAGCCACAGCCGGTCGCCGGACGGCGACAGGGGCAAGGCCGGCTGCACCGCCGATAACGCAAAGGCGATCAGCAGCCAGCGCGTCGGCTTGCGCAGGTGCAGCAGCAGCACGTCGTCCACCTGCGTCCTGGTCCGCTTCACCGCGCGGCGCCCGATAAAGAAGGCGACCCAATGCACGACCAGGGCAATGCCGATCGCAATCGCGAGCGACAGCAAGGCTTGCAGCCACGTCAGGGCGTTGGCAGGCCAGGCGATGGTCAACCGTCGCTCCTTTCAGGCGTGCGCTTGCGTGAAGTGAATTGCGGACGATCAGTCAGGTCACGGGTACGGCAGGACGCGCAATGCTGCCGCGCGTCCCATCGTGGTGGCGGCCGGCCATGAGCAGCCGCCAGGGGCATGTCAGCCGAAGCGGGCGCGATGTTCGTCCTGACGGCCGGCATCCAGCAACGCCGCCTGCTCGCGCCATTGCTCCTGCTCGATATAGCCGTCATCCGCGCCGAGCTTGTGCTCCAGCGAGGCTTCCTGCGCAGGGGTCAGCGCGACGAGGTCGCTATAGCGATAGATCCCTTCCGCATTCAGCCGCCGCTCGCCGCTGCGCCCGATCCCGCGGATGCGGGTCAAATCGTCGTGGGTCAGGTCGAGCGTGTCGGGCGTGCTCGTCGCCGTCCCCGCCAGGGGCGCCCCCGCTGCGGCCGGCGCGACGCGGCCGCGTTCCAGCTCGGCAATGCGGGCATTGGCGGCGGACAGGGCCACCTCATGCTCGCGCTGTTCCTCCGCGCGGGCGTCGCGCTCGCTCTCATACAGGCGCCGCCACTTCTTTCCCGAGCGCGAGATCAGGCCGAGCAGCCAACCTAGCAGCAGCACCAAGAACAGGATGGCCCATTCGGTCGTGGTGAAGGCCGGCATTCAATCGCTCTCCCAACGGTACGTCACGGCGTAACGATGTGCGCTTGGCTAAGGTTGCGGTCAACCTCCCGGAATGCCTCCTCAGCTCTTCAGCATATTATCGCTGAGCGAGCAGGCGGCCGGACCCAGGATGACGATGAACAGCACGGGCAGGATAAACAGGATCAGCGGCACCGTCATGATGGCGGGCAGGCGGGCGGCCTTTTCCTCCGCCTTCATCATGCGTTCGTGACGGAATTCCGCCGCCAGCACCCGCAGCGCGCTGGCCAGCGGGGTGCCGTATTTCTCCGTCTGGATCATGGTGGTGACCACGCTGCGTACCGAATCCAGGCCGACGCGCGCGGCCAGATTCTCGAACGCGATGCGACGGTCCGTCAGGAAACCCAGTTCGATCGCGGTCAGCGTCATTTCGTCGCCAAGCTCCGGAAAACCCTTGCCCAATTCGCGCGCGACGCGGGCAAAGGCGGCATCCACCGTCAGGCCGGCTTCGGCGCAGATCACCAGCAGGTCCAGCGCGTCGGGCAGGCCCTTGCGGATCGCGGCGGTGCGCTTGGTGATCTTGTTCTGCACATACAGGTCGGCCGCCTTGTAGCTCAGCACCAGGGTGGTGGCGGTCAGTCCGTATTTCATCAGCCCGCCCCAGGTCGGGAACCAGTCGAGCAGGTAGACGCCGACGACGCAGGTGCCGCCGATCACGATCGGCATGGCCAGCCGCGCGAAGATCACCGCGACCGCCGCATCCTTGGAGCGGATGCCGGCCTGAGCCAGCTTGATCTGCGCATCCTTCAGCTGCTGATCCTGCAGCACCTTGAAGCTGGCGAGAAAGGTCCGCATCCGGTCCGTCGCCTTGTTCGACTGGGTCAGCCGGGCGCGCTTGCGGGTGGAGGCGGTGATGCCGGCCTTGAGCTGTTCGCGGCGCTCGTTCAACGCCTTGACCCGCTTGGCCATGGGATCGCGCACGGTGGTGGCGGCATAGACGGCGACCAGCAGCGCGAACACGGCGGCGGCCGACATCATGGTCGCCACGTCGGTCAGGCTTAGTCCGAGAAAGTTGGAGTGCATCGCATCAAATCTCGAAATTGATCATCTTGGCCATGATGAACACACCGATAGCCATCCAGATACCGCCGCCGGCAGCGGCGAACATCAGGCGCGTATCCGTGAAGAATCCGGTCATATACGACGGGTTGGCGAACCAGACCAACAGGAAGACCACGAACGGCAGGGCGCCGATGATATAGGCGGACGCCTTGGACTCCGACGACATGGCGTTGATCTTCAGCTTCATCTGCAACCGCTTGCGCAAAACGTCGGCCAGGTTGCCCAGCGTTTCCGCCAGGTTGCCGCCGGTTTCGCGCTGGATCGCCAGCGTGATCACGAAGAACTGGAATTCCGGCATGTTCAGCCGCTCGGCCGTTTCCCCCAACGCCGCCTCCATCGTGCGCCCGATCCGCATCCGGTCGGTGATGGCGCGGAATTCGGCCCCAACCGGCCCCGGCACTTCCGCGCCCACCACCGACAGCGTTTCCGTGATCGGCAGGCCGGAGCGGAGACCGCGCACCAGCAACTCGATCGCGTCGGGGAATCGGGTCAGGAACTGCCTGGTCCGCTTCTTGACCAGGTAGCCGACCACCAGATGCGGTCCGCCGATGCCGATCATCAGGCCCAGGAAGAAGGTCAGCATCAGCGGCATGCCGCGCATGCCCAGCAGCACCCACGTCAGCAGGGTCATGCCCGCGCATGCCATGGCATAGCCGCCAAGCGACCAGCTCTTGCCGGTGGCGCGCAGCCGCCGCCGCAGCAGTTCCGGCTTGGGGATCAGGTTCTGGAACGTGCTGTCGAGCTTGGTGGTGCGCAACGCGGCAATGCGGCGCAGCTGCACCTCCGTCACGCTGCCGGCGCCGCTATGGCGACCGCGCACCGCTTCCAGCCGCCTTTTCTGGGTGCGCCCGGCCGGCTGGCTGCCAGCCAGGGTCGCGCCCCCTATCAGGGCCATTCCCAGGGCGAGAAGGATTGCGATCAGCACGATTGAACCCTTACTTGGCCCGCTTGGGGGCCAGTTTGCCCCTGAGGTCGCCCAGCCGGCCGAGCAGGCTGTTGCCCTTCTTGGTCATGTTTTCCGCGCCCAGCACCAGCGTCTGCAGCCGGTCCAGGCCCTGGCCGATCTTGGCCGTCTTGGCGATTTCGACCAGGGGCTTGCCAACCTTGGCGGCCTGCGCCGTCAGCTTCGCGTCATAGGGAAGCACCACGTCGATCTTGTGTTCGATCGACGCCTCGAACTCCTTCAGCGCGACCTCTTCCTGGCCAACTGCGGGGACTTTGTTGGCGACCAGCAGGATGCGGGTGGTGGGCGCATTGGCCTTCAGCCACGACAGGATGCGGATCGTGTCGCGGGTGGCGGCAAGCGTCAGTTCGGTGACGATCACCGCGATGCCCACGTCCTGCAACAAGGAGGGATGCTGCACCAGCATATGGCGCGGCAGGTCCAGCACGGTGCAGTTCAGCGCGCCGCGCAATTCGTCCTGCAGCTGGAAAAAGGCCGCGCCGTCGCCGTTCAGCGGCTGGCTGATCGGTGCCTCCGCCGACAGCACGCCCAGCTTGCCATTGGCCTGCACCAGCGCGCGTTCCAGGAACAGGCCGTCGATGCGGCTGGGATTTTCGATGGCGTCGGTCAGGCCCCGGCCCGGTTCCAGGTCCAGCGCCAGCGCGCCGGTGCCGAAATGGACGTCCAGGTCGAGGAGCGCGGTGGAGCGCCCCTGCTCCGACATCAGCCACGCCAGCGACACGGCGACGGTGGAGCCGCCGCAGCCGCCGCGCACGCCGATCACGGCGGTCATCAGGTGCGGCTCGTCGCTGGAAGCATCGGCCGCGCGCCCGCCGGAATGGGTCGCCTGCGCCTGGAGGATGGAGTCGTGCAACTGCTGCTGGGTGAACGGCTTCAGCAGGTAATCCGCCAGCCCGTTCGCGATCAGCTCGCGGTAGAAGCGCACATCGTTGATGGCCCCGCAGGCGATCACGGTCGTGCCGGGCTCGCACACCTCGGCCAGCGCGTTGATCTCCTCCATCGGGTCGGCGGAGATGCTGAGGTCGACCAGCAACACGCTGGGGCTCGGCGATACCGCCAGCGACTGGACCGCATAATGGACGCCGCCATTGTGGATCCGCTCCAGCGGCCAGCCGAAGGACAGGGCCGTGGCGCGGACGACATCCTCGCTGTCCAGATCGGACATGAACGCGCTGAAGGGATCGCGCACATGGCCGCGATGATGAAAGGGCGCGTTCACTGGCCGCCTCCGCTTGCTTCCTTGGTGGATACCCTTTCCACGCCCTTGCTGCCGGTGGGGGCGACGTCGCGCCAGGCCTTGATCGCGCGGGTGGCCGTCTCCGCATCCGTGCCGGCATAAGCGCGGCCGTGGAGCAGGTCGGCGGGGTTGGCGATCATCGCCGCCAGGTTGCTGCTGGTGGCGCAGCCATAATTGGAGTCGGTCATGGCAGCGGAGTCGCGCCCGGCGGCATGCCAGTCGGGACAGCCGGGAACATAGGCCCGATCACCCTCGACCACCGGCTGATGGACATTGTTCACGCCCCGATCGGCGGGTGCGGCCATCACGCCGCCCAGCGGCACGACCAGAGCGAGCAGGGCAAAGCGTGGGTACAGCATGGCCAACGTCCTCATCTTACTTCCCTTCCGCTGCTGCGGTGGCGCCTGCCGCGACGGGTTTGGGCGATTGTGCGCCGCTCGTGCCGTTGAAGCTCTTGCCGAGCAGCCACCGTTCGGCATCGGTCGGCGCCTTGAAGCCGTCGGTCGGTAGCTTGATCTCCGATGCGTCGACCGGCTTCACCAAATACGGGGTCACCACGATCACCAACTCGGTCTGCTGGCGGCGGAAGCTGTTGGACCGGAACAGCGCGCCGATGATGGGCAGGCTGCCGATGCCGGGCACCTTGTCGGTGGAATTGTTGATGTTGTTGTTGAGCAGGCCGCCGATCATGAAGGCCTGGCCGGAACCCAATTCCACCGTCGTCTCTGCCCGGCGGGTGGTAAGGCCGGGGATGCTGAAACCGTTCAGCGTCACCGTACCGGCCGTGGTCAGCTGCGACACTTCGGGACGGACTCGCAACGAGATGCGGCCGTCGCGCATCACGGTGGGCGTGAAGGACAGGCTGACGCCATATTGCTTGAACTCGACCGACACTTGACCCAGCCCTTGCGCGATCGGGATCGGGATTTCGCCGCCCGCCAGGAAGCTGGCGGTCTCGCCCGACAAAGCGGTCAGGTTCGGTTCGGCCAGCGTCGTGACCAAACCGTCCGTCTCCGCCAGGTCGATGGCGGAGGCGAGGTCCATGCCCAGGAACTTGCCCGCAAGGCCCAGTGACGTCCTGCCCGCGCCCTGCCCGAGCTTGTCGAGATTGTAGCTGGTTCCGGGGCGTAGCGGATTCACAAACTGGCCCGTGAAGGGATTGTAGGGGACGCTGACCGTCCCGCCGTTCGGACCGGGGATCTGGGCGGTCGGCAGTTTCGAGATGTCGAGGTCGCCGATCGATCCGAAGGAACGGCCCTGCGCGACGCCGAACAGGAAACCGCCGCTCTGATCGCGGCTCATCAGGTTCACGCCGACCGCCTTGACCAGGTCACGGCTGACCTCCGCAATTTTGACGCGCAGGTTGACCTGCATCGGCGTTGCCGCGTGCAGGCGGTTGATCACGGGGGCGCCGGCGGTGAAGGTTTCCACCAGGCGCTGCGCCTCGTCGATGTCCTTGGGCCCCAGCACCGTCCCGGTCAGCAGCACCATGTTGCCGACCGGCATCGCGGTGATGTCCGCTTCGGGCATGGCGGCCTTCAGCATGGCGCCGACCGTGGTGATGTTATTGCCCACGCGCACATTGCTGGACCAGATCACCGCGCCGGTGCGGTCGGTGGCGTAGATGGTGGTTTCGCCGGCCGCCTTGCCGAACAGATAGAGCGCGGTCGATCCCTTCACCTGCACGTCGGCGATCTTGTCGTCCGCCACGAACAGGTTGGTCATGGGACGCGCCAGGCGGACCAACTGGCCCTGGCCCATCGACATGGTGATGATCCGGGCCGGGATCTCCGCGCGGTTGCCGGCCGGCGCCTCGACCGCGTCCGGCTTGGCGTCGGCGGTGGCGGCGCGCACCGGGTTCGGGATGGCCAGCGTCGCGGTGGCGACGGCGGCGATGATGATCGACAGGCCGCCGTGGCGGACCAGAGAGGGGATACGCATACGCATCAATTCCTTGCCACGGGCACTTCGGTGAGCGCGTTGCCGCGGGCGATGGTGACGATCGGACCGCGCGGGGCGGCGGAAACCAGGGAAGACGACGGTGTGGAGGGCACCGGGGCCATCGGCATGCTCATGCCGGCGGGGTTGGCCGCCGCGGCGGGGATGTTGTTCCGCTGAAAGCGCGACACGTCGCCGCCGGTGGTCGCGGTGGTGGCGGTATCCTGCGGATGCGAGGCGATCTCCACCAGCATCTGCTTCTCGCTACGGGCATCGGCGGGGGCGTTCAGATCACCCGACGCGATCAGCCGCTCCAGCTCCATCTTGTCGTCCGCGATCGAGCGCAGCGAGAGGGAGAGGGTGCCGATGGTCTGGGCGACCGCGATCTTCTCGGCCAGTTTGGGCGTCGCCTCCAGCGTGACGTTGGAGAAGGCCGTGACCACGGTCTTGCCGTCCGCGTCGGTGGTCTTGTCCGTCTTCTGGTCGGTGGCGAGGACGCGCATGTTGCGCACGATCGTCTCGCTGGTCTTCAGCGGCGATCCGTCGCCGCCGCCGGCAACGGTCTGCGTCAGGATGATGTCGACATGGTCGCCGGGAAACACGAACCCCGCCACGCCGGCCTGCGCCGTTACGGAGATCGACACGGCACGCATGCCCGGCGCCAAAGCGGCGGCCAGGAAGCCGCGATCGCCCGGCTTGATCACCGTGCCCTGCGTGATCGGCTGCCCCGCCGTGATCGCGTAACGGACCACCGTGCCGATCAGCTGCTGCTGGTCCGGCTGCCGGCCGCGGATGAAATAGGCTTGGTCGACCAGGTCCTTGGGCCAGGGCTGGTAGCGAAAGGCATCCGGTCCGATGATGGTGCCGACCGGCAGCGTGTGGGTGGCGACCAGCACGTCGGGTCCGGCGGGTTCGGCCGGCATGATCGCGGCGGCGGCGGGCTGGCCCGAGCCTCCGAACATGCTGCGCGCGGCGAGCGCGCAAACGACGGCGAGCAACAGGGCCCCCATCATCAACATCAACTTCCGGACATCCATCAATGCAAGCCTTCCCACCCAGACCTTTTCGGGTCGGTCAGGCTATGCCGCTGGGATAGTTAAGATATGGTTGGTTATGATCGGCAAGGCGGCCACGACGATGGCCACGCCGTAGGGGATTTCAGGCCGATTCGGAGCGTTCCGAACCTTGTAGGCGACGACCATGCCGATCGTCAGCACGCCGCCCGCCATCGCCATCCACACCAGCATGGACAGGAGCGCGCCCAGCGGCAGCCACAAGGCGAGCGCGACCAGCAACTTCACGTCGCCGCCGCCCATCATGCCCAACGCAAAGCAGCCGCCGAACACGAGCAGCACGACGCAGGCCGCTCCGATCTGGAGGAGCATGTCGGGACCGCCCAGCCCCATCAACAGCCACCACGGCACGGCCAGTCCCGCGATCACGAGGTTGAGGCGGTTGGAGATGATTCGGCTGCGAATGTCGGTCACCGCCGCCGTCAGCAGCAGCACGGCCAGCACGCACAACAATCCGATGGTCGCAATATGCATGCGTCGGCCACTAGACGTTACCGCTTGCTAAACCGTAACCGGGCCGGCGTGAGCGTCATCCGAACGGACATTGCCATCATCGGCGCGGGCATGGCGGGGGCGAGCCTTGCCGCCATGATCGGCGACCGCGCGCGAATCGTCCTGATCGAGCGGGAGGCGCAGCCCGGCTATCATTCCACCGGCCGCTCCGCCGCCTTCTGGCAGGAAAGCTATGGCGGGCCACAGGTTCAGCCGCTGACCACCGCTTCCGGCCCGCTGCTGAAGGCCGAAGGCGTGCTGCATCCGCGCGGCACGATCCATGTCGCCGACGCGGATGGCGAGCGCGCGCTGGAGTCGCTGGCGGCGGAACTCGCCGGCGGTGGGATCGACTTCACCGTCCTCGATCGGGCCGCGCTGGAGGCGGCGGTGCCCGGCATCCGCCCGGCATTTCGCCGGGGCATCGGCGAGCCAAGCTGCCGCGACATCGACGTCGCCATGCTGCACGCGCGCTTTCTGGCGCGAGCCCGCGCGGCCGGCACCACCCTGCTGGTGGATGCGCCGCTGGATGGGGTGGAGCGGGTCGGCGGCGGCTGGCGCCTGGCGACTCGCGCGGGCGAGGTGCGCGCTGACGTGGTGGTGAATGCGGCCGGTGCCTGGGCGTCCGCCGTGGCGGCGATGGCGGGCGCCATGCCGACGCTCGTGCAGCCGTTTCGTCGCACCATCGTCCAGCTTGCCGTGGATCCGCCGACCGTGCCCGATCTGCCGCTGGTCATGGATGCGCGCGGTCGCTTCTACTTCAAGCCGGAGGCGGGCGGGCGGCTGTGGCTATCCCCGCACGACGAAACTCCGGTCGATCCGCATGACGTCGCGCCGGAGGAGCTGGATGTCGCGGTCGCGATCGACCGGCTGGAGCAGGCGGTGGAGTGGCGGGTGGTGAAGCGGGAGCGGGCCTGGGCCGGCTTGCGCAGCTTCGCGCCTGACCGTGCGCCGATTTACGGCTTCGATCCCCACGCGCCCGGTTTCTTCTGGTGCGCGGGGCAGGGCGGGTTCGGCATCCAAACCGCGCCCGCAGGTGCGATGCTGGCAGCCGCGCTGCTGCTGCGCCAGCCGCCGCCGGAGCCGGTCTCCGCCATCGACGCGGCGCGTTACGCGCCCGATCGCGTCTACCGCGCCGGGTAGCGCAGGCGACCGAGGAAGCGCATCACGTTGAAATGCCGCTCCGGATCGGGGCGAAGCTGGGCCTTCACCTTCTCGAACGTCATCACGTCGCCGATCCGGCGATCCAGGAAAGCGCGGGTATCGGCATGGTCCTCGCTCTCATCGTCCAGAAAGGCGAGCAGGGTGCTGCCATACACCCCCGCCAGGGTCAGCCGCTTGCTGTAATGGGTAAAACCGGTCGCGCGGTCGCCCGCCAGTCGCCACATGGCGTCGGCCGCACGCCATGCCAGCCGCGTGCCGGCCGCAATATTCTGCGGCTGCGCCAGGATCGCCAGCGCGCGGCGCAATGCCTCGCGATAGGGGGCGACCGCCGTGATGCGGGCCCACACCAAGGCCGTGATCCGGGCGCGGATCCGCATCGCCGCCAGAGACGGCTGCGGCAGGGCCGCCTCCATCTGCCGGTCCACCGCCGCGAACCAGGCATCGATCATCTGAACCGCCCCATCGGGAAAACACAAGGCCGCCCGCTCGGCCGGCACGCCCAGCGACCGCGCGGCGGCGGCGAGCGCGGCATCGCTCCAGCCGTCAAACGCCGCCTCGGCGGGCAGGCGCTCGGCCAAAGCGTCGCGCAGTTCGTCCAGCGTCATGTCGAGCGGCAAGGTCATGGCTCCAAGGATAGTGGCTTCTCCTTCGGCGGCAAGCGGCGTGCGCCGCGCACCAGCAGCACGGCGGCCGCCACCGCCACGGCGCCGACCATGTCGAACGGCGTCAGCGCCTCGCCATAAACGACCCAGCCGATGGTCGCGGCGACGATCGGTTGGAGCAGCAGCATCAGGCCCACCATCACCGGCGCCGCCCGGCTGACCGCATACATGATCAGGCCCTGGCCCACGATCTGGCTGCCCAGCGTCATCAGGATCAGCGCGGTCCAGTCGCGCGGCCAGACCGACTCGCCCATCGCCAGCGCCGTGACCAGCAAAGCCGGGCTGCCTGCCGCCGCGGCGCAGGCCAGGGTCGAGACCGGACCAAGGCCGGCGCGCGCCCGGTCGGCCGCGATCAGATAGGCCGTGTAGCATATCCCCGCCGCAACACAGAGCAGGTCGCCCACGAGGTTGCGTGCCGACAGCTCATAGGAACGGCCGAGCAGCAGCATCGCGCCCAGCGCCGCCAGCGACAAGGCCAGTCCCTGCCGGCGTGTGGGCAGCATTCGCGCCGCAATGAAGCCGTAGAGCGGAAACAGGATCGCCGTGATGTTGCCGAGCAGGGTCGCGTTGGCGAGACGGGTGTGGAGGATGCCGGCATGCCACATGCCCAGGTCGGCGGCGAAGAACAGCCCCGACAACAACGCCGTACCCAGCATTCCCCATGGCGGGACGGCGCTGTTTCGCCGTTCGGTACGGGTGGCGAGCAGCAGGATCGGCAGGGCCAATGTCAGCCGCCAGAAACCCGAGCTGACCGGCCCCACGCCGCCGTCCGCCTGCGCCAGGCGAACCAGCCAGGGTCCGCAGGCAAGGGCCACGTTGGCGAGGAACAAAGCGCCGAGGACAAGGCCGGGTCGATCGCCGCTGCGTGTCGTGTCCATCCTTGCCCCTCCCGTGCCGCTGCCCTGCGCGCGCCTGTTCAGGCCGACGCCATCGGCGGGCAATCCCGCGGGCAAAAAAAAGGGCCGGCGAACCGGCCCTGAAAGTTTAGGAGAGGATGCCTGAAAGGCAGGGGCTTTGTGGCTCCTTTGATGCGCCGCCGCAAGCCTTTTGTGCAGTGCGTCAAAAATAAACTTATTTATTCGCTTTGACCCCGCGAAACTGACCCAGGCCCTGGTCCGTGCCGCACAGCCGGTCCCACAGGCGGAAGTAGAGGCCGTAATTGCAGCGATAATGGGTGTGGTGCCGCTGATGGTGGCTGGCGGTGATCAGCCACCGCCCGGCCGGGCCGTGCACCATCCAGCGCGGAAACAGCTCCCACCCCATGTGATTCGTGACGCCCATCACCGTCATGACCGTCAGCACCACGCCCAGCATGGCGATGTGGATCGGCACCACGAAGACCAAAGCGGGAACCACAATCGCGCCGGTCAGCGCCTCCCACGGGTGGAAGCTCATCGCCGCCCAAGCGGTGGGCGGGCGGCTGGCATGGTGGACGGCGTGCATCCGCTTGAACAGCCGTGGATCGTGCATCGCGCGATGGGTCCAGTAGAACCAGGCGTCGTGGATCAACAGATAAGCAAGCACCGACAGCGGCATCCACCACAGCGGATAAGCATCGGCATCGCCATAGATGCGCGTCCAGCCATGATCGTGCCAGCCCCATGCCACCACCCCGGCGGGCAGGCCGTAAATGGCGGCGGAGGCGAGGCTCCAGCCGATCTCGCGCGCGATCTGGCGCGACTGGCCGGCATACAGGCCGGGCTGCTTCACCCGCGTCGCCCAGGCGAAGCCGGCGCTGGCGACCAGGTAGCGGACGGCGACGATGGCCGTCATCGTCAGCGCGGCCAGAAGGGCGGAAAGGACCATCAGCGCGCTATAGGCGCATGGCGGGTTGCTGGGTAGAAGGCACGGGATGGCGGACGAGATCGATGTGGATGTGCTGATCGGCGGCGGCGGTCTGGCGGGCGGGCTGCTGGCGCTGGCGTTGGCGGAGCGCCGGCCGGACCTGGCGATTGTGCTGGTCGAGCCCGGCGCGCGCATCGGCGGCAATCACATCTGGTCGTTCTTCGACAGCGACGTGGCGCCCGACATGCGCTGGCTGGTGGAGCCGCTGGTGAGCTGTCGCTGGATGGGCAATGATGTCCGCTTCCAGGGCCATGCACGCACTTTGTCGGGCGGGTATAATTCGATCGAGTCGGAACAGCTGGACGCCGCCGTCCGGGCCTTGGTCGCGCCCGAGGCGATCATTCGCGCCGCGGTAACCGCACTGGATGGCGCGGGCGCGGTGCTGGCCAACGGACGGCGCATCCGCGCCCGCGCGGTGATCGACGCGCGCGGCGCGGCGGGGAGCCTGTCGCCGCTGCGACTCGGCTGGCAGAAGTTCGTCGGGCGGATGCTCCGCCTGCGCGATCCGCATGGCCTCAGCCGTCCTGTCATCATGGACGCTGCGGTGGACCAGACGGATGGCTATCGATTCGTCTATGTGCTGCCGTTCGACGACCGGCGCGTGTTCGTGGAGGACACCTATTACACCACTACGCCCGATCTGGACGTGGACGATCTCAGAACCCGGATCGACGGCTATGCCGCGCGGCGCGGCTGGGTGGTGGAAACGGTCGAGCGGGAGGAGGCGGCCGCGCTGCCGATCGCGATGGGCGGGCGGTTCGACGCCTTCTGGCCCACGACCGATCCCGTGCCCCGCATCGGCATGGCGGCGGGGCTGTTCCACCCCATGACCGGCTATTCGCTGCCCGATGCGGTGCGCACGGCGAAACTGGTGTGCGGCCTGCCCGACCTGTCCACGCCGATCCTGGCCAAGGCGTTGCGCGACGATGCGGTGGGTGCCTGGCGCCAGCGCGGCTTCTACCGCCTGTTGACCCGCATGTTGTTCCTGGCCGCCGAGCCGCCCGAGCGCCACCGGCTGCTGGAACGTTTCTACCGGCTGGACGAAGGGCTGATCGCCCGCTTCTATGCGGGGCGTTCGTCGACCCTGGACAAAGCGCGCGTGCTGGTCGGCAAACCGCCCGTGCCCTTGCGTCGCGCGCTTGTCGCGGCCACAGCGAAAGCATGACGACAGGGAACAGGACGGCGGCGGTAATCGGCGCCGGCTTTGGCGGATTGGCGCTGGCGATCCGGCTGCAATCGGCCGGGATCGCGACCACGGTGATCGAGGCGCGCGACAAGCCGGGCGGGCGTGCCTATGCGTGGCAGCGCGACGGCTTCACCTTCGATGCCGGGCCCACCGTCATCACCGATCCGTCCTGCCTGGAAGAATTGTGGGCCCTGTCCGGTCAGTCGATGGACCGCGACGTGCGGCTGCTGCCCGTCAGCCCCTTCTACCGGCTCAACTGGCCGGACGGGACCAACTTCGACTATTCCAATGACGAACAGCATCTGCGCGACGAGATTGCGCGCCTGAACCCGCCCGACGTGGCGGGTTATGCCAGGTTCCTGGACTATGCCGCCGGTGTCTATCGCGAAGGGTATGAGAAACTGGGCCATGTCGCCTTTCTCGACTTCGCCTCCATGATCCGGGCCGCGCCGGCGCTCGCCAAATATCAGGCGTGGCGGTCGGTATATTCGGTCGTGTCGTCCTACGTGCAGGACGAAAGGCTGCGTCAGGCGCTGAGCTTCCACACCCTGTTGGTCGGCGGCAACCCGATGAGCACCAGCGCCATCTACGCCTTGATCCACAAGCTGGAGAAAGCGGGCGGCGTGTGGTTCGCCAAGGGCGGCACCAACGCGCTGGTGCGCGGCATGGTGGCCCTGTTCGAGCGGCTGGGCGGCACGGTCCGCCTGAACGATCCGGTGGCGGAGATCGGCACGGTCGGGGATCGCGCCAGCCATGTCCGCACCGCCAGCGGGTGGCGCCAGGATTTCGACATGGTGGCGTCCAACGGCGACGTGGTCCACACCTATCGCGACCTGCTGGGCGGCAGCGAGCGCGGGCGCAAGGCCGCGCGCGCGATGGAGCGCAAGCGTTTCTCGCCATCCTTGTTCGTGGTCCATTTCGGGGTGCGCGGCACCTGGCCCGGCATTCCGCACCACATGATCCTGTTCGGCCCGCGTTATGGCCCGTTGCTGAAGGATATCTACGATCGCGGGATCGTGGCGGGCGACTTCTCGCTCTACCTGCACCATCCGACCATCAGCGATCCGTCGCTCGCGCCGGAGGGATGCTCGACCTTCTACGCGCTGGCGCCGGTGCCCCATCTCGGCAAGGCGCCGCTCGACTGGGAGGCGATGCAGGAGGAGTATGCCGACCGCATCCTCGACGAGATCGAGCGGCGGCTGATGCCCGGCCTCCGCCAGCGGCTGGTCACGCGCTTCCACTACACGCCGCTCGATTTCCGGCGCGACCTGAACGCGCATCTCGGCTCTGCCTTCAGCTTGGAGCCGATCCTGACCCAATCGGCCTGGTTCCGGACGCACAATCGCGACGACGTGATCGGCAACCTCTATTTCGTCGGGGCCGGCACGCATCCGGGCGCCGGCATCCCCGGCGTGGTGGGATCGGCCAAGGCCACCGCCAAGCTCATGTTGGAGGATCAGTGAAGCGTCTCGCGGTTTATTGCGGATCGGCGTCTCCTGCCGACACCCGCTTCATCGACAATGCCCGCGCGGTCGGCGCCACCCTGGCCGGACGCGGCATCGGCGTGGTCTATGGCGGCGGACGCCTTGGCCTGATGGGGGCGGTGGCGGACGGCGCGCTGGCGGCGGGCGGCGCGGTGATCGGGATCATCCCCAAGGCGCTGGTCGATCTGGAAGTGACGCATCGCGGCCTGACCGAATTGCACGTCGTGGACACGATGCACCAGCGCAAGCAGGCGTTCACCGATCTGTCCGACGGGTTCGTCACCTTGCCTGGCGGCACCGGCACGATGGACGAATTGTGGGAGGCGATGAGCTGGGCGCAGATCGGCTACCATGCCAAGCCGGTCGGCCTGCTGAACGTCGCCGGCTTCTATGACGGCCTGCTGCAGTTCGTGGAGACGATGGCCGAAACCGGCTTTCTGCGGCCGCAGCATCGCGGGCTGCTGATCACCGCCGACGATCTCGACACGTTGTTGGCGCGGATGGCGGAGTATCAGCCGGGCCGGCCGATCACGCGCATGTCGGCGGACGAACTCTGACCCTGGATCGCGCTGCCCTGGTGGTCCATGCGCGCAACTCGATCGCGCGCGGGTCCAAATCCTTCGCCATGGCATCCAAGCTGTTCGATCCGGCGACGCGCGAGCGGGCGTGGCTGCTCTACGCCTGGTGCCGCGCCTGCGACGATCTGGCCGACGGGCAGGACATGGGCCACGGCATGACGATCGTGCGCAATCCGCAGGAGCGGCTCACCCAGATACGCGAACGCACCACCATGGCGCTGGCAGGGCGGCAGACGGGCGATCCGGCATTCGACGGCTTCGGACTGGTGGCACGGGAATGCGGCATTTCGCCGGCACTGACCAACGACCTGATCGAGGGGTTTGCGCTGGACGCGGCGGACTGGCGACCGCGTACCGAGGGCGACCTTTACCGCTACTGCTATCATGTCGCCGGTGTCGTCGGCGTGATGATGGCGCTGGTGATGGGGGTTCCGGCCGAGGATGACGCCACGCTCGACCGCGCGGCCGACCTGGGACTCGCCTTTCAGCTTGCCAATGTCGCGCGCGACATTTGCGAGGATGACACGGTCGGGCGCTGTTACCTGCCGGTCGAGTGGCTGGTGGAGATGGATATGCCACCGGGCGAGCATATGCGCCCCTTCTATCGCAAGCGGCTGGCGGTGCTGGCGCGGCGGCTGGCGACCCGGGCGGCCGACTATGAGGCGAGCGCGCGGGTAGGGGCTGCGGCCTTGCCGTTCCGATCGGCCTGGGCAGTGCTGGCAGCGGCGGGCATCTATGGCGACATTGCGCGAACGGTGGCCGCGCGTGGCGAGCGCGCCTGGGATCGCCGCGTTGTCACCACGCGGGCTGAAAAGCTCGGCTGGGTCGCGCGCGCGTTCGGCCAGGCGGTAGCGAGCCGCCGCGCCGGCACCGTCAAGCCGCGCCCTTCCGACCTGTGGAAACGCCCGGGCAATAGTTTGTAACTGGCTCCGGCGCTTCGTCCGCGAGCAGGACGGGCGGATGATCGCGCGCCGCCTACTTCCGTGTCTTGCCCTGTTCGCCGCCGGGTCTTTGCCGGCCGAAACTGTCCATGACGAACAGACATGGGTGAACGCCACCGTCATGGGCACGCTGCCCGACAGCCGCATCGCCTATTTCGTGGAGGTACAGCCGCGTTACTCGCTGGGCCATGGCCGGCTTGAGCAACTGCTGCTGCGGCCGGCGATCGGCGTGGAGCTGGCCAAGGGGCTGACCGTCTATGGCGGCTATGCGCATGTGGTCCTGCCGATCGAGAATGGTCGCGACCGCAACGAGGAGCGTCTGTTCGGGCAGGTCAGCTGGACCATCGGCGGCATCGGGGCGGGATCGCTGTCGTCCCGCACCCGGCTGGAGCATCGCAACCTCTCCGACGGCGACGATACCGGCTGGCGCCTGCGTGAGATGCTGCGCTACGTCCACCCGCTCGGCGATCCCGATCGCGCGCGTTTCCTGGTCTATGGCGAGGGCTTCCTGGCGCTGAACGATACCGATTGGGGCGCCAGGGGCGGGTTCGACCAGCTGCGCAGCTTTGTCGGAACGGAGGTGCCGATCGGCGGCAAGAGCACGTTGGAACTCGGCTACCTGAACCAGGCGAGCAACAACACGGGCAATCGCCTGCGCATGAACCACATCGCATCGATCACCATCTTCGTACGGCGCTGACTTGCGCCTGCGACTCGGGTGCTCAGTCCGGCTTGGCGGCGCGCACCCCGGCCCGGCCGCGGCGGGCGAGTTCGGACTTCAGCGCCTCCGGCTTGGGCGCGAACAGGAAGCCGAAGCTGACCGTGCCCTGCTTGGTTTCCACCACATGGTGCAGGCGGTGCGCCTGCATGATCCGCTTCATGTAGCGCGAGCGCGCGACATAGCGCCCGGGCAGCCGCTGATGCACGATCCAGTCGTGGAAGATGAAGTAGATCGCGCCGTAAGCGGAGATGCCCGCCCCAATCCATATGCAGCCCCACCACCAGCCGCGCTGCAAACCCCCGAACAGCAGCATGAACGACGGCACGGCAAAGATCGCGGCATACAGGTCGTTCCACTCCCAATGGCCGCTGCGTGGGCGATGGTGGCTCTTGTGCAGGAACCAGCCGGGTCCGTGCATGATCCAGCGGTGGGCGGCATAGGCGAACGCCTCCATGCCGATCACGGTTGCCAGAAACAGGATAATGCCGAGCGCGGTTTGCATGGGATCGGCCTATACGTGGGTTCCCTTGGGCTGGCGACTATGCTTTAGGCGCGGCATATCCCTTTCCCGATCGCAAGGACGGTTCTACCCCATGAACATCCACGAATATCAGGCCAAGGAGCTGCTGGCTAAGTTCGGCGTCGCAGTGCCGCTGGGCTATGCCGCGATGACCGTCGATGAAGCGGCGCATGCTGCAGGCAAGCTCCCCGGGCCGCTCTACGTCGTCAAGGCGCAGATCCATGCCGGCGGTCGCGGCAAGGGCAAGTTCAAGGAATTGTCGGCCGAGGCCAAGGGCGGCGTCCGCCTGTCCAAGAGCCTGGACGAGGTTCGCGCCAATGCGCAGGACATGCTGGGCAACACGCTGGTGACGATCCAGACGGGCGAGGCCGGCAAGCAGGTCAACCGTCTCTACGTCACCGACGGCGCCGACATCGCCAAGGAATATTACCTGTCGATGCTGGTGGATCGCGCCACCGGCCGCATCGCCATGGTCGTGTCCACCGAGGGCGGCATGGATATCGAGGAAGTCGCCCATTCGACGCCCGAGAAGATCCGCACGATCACCATCGACCCGGCCGAGGGCTTCCAGCCGCATCACGGCCGCGCTGTTGCCTTCGCGCTGAAGCTGACGGGCGACCTCAACAAGCAGGCGGTCAAGCTGGCGGGTCAGCTCTACAACGCCTTTGTCGGCACCGACATGTCGATGCTGGAGGTCAATCCGCTGGTCGAGACGACCGACGGCAAGCTGCTGGTGCTGGACGCCAAGGTCAGCTTCGACTCGAACAGCCTCTACCGTCATGCCGACGTGCTGGCGCTGCGCGACGAGACCGAAGAGGATCCGGCCGAGGTCGAGGCGTCCAAGTACGACCTCGCCTACATCAAGCTGGACGGCAATATCGGCTGCATGGTGAACGGCGCTGGCCTGGCCATGGCGACGATGGACATCATCAAGCTGAACGGTGCCTTCCCGGCCAACTTCCTCGACGTCGGCGGCGGTGCCTCCAAGGAGAAGGTGACGGCGGCGTTCAAGCTGATCCTGTCCGATCCGGCGGTGGAAGGCATCCTGGTCAACATCTTCGGCGGCATCATGAAGTGCGACATCATTGCCGAGGGTGTCGTCGCCGCTGCCAAGGAAGTGAACCTGCAGGTTCCGCTGGTTGTCCGCCTGGAAGGCACCAATGTCGAGCAGGGCAAGCAGATCCTGGCCGGCTCCGGCCTGCCGATCGTGGCCGCCGACGACCTTGGCGACGCCGCCAAGAAGATCGTTGCCCAGGTGAAGAAGGCCGCCTGACACAAGGCAAGGCGGCTCGCCCGCCTTGTTGATTACCGGAAAGCCCCATGCCGTGCAGGCGTGGGGCTTTTTTCATGAATCCGCCGGGTGGCGAGCGGGGCTGCCGGCGCCCTGGCCCTTGGCTTTGCGTTCCGGGCCGTCGCCTTGCCATGCGCGCGAGCGTGGCGGTACACTGCGGCCCGGACCATTCCGTATCGAGTTGATCAATGTCGCTGAACCAATATTTCTGGACCAACCGGGGTGAGCCGATCAACAAATGGCTTCAATATCTCCCAATCTACGAGCGGTATTTCTCCCGCTTTCGTGATCGGCGGATCATGTTCTTGGAAATCGGGACCGGTCAGGGCGGATCGTCCCAGATGTGGAAACATTATTTCGGGCCTGCCGCGCAGATCGTCAGCGTGGACATTCGCGAGGAATGCCGCAAGTTCGGGGACGAGCAGGTGGCGATCAGGATCGGCGACCAATCGGACCCGGCATTTCTGGGCGCGATCGTGGACGAGTTCGGCTATCCCGACATCGTGCTTGACGATGGCAGCCATATCGCGGCGCACGTGAACGCGACCTTCGATTTTCTCTACCCGCGCATGCCGCGCGAAGCACTCTACATGGTGGAGGATACGCACACCAGCTACTGGCCGGCATGGGGCGGCGGGCTGGGCGAGCCGACCACCTTTATCGAGCGGATGAAGGGGATCGTGGACGAACTGCATGCCGGCAACCCGTACAACAAGGCCCAGATCGGGCAGGATCTGCCTTGCTCGGAAATCGGGCGGCTGACCCGCGCGGTGCATTTCTATGACAGCATGGTGGTGGTGGAAAAGGGCGCCTTTATCGCCAAGCAGAGCCGCTCCATCCCGCTCGTCCCCGGCCAGACGATCTGGTGACCGGGCGGTAGGGTAGGCTGACGGGCTTGTCCCCGTCTGAAGGAACAGGCGAAGGCGCGTCACTTTCTGGCCCGCCAGCCGTTGGTGCATCAGGGCCGCGCGGCGACCCTGCGGGATCTTGCGGCCGCCGTCCCCGCCCTCGACTTTGCGCCTCGGGAGGGGCTAGGGACGGGCACGTGCCGGATTACGGACAGAGGATGCGATGAAGATACTCGTGCCTGTGAAGCGGGTGATCGATTATAATGTGAAGCCGCGGGTCAAGACGGACGGCTCGGGCGTCGATCTTGCCAACGTCAAGATGTCGATGAACCCCTTTGACGAGATTGCGGTCGAGGAAGCCATCCGCCTCAAGGAAAAGGGCGCCGCGACCGAGATCGTCGCCGTGTCGGTGGGGCCGCAAAAGGCGCAGGACACGCTGCGCACCGCGCTCGCCATGGGGGCCGACCGCGCGATCCTGATCCAGACCGACCAGGAGGTCGAGCCGCTCGCCGTCGCCAAGCTGTTGAAGGCGGTGATGGACGAGGAGCAGCCGGCGTTGGTTCTGCTCGGCAAGCAGGCGATCGATGACGATTGCAACCAGACCGGCCAGATGCTGGCGGCGCTCAGCGGCCGGCCGCAGGGCACCTTCGCCTCCAAGGTCGAACTGGCCGGCGATCATGTGGAGGTCACGCGTGAAGTCGACGGCGGGCTGGAGACGATCAGCCTGGCCCTGCCGGCGATCGTCACAGCCGACCTGCGCCTCAACGAACCGCGTTACGCCTCCCTGCCCAACATCATGAAGGCGAAGAGCAAGCCGATGGCGAGCAAGACGCCCGCCGATTACGGCGTGGACATCGCGCCGCGCCTCCACACGCTCAAGGTCGAGGAGCCGGCCAAGCGCCAGGCCGGCGTGAAGCTCGGCTCGGTCGATGAATTGGTGGACAAGCTCAAGGATTTGGGAGTTGTCGCATGAGCGTTCTCATACTGGTCGAGCATGGCGAGGGCGCGCTCAAGGACGCGACACTCTCCACCATCACCGCAGCGGCCAAGCTGGGCGAGGTCCATGCGCTGGTCGCGGGCGACGGCGATGAGGCGAGGGCGGCCGCCGATGCCGCCGCGAAGGTGGCGGGCGTGGCCAAGGTGCTGCTTGCCAGCGACCCGGCCTATGCGCAGATGCTGGCGGAAAACGTTGCGCCGCTGATCGTCTCCCTGATGGGCGACTATGACGCGTTGCTGTGCAATGCCACGTCCAACGGCAAGAACGTCGCGCCGCGCGTCGCCGCCCTGCTGGACGTGATGCAGGTCTCGGATGTCATGTCGATCGAGGGACCGGACACCTTCACCCGCCCGATCTATGCCGGGAATGCGGTGGCGACGGTGCGATCGTCGGACGCCAAGAAGGTGCTGACGGTGCGCGCGACGGCCTTTCCCAAGGCTGCGGGCGAGGGTGGAAACGCACCGGTCGAGGCGGCGGCGGGCGCCGGCGATGCCGGCCTGTCGCGCTTCGTCGGGTGCGAGAGCGCCAAGTCCGACCGGCCCGAGCTGACCAGCGCCAAGGTGGTGGTGTCGGGCGGGCGTGCGCTCGGCTCGGCCGAGGATTTCCACAAGCTGGTCGATCCTTTGGCAGACAAGCTCCATGCCGCCATCGGCGCCAGCCGCGCGGCGGTGGATGCGGGCTATGCGCCCAACGATTATCAGGTCGGCCAGACGGGCAAGATCGTGGCGCCCGAAATCTATATCGCGGTCGGCATCTCCGGCGCGATCCAGCACCTTGCCGGGATGAAGGATTCCGCCACCATCATCGCCATCAACAAGGATGAGGATGCGCCGATCTTCCAGGTGGCGGACGTTGGCCTGGTCGGTGACCTGTTCACGCTGGTGCCCGAACTGACGGAGAAGCTGTAACGCTGCATCGCACAATTCGTTAAGGTTTTGCTGCCTAGTTGGGTGACCGTGTCGCCCGACCAATTCCGAACCCAGCATCTCGCTGCTCCGGTGCCGTTCAGGGCGCGATTCGTATCAGGCGGGGGCGGGCGTTGGGATTGAGCTTCTTCGCACCCGCCAAGCGGCCCGCGAACGAACGGGATCGGCAACGAGCGGTCGACCAATCGGGTGTGCTGACTGCTCCGCCCGACGCGACCCTCCACTCCATCGTCACGCGCGCTGCCCGGTTGTATGGCGCGCCGATGGCGGCGGTGAGCATCATCGATCGCCATCGCCAATGGTTTGCGGCCCGGATCGGACTGGCCCTGCCGGAGATGTCGCGCGACATCTCCTTCTGCGCCCATGCCATCCTGCAGCCCGGCGAACCGATGGTGATCGCCGACGCGATGCAGGACGACCGCTTTGCCGGCAATCCGCTGGTGCAGGAGCTGCCCTGGGTCCGCTTCTACGTCGGCGCGCCCTTGGGCGGGGCGGGGCACCTTCCGATCGGCACCTTGTGCGTGCTCGACCGGGTGCCGCGACCGGGAGAGGTCCAGACGGCGGGGCTGATCGCGCTGGCACGCCAGGCGAGCGCCGCCATCGAGGAACTGGGTCACGCGGCGTGCACATGACGGCGCGCCGGACGGATTGGTGCTGGTGCCGGGGTCGGGGGAGCGGGTGCCGTGATGGGGGAATGTGCATGGCTGCTGGGCGTGGCAACGCGGGAGGTGATCCTGTTCGCGGCCGCCGGCCTGTTGGTGGGCGGCATCGATGACCTGGTGATCGACCTGATCTGGGGCATGCGCTGGTTGCTGCGTCGGGTCACGATCTACAGCCGCTATCGTCGCGGCACCGTTTCCACCCTGCCGACGCCGGCTGCACCGGGACGCATCGCGATCTTTGTCGCCGCCTGGCATGAATCCACGGTGATCGGGCAGATGGTGCGGGCGGCGCTGAACCGGATCGATCATGGCGATTACCGCATCTATGTCGGCACCTATCCCAACGATCCCGAGACGATCGCGGCGGTTCAGCGGGTGGCGGATCCGCGCGTGCGGCTGGTCGGCGGAACGCTGCCTGGCCCCACCACCAAGGCGGAATGCCTCAACCGCGTTTGGGCCGCGATGCTGTCGGACGAGCAGGAGAGCGGCGTCCCCTACAAGGCGGT
>NZ_CAKTFO010000018.1 GCF_934560975.1 uncultured Sphingomonas sp. | reverse complement strand
TTCCAGCCAGCACTGTGAACCAGATCAGCGCGCCCATGTGAACCCTCTCTCACTCACGTCGGCCGGAAACCGCTCTAAGGATTCGCCACGGCCTTTGAAGAGCTAGTGATGCACGCCGGCCTGGATGATGCGGAGCCGAGGGGGCGAGACCTGGTGTGGATCATGCTCGCCAACCGCGCCACGCGCGGCCTGGCATCACTGTACGTCCAGGCAAACGCGTGGGATTTGGCGAAGGCAGGGCAATTTCATGCAAGCTGGACGCCGCGCGGTTTCTCCGATGCCGACAGTCCGCTGGTCGGATTTGAGCAACTGCCATACCTGCGCCAGCCCGCCTACGGGACCAGCTATATCACGGGCAAGCGCTTCATCGCGCTTGCTGGAAAGGCTGACAAGGGCAACGTGCAAGTCTCGCCCGTAGCGGCGGCTATACGGATGCTCGATAGCGAGGGAGCAGTCCCGTTTGCCCTGTATCCACAGCCATGAGGCGGTTGGTGGGCGCTGTCGAAGCAACCGGCGATGCGGGGTAGGGGCTTGCTAGCCTGCCCAGATGAGCAAGGCCAAGAACCCATTCCGCTGCTTCAACTCGTCGCCGGACGTGATCCGGCTGGTGGTTATGATGTACGCGCGGCGCCCGCTCTCGTCGCGGAACGTGGACGACCTGCTGTTCGAGCGTGAGACCGACATCTACCATGGGACAGTCAGGCTGTGGTGCAACAGATTCATGAGGGTGAGGTGCTGGAGAGCTACGTCACCACCACGCGCGACAAGGCGGCCGCGCTTCGCTTCATAAAGAAGGCGCTCAAGATGGCGGCACCGGCCCGTGCGGACCGGCACCGATCTCGTTAAGCGGCTTGCAGCGATTGCATGTCGATGACGAAGCGATATTTCACATCGCTTTTCACCATGCGATCATATGCGGTATTGATCTCGTCCATCCGGATCATTTCGATGTCGGCGGTGAGACCATGCTGGTTGCAGAAGTCGAGCATCTCCTGCGTCTCGGCGATTCCACCGATCAGCGAGCCGGCGATCGCGCGGCGGCGAAACACCAGACCGCCTACCGAAGGCGAGGGATGCGGCTCGGCCGGAACACCGACCAGGGTCATGGTCCCGTCACGCTTCAACAGATTAACAAAGGGGTCGAGGTCGTGCGGGGCGGCGACGGTATTGAGGATGAAGTCGAAACTGTTGGCATGTGCCGCCATCTCGGCTTCGTTTCGGGAGACGATCAGGTCGCGCGCGCCCAGTCGCTTTGCGTCGTCGCGCTTGCCGGGCGAGGTGCTGAACACATACACTTCCGCACCCATCGCCGCAGCGATCTTGACGCCCATGTGACCTAGACCGCCGAGGCCAACGATGCCAACCTTCTGGCCCGGTCCGACTTTCCAATGGCGCAGCGGCGAATAGGTTGTGATCCCCGCGCACAGCAATGGTGCTACTGCGGCAAGATCGCGTTCATGGTGCGTCACCTTCAGGCAGAAGCCCTGGTCGACAACGATGTGATCGCTGTAGCCGCCAAAGGTATGGCCGCCGAGCACCGGGTCCGGACCGTTATACGTGCCGACGAAGCCGGTCCCCTCGCAATACTGCTCCTCGCCATCGGCGCAGGAGGCGCAGTGACCGCAGCTGTCGACCATGCAGCCGACGCCGGCGATGTCGCCGACCTGAAATTTGGTCACGTCCGCGCCGACCGCGGTTACGCGGCCCACGATTTCATGCCCGGGGACGCACGGGTAAAGCGTCCCGTCCCACTCGCCGCGAGCGGTGTGGAGGTCGGAATGGCACACGCCGCAGAAAAGGATGTCAATTGCAACGTCGTTCGCGCCCGGATCACGGCGTTCGAAGCTGAATGAGGCAAGGGGAGCGGTCGACGATTGCGCGGCGTAGCCGTGAGTAATGGAGGGCATGGTGGTCCTTGATCGAGCGAAGTGTTCGCCTCAGATGGGATCGTGGTGACCCATATGTAACCCGTCTAGCCCGCTCCGGCCGTGTCCACAGGCGGTTTGCGTCCGCGCCAGCGAACGTCCGCTTGCCAAATTTCAGGCCCATATTGCCGCCGTTGGCATCGCACCCAAGGCGCTGCTCCGCGTCACGTCCCTGCGGAAAGACGAACCTGCACATACAACCGGATACGAAGAGCGGCGGAGCGGTCCTGAATGGCCTCGGGTCGGCATGGACGCGCCCTATCTGGAGTGTCTGCCAACCCGAACTGGAGCTTGACCGCGTCAACATGCTGACCTGCGGCATGCCGTGCATAGACCGGCAACCCCAAACTTGTGCCTTGGCAGTGTTCGCATGCTAGGGTCGCCCATATGTCAAACTCCCGAAGCAATGCCGGCACCGTCGATGTCGATGGCGTCACATACGACTGGCACCTCCAGCGTGAACCGCATCTGTCGGATGACGAGGGCTGGAAGGGGATGACGATTTCCCTTCTCCAGCGGGGTGCCAAGCGCGAAGCATGGCTGGAATTTCCGCCGCCCAAGCGGCTTTTGAAGGGCTTGCCGCGCGGCCGTCTCCAGCTCGACGACGCGACAATATCACGGTGCGCGCGTGCCGCTATAGCGGCCGGCTGGGAGCCGATGTCGCGCGGCAAGCCGGTGGTGTTCACGGTCGACGCCGAAGGCAATTGAGGCGCCTTACGCGGATGCGGACCAAGAGCGACGTGGGTACATTACGCTGAATTGACAGCTGAACGTACGGCCGAAGTCGGGGAGCGAGCGGCCTGGAAACCCATGAGCGGATGATGGAGGATGAGGTCCGTCACATACAGGTCTAAGAACCTGCGTGCTGGCTTCGCCGGGCACCTCTGATGCCCTGTTTGGTGTCCCGCCATGAGGCAGCGACACGCTCTCACATCTAAGTCATTAAGAGGGTGGTGGACGCACTTGGGCTCGAACCAAGGACCCGCTGATTAAGAGTTAGCTTATAAAAGAAGCATTTCTGCGTCGAAAAATTCAAAAATGCCCGACCTCGGCCATTTTCGACCGCATTCGTTATCAGAAATTGTTGCCAGCATGACGGGCAAGGCTTACTATGTGATTGCTAGAGTGCGTATCAGCATACCGGCGAAACCGGCAATACCGAGGCGGCGTTGGCAAAGGCAGCGATCACTAAGCGGACGGTCGATGAGGCCCAAGCGGGGCAGCGCGACTATTTTATGTGGGATTCTGGCAAGGAGTCGGTTCCCGGCCTAGGGCTGAAAGTCACCCCGGCAGGTGGTAAGGTCTACGTCTTACAGTATCGCATAGCTCGCAAAGGCTTGGCCGCGCGAACCGCTCCGAAGCGATACACGATCGGGCGGCATGGCGCTCTTACGCCGGATCAGGCGAGAAGGCGCGCACGCGAACTTGCCGCCATCATCGCCACCGGCGTTGACCCGAAAGAATTAGAAGCCGACAGGCGCGAGGAGCGAGAGCGCATTCGGCAGGCGGCGAACGAAGCTGCCCGGATGGATCGAGAGCTTGCATTTGCCGGCTATGCGGAACGATGGCTGGATCATTACGAAAACGAAAAAGAGCGCCGAGCGGCCAGTGTCAAAGCCGCGCGGCTGGCAGTAAACGTCTATCTGACTCCAGCGCTTGGCGACAAGCCAATGCCGCTAATCGATCGATCGCACCTGCAACCGATCATAGATGCGATCCCATACGAGAAAAAGGCGACCCGCCGTTCTGTCTTTGCCTATGCTTCCGTCCTTTTCGGCTGGGCTTCAAAGCGTGGAGACATAGCAGCAAACCCTCTTTCCCACATGGCCAAACCGGAAGCTCCGGCGGCGCGCGATCGGGTTATGACGGATGTTGAGCTAGCGGCCGTTTGGGGAGCAACCTATAGTCTCGGCTTGCCCTTTGCTGCCATGTTCCGTCTGCTGATCCTCACCGGACAAAGGCGGGGCGAGGTAGCGGAAATGGATTGGCAGGAACTGGATCGCGAAGGCCGCCTATGGATCGTTCCGGCTGATAGAGCAAAGAACGGGGCAGTTCATATTGTCCCCCTGTCGTGCGCCGCTATCAAAGAACTAGATGCCGTTGCCGGACGTGAAGATTGGCCTGATCGCGGTCCGGTGCTGACGACGACCGGCAGGACTCCGATTTCAGGCATCACTAAAGCCAAGCGCGCGCTTGATAGTGCGGCAGCCGAGAAGAGGAACGGCCGAGCGATCAAGCCTTGGCGCATTCACGATCTACGGCGAACGCTGGCGACAGGGTTTCAGCGGCTTGGTGTTCGGTTTGAGGTAACAGAAGCGGTTCTCAATCACATAAGCGGATCGAAAGGCGGCGTAGCGGGCATCTATCAGCGGCACGACTGGAAAGCGGAGAAGGGGGAGGCGCTGCAAGCGTGGTCATTGAAAATCATGGCACTAACCGGTGAGTGACAATGAAGATGCAGCCAATGCGGCCAATATGCGTGTTATGCTTGCATTAGGCGGCTTGGAATTTGACTTAGAAGATGCTCTCGCCAATTTGCTTAGGAGCAATCATTTAGTCGATCCAATAGTGCGTAGCGGCATAGCAGACGCGCTGGAAAACAAACATATTTCTGGCATCAGGTTAAAAGCCCAAGGAATGGGAAAAGGAGTCTCGCCACGGCAGACTTACCTTAAACGCGTTGAGCGCTTGAGGATCGGTAGAGAGTTCCACGAAAAGCTGCTGGCCGGTGCTGATTATGAATCAACGCTTCTGGACTTAATGAGCAAGTATGGGATTGAGCGTGCCAAAGCCGGTTTTGACTTAAAATTCTATAGAGATAGTATGAAAGCGTTGGCGCAAAGCGAGACCGAAAATCAGGCGCTGGAAGTTTGGTGGAAAGCTCGTTTCGGTGCACCTGCCACCATAGCGAACCTGCAAGAACTTGGCATCAAACCCGATCAATCGGTAGGTAATTTCATGCTGTCCTTCGCGCGCGAGCATGGGTTTTCTCATGGCGAATGAGACTTCCTCCAAGGGGTCGCGACCCCTCGTTTAAACCCGCTCGCTGATACGCATAATAGAGGTGTCTTCTGCAACCGGGAGACATCGTTTTGCCCCCTTTGAATACGATTGATGCGGCTCGATACGTCGGCCTCAGCAAACCTACGCTCGAACGATTTCGCCTTACCGGCGAAGGTCCGAGCTACTGTAAGTTAGGCGGTGCTGTCCGCTATCGGATGGCCGATCTGGATGCGTGGCTGGAAAGCCGATTGACCCGATCGACAAGCGAGGTGCTGCAATGATGCGCCCGGAACGAAAAAGCCCCACGTTGGCGCGTGGGACCGAGATTACCGAAGCTGCAAAAACCTCGATTTCTTCAACACAATATAGTCCAGAATTGTGGCTTGCACAAGCATTGCTGGCAGCGGGATCAATCCCGCCGGAAGTCTCGGCCGCGATGCTTATCCTTGTCGGGGAGGTGCGGCCATGATCGATCTAGAAGCGATCCGGCGCACAACATCGCTGGTGGACCTCGCCAAGCCGCATACCTCGCTGAAGCGGTCCGGTGGCGGCTGGCAGGGACTATGCCCGTTTCACCGCGAGCGGACCCCCAGCTTCACCATCTTTGCCGATGGAACAAGGTATCATTGCTTTGGCTGTGGCGCGTCCGGTGACGCTTTCGATTTCGTCCAGGCGGTTGATAATGTCGGCCTGATTGATGCCGCGCGGAAGCTGGCCAATGGTTCGCTACCGGCCGAACCATTCCGGCGCGCGCTTATGATCCGGCCACCCGATCCGAATGCGGCGCGACGAATGGCGATGGCAAGAGCCATCTGGGATGCAGCAATCCCAGCCGCCGGAACGATCGCTGAGACCTACTTGGCCAGTCGGTGCATCGCGGTTCCGGTGCCCGCCAGCGTTAGAATCGCGCTACCTTGTCCTCAGGATGGCCGAGAATGGCCGATGCTGGTGGCAGGCATACAAAATGCCAACGGATCGCTGATCGGCATTCAGCGTACGTTTCTGGCGAAAGATGGGCAAGGCAAAGCGCCAGTCCGCAAGCCGAAGCTATCGCTGGGCTCGATACGCGGTGGAGCTATTCGTTGTGGCGAACCCGGACGAACGCTGATCCTGACCGAAGGACTGGAAGACGCCCTTTCGGTCATACAGCTCTTCGGCATTCCCGCATGGGCAGCGGCCGGTTCCGGGATGCTCGCATCCATGCGCCTGCCATTCTCGATCCGATCCGTGATAATAGCGCGGGATAACGATCCCGCCGGTGAACGGGCAGCGCAAGCCGCCGCACAAGCTTTGAGCCTGCAAGGGCGCGAAGTGCGCATCATCCAGCCGATGGACGGCTGCAAAGACTTTAACGACGAATTGAAGGAGGCAATCCGATGACGGATGCCAATAACGCCGTGCGCATCGAAGATGCGCCTGTTTTTACCGCTTGGGAAAAGCCCGAACCGCTACCCAGCGGCTTGCCTCCTGTGGCGCTGTTCGATCGTGATCTGTTGCCAGACGCGCTGCGCGATTGGGCTATGGATATAGCCGATCGGATGCAATGCCCGCCCGATATGGTAGGGGCGACCGCCATGGCGGCCGCTGGTGCCGTACTAGGCCGCAAAATCGGTGTTCGTCCGCAAGCTCAAACTGATTGGACGGAATGGCCGAACCTGTGGTGCTGTGTTGTCGGGCGACCGGGAGCGATGAAAAGCCCGGCCATGAGCGAAGCGCTAGCGCCCCTCAAAAAGTTGGAAGTGAACGCTCGCCATGTGCATGACAGTGCATTGCAGGTATGGCAGGAAGGTGATCTTGCGCGCAAGGCGCGTGAAAACGCTATCAAGAAAGAATTGCAGGGCCGATTTGCCGATGACATCAACGCAAATGTCTCGGACATTCAGGTGTTGTCAGATAATCCGCCCACGCTAAGGCGGTATATTGTTAACGATTCAACGTATCAAGCTCTTGGCCCTCTTCTGATAGAAAATCAGAACGGACTGGTGTATTTTCGGGACGAGTTGGCTTCTCTTTGGCGTTACCTCGACAAGGAAGAAAACTCCGAGGCGCGTGGCTTCTATCTTCAAGCGTGGAACGGCGCTGATAGCTACACCTTTGACCGTATCCTTCGTGGGCCTAACATCCACATCCCTAGCCTAACCTTGTCACTTGTTGGATCAACCCAACCCGGCAAAATTCAAGAGTATGCGGCGCGGGCGCTCGGCGGTGGCAGCGGTGATGATGGCCTGTTGCAACGCTTCCAGCTTCTCGTTTGGCCTGATCAAAGCCGCGCGTGGTTTGATACCGATAGGCCAGCCGATAGTGAGGCAAGGCGAAAGGCATTCGACGCCTTTGCTCATATGGACCGTCTGACAGCGGAGGCCGCCGGGGCTGAACGGGACAGCATCGATAGCGACAAGCCGTTTTTGCGGCTGGCTCCCGAAGCTCTCACGCTTTTTCGGGGCTGGCGCGAGAAGATGGAGGGCCGCCTTCGATCGGACGATCTGCACAAGGCGATGGAATCGCACCTAGCGAAATACCGCAAGCTCGTTCCTGCCCTCGCGCTTATTGATCATCTTTGTGATGGCGGCACCGGACCTATCGGAGAACAGTCTATGACCCGCGCGATCCGATGGGCGAATTATCTCGAAAGCCATGCCGCGCGGCTCTATGGTGCCGCCGCATCAGCTGTGACGGACGGCGCGAACCTGATTGTCGTGCGGGTAAGGCAAGGCAAGCTGCCAGCGACTTTCAAGGCTCGTGACGTTTCAAAAAAGGGCTGGGCCGGGCTACCAGATACCCGCACGGTTAATGTCGCAATGGACCTGTTAGAAGAATATGGCTGGGCGAGCCGACAGGCGATCGGTGCAGGCCCGAGTGGCGGCCGGCCTACCGAAGAATGGACGATCAATCCCCAATGTCTCGAATGAAGTTTTGGGGGTTCTGGTGGCCTGCACTCCGTAGAATCCGCCGTCACTTTTCCAGTCGGTAATGTAGCCCCTCACCGTCAATGTTCGTTACTACAAGCTTTACGTCCTTAAAGGCGACAGCTTGCGGGTACTTGTCGGTGAGGGGAAATGTATAGTCTTCCGTAAACGCGGGTCTCGCCATGTCATTTATAAACTCTCTATAGGAAAGCCTCAAAGTTGCGTTCATTGTTCCCAAATAAATAACATATTGTTTGTAGTTTCCATCAGCTTGCGGCACAGAGATTTCGGATTCTTTATAAGAAACAGGATGATCTAACTTTTTTCCACCTTGGATATTGGTGCCTGCGACTCGATCGAAATAGCCATCCCGATTATCATCTATCAGGCATCCGTTCATCATGGTATGCCAAGCTCTAGCTGGATCAGGGAAATAGCAGGCCTTTAAGACCTTTCGACTATTTGTAGACAGAAGCTTAGCGCCAGCCGGAATATCAACGTTCGCGAGTAACACCGTCGCCTGAACGGCTTCGCTAACCTGAAATGCCGGGACGACAGCGTAGTGGAATTTTTCCAAGACGTTTGTGCCCACGGCAGCGATCCTGTCGACCCCTGCTTCCGGGATCGTTCCTTCCCGCACTTCCGCATGAGCCATCGACGCTGTGAGTGCGCTACACGCTAACACCAAGGCTATACGCGTCATCTTCTCTTCCCCGCCTGCTATCCATGATATCGCACTGGTACGCAGATGACGTAAGCGGTCAACGTCCAACACACAGAGGCGCGTGGCTTGCTATCTGATTGCCGGATGGATCAGCCTTAGCCGTACCGGCATGGCCCCCGAGCTAAGTTATTGAAAAGGTGGTGGACGCACTTGGGCTCGAACCAAGGACCCGCTGATTAAGAGTCAGCTGCTCTACCAACTGAGCTATGCGTCCACACGTGATCAGGCTGGGCCTGTTCAGGCAACAGCGACAGTGCCGCTGTGGAGGCGCGCAGCTAGCAACGCCTGCAATCCTTGTAAACAGGTTTTTTCAGCGGGTCCGCAATTTGGTGTCGCGATCGATCGCCATCAACAGGCCGAGGCAGATCAGCACGGTCATCATCGCCGATCCGCCCCAGGAAATCAGCGGCAGCGGGATGCCCACCACCGGCGCCAGCCCCATCACCATCGACAGGTTGATGGCGACGTAGAAGAAGATGGTGGTGGCCAGCCCGCCCGCCGCCAGCCGGCCGAAGCGGGTTTCCGCCGCCACGGCAACCTTGAGCGCCCAGCCGATCACCCCGCAGAAGCCGAGGATGATCCCGACGCCGCCGATCATGCCCCATTCCTCCGCCATGGTGGCGAAGGCGAAGTCGGTATGCCCTTCCGGCAGGTAATCGAGGTGGCTCTGCGTGCCCTGGAGAAAGCCCTTGCCGAGGATGCCGCCCGATCCGATCGCGATCTTGGACTGGATGATGTGATAGCCGGTGCCGAGCGGGTCGCTTTCCGGGTTGAGGAAGATCTCGATTCGGCTGCGCTGGTAATCGTGCATCAGCGACAACAGGATCGGTGTCATGCCCGCCGCCGCCGCGACGCCGCCCGCGAACAGGCGCAGCGGCACGCCCGCCAGGAACATGGTGGTGATCCCGCCGAACACGATCATCAGCGACGTGCCGAGATCGGGCTGCACCATCACCAAAGCGAACGGCACGCCGATCAGCAAGGCCGCCGGCCAGATTGCGGAAAAGCGCCGTATCTCCGCCGCCGGCAGCATGTCGTAGAAGCGGGCGAGGGCCAGCACGATGGCGGGCTTCATCAACTCCGAAGGTTGCAGGCGGATGATGCCGAGGTCAAGCCAGCGGCGGCTTCCGCCCGCTACCGCGCCCAGCGCCTCCACCCCCACCAGCATGGTGATCAAAGCCAGGTAGATCGGCCAGGCGAGTGCGCGCAATTGCGGCAGGGACAGCCGCGACAGCACCAGCGCGCCACCCAGGAACGCCACGAACCGAACCCCCTGCGGCAACGCCCACGGCATCAGCCGCCCGCCCGCCGCCGAATAGAGCACGGTCAGCCCAAAAAAGGTGATCCCCGCCACCAGGGCCAGCATGCCCCACGGCACCCGCGCCAGCGCGGCGGGGACAAGGCTGGAGCGGTTCATTCGGGCGCATCCTCTTGATCCGGCGGTTCCGGTCCGTCGGGCGCGGGCGGGTGCGGGGCGGCGTGGCCGATCTTCCAGGCCGCGCTCTGCGCCGCCATGCGGGCCGCGATGTCGCCGCCCCATTGCTTCTCCAGCACGGCAAGCGTCGCCATGGCGCGGTCGGGCGCATAGAGCCAGGTCATCACGTCGCGCGCGACCTTGGCGGCGTCACCCCCGTGCCCGGCATGTTCCAGGGCGACGGAAATGGCGTAGCGCGGCTCGACCAGGGGTGCGAAGCCGATGAAGTGGCCGTGATCACGCAGCCGCCACGCCAAGGCCTCGTTCTTCAACACGCCCGATCGCCGTTCGGCCATGGTGATGCGGCGGACCTGGGCGCTGCCGGTCTTGCCCGCCATCTGCACGTCGGCGAGCGGCAGGCGCGATGCGCCGGCGGTGCCGCCCGGCGCGTTGATCACCGCGCTCATCGCCTGATGCACGATGTCCAGGTGGCTGGGCGAGATGTTCAGCGATGATCCCTGCGGCGGGTAGCGCCGATTGACGATCAGGCGCGGCACGAGCGCCCGCCCGCTGGCGATCCGGGCCGACATCACCGCCAATTGGAGCGGGTTGACCAGCACATAGCCCTGGCCGATCGAGGCATTGACCGTGTCGGCGATCGTCCATGCCGTATGATATTTGCGCTGCTTCCACGCGCTGTCGGGCATGGTGCCGTAACGCTGCATCGTGACCGGCAGGTCGAACTTCTCGCCCATGCCCAGCATCCGCGCCATGCCGGCGATCTTGTCGATGCCGATCCGCCGGCCCATCGTGTAGAAATAGACGTCGCAGCTCTGCTGGATCGCGCGATGCATGTCCACGGGCCCGTGCCCGCGCCGGCTGTGGCAGTGGAACAGGGCATTGCCCACGCGGTAGAAGCCCGGACAATTGACCCGCTCCCCCGGATCGACGCCCCAGCGCAGCAGCGCCAGCGACACCATCGGCTTCACCGTGGAGCCCGGCGGATACAGGCCCTGCAACGTCTTGTTCATCAACGGCAGATGGTCGTTCTGCGACAGCATCGCCCATTCGGACTGGCTGATCCCGTCCGAAAAGCTGTTCGGATCGTAGGAGGGCATCGCGCACATGGCGAGCAGCCCGCCCGTTTGCAGGTCCATGACGCAGACGGAGCCGCTGTTCGGCCCCATCCGGCGGGCGGCATAGTCCTGCAAGCCGGCATCCACCGTCAGGCGCAGGACGTTGCCCATCTTCTCGGGCCGGGTGGTCAGTTCCTCCACCAGCTTGCCACGCGCCGTCACTTCCGTTCGCTTGGCGCCGGCTTGCCCGCGCAGCCACGGCTCCAGCGTCTTTTCCAGCCCCTCCTTGCCCACCTTGAACCCGGGCGTGATCAACAGCGGATCGTGGGTCTCGCGATATTCCTCTACCGAAGCCGGACCGACATAGCCGACCAGATGGCCGACCGCCGCGCCCGCCGGATAATGGCGCGCAAAGCCGCTGGTGGGGGCGACGCCGGGCATGTCCGCCTGGCGCAGGGTGACGCGGGCGAAGCGGTCATAGTCCAGCCCCTCCGCCACCGGCACCGGCTGATAGCCCGGGGCCTTGTCTAGCGCCTGCTTGATCCGGTCCACATCCTCATGCGTCAGGCCGAGCAGCTGGCGCAGCTCGTCGATCACCGCATCTGGGTCCTGCAGGCGGTCGGGGATCAGGTCGACGCGGAAGCTGGTGCGGTTGACTGCGATCGGCTTGCCGTTGCGATCGACGATCCAGCCGCGCCGGGGCGGGACGATCTGGCTCTGGACGCGGTTGCTTTCGGCCAGGCGATCATATTTGTCCTTTTGCGCGATCGCCAGCCAGCCCATCCGCCCGGCCAGCAACCCGCCCACCGCCAGCTGCGCGCCGCCCAGCACCAAAGCGCGCCGCGTGAACGTGAAGGAAAGCGCCTGTTCCGTGACGACACGGCGCGGCCGCTTCATCGCCGCAGCCGCCAGCGGTCGAGCCGGGCGCACAACCGCGCCACCGGCGGGAACAGCAGGATCGCCAGCAGGATCTGCGAGAATGCGGGCAGAACCGGCCCGCCATTGGCGGTGAAGCGGTCGATCGCCGCCGCGCCGACGATGCCGAACAGCAGGGCGGCGCCGGCGATCATCCAGTCCAGCCAGAAATCGCGCCACATCGGCCGGGTGTCGGCAAGATCGATCGCCAGGAAGATGATCGTCCACAAGGCGGCGGCGCTGCCCAGCGGCGCGCCGCTCATCAGGTCGTCGGCCAGGCCCAGCGGCAGCGCCATCCACGCGGGCCACATCTCCGGCCGCAACAAGCGCCAGCCGAGCGCCATCAGTAGGCCGAACGGCGGCAGCAGCGCAGTGTTGGCGACAAACGGCAGCAGCGCCATGGCCGATCCCGCCAGCGTCGCCGCGATCGGCACCAGCCACAGACGGAGCGGCGAGGGCCGCTTGGTCAGTTCCTCGCTATAGACCGCCATGTCAGCGGGGGCCGTCGATCGGCGCGGGCGGGGGCGGGGGCGGCACCTCCGTCAGCACGACCGCGAGGTCGAGCTTGGCCGGATTGGCGAGCGGCAGAGCGGTCGCCAGCTCGCCGCTGGTCCCCGTCACCACCGCCACCGGCAGGCCCGGCGGATACACGCCGCCAAGGCCGGACGTCACAAGCAGGTCACCACGTCTCAGCCCTGGTGCGCCGGCGATCGTCGCGCGCACGTCGATCGCGCCGTCACCCCGTCCCTGGCCCAGCACCGGCGCGCCGGTGCGGACCACGCGCAGCGGCACCGCGCTGCTGCCGTCGGTCAGCAGGACGATGCGGGCGGCATGGCGGCCGACCTCTGCAATGCGGCCGACCAGCCCCTCGGGCCCACGTACCGGCTGACCGGAACGAACGCCATCGGCGCTGCCCGCGACCAACGTCGCGAAACGGCGGTTGCCGGTCACATTGGATCCCACGATCCGCGCGCTGGCGACGGGCTGCGATGCTTCGCCGGAAAAGCGTAGCAGCCGCTGGAGCCGGACATTTTCTGCCGCCGTTGCGCGTGCCTGGATCACCTGCCGCTCGGCGGCGGCCAGGCGGGCGCGCAGGGCCTTGTTCTCGCTCGCCGCGCCGAAATAGTCCGCAATGTCGCCGCCCAGCGACGTGGCGCCGCGCACGATCGGGCGGGTGGCGGTGGTGAAGGGCGCGGTCGCGTCCAGCGCCAGACCGCGGATCCCTTCAAACGCCAGCGGCTGGAACCGCGCGATCAGGATCAGCGCGATCGCCGCGACGATCCCGGCAGTCGCCGCGACGTAGCCGAAGAACAGGCCATATTGAATGCGCCGCGAAAAGCCGCGATCGCGATGGCGCGGCGGGGCCATGGCTCCGCCCTCCTTTCCTGGCCCTTAGGCCGTGTGCAGCACGCCGCGGAACACCGGATCTTCCAGCGCGCGGCCGGTGCCCAGAGCGACGCAGGTCAGCGGATTGTCGGCGACGGTGACGGGAAGGCCGGTGGCTTCACGCAGCACCTCGTCGATGCCGTCCAGCAGCGCCCCGCCGCCGGTCAGCACGATGCCCTGATCGACAATGTCGGCGGCCAGTTCGGGGGCGGTATTTTCCAGCGCGATCCGCACGCCCTCGACGATGGCGGACACGGGTTCGGACAGCGCCTCCGCAATCTGGCCCTGCGTGATCTGGATTTCCTTGGGCACGCCGTTCACCAGGTCGCGGCCCTTGATCATGATGCGCTCGCCCACGCCATCGGCGGGCATGCGGGCAATGCCATGTTCCTGCTTGATCCGTTCGGCGGTCGAATCGCCGATCAGCAGATTGTGGTTGCGGCGCACGAACGAGCTGATCGCCTCGTCCATCTTGTCGCCGCCGACGCGGACGCTGGTGGTATAGGCCAGGCCGCGCAGCGACAGCACCGCCACCTCGGTCGTGCCGCCGCCGATGTCGACCACCATCGACCCGATCGGTTCGGTCACCGGCATGTCGGCGCCGATCGCGGCGGCCATCGGCTCCTCGATCAGGAAGACCTGGCTCGCGCCCGCGTTGGAGGCGGCGTCGCGAATGGCGCGGCGTTCCACCTTGGTCGATCCCGACGGCACGCAGATCACGATTTCCGGCCAGCGCGGGAAGCGCCGGTTGCCGTGCACCTTGCGGATGAAGTGCTTGATCATGTCCTCGGCGATGTCGATGTCGGCGATCACGCCATCGCGCAGCGGCCGGATGGCCTCCATATGCTCGGGCGTCTTGCCCATCATCAGCTTGGCATCGTCGCCTACAGCGCGAACCTTCTTGATGCCGTTCATCGTCTCGATCGCGACCACGGACGGTTCGTTCAGCACGATGCCCTTGCCGCGAACATAGACCAGGGTGTTGGCGGTCCCGAGATCGATCGCCATGTCGTGCGACATGAATTTGAACCAGCGCATACGCATCCGTGCCTGTAGTGTCGTCCGGTCCGCGCGGGCGCCGGGAATCGACATGTCGATGAAGGAAAGCCCCGTCGCGGAAGGCCGCTGACTGGGCTACAGCCTGTTTCGTGTCAATACGCAGACTACCCGAGCATCTGGTCAACCGCATCGCCGCCGGTGAAGTGGTGGAACGTCCCGCCAGCGCGTTGAAGGAGCTGGTCGAGAATGCCGTCGACGCGGGCTCCACCCGCATCCTGATCCGCCTGTCCGATGGCGGAATCGGCGGGATCGAGGTGGTGGATGACGGGTGCGGCATGAGCCCGCCGGATATGGCGCTCGCGCTGGAGCGGCATGCCACGTCCAAGCTGCCCGACGACGCGATCGAGCACGTCGCGACGTTGGGTTTTCGGGGCGAGGCGCTGCCTTCCATCGCCAGCGTTGCGACGCTGACCGTCGAAAGCCGGGTGCGCGGTGCCGAGGGCTGGCGCCGCACCGTCGACAATGGCCGGGTGGTGGAGGAGGGGCCGGCCGCCTTGCCGCCGGGCACGCGGGTCAAGGTGGAGGGGCTGTTCGCCCGCGTGCCGGCCCGCGCCAAGTTCCTGCGCACCCCGCGCGCGGAATATGCCGCCTGCGTCGACGTCGTCCGCCGTCTGGCGATGGCGCGGCCCGAAATCGGCTTCACCCTGGAGCATGACGGCCGCAAGTCGATCGCCGTCCAGCCGGACGAGACCCGGCCGGAGCGGGTCGCCGCGCTGATCGACCGGGAACTGGTCCGCAATTCGATCGCGGTCGATCATATGCGCGAAGGCATCCGCCTGGGCGGGGTCGCGGGGCTGCCGACCTTCAGCCGCGGCGTGGCCGACCATCAATATCTGTTTGTCAACGGCCGCCCGGTGAAGGACCGGCTGCTGATCGGCAGCGTGCGCGCTGCCTATCAAGATCTGCTCGCCCGCGATCGCCACCCGGTGCTGGCCCTGTTCCTGGACGTGCCGATGGAAGAGGTGGACGTGAACGTCCATCCTGCCAAGACGGAGGTCCGCTTTCGGGAGGCGGGGCTGGTGCGCGGCCTGATCGTGGGCGGCCTGCGCGCGGCGCTGGACAGTGCCGGTCATCGCAGCGCGGAGCGGCCCTCCGTCGCGTCGCTGGGCCGGTGGCAGGTGGAGCCGCTCGCGCCGCAATGGGCGCCCCCCGCGCCCGTCCCGGTGTCGCAGCCATCGGTGTGGGATCAGGCGCCTGCCTACATGCCGCCGCCCGTCGCCCGCGCCGAACAGGCGATGGCGCCGCCGCCGGTGTCCGCCGAATATCCGCTCGGCGTGGCGCGCGGGCAGGTAGCCGCCACCTATATCGTCGCGGAAACCACCGATGGCCTGATCCTGGTGGATCAGCATGCCGCGCACGAGCGGCTGGTGCTGGAACGGATGCGCCGCGCGATGGCGGATGGCGGGGTGGCGCGGCAGTCCCTGCTGCTGCCGGAGGTGGTGGAGCTTGAGGAAACCGCCTGCGACCGGCTGGAGGCGCGCACCGGCGAACTGGCCGAAATGGGCCTCGAACTGGAACGGTTCGGGGCCAAGGCGATGCTGGTGCGCGCCACCCCGGCCCAGCTGGGCGGGGGCGATCCGCGCCAATTGGTCGTGGATCTCGCCGATGAACTGGCCGCTTACGACCAGGCGCTCAGCCTCAAGGAAAAACTGGATTCGATCGCGGCCACCATGGCGTGCCACGGCTCGGTTCGTGCCGGCCGCATCCTGTCGGTGGCCGAGATGAACGCCCTCCTACGCGAGATGGAGGCGACGCCCCATTCGGGCCAGTGCAACCATGGCCGCCCGACCTGGGTGAAGCTGGACCATGCCGAAATCGAGAAGCTGTTCGGGCGCAAGTGACGGCAACCGTTCCGCAACAGGCCCGTTTTCCCCGCATGGATGGACATGATTTGGTTGCCGCGGTCCGCGACGCTGCCGCGCGGCACAATGTGACATGGGAAGCTCTGGTGCCCGATGCCTACCGGGTCGATTTCGCGCATGAGGAAGCGGAAGAACTGGCCTATGCGGAGATGGAGGCCGCCAAAAGCGTGCTGCGCGACCATATCTGCCAGACCTACGGCATCAGCTATCGCGAGTTGGGCAGCCTTGCCCGGCCCTGACCGGCAACACTTCTAGAGGATGTCTGTCATGCTGCCGGCAAGTCACCTATGGTGACTGCGGTTGCCCGCATCGGCCGGGCTTTCCGCCGTCAGAGGAGACCAACATGACCCGACTGCCGCTCCTGCTCGCCGCCGCCGGCCTGGCCCTTGCTCCGGCGCTTGCGCGAGCGCCCGTGACCGCGCCGTTCAAGGGCGTGCAAGGCAACGTCACGGCGGTTCCCGCGCCCAAGGGCGTGCTGCTGAAGGTGGACGCCGCCGGCTTGACGCCGGGCTGGCATGCCATCCACCTCCACGAAAAGGGCGATTGCAGTGATGCCGCGTTCAAGGCGGCGGGCGGCCATACCCACAAGGCGGCACCGGTGCATGGCCTGCTCAACCCCGACGCGACCGATACGGGCGACCTGCCCAACATTCATGTCGCCGCTGATGGCACGGTGAAGGCCGAATTGTTCACCACGCTGGTGACGATGGACGGCCTGCGCGACGCCGACGGCTCGTCCGTGGTGATCCATGCCAAACCCGACGATCACATGACCCAGCCGATCGGCGGCGCCGGCGACCGCGTGGGCTGCGCGATCATCAAGTAAGCCGGGGTTCGGCCCCCGCCCGGGCAGGCGGGGGCCACGCCTCCTGCGTCAGAGCGCGTTGGCCGCGCTCAGCAATGCCCGCACCGATGCGGTCGCGACGTCCGTGTCGATGCCCACGCCGAAGATGGCTCGCCCGTCGCCGCTGCGCGTCTCGACATAGGCGGCCGCCTGTACGTCGCTGCCCTTGCCGATGGCGTGTTCGGAATAGTCAGCAATCTCCAGCTCAACCCCGAACGCCTCGCGCATCGCCGCGACGACGCTGGACAACAGGCCGTTCCCGCGCCCGCTGACCGTGCGCTCGACGCCGTCATGGCGGATCCTGCCGGTGAAGATCCGGTCCGACCCAGCCTGCGTTTCTTCGTAGGAAACGAGTGCGAATGCCTGTTCGCCTTCCAGCCGGTACTGCTGCTGGAACCGGCCCCAGATGTCCGCCGCGTTCAGCTCGCGGCTGGTTTCGTCGGCCAGGGCCTGCACCGCGCGGCTCAGGTCCGCCTGCATCCGCTTGGGCAGCTTCAGCCCCTTGTCCTGTTCCAGCACCCAGGCGACGCCGCCCTTGCCCGACTGCGAATTGACGCGGATCACCGCCTCGTAATCGCGGCCGAGATCCTTGGGGTCGATCGGCAGATAGGGCACGTCCCACATCTGATCGTTGCGCTGTTCCTGCGCGGCAAAGCCCTTCTTGATCGCGTCCTGGTGGCTGCCGGAAAAGGCGGTAAAGACCAGGTCGCCGGCATAAGGCGTGCGGGGATGGACCGGGATGTTGGTGCAATATTGCACCGTGTTCACCACCTCGTCGATGTCCGACAAGTCCAGTCCGGGCTCGACCCCCTGCGTGTAGAGGTTGAGCGCGACCGTCACGAGGTCGCAATTGCCGGTCCGCTCGCCATTGCCGAGCAGGCAGCCCTCGACCCGGTCGGCCCCAGCCATCAGCCCCAGCTCCGCCGCCGCCACGCCGGTGCCGCGATCATTGTGGGTGTGGAGCGAGATCACCACCGCGTCGCGATTGGGCACGTTGCGGCAGAAATATTCGATCTGGTCGGCGTAGATGTTGGGCGTCGCCGCCTCCACCGTCGCCGGCAGGTTCAGGATCAGCGGCTTGTCCGGCGTCGGACGCAGCACGTCCATCACCGCCGCGCACACCTCCAGGCTGAAATCCAGCTCGGCGGTGGAAAAGGTTTCCGGGCTATATTCGAAGTTCCAGTCGGTGCCCGGCCGCTTGGCCGCCTCGTCGCGCAGGATCTTGGCGCCCGCAACAGCAATGTCGCGCACCTCGTCGCGGGTCATGCCGAACACGATCCGCCGCCATGACGGCGATACGGCATTGTAGAGGTGGACGATCGCCTGACGTGCGCCCTCCAGGCTCTGGAAGCTCTTTTCGATCAGGTCGCGGCGCGACTGGGTCAGCACCTGCACGGTCACGTCGTCGGGGATGCGCCCGGTGCGGACCAGGCCGGAGATGAAGTCGAACTCGGTCGCGCCCGCGCTGGGGAAACCGACCTCGATCTCCTTCAGCCCGACCTTGACCAGCAGGTCGAAGAAGCGGGTCTTCTTCTCCTCGTCCATCGGATCGATCAGCGCCTGGTTGCCGTCGCGCATGTCGGTGGACAACCAGCGCGGGGCGCGCGTGATCGTTCGGGACGGCCATTGCCGGTCGGGCAGATCGACCTGCGGGAAGGAGCGGTATTTGACGGAAGGATCGGCGATCATCGGCATGGTCGGTCTCGGCACATAAGAGCGTCAGGGCGCTGTGGAGCGCGGTGGCGGTCCCTTAGGCGGTGACGGCGGCCTGGCCAGGCCGCAAGCGATCGACGCGCCTAAGGGCGCGTAAGTCGAAGCAGGAGAAGGCCGCGGCCGAACTGCATAAGGGTGGGCTTAACCGATGGCCGCACGGGCGTCCACCCGCTTTCCGCTCAACATTCCTTAACCATCGGCCTGCTAGATGGACGTGAAAGGATCACGCTCCCATGCTTCAGCTCACCTACATCAGCACCGGCACGCCGGGCCTGTCGGGGGAGCAGATCCGCGACATCCTGCGCACATCCCGCGCCAACAATTTCCGCGCGGGCCTGACTGGTCTGCTGCTGTATGACGGCTATCGCTTCCTGCAGGCGCTGGAAGGGGAACCGTCGGCGGTGATGGCGACCTACAACCGCATCAAGCTCGATCCTCGTCACCGCGCACTCGTTCTGCTGTCCCAGCGAACCGTGGAAGTGCGCTCGTTCGGCGGCTGGGCGATGGCCGCGCAGCGCGTCACCATCGCCGCGGGCGAGACGGTCGCCGATCTGGTGGACCGGATGACCGACACGCTGGAAGACAAGAATATGCGCGAACTGTTCCGCGGCTTCGCGCGCGTGCGTCAGGCCGCCTGAAGCAATTCAACGGCCGGGTCGATCAACGCCGGGTCGCCGGCCGCGATCACCTGGCCGATGCTGTCGCGGTCGAGCGCGCGCCCCTGCCAGTCGGTCATCCGCCCGCCGGCACCTTCGACGATCGGCACCAAGGCGGCGAAGTCATATAATTTCAGCCCGTCCTCGATCACCAGGTCGAGATGGCCCGCCGCCAGCAGCCCGTAATTGTAGCAGTCGCCGCCCCACAACGTGTCGCGCGCGGCGGCGCGCACCCGGTCGAACGCGAGGTAGCTGTCCGTCGTGAAGTAAGCCGGGCCGGTGGTGGCAAGGTGCGCCCGCGCGATGGCCGAACAGGCGCGGGTGCGGATCGCCGCGCCGTTCAGCAGGGTCGGACGGCCCTTGGCCCCGATCCAGCGTTCGCCGGCAATCGGCTGGTCGATCACTCCCAGCACCGGTCGCCCGTCCTCCAGCAACGCGATCAGCGTACCGAAGATCGGCCGCCCGGCCACGAAGGAACGGGTGCCGTCGATCGGATCGAGCACCCATTGCCGCGCGGCCTGCGCGCGCTCCTCGCCATATTCCTCACCGATGATGCCGTCGTCCGGCCGTTCGGCGCCCAGGATCGCACGCATCGCTCCTTCCGCCGCCCGGTCGGCCTCCGTCACGGGCGATTGGTCGGCCTTGGTCTCCATCGAAAAGGGCTTACGGAACAAGGGGCGGATCGCCGCGCCCGCGGCATCGGCCAGGCGCTGTGCCAGCAGGAGATCGTCGTCAGTCATCCGGCCTCCATGCCCCAGATCTCCACCAAACCGAAGTCCCGGAGCGACGTGCCGCTCACCACAACACGCCCTTGACCGGCACCAGGGGCGGCGGCGCTTCCTCGCCAATGGATTGCAGCAGGTCGATCTCGATCGTCCGGCACATGGCGGTCAGCGGTACGTCGTGCACCGTGCCGGCGAACGGATCGACCAGATCGTCCGCGATCTGCAGGCCGACCAGGAACATGAAGCCCGCCACGGACGAACCGATCGGCGTCGCCCAGCCGAGCGATTCAACCATCCCGATCGGCGCGAATATGCACAGCATCCGAGTGAAAAATGCCGGAAAGCTGCGATATTGGGCAGGCAGGGGCGTGTTCTTCAGCCGCTCCATGCCGCCCTGCGCATTGGCAACATCGACCAGCACCGCTTCCAACTGCGTCTGCTGGATCGTATCGATCAGCCCTTCGCGGCAGACGGTGGCGATCAGCCGGGCATTGCCCTCCAGAAGGGCATTGGCGGGATTGGCCCGCGCCAGTGCGTCGCGTCCGCCTTCCTCACCCAATAAGCGGTGGATTTCCGGGGCGGGATCCTCCCGCCGCAACTGGCGCCGCAATGCCTGCACATAGGCGATCTGGCGCAGCACCAAGATCCGCTTGATCGACAGGGCGCCGGCATGGTCGTCGGGCAAAAAGGCGATCACGCCGCGCGTCAGGCTGCGTGATGCGTTGATCATCGCGCCCCACAATATCCGCCCTTCCCACCAGCGTTGGTAGGCGGACGTGTCGCGAAAGCCGATAAACAAGGCAACGGCGGTGCCCAGCAGGGTGATGGGCAAGGCCGGCGCCTTGAACGGCACCACGAAGTAGAACACGGTGACCGCCAGGTCCCACACGAACAGCACCGCCAGGATGCGCCAGGCCGAATAGAGCGTCTGCCGGATGCGCGGCGCGGGGCCGACGATCATGCGGCGGGGCTCTGCTGGTCGGCGGCCTCCTGCTCATAATCGAACAGCAGGTAGCGCAGGCCCAGCATCATCAGGATCAGGACGGATTTGAACAAGGCGGATTCCAGCTCGGAATCGATGCCCAGCCAGACGCGCACCAAGCCGGCGACGATGATCGCGGCAAAGATGTAGAAAGGCAGCGCCTCCACATCGGCCCAGCTCAACGGCTCGTCGCGCGTGGCCAGATAATAATGCAGCATTCCATGCTCCCGCCGGCTGAAGCGCGGGATTTGGATGCGGCGCAGCATGGGTCAACGCCGATCATGGGCGGGAAACACTAATTGGCAGCAATGTTGCCGTATGCCGACCGTTTGCGTCCCGACGTTGCTGCTCCATTTCCGCTGCACGTCATAGTGCGGTGCAGCGGAACCATCAGGTGCCGGCGATCAGCCGACGACGCCGGGATGGTTGCGGCCGTCGAACGGACGCATCACCGTATCCAGTCCATGCCCTTGGTCCAGGCAGCGCAAATTCACGCTATACGAATCGGGATGGGATCGGGGGCGGTAGAAGCTCTTGATCCCGCACTGCGTGCAAAAGATGTGCTGCGCCGTGCCCGTGCCGAAACGATAGCTGGTGGTGTCACGCCGCCCCTCGACCAGGCGGAAGTTGGCGGCGGGTACGATCAGATGCTGATACCCCGTCATCGAACAGATCGAACAATCGCATTCGTCGATCGTCACCGGCCCGTCCGGCACATCCGCCTCGAACCGCACCAGCCCGCAATGGCAGCCGCCTTCGACCGTACGCATCAGCCAACCCGCATCGCGCGCAGCGCACGGGCATCACCGATCCGCAGCATGTAGCTGCCCATCAGCGCCCGCTTGATGTGGACCGGGGTTCCCGCGCGCGGCGCCACCGCCATGCCCGCTTCCGTGGTGCGCCACACCGCGCCGCCGGCGATGCGGATCGTCCAACGATCGACCGCATAGGGCGTGGCCGACACGATCGTGGAGGAAATTTCGTTGACCGGCTCGGGCGCGGGGGTGGGCCCCTTCGCTGTCACCTGAGCCGGCGCCTTCCTGCTTGCCTTGGGCGCGGGCGGCTCCTGTCCGGAATAGCCGAACATGGCCTTGCGGTTGACCTGTACCTGCTCGCGGTCGAGGATCGTCACCTGCTTGGCGGACACGGCGCCACGCAGCCCATCAAGCGCCCGGTCGTAGCAGGCCGCGCGCGCGGAGGCGTCGCTGATCGGTCGGCAGGCGACCAATGGCGCCAGCACCCGCGTCGCGCCGTCCTTCTCCGCCGCCATGGCGGGCATGGCCGCGACCAGCAGGCCGCTCACGATCGCCGCAATCATCTTCATCCCCGCTCACTCCCCGTCTTGCGTCCGCGCACATAGCCCCTGGCCGTCCGCCGCAACAGACCCTTCGGCCTTGGCCGCTCGGGTCAGAACAGGCGTGCGCCCTCGGGCGTCGGCCTGTTCGGGGCGAACAGCACCACCTCGCCCGCGTCATCGGGGAAGCCGAGGGTCAGCACCTCCGACAGGAACGGGCCGATCTGGCGTGGGGGCAGGTTCACCACCGCCGCCACCTGCCGCCCGACCAGGCTGTCGGCCGCGTAATGGCGGGTGATCTGCGCGCTCGATCGCTTGGTGCCGATGGCGGGGCCGAAATCGATGGTCAGCTTCAGCGACGGCTTGCGCGCTTCGGGGAAGGGCTCGGCCGCCACGATCGTGCCGATGCGAATATCGACCGCCAGGAATTGGTCGAAGCCGATGGTCGGGGCGGCCCCGGTCGCGGGATCATGGGTCAGGTGCATGTCACGGGCGCTCCACGGCGATGGCCGTCGCCTCGCCACCGCCGATGCACAAGGCGGCCACCCCGCGCTTCAGCCCGCGCGCTTTCAGGGCCGCCAGCAAGGTCACGATGATGCGCGCCCCCGATGCACCGATGGGGTGACCGAGGGCGGTCGCCCCGCCATGCACGTTGACCCGATCGTGCGGCAGCTCCAGCTCCTGCATCGCGATCATGGTCACGCAGGCAAAAGCCTCGTTGATCTCGAACAGGTCCACATTCGCCACGGTCCAGCCCGCTTTTTCCAGCACCTTGGCGATGGCCGGAACGGGCGCGGTGGTGAACTGGGCAGGATCCTGCGCATGGGCGGCGGTAGCGACGATCCGCGCCTCGATCGGCCAGCGCTGGTCCCGTGCCAGGCTTTCGCGCGCCAGCAGCAGGGCGGCGGCTCCGTCGGAAATCGAGGATGCGTTGGCGGCGGTGATCGTGCCGTCGGTTGCGAAGGCGGGCTTCAGCGTCGCGATCCTGTCCGGCCGCGCCTTGCCGGGTTGCTCGTCCGTATCGACCGCCACGTCGCCGCCGCGCGTCCTCACCGTCACCGGCACGATCTCGTCGGCGAAGGCTCCATTCTCGACCGCGTGCGTTACCCGGGCCAGGCTCTCGATCGCGAACGCATCCTGCGCCGCGCGGGTCAAGCCGTAGCTGCGGGCGGAGTCCTCCGCGAATGCGCCCATTGCCTTGCCGGGTTGGTAGGCATCCTCCAGCCCGTCCATCATCATCGAATCGACCACGCGATCATGGCCGATCCGGGCGCCGGCACGATGCTTGGGCAGCAGAAAGGGCGCGTTGGACATGCTCTCCATCCCGCCGGCCAGCACCGTGCCGACCGCGCCGGCGCGGATCGCCTCATCGCCCATGATGACGGCCTGCATCCCCGATCCGCACATCTTGTTGACCGTGGTCGCCTCCACCGATCGCGGCAGCCCCGCGCCGAGCGCCGCCTGGCGCGCCGGCGCCTGGCCCAGTCCGGCCGCCAGCACGCACCCCATATAGATGCGCTCGATCCGGCCGGGCGACACCCCCGCCCGCGCCACCGCCCCCTTCACCGCCGCCGCGCCCAGTTTGGTGCCGGACAGCGAGGACAAAGCGCCTTGGAAGCCGCCCATCGGCGTGCGCGCGGTGCCGCAGATGACGGTGGGATCATAAGCCATGCCATCATATAGCGCCCACGTCCGCGCCTTTCAGCCCTTCCGCGATGCGGCCCGCTTGATCGTGATAGGCGGAAGGGGAGGGGGCAAGTCGCCCGCCAAATCCTCGCACCCGGCGGCTCACGCAGGCCATCCGCAAGCGCCTTGCGCCATGCATCCGTCACACAGGCGCGGCCCAGCCCACGACCGGGCATCCACCCCGCAAACGTCACTAGGTGTGCTCCCGCGCAGGCGGGAGCACATGGGATCAGGCGGTACCCCTCCGCTTCCCAAGCTCTCGCCTGCGTGCGGGCACAGCTTCCGTCTTGATGAGGTGGCGCCGACAGCTCTGTCCCGACTGCAAATGCCCCAAGCCTCATGCGGCGAGAACGGACGCACGATGAGGCCAACCCGTCACCCACGGCGCCACCGCCCCGTACCGTCCGGGCGCGTCCGCCCCAAAGAAAAACGGGTGCCCCGGCCATCGCCGGGACACCCGCCATCCGATCGGTCGAAACGCCAGCCTCAGGCCGCGTCGCCGCCCGCCTTTTCCTTGGCCTTCTTGGCGAAGACGCGGACCGGTTCCTTGCGGCCTTCCACCACGTCCTTGTCGATCACGATCTCGTCCACGCCGTCCATCGACGGCAGGTCGAACATCGTGTCGAGCAGCATCCCTTCCAGGATCGACCGCAGCCCGCGCGCGCCGGTCTTGCGGACGATCGCCTTCTTGGCGACCGCGCCCAGCGCCTCGTCCGTGAAGGAAAGGTTGACCCCCTCCATCTCGAACAATTTCTGATATTGCTTGACCAGCGCGTTCTTCGGCTCGGCCAGGATCTTGACCAGCGCCGCTTCGTCCAGGTCCTCCAGCGTCGCGATCACCGGCAGGCGGCCGACGAATTCGGGGATCAGGCCGAACTTCAGCAGATCCTCCGGCTCGCACTGGCGCAGCACCTCGCCGGTGCGGCGCTCTTCCGGGGCGGCCACGAACGCGCCGAAGCCGATCGACTTGCCCTGCAGGCGGTCGCCGATGATCTTCTCCAGCCCGGCGAACGCGCCGCCGCAGATGAACAGGATGTTGGTCGTGTCCACCTGCAGGAATTCCTGCTGCGGATGCTTGCGCCCGCCCTGCGGCGGCACGCTGGCGGTGGTGCCTTCCATCAGCTTCAGCAGGGCCTGCTGCACGCCTTCGCCCGACACGTCGCGGGTGATGGAGGGGTTGTCCGCCTTGCGGCTGATCTTGTCGATCTCGTCGATATAGACGATCCCGCGCTGCGCCCGCTCGACATTGTAGTCGCTCGCCTGCAGCAGCTTCAGGATGATGTTCTCCACATCCTCGCCGACATAGCCGGCTTCGGTCAGCGTGGTCGCATCGGCCATGGTGAAGGGCACGTCGAACGTCTTGGCCAGCGTCTGGGCCAGCAGGGTCTTGCCGCAGCCGGTGGGGCCGACCAGCAGGATGTTGGACTTGGCAAGCTCGACGTCCGCACCCTTGGCGCCATGGTTCAGGCGCTTGTAATGGTTGTGGACCGCGACGGACAGGACGCGCTTCGCCTGGCTCTGGCCGATCACATAATCGTCCAGATGCTGCTTGATGTCGGACGGCGTCGGCACGCCCCCATCCTTGCGACTGACAAAGGCGGCCTTCGTCTCCTCGCGGATGATGTCGTTGCACAGCTCCACGCACTCGTCGCAGATGAACACCGTCGGCCCGGCGATGAGCTTGCGCACCTCATGCTGCGACTTCCCGCAGAAGGAGCAATACAGGGTACTCTTGGAATCGCCGCCGCTAAGCTTCGTCATTCACTCACCTCAAGGCCGATGGCCGACTCGAAAGATGCCACTCTTTGCATGGCCGTAGCAACCCTGCACGGCCATCTCGGGCATGGACACCCTATGTGTGTATCAGCGCGCGGTAAACAAGCGGTGCTTCAAGCCATGCCGCATCATTCAGCCCTCCCGGAATCATATCGATGCGATCGGACCCGGTTCGTTCCAGCTTTGCCGCTAAGGTGGCGAGCAGGCAACCTGTCCGGGCCCTAAGTCATTTTGCCGTTGAGCAAGAAGCGCGCCCATCGGTGGCGTTCCACAAGCTGGGAATGAATTGTCAGGGCTACTATAAACACCGAAATGACTGTCGCGGCTGCGGCAGGATAAATTGATAGCCCTGCCCAGGAATAGGCGTACAAAAACATAGAAACGAGCAAAAAATGTACGATGTAAATAGTGTAAGAGGATTTGCTGAGACTGGTAAGAAACGGATGGATGGACGTTATTTTCAGAAAAACTGGCGTAGTAATTACAATGAACGCCAGTGAAAAAGCGGTGGATCCAACGCTGTTTACAATGTCATGGGTCTTGGGGTCGAGTGCCACAACGCCGATCCTGGCTAGGAGCAGAGGAATGCTCAGCAGGCCTACCAGCCAGTATATAGGCGATGAAAACATGGCCTGAAGAAACCGGTGGTTTGGAAGTAGGTAACCCAGAAGGTAGAATGGTAGGGTGCCAAATGTCATGGATATGATGAAGGAAAAATGGCCTAGTCCTGCTGACCTGAATGGTATGTGATAAACCACCCACATCGCCAAGTAGCGGAGTGCCGGAAAGGCAAGCAGGGCGGCAAGCACTGCCAATCTGATATGTGGCGCGTCAGGGATGAGATTATCGTTTCTGATCGCTATGCTGCGCCCCTTTCTTACTTGCAAGTCCCGGATTGCAAAGGTGGTCATTGTAAAGGCGAGCAGCGGAAACAGGAACCACAAGTGAAGGTGCCATACAAGCCGATTGCGCTCTACAAAGCCCACCATGAATCCAACTTTAGGAACATGACTGTGTAGCAAGAAGAAAAGAGGATTGAGTATCAGCAACCCGAACAGGAGAGGTACGCTCAACGCGATCACGCGTTTTTGAAGCCACGAGGCCGGCGTTGCTCGCCCGATTGTCAACGCCGCCAGTAATCCGGATAGAAAGAAGAAGGTGTTCATCCGGAAAAGACCCGAGCTTCCTTCTATGAAGAAAAACAGGGGTTCAATCTTGACGTTGGCAGTATGGACGAAGATGCCATAGCTCAGAAGGATGGCACGCAATGCGTCCAATCCTATTAATCGGGAGACGGGTGCTGCCTGGTTGTCAGCTTGAAAACGAATATCGTTTTCCGGGCGTGCGCGATGAGTAGCAAGAATCGGATTTCCCCCCCAATTCTAGATTGTCACGCTTTACAGAGTAGGCGCCTCACCGCATCTAAGGTGCAATCCGCATCCCATGCATCCGGTGACTTCTATGCTGCGTGCGCCTACCAATATTCGCTTCTTAGCGCTTGGCGGTCTGGTCTGTCTATAGACCAAACAGAGCAAATAGCAGGGAGCTGCAAAAACGGGTATGCGCTTGCCAGCCCACCCATCCAACATCGGTGCCACGCATCAGCCCAAAGCTGACTGTGTTGCTGCTGTGCTACTTGGGAATTGTTAAGTCGGGTAGGTCAGTAAAATGCGCCGCCATGCCACAAGGCGAGATGGCGGCGATTTTCGAAGAAATCCGGTACAGTATCCAGTACTTAAGCCGAAGCCGCCTCATCCGACGGGGCGGGGCGCTTGTCGAACACTTCGTCGATCAGGCCGTAGGCCTTGGCTTCGTCGGCTTCCAGGAACTTGTCGCGGTCCATCGCCCGCTCGATCTCCTCGATCGGCTGGCCGGTATACTTCGCGTACAGCGAGTTCAGGCGGTGGCGCATGCGCAGGATTTCGCGCGCCTGGATCTCGATGTCGGCGGCCATGCCCTGGGCCCCGCCCGACGGCTGATGGATCATGATCCGGCTGTTGGTCAGCGCCACGCGCATCCCGGGCTCGCCGGCGGCCAGCAGGAAGCTGCCCATGGAGGCGGCCTGGCCGATGCACACGGTGCCCACGCGCGGGCGGATATATTGCATCGTGTCGTGGATCGCGAGGCCCGCCGTCACCACGCCGCCCGGGCTGTTGATGTACATGAAGATGTCCTTCTTGGGGTTCTCGGACTCCAGGAAGAGCAATTGGGCGGTGATCAGCGAGGCCATGTGATCCTCGACCTGACCGGTCACGAACACGATCCGCTCGCGCAGCAGGCGGCTGTAGATGTCGAAGCTGCGCTCGCCGCGGTTGCTCTGCTCGATGACGATCGGAACGAGGCCCGCGGTGATGTCGGCGTGGTCGGTCATGTGGGATGGGATCCTTGGTGGCTTGGTCTGCTTTGGTGGCTGCAAGATCGTCGCTTGCGCAAGGGAGTTCAAGCCCCGCGCGGACGGGGTCACCGGCCGATCACGGGCAGGCTGATCCAGCGCGGCGCGCGCGTCATGATGGTGTGGAGCATCACCGGCAGCAGCATGCCGCCCGCCAGCCCCAGCAGGAACAGCACCGGCCGCTGCTCGACGCCCGCGATGCGCAGCGCCTGGCGCACCGCGGCATTGCCCATCGGGTGCCACAGATAGATGGTGAAGGAATAAGCCCCCAGCACCTCCAGCGCGATCAGACGGGGGAAGAAATGCAGCGCCAGCAGCACGATCGCGCACCCGCCCGCAATTCCCATCGGCAGCAGCCAATGCTGCGCCATCAGGCCGGACAGCACCAGCTGCTGGAGCGCGAGCAGGACCACCGCGCCGGCTCCGGCCAAAGTCAGCAGCGGCCGGGACGACATGAGCTGCGGCCGGCGATGCAGCAGCATGCCGAGCACAAAGAAGGGCAGCAGGTGCAGCGCCTCCGAAATGCTGAACAGATAGACGAAGGGCAGCGTCATGGCGGCGAACGGCGTGAGCAGGAACACCACCGCCCAGAAACGCCACGCCATGCTTACATAGCAATCCAGCACGCCCACGATCACGAACAGGACCATCAGCGCGTAGACGAACCACAGGTGGAGATAGCCGTGCAGCAATCCCCATATCAGGTCGTCCCGCACGCCATAGGCTGCGCTCCGCCCGAGCCAGTTGACCAGGGTGACGAACAGCAAGGGTGCGGCGAGCAGGGCCACCTTGCGCCGCAGAAACGGGCCGAGCCCCTCGCCGGGGGCCGGCATCGCGGCATAGAGGAAGCCCGCCATGGCGGTGAACAGCGGCATGCGGATGAAGTCCAGGCTGTCGACCAGCCGCAACCAGATCGACCCGTCCGGCAGGCGCAGGCCCGACGTCGAATCCAGGCCCACCACATGGTAGACCACCACCAGCAGACAGGCGATCGCGCGCAGCGTCTCCAGGTTGCGCGGCATGGCCGTACGCGCGGCGGGAAGCTCCCCGTCCGCCCGCTCCTCGGCCAGCGCAGTCAGTTGCCCGATCGACAAGGCCGGCCAGTCGTCGGGCAGGTCGCCGAGGACGCCTTCCAGCGCCAGCGCGACCGACACATAGTTGAGCGAATCCCCGCCGAGCGACGCGAAGCTCGCCGTCTCCTCATGCCCCCGATCGCCAAAAGCGGCGATGAAGGCGGCCCCGACCGCCGCCGGATCGCGCCGGGCCGTAGCGGGCGCGGCGTCGGCCCTGGCGGGGATGGAGGCTTTAAGGCCGGCATAGTCAATCTTGCCGGACGCCAGCAGCGGATAATCCTCCACCACCCGCACGGTGAAGTAGGCGTCGGGCAGCTTGAGGTCCCGCCGCAGCATGGCGGCAATGGCCGGCACCGCGCTGGCATCGCGCGTGGCCACCAGCAACTGGTCGTCGATCCCTGTGGCGATCGCGGGATGGCCGGCATCCGCCAGCAGCCGTTCCACATCGTCCAGGCCGATGCGATTGCCGAAGATCTTGATGAAGCGGCTGAGCCGACCGACGATCCGAAAGAAGCCGTCCGTGTCACGCACCGCCAGGTCGCCGGTCGCCAGCACCGGCGGCTGCCCCGCGTCGCGCAAATGGTCAGGCGACGTCGCATAGCCCATCATCACGTTGGGGCCGGCATAGACCAGCTCCCCCACCTGCTCGACCGCCTCGATCGCCGCGCCATCCTCGTCGCGCAGGGAGAGCGCACCGCCGGGAATGGCGATGCCGATCGTGCCGGCCTTGCGCAGCGCGTCGGCGGGCGGAACATAGGCCATCCGCGCGGTCGCCTCGGTCTGGCCGTACATGACGAAGAAACGCCAGCCATGCCGCTCCGCCAGCGTCGCGAACTGGCGCATCTGGGCTTCGGGCAGCCGACCGCCCGCCTGGGTGAAATAGCGCAAGCTGGCCGGCGCGCGCGAGGGCAGCTCGACGCGGGCCAGCAGGTCGTAGCTGTGCGGCACGCCGGCGAAGCTGGTCGCGCCATGCCGCGCGCAGAAGGTCCAGAAATCGTCCGCCACCACCGACTCGCCGGTCAGCAACAGGGTCGCGCCCGCATGCAAATGGCTGTTCACGATCGACAGCCCATAGGAATAATGCGTCGGCAGGCTGACCACGCCGCGCTCGTCCGGCCCGAGCGCCAGATACGCCCCGATCGAGGCCGCATTGGCATGGAGACTCGCCGCCGACAGCCGAACGCACTTGGCGCTGCCGGTCGATCCGGAGGTGGACAGCATCAACGCCAGATCGGGGTGCAGTTCGGGCGGCCGTTCGGACAGGTGCTCGACCTGGAACCCACGATCGGCGGTCAGGCGCAGCGACGGCCGGAAGCTGTCCTGCAATCGCCCGAGCGCGTCCGGATTGCCGCCGGGCGCGATCAACATGGGGTGGCCGCCGCGCAGGCCCGCGACATAGGCCACCAGCCAGGCGCAGCTATTCTGCCCTTCCAGCAGGATCAGCTGCCGCTCGGGACCGATATCGCGCAGCATGTCGTCGGAGGCCGCGATCAGATCCGCGTAGGACAGCGTCACGCCCCGATCGTCGATAGCGGCGGTGGCGTCGGGTCGTGCTGCCGCGATCCGTTCAATCACCTCACCGAGCATTCGCCATGTCCTTCGGCTTGGATGTATCTGGATCGCCGGCAAGGCGCTTAGCCAACAACGCTATTGCAGCGCAACACGCAGGGGAAAGCGGCCGGGACGTCCACCATCGCACCTGCCGCAACATAGCTCAACTCCCGAACGGTTCGTCGGGGCGAGGGGGGGCGGGGGCCTTTATCCTGTTTCCGGTGGCGGGCGCGTCGGACAGGTTGCGGAACATGAAAAAAGGCGGCGACCGGACCTGCCGGACGCCGCCTTCTGTATCATAAGACGATCGGAACGACGGCGTTGCACCCGGTCGCCCCGATCCGGCCGGCCTCAGCCTTCGGCTTCGGTCTTCTTCTTGGTCGCGCGCTTCTTGGGGGCTGCCTCGCCCTCGATCGCGATTTCCTCACCGTCAGCGGCGACGGCCTTCTTGGCACGCTTGGCGGCAGGCTTTTTGGCCGCGTCGTCCGCCTCGCTCACCTCGGCTGCGTCGCCCTCGATCGCCGGAGCGGCCTTCTTGGCGGCGGCCTTCTTCGGCTTGGCCAGATCGGCTTCGGCCGCGTGATCGTGGTCATGGCCGTGCGCATGGTCATGGTCGTGATCGTGGTCATGGTTGCAGTCCGGGCCATGGACGTGCGGCTTGGGGCCGCCGTCATCCTCGGCCTCGATCGCCGCTTCCAGCTCCTCGCGGGTCACGGCACGATCGGTGATGGTGGCCTTGTCGAACAGGAAGTCGACGACCTTGTCTTCGTAGAGCGGCGCGCGCAGCTGGGCGGCGGCGACCGCATCCTGCTGGATATATTCCATGAACCGCTCGCGATCCTTGGGCGCATATTGCTGCGCGGCCTGCATCGCCAGCCGCTGCATTTCCTGCGGGCTGACCGTGACGCCGTTCTGCTGTCCGATCTCGGACAGGAGCAGGCCCAGGCGCACGCGGCGCTCGGCGATGCCGCGATATTCCGCGCGATCCTTCTCCAGGTCGGCCTTGGCGGCTTCCGGATCGGCCTCGTGCGTCGCCTCATGCTCCAGCTGGCGCCAGATCTGGTCGAACTCGGCCTCGACCATCGATGGCGGCACTTCGAAATCGTGGCCCTGCGCCAGCTGATCGAGCAGCTTGCGCTTCATGTGGGTGCGGGTCAGGCCGTTCAGCTCCTGCTCGATCTGGCCCTTGAACAGCTCCTTCAGCTTGTCCAGGCTTTCAAGGCCGAGCGTCTTGGCGAACTCGTCGTCGATCACCGTGTCCTTGGGCACGTTCACCGACTTGACCGTGATGTCGAACGTAGCTGGCTTGCCGGCCAGGCTCTTCTCGCCATAGTCGGCGGGGAAGGTGACGTTGAGCGTGCGCTCCTCGCCGACCTTGGCGCCTTCCAACTGGTCCTCGAAGCCCGGAATCAGGCGGCCCGAACCCAGTTCGACCGACATGTCCTCGCCGGTGCCGCCGGGGAAGGCCACGCCGTCCTCGGTCTTGCCGACGAAATCGATCACCACCTGGTCGCCCTCGACGGCGGGGTGGCCGTCCTGCGCGGGCTCGAAGCTCTTCTGCTGGGCGGCGAAGCGTTCGACCTGCTGGTCGACGTCCTCGGCCGGTGCCTCGACCGTCAGGCGCTCCAGCGTCAGGCTGTCGATCGCGGGCGCGGGCACCTGCGGCAGCACTTCCAGCGAGACGTCGATGGCGACGTCGTTGCCGGCCGTATAATCTTCCTGCAGCTCGACCTGCGGCTGCATGGCGGGGCGCAGCTGCTTCTCGCTCAGCAGCGCCTGGATGCTTTCCTGCACGGCGGTGTTCAGCGCGTCGCGCTCCAGCGCCGGGCCATGCATCTTCTTGATGAGGTTGGCGGGCACCTTGCCGGGACGGAAGCCGGGCATCCGGATCTGCGGCGCGGCCTTCTGGACCTCGGCATCGACCTTGGCGGCGATGTCGCCGGCCGGGATGGTGAGGGTGTAGGCGCGCTTCAGGCCCTCGTTCAACGTCTCAACGGTCTGCATGGATCTACTCGAAGCCCTCGGCTTGGGTTTGGCCCTTCTCGAAAGCAGCGGCTGGTGCGGGCGAAGGGACTCGAACCCCCACATCTTACGATACTGGAACCTAAATCCAGCGCGTCTACCAGTTCCGCCACGCCCGCGGGACGCTGCTCGGAAAGCGGGCGCTTATAGCAGCGCGCGGCGAAGGGCAAGGTTTGGTGGAGCCTTCCGGCACGACCGCTCGTTGTGAAACCTCAAACCAGGACGGAGAGAGACCATGGCCATCTACCCCGACGCTATTCCTGATTCGCCCCCGGCTGGGTCGCCCGACGCCCCCGAGCAGGTGTCGCCCGCCGAGCAGCCCGACCGCGAGAATATCGAGGACAGCCCCGGCGAGTTCCAGGGCACTGCGGGCACCGGCGGCGAGAACCGGGTGCAGGATCAGTCGTTCGAACGCTGATATCCTGACGGGATAAAGACCGGGCCGGGCAGCGTGACGCTGGCCGGCCCTGGCTTCAGGCGTCCAGCGCCTTTTTCAGCAGTTCGTTGACCACCGCCGGATTGGCTTTGCCGGCCATCGCCTTCATCGTCTGACCCACGAAGAAGCCGAACAATTTGTCCTTGCCGCCACGATAATCGGCGACCTTGTCGGCGTTGGCGGCCATCACCTTGGCGATCTCCGCCTCGATCGCGCCGGTGTCGCTGGTCTGCTTCAGCCCGCGTTCCTCCACGATGGCAGCGGGATCCTGGCCGGTCTCCAGCATGATCTCGAACACCTGCTTGGACAGGCTGCCCGACAGGGTACCATCAGCGACCAGGCCCAGCAGCTGCGCCGCCTGCGCCGCGCTGACCGGCGAGTCGCCGATGTCCTTGCCCAGTCGGTTGAGCGCGCCGAACAGTTCGGACGTCAGCCAATTGGCCGCCGCCGCCGGTTTTGCCCCTTCCGCCAGCACCGTCTCGAACCAGCGCGCGGTTTCCACGTCGGAGGTGATCACGCCCGCATTGTAGGCCGAAATGCCCAGCTCGCGCTCGTAACGGTGGCGCTTGGCGTCGGGCAGCTCGGGCAGGCTGGCGCGGCACTCCTCCAGGAATGCCTCCTCCAGCTCCAGCGGCAGCAGGTCCGGATCGGGGAAGTAGCGATAATCGTGCGCATCCTCCTTGGAGCGCATCGACCGCGTCTCGTTGCGGTCGGGATCGTAGAGGCGCGTTTCCTGCACGATCGTGCCGCCCGCTTCCAGCACGTCGACCTGGCGGCGGGCCTCGCCCTCGATGGTCGCCATGACGAAGCGTACCGAGTTCACGTTCTTGGTCTCGGTGCGGGTGCCGAACGGCGCGCCTGCCTTGCGGACGGAGACGTTGACGTCGGCCCGCATCGAACCCTGCTCCATATTGCCGTCGCACGAACCGACATAGCGCAGGATCGCGCGCAGCTTGCGCAGATAGGCACCGGCCTCGGCGGGGGAGCGCATGTCGGGCCGGCTGACGATCTCCATCAGCGCCACGCCCGACCGATTGAGGTCGATATAGGACCGCGTCGGATGCTGATCGTGCATCAGCTTGCCGGCATCCTGCTCGACATGGATACGCTCGATCCCGATGGTCTTCACCTCGGAGTCCGGATCCTTCTCGTCCAGCGTGATCTCGATCGCGCCTTCGCCCACCAGCGGATGGTAGAGCTGGCTGATCTGGTAACCCTGCGGCAGGTCGGCGTAGAAATAATTCTTGCGGTCGAACCGCGACCAGCGGTTGATCTCCGCGCCGATCGCCATGCCGGTGCGCACCGCCTGGCGGATGCATTCCCTGTTCGGCACGGGCAGCATTCCGGGCATGGCCGCGTCGACCAGGCTGACCTGGCTGTTGGGCTCGGCCCCGAAGGCGGTCGCCGCGCCGGAAAACAATTTCGCCGCGGACGTGACCTGGGCATGGACCTCAAGCCCGATCACGACCTCCCACGGGCCGGTGGCCCCTTCGATATGATAGGGTTCGCTCATGCCGATTGCGATGGGTAGGGGCGGAGCCATTGTCAATCCGCTGCGGTGCGGGCAAGTGAGCGCCGACCGCACGCGGCGGCGTCAACGGAGGTGATCGCAGGCATGAAGGCGCCGTTCGTGGCCGTGCATCCCGCCTACCAGCCAGAGGGGGTCCGCCAGTGACCAACATTGCGATCGTCATCGTCAATTACCGGACGCCCGGGCTGGTCAAGGAATGCCTGGCCTCCGTTGCGCGTGAGCGTGCGCCCGGACTGACGCTCAAGGTCTATGTCGGCGATGCGGATTCAGGCGACGGATCGACCGGGATCATCCGCGACTATATCGCGGAGGCCGGCCTCGATTTCTGCACCTGCTTCGACATCGGCGTGAATGGCGGCTTCGCCTATGGCAACAATCACATCCTCGAACAGCATGTGCTGGGCGACCCCGGCATCGACTATGTCTATTTCCTCAATCCCGACACCTATGTCCGGGCGGGAGCGATCCAGGCGTTGCTGACGACGCTGCGGGAGCATCCCAAAGCAGGCGTGGCCGGTAGCCGCCTCGAAAATCCCGACGGCAGCCCGCGCGCCTACGGCTTCCGCTTCCCCGCGCCGTGGCGGGAATTCTTCGGCGGCGCGCGCCTGGGGGTGGCGGACAGGCTGGTGCCGAGCGCCTCGGTCAAGATCGAGAATCTGGAGGAGACCGGGCAAGTCGATTGGGTCACGGGCGCCAGCTTCATGATGCCGCGGCCGGTGCTGGACGTGGTCGGGCTGATGGACGCACGCTATTTCCTGTATTTCGAGGAGGTGGACCTGATGGCCCGCGTGCGCGCCGCCGGCTACGAAATCTGGCATGTGGCGGACAGCCGCGTCGTCCACCTCGCCGGCCAGTCGACGGGCGTCCGCTCCGATGAAAAGCTGAAGCGCGTGCCCGCTTACTGGTACGAATCCCGCTACAAATTCTTCCATGATCGCTACGGCAAGGGCCAGGCGGTGTTGGCCAACATGCTCTTCCTGACCGGGGATCTGGTGTATCGCGCCCATCGCACAGCACGCGGCAAGCAGATCCTGGATGCGCCGTTCCTGTGGCGCGACATGATAGCACACGGCTTCTCATTGCCGAAAGCCAGGGGCGCGCGGTGATGGAGGCGATCATGGTCCATCCGTCGCCGGATCCGGCGGTGCAGCCGGACAGCGACCGGATGCTCGGCCGCCTCAACCTCAACCCGCCCGGCATGACCCTGCGTCAGCTGCTGCGCGAGGATTATGACACGCATGAGCGCGACCTGTTCGCGCAGGGTTTGTGGGCTATCGCCGTGCATCGCTTCGGAAATTGGCGCATGGGCATCCGCAACCGCCTGCTCCGTGGCGCCTGCTCGCTCCTGTACCGGATGGGCGCGAAGATCGTGCAGTGGCTGTGCGGCATCGACCTGAAATATACGACGCAGGTCGGCCGGCGCGTCCGCCTCTGGCACCAGGGCGGGATGCAACTGGGCGCGCTGGCGATCGGCGACGACGTCCATATCCGCCAGAACACGACCATGGGCGTCCGCCGCCATGGCGATCCGCGCTGGATGAAGCCGGTGATCGGCCCCAATTGCCAGATCAATGCCGGATCCGTGATCGTCGGGCCGGTCGTCGTCGGTGCCGGGAGCGTGATCGGCGCCAATGTGGTGCTGGCGCAAGATGTCTCGCCGAATAGCATCGTTACCGTTCCGAAGCCGAATGTCCGGCTTCGGACGCACTGACCCTGCGCCTGCTTCAGCGCCAGGCGGGCAATACGCTGGGCAAGGGGGTAGCAGTTGCTCTTTGCAACTAATGCAGCATCCTCTTGCCCGGCCGGTGCTTCCGATTAGCCCATCAGCCGGCGCGCATGTTTCTGCAGGCGGGGCGGGACCCAGTCCTGCACGAAATGGTGGTATTTGATCTTCCAGTCCGTCCGGTCCCCGGTCCCGGGGCGCGTCTGGAAGGTGGTGGTCCGCTTGGGCGGGGCCACCTGCGCCGGCAGCGCGGTGTAGTAATAGGTAGCGATCGACCTGCGTGAGCGATCCGGCGGGCAGGTGAGCGGCGAGGGCTGACCGTGGAAGCTCTGCAACGTGGTGTTGAACACCACGGCACGTCCCATCACCGGTAGGATCGACGTCGCCGCGGCGCGCATCTTCTTGTCCCACAGTTCGAGCCGGCCGCCATAGGACTCCGGCCAGTCGTCGTTGAGGTAGATGAGCAGGTTGAGCCGCCGCTCCACATTCATCCGGCTATGCATGTTGAAGTCGGCATGGATGCTGAGGTGCCCGCCCGACAAGGTCTCGTGCAGGCCGCCGCCGGCGTAATACGGGTCGGAAATCAGCCCCTCAATCCCCGTCATCTCGCTCAGGAACGCCAGAAACGGTTCGCCATTAAGTTCAGCCAGCAGGTTGCGGACCTGGCGACTCTGCACCGTATTGGGGTCGAACTGATATTTCAGTCGTTCCTGCGCGCGGTCGAAATAATTGCGGCCTTCCCGATCTGGAAAGGTGTCAACGATCTCCCGCAACCGATCCGACGACACGAAATCGTCCATGACGATGTGCGGAAACGGCTGCGCGGACTGATAGGCCTCCGCGCGCGCCTTCCCGGCGGCGACACATTGATCGCGATTGAAATGCAGGAAACCGTCGGTTTCGACCAGATCCAATATCGGCATCATCACACCCTCTTCATGCCACTGGCACGACGGCATGCCTCCATCCTGTCGTGCCGGCACTAGAATGCGAATATTGCCAGGTCCATCCCGATATTGGGGCCCATTACGCCGTTGAAGCTAAAACCCGAAAGTTTTACACGTAGTTTAGTAGCCTAGATTACAGAAGCATGATGCTTATGTTCACCACCACTTGCCCGGACGTGCGCTGAACCCCGCGCGTTCCTCGATCGCCAAGGCCGCGTTCAGCACGCCTTGTTCGTCCAGGGGGCGGCCGATGATCTGCAGGCCCAATGGCAGGCCGGCCTGGTCGAGACCGCCCGGCACCGACATGGCGGGCAGGCCGGCAAGCGAACTCGGCACGGTGAAGACGTCGTTCAGGTACATGGCCAGCGGATCGTCCGCCTTTTCGCCCAGCGCGAAGGCGGCCGACGGCGCGGTCGGGGTCAGCAGCACGTCGCACGTCTCGAACGCCTGTGCGAAGTCGCGCACGATCAGCGAACGCACCTTCTGCGCCTGGGTGAAATAGGCGTCGTAGAAGCCGGCCGACAGCACATAGGTGCCGATCATGATGCGGCGCTTCACCTCCGGCCCGAAGCCCTCGGCGCGGGTCGCGGCATACATCTCCTGCAGGTTGGCGCCATCGGGCAGGTCGCGGAGGCCGTAGCGCACGCCGTCATAACGGGCGAGGTTGGAGGACGCCTCAGCCGGTGCGATGATGTAATAGGTCGGCAGCGCGTATTTGGTATGCGGCAGCGACACGTCGACCACATTGGCGCCGGCATCCTTCACCAGCTGGATGCCGCGTTCCCACAGGGCCTCGATCTCGCGCGGCATGTTGTCGACGCGATATTCGCGGGGGATGCCCACCGTCTTGCCACGCAGGTCGGCGGACAGGTTTTCCTCCCACGCCGGCACGGGCAGATCCAGGCTGGTGGCGTCTCTGGGATCGAAGCCGCTCATCGCTTCCAGCATGATCGCGCAGTCGCGCACGTCGCGCGCCATCGCCCCGGCCTGGTCCAGGCTGGAGGCGAAGGCGATCGTGCCCCAGCGGGAGCAGCGGCCATAGGTCGGCTTGATGCCCGAAATGCCGGTAAAGGCGGCGGGCTGGCGGATCGATCCGCCGGTGTCGGTGCCGGTCGCGCCCGGTGCGATCCGCGCCGCCACCGCCGACGAACTGCCGCCCGACGACCCGCCGGGGGCGAGCGGGGCATTGCCGCCGTCGTTGCGCCGCCACGGAGAAACGACGTTGCCGAAATAGCTCGTCTCGTTGGACGATCCCATCGCGAACTGGTCGAGGTTGAGTTTGCCCAACATGCCCGCGCCGGCCAGGAACAGTCGTTCCGTTACCGTCGATTCATAGGTGGGCACGAAGCCCTCCAGCATGTGGCTGGCCGCCGTGGTCTGGACGCCGTCGGTGCAGAACAGGTCCTTGATGCCGAGCGGCACGCCCGACAGCGGCCGCGCCGAACCCTCGCTACGTTCCTGGTCGGCGGCATCGGCCGCGGCGAGCGCATGTTCCGGCGTTTCGACGATGAAGGCGTTCAGCGGCCTGGCGGCGGCGACGGCGGCGTTGAACGCCTCCGCCACTTCGCGCGCGGTGAAGTCGCCTTCGCGGAAACCGTCGCGGATGTCCGCAATGCCAAGATCGGTCAGGTCGCTCACTATTCGATCACCTTGGGCACGGCAAAGAAGCCATGTTCAGCCTGGGGGGCGTTGGCGAGCACCGCGTCGCGGATGCCGCCATCGTCGATCACGTCCTCGCGCAGGCGAAGATGATTGGGGATCACCGCCGCCAGCGGCTCCACCCCCGTGGTATCGACCTGGGCCAATTGTTCGACCCAGTCGAGAATGTTGTTGAGTTCGCCCGTCATCGCCTCGACCTCGCCGTCCGTGACGGCGATGCGGGCGAGGCTGGCGATCTTGCGGACCTGCGCGGCATCGACTGACATGGGGGCGCGGCTAGCAGCCGTGGGCCGCCCCCGCAATGGCCCGGCAGGCTGGGGCGGGGTATTTGAGGCATTTGGGGCTTTCGCACCTGCACGCTTGCGCCTATCAGCCGCGGCGGAGGTATTTGATCGATGGCGGATTTCTTTCCCGACAAGAAGAGCAAGATCACGGGCAAGGGGAAGGATATCAAGGCGTCCGCCGACGCCAGCCGCAAGCGCGCCTTCAAGATCTACCGCTACGATCCCGACAGCGGCGAAAATCCCCGCTACGACCGGTTCGAGCTGGACCTGGACCAGACCGGCCCGATGGTGCTGGACGCGCTGCTGAAGATCAAGAACGAGCTGGATTCTACGCTGACCTTCCGCCGCTCCTGCCGCGAAGGCATTTGCGGGTCCTGCTCGATGAACATCGATGGGCGCAACGGCCTCGCCTGCACCACCGCGATCGAAGATGTGAAGGGCGAGGTGCGGATCACGCCGCTGCCGCACATGGACGTGATCAAGGACCTGGTGCCCGACTTCACGCATTTCTACGCGCAATATTCCTCCATCAAGCCGTGGCTGCAGACGGTGTCGCCCGCGCCGTCCGCCAAGGAACGGCTGCAGTTGCCGGAGGATCGCGCCAAGCTGGACGGCCTCTACGAGTGCATCCTGTGCGCCTGCTGCTCGACCTCCTGCCCCAGCTATTGGTGGAACAGCGACAAGTTCCTGGGCCCGGCCATCCTGCTCCAGGCCTATCGCTGGCTCGCCGACAGCCGCGACGAGATGACGGGCGAGCGGCTGGACGAGCTGGAGGATCCGTTCCGCCTGTATCGCTGCCACACCATCATGAACTGCGCCAACGTCTGCCCCAAGGGACTGTCGCCGGCCAAGGCGATCGCCGAGGTTAAGAAGATGGAGATGGAGCGCCAGCTCTGATCCTGTGACCTGCTGATCCGGTGCCCACCCCCCTTGCCCGTTACGATCGGCTGGTTGCGGCCGGCGAGCTGAAGCCGGACGCCGCCCAGCGCAAGGTGGCGGAACGGCTCGATCGCCTGGCGCACGAGCTGGAGGACCAGCCGGGCAGGGGCACCGTGCTGTGGCGGCTGCTGCGCCGCAAGCCGGAGCCGGTGCGTGGCGTGTACCTGTGGGGCGGGGTGGGGCGTGGCAAGTCCATGCTGATGGACCTGCTCTACGACTGCGTCCACATCCGGCCCAAGCGGCGGGTCCACTTCCACGAATTCATGCTGGAAATGCATGACCGCCTGCGCACGGAGCGGGCCAAGGAGCAGGGCGATCCGGTCATGCCAGTCGCCGCAGCCATCGCCGCCGAGGCGCGGGTGCTGGCGTTTGACGAGATGGTGGTCAACAACACCGCCGACGCCGCCATCATGAGCCGCCTGTTTACCGCGATCATGGATCACGGCACCACGATCGTCACCACCTCCAACCGGCCACCGCGCGATCTCTACAAGGACGGGATCAATCGCGGGCTGTTCCTGCCCTTCATCGACCTGATCGAGCAGCGGCTGGACGTGATGACGCTGGACGGGCCGACCGACTATCGCCTGCAACGTCTGGCCGGTGCGCCGACCTGGTATGCGCCGCTGGGCGATGCGGCCACGGCGGCGGTCAGCGCGGCCTTTTTCCGCCTGACCGACTATCCGCCCGACGATCGCGCGCATGTCCCCTCCTGCGCGCTGACCGTCGCTGGACGATCCCTGCACGTGCCCAAGGCCTTGAAGGGTGTCGGGGTGTTCTCGTTCAAGCGGTTATGTGGGGAGCCGCGTGGCGCCGCCGATTACCTGGCGATCGCGCGCGCCTTCCACACGGTGATCCTCGTCGGCATTCCGGTCATGGGTCCGGAGTTGCGCGACCAGGCCGCGCGCTTCAAGGTGCTGATCGATGCTTTGTACGAACACAAGGTCAAGCTGATCGCCGCCGCGGCCGCCGCGCCCGAGGCGCTCTATCCGGCTGGCGACGGCGCATTCGAGTTTGAGCGCACCGTTTCCCGATTGATGGAAATGCAGTCGGCGGACTATCTCGCCGAGGGGCACGGCGCGGCCTAGCCGATCCTGCCGGTCGTGCTCCGGTGCTGCCGGGCCCCATTTGCTTATTGTCCCCTGTTGCGGAGCGACGCCGTGAAGATCTTCCTGATGCTGATGATCGTGTTCAGCGCGATTTATGGAGCGATCTACTGGAGCGCCCGCGACGAACTGCGCCGCTACATCGGGGGGCGCTTCTACGCGGGCTACGCCCTGACCATGCTGTGCGGCTTCATCTTGCCCTCGCTGGTGCTGTTCGATGCCGCCGCGTTCGTGATCTTCGTGGCAACGGTGCGCAACCGGGTCGATGCGGTATGCCGCTACGTGATGATGGTGCTGCTTGCACCCAGCCTCAGCCTGCCCATCCAGGCGGGATCGACCTACCTGCTGGACATTTCCGTCATCTTCGTTCTGTCGATGGCCTTGGCGGTCAGCCTGCTGATGTACCCCGCGCCCAGGCTGGCCAAGCCTCGCGGTTTCGCGCCGGAAGATGCGCTGGTCGTCATCCTCATCGCGTTGTTCTGGATTGCCGCGGACCGTTTCTCGTCCTCCACCGTGTTCCTGCGCAATGGGCTGGGGCAATTGCTGGGGATAGGGTTCATTTATGTGCTCCTGCGGCAGAATGTCCGGTCCGCGCAGGAGGCGCGGTTGCTGTTCGGCTGCGTGGCTGTTGTCGCAGGGCTGCTGGCCGGTTTGGCGGTGGTCGAAGCCACGCTTGGCTGGTCCTTCTACTCTCCCGTCCTCAACGGATTGTCCGTGAGGGGCGGCATATCGGCGTACAGCATGAAGCGTGGCGATCTGTTGCGCGCGGCGGTGTCGATGAGCGGACCGCTGAACCTGGGTTGCTTCCTGCTGATCGGGATCGTGGCGGTGCTGTCGTCGCGGTCGCTGCTCGGTACGCGCTGGCAATGGCAATGCGCCTTGGCCCTGACCTTCGTCGGATTGCTGGCAACGCAGTCGCGCGGCAATCTGGTGGGGTTGGTGCTGGGCGTGGGCGTGTTCATGCTGGCGCGCGGCAAGGGGGGGCGGGCCATCGGCGTGGTGATCGCGGCCGGGGTGATCGGGGGTGTCGCCATGCTGCTGGCGAAGCACAGCGGTTTCCTGTCCGGGATGTTCGCGCAGAACGAGGCACTGCCCGGCGAATATTATGATTATCGCGAGCTGCTGCTTTCGCGCGGTCTGGAGGAGGGGGCCAAGCACCCGATATTCGGTGCGCGATTGAGCGATGTGATCGACCGCCTGCAGGACATCACCCAGGGTCAGCACATCGTCGACATGGTGAATACCTATCTCACCATCTACCTGATTTCGGGCCTGGTCGGACTGGCCTGCTTCTTGGGGGTCGCGGGGCTCGTTCTCGCGCGGCTGGTGACCGGGTTCAGGGGGCTGCGCGATCCGGAGGTGATCCGTCTGCGCGCCTTTGTGCTGGCGGGGATCGTCATGCTGCTGTTCCAGATTTCGTTCATGAGCTTGATCGACCGCATGCCGTTCCTGATTGCGCTGATGCTGGCCGCGTCCCGCTTGATCTATACCGTCCATCGGAGGCAGCGCACGGCGGCGCGCCAGGGGCAGGGCGATCCGGCCTCCGCCCCCACGCGTCATCGCGGGTCGCCGGCGCTCGCATGAGCGCGGCCGGCCAACGTTCACAAAAACACACCGATTCGCCGGTTGAACCCCCGGCCGCATGGGTCTAAGCGGCCCCCGCAGCTTTCGCGGTTGCGTCCTTGCGACCGCTTTCTACGCGCACTGGACCTTGAAGGGAGTCGCATGGCTCGGAAGAAGATCGCGCTGATCGGCGCGGGCAATATCGGCGGTACGCTGGCGCATCTCGCCGCGAAGAAGGAATTGGGCGACATCGTCCTGTTCGACATCGCCGAGGGTATTCCCCAGGGCAAGGCGCTCGACCTGTCGCAATGCGGCCCGGTCGAGGGCTTCGACGCCAAGATCACCGGCACCAACGATTATGCCGACATTGCCGGCGCGGACGTGATCATCGTCACCGCCGGCGTGCCGCGCAAGCCGGGCATGAGCCGTGACGACCTGCTCGGCATCAACCTGAAGGTGATGAAGTCGGTGGGCGAGGGCATCAAGGCCCACGCACCCGACGCATTCGTGATCTGCATCACCAACCCGCTCGACGCGATGGTGTGGGCGCTGCGCGAATTTTCCGGCCTGCCGCACCACAAGGTGGTCGGCATGGCGGGCGTGCTGGATTCGGCGCGCTTCAGCCACTTCCTGGCCGACGAGTTCCAGGTGTCGGTCAAGGACGTGAACACGTTCGTGCTCGGCGGCCATGGCGACACGATGGTGCCCGTGGTCCAATATTCGACCGTGAACGGCATCCCCGTTCCCGACCTGATCAAGATGGGCAAGTCCACGCAGGAGCGGATCGACGCGATCGTCAAGCGCACGCGCGGCGGCGGCGGCGAGATCGTGGCCCTGCTCAAGACCGGCTCGGCCTTCTATGCGCCCGCGACCAGCGGCATCGCGATGGCCGAAGCCTATCTGAGCGACCAGAAGCGGATCCTGCCCTGCGCCGCCTATGTCGAAGGTCAATATGGCCTTGACGGCCTTTATGTCGGCGTGCCGGTGGTAATCGGTGCCGGCGGCGTCGAGCAGATCGTCGAGGTCGCGCTGGACGACGAGGCCAAGCAGAACCTTCAGGTGTCGGTGGACGCGGTCAAGGAACTGCTGGTCGCCTGCAAGGGCATCGACCAAACCCTGGCCTGATCGGCCGTTACTTACGCACACGAAGGACGCTGACCACGCATGTCGATCCTGGTTAACGCAAACACGAAGGTCATCACCCAGGGCTTCACCGGCCAGCAGGGCACCTTCCATTCCGAGCAGGCGATCGCCTACGGCACCAAGGTCGTCGGCGGCGTCACGCCGGGCAAGGGCGGGCAGACCCATATCGGCCTGCCCGTGTTCGACACGGTCCACGAAGCGGTGGCCCGGACCGGCGCCGACGCCAGCGTCATCTACGTTCCGCCGCCCTTCGCCGCCGATTCGATCCTGGAGGCGATCGACGCCGAAGTGCCGCTGATCGTCGCGATCACCGAAGGCATTCCGGTGCTCGACATGGTACGGGTGAAGCGGGCGCTGACAGGTTCCAAGAGCCGCCTGATCGGCCCGAACTGCCCGGGCGTGCTGACACCGGGCGAGTGCAAGATCGGCATCATGCCGGGCAACATCTTCTCCAAGGGTTCGGTCGGCGTCGTCTCGCGCTCCGGCACGCTCACCTACGAGGCGGTGTTCCAGACCACCAACGAGGGCCTGGGCCAGACCACGGCCGTCGGTATCGGCGGCGATCCGGTCAACGGCACCAACTTCATCGACGTGCTGGAACTCTTCCTGGCCGATGACGCGACCCAGTCGATCATCATGATTGGCGAAATCGGCGGCTCGGCCGAGGAAGAGGCGGCGCAGTTCCTGAAGGACGAGGCGAAGCGCGGCCGCAAGAAGCCGATGGCCGGCTTCATCGCGGGCCGCACGGCGCCTCCGGGCCGCCGCATGGGCCATGCCGGCGCGATCGTGTCCGGCGGTCAGGGCGGCGCCGAGGACAAGATTGCGGCGATGGAAGAAGCCGGCATCAAGGTTGCGGCTTCCCCATCCGAACTCGGCACGACCCTCGCGGCCGTGCTCAAGGGTTGATTCAGTGACGGGTCGCGCTCACCTGATCGGGTGAGGCGCGACACGCCGCCTTGTTCGGCGGTGAAGTGATAAAAGGACGACACATGGGTATCGAGGGACAGGGCTTCGACGGGCTGGAGGGTGTGAGTCCCTCCTTCGCGGAGGCGCTGTACCGGCGATACCGCGCCGATCCGCAGTCGGTCGAGGCGGATTGGCGCACCTATTTCCAGGCACTGGAAGCGACGGTCAGCGGGCCGAGCTGGGCGCGGCCGAACTGGCCGCCGCACGATACGGACGCGCTGACCGCCGGGCTCGACCCGACCCAGATGGAGCCGGAAGCGAAGCCGGCCAAGGGCGGCAGGCCGGGTGCCGCCGCGACGCCCGCCGCCGCCAAGCCCGCGCCGCAGGCGGCCGATGTCGCCGCTGCCGCGCTCGACTCGATCCGTGCCGTGAACCTGATCCGCACCTATCGCGTGCGCGGGCACCTGCTCGCCGACCTCGATCCGCTCGGCCTTGCGCGGCAGGAAACGCCGGACGACCTCAAGCCCGAATTCCATGGCTTCACCGATGCCGATATGGACCGTCCCATCTTCCTGGGCGGATGGCTCGGCTTCGAGCGGGCCACGGTGCGCGAGATCGTCGCCACCCTCCGCAAGAATTATTGCGGCAAGGTCGGGCTGGAGTTCATGCACATCCAGGACGTGGAGGAGCGTGCGTTCCTGCAGGACCGGATGGAAGGCAAGGACAAGGAGATCAGCTTCTCGCCGGAGGGCAAGCGCGCCATCCTCGGCAAGGTCGTCGAGGCCGAGCAGTGGGAGAAGTTCCTCGCCAAGAAATATGTCGGGACCAAGCGTTTCGGTCTCGACGGCGGCGAAAGCATGATCCCGGCGCTGGAAGCCGTGCTGAAATATGCGGGCCAGGCCGGTGTCGAGCAGGTCGTGCTCGGCATGGCACATCGCGGCCGCCTGAACGTGCTGACCAACGTGATGAAGAAGCCGTTCCGGATCCTCTTCCACGAATTCGCCGGCGGTTCCGCCAACCCGGAGGATGTGGGCGGTTCGGGCGATGTGAAGTATCACCTCGGCACCTCGACCGACCGCGAGTTCGACGGCAACCGCATCCACCTCAGCCTCGCGCCCAACCCTTCGCACCTTGAGGCGGCGGACCCGGTGGTGCTGGGCAAGGCACGGGCCAAGCAGACCACGCTCAACGACAATGAGCGGGCCAAGGTGCTGCCGATCCTGATCCATGGCGACGCCGCCTTTGCCGGCCAGGGCGTTATCATGGAGTGTTTCGGCTTTTCGGGCCTGCGCGGCTACAACACCGGCGGCACGGTCCATTTCGTGATCAACAACCAGGTGGGCTTCACCACCTCGCCGCAATTCGCGCGCTCGTCGCCTTATTGCTCCGACATCGCCAAGATGGTCCAGGCGCCGATCCTGCACGTCAATGGCGACGATCCCGAGGCGGTGACTTACGCCTGCAAGGTCGCGACCGAGTTTCGCGCGAAGTTCAAGCGCGACGTCGTGATCGACATGTGGTGCTATCGCCGCTTCGGCCACAATGAAGGCGACGAGCCCGGCTTCACCCAGCCGTTGATGTATGACGAGATCCGCAAGCATCAGGCCGTGTCGCGTCTCTATGCCGAGCGGCTGATCGGCGAGGGCGTGATCGACCAGGCCTGGCTCGACCAGAACGAGGCCGAATTCGTCGCCGTGCTGGAGGAAGAGTTCGAGGCGGGCAAGGGCTACAAGGCCAACAAGGCCGACTGGTTCGAAGGCGAATGGGCCGGCCTCGCCGCCCCGCGCGAGCCGATCACCGAGCGCCGCGCCGCCGCCAGCGGCGTCACGCGCGACGCGCTGGATCAGGTCGCCAAGATCCTGACCACCGTTCCCGCCGACCTGACGGTCCACAAGACCCTGTCCCGCATCCTCGATGCCAAGCGCGCCATGTTCGACACCGGCGAAGGCTTCGACTGGGCGACGGCCGAGGCGCTGGCGTTCGGCACGCTGATGCTGGACGGCTATCCCGTCCGCCTGTCGGGCCAGGATGTCGGTCGCGGCACGTTCAGCCAGCGTCACGCCGCCTGGACCGACCAGAAGGACGGCCACCGCTACTTCCCGCTGTCGGAAATCGATCGCCGTTTCCAGGTGCTCGATTCCCCGCTCAGCGAGTTCGGCGTGCTCGGCTTCGAATATGGCTATGCCGGCCAGTCGCCCAATACCCTGGTGCTGTGGGAGGCGCAGTTCGGTGACTTCGCCAATGGCGCGCAGGTGATGATCGACCAGTTCATCGCCGCCGGCGAGGCGAAGTGGCTACGCGCCAACGGCCTGGTGATGCTGCTGCCGCACGGCTACGAAGGCCAGGGTCCGGAGCATAGCTCGGCCCGTCTGGAGCGTTATCTGCAGCTGTGCGCAGAGGATAATATCCAGGTCGCTAATTGCACCACGCCCGCCAACTACTTCCACATCCTGCGCCGGCAGATGCTGCGCAAGTTCCGCAAGCCTTTGGTGATGATGACGCCGAAGTCGCTGCTGCGCCACAAGGCGGCGGTGTCGACGGTCGACGAGTTCCTGGGCGACAGCCATTTCCGCCGGATGCTGAGCGATCCCAACGCGCCGGCCGATGCCGATGTGAAGCGGCTGGTGCTGTGTTCGGGCAAGGTCTTCTACGACCTGGCCGAGGCGCGCGATGCCGCGGGCGACAGGAACACCACCATTGTCCGGGTGGAGCAACTCTATCCCTTCCCGTCGGATGCGCTGGTGGCGCGCCTCGGTCGCATGCCGAACCTGGAAACGGTGGTGTGGGCGCAGGAAGAGCCGAAGAACAACGGTGCGTGGTTCTTCGTCGACTGCCTGATCGAAGACGCGCTGAAGCAGGCGGGCAAGGGGGCGTCGCGTCCGGTCTATGCCGGCCGCAAGGCGTCCGCCGCCACGGCCACCGGCCTGATGAAGAACCATGCCAAGCAGCAGGCGGCGCTGGTCGCCGAGGCGCTTGGCCACGAAGTGCAAGCATAAGGAAGACCAATGGCCACCGACGTCGTCGTTCCCACGCTGGGCGAATCGATCACCGAAGCGACCTTGGGCCAGTGGCTCAAGCAGCCGGGCGAAGCAGTGAAGGCGGACGAGCCGATCGCCAGCCTTGAAACCGACAAGGTCGCGGTGGAGGTGAACGCCCCCACCGCCGGCGTCCTTGCCGAGCATGTCGCCGGCGAGGGCGACACGGTGGAGGTCGGTGCCGTGATCGCCCGCATCCAGGAAGGCGCCAGCGCCTCCACCAGCGCGACCCCGGCGGTCGAGAACCGTACTGCCGTGGGCAAGGCGGAGGCGGCCGAGCGTGCGCAGCCCGCGGCCGCGTCCGAGCCGCCGGCCCAGCCGCAGACGGCGCCGGCCGGCTACGGCAACCATGGCGAGCCGCAGACCGGCGGCACGTCGCAGCCGCTCTCGCCCTCCGTGCGCCGCGCGGTGCAGGAGCATGGGCTGGATCCGGCCAAGGTCGCCGGCACCGGCAAGGATGGCCGCCTGACCAAGGACGACGTGCTCGCCGCCGCCAAGAGCGGCACTGCCGGCGCTGCCCCGGCCGCACCCGCCGCAGCCGCGGCTCCGGCCGCGCCCGCCACGGGCGGCCGCAAGGAGGAGCGCGTCCGCATGTCGCGCCTCCGCCAGACCGTCGCCAAGCGCCTGAAGGAAGCGCAGAACACCGCCGCCATGCTGACGACGTTCAACGACGTCGACATGAGCGAGGTGATCGCCGCCCGCGCCAAGTATAAGGACCTGTTCGAGAAGAAGCATGGCGTGCGCCTCGGCTTCATGGGCTTCTTCGTGAAGGCCGCCTGCCAGGCGCTGCGCGACATCCCGGCCGTGAACGGCTCGATCGAGGGCGACGAGATCGTCTATCACGATTATGCCGACATCTCGGTCGCGGTGTCCGCGCCCAACGGCCTGGTCGTGCCGGTGATCCGCGATGCCGACCAGCTGTCGGTCGCCGGCATCGAAAAGACGATCGGCGACTTCGGCAAGCGCGCCAAGGACGGCACGCTCAAGATGGACGAGATGAAGGGCGGCACCTTCACCATCTCCAACGGTGGCGTGTTCGGCTCGCTGATGTCGACCCCGATCATCAACCCGCCGCAGTCGGCCGTGCTGGGCCTGCACCGGATCGAGGAGCGTCCCGTGGTCCGCAACGGCCAGGTTGTGGTCCGCCCGATGATGTATCTGGCGCTCAGCTACGATCACCGCCTGATCGACGGCCGCGAGGCGGTGACCTTCCTGGTCGCGCTGAAGAACGCGATCGAGGATCCCACGCGCCTGCTGATCGACCTGTAATGCCCCCGATGCTCCGGCGCAGGCCGGGGCGGTGGCGGAAGCATGATGAAACCCGGGTGGGTCTACCTGATGGCCAGCAGGCGCAATGGAACGCTCTACCTCGGCGTGACGGGCAACCTGCCATCACGGCCCTACCAGCATTCGCAACGCCTTGGTGGATGGCTTCCCCAGGCGTTATGGGTGCAAGAGCCTGGTGTGGTTCGACGCGTTTGACGATCTGCAGGACGCCCGCCGGCGCGAACTGCAGATCAAGAAGTGGAAACGGGCTTGGAAGCTCGAACTGATCGAGCGCAACAACCCGTCATGGACGGATTTGTACGAGACGCTGGCATAAAGGCCTGTGCTCCTGCGAAAGCAGGAGCCCAGGCTGGGGCTCGGCACGTGCAAGCCTAGGCTCCTGCGTTCGCAGGAGCACAGTGGAGCGGAATGATGGCTGATTATGATTTCGACGTCCTGGTGATCGGTGCCGGTCCGGGCGGTTATGTGGCGGCGATCCGGGCGGCGCAGCTGGGGCTCAAGACTGCCTGCGCCGAAGCGCGCGAGACGCTGGGTGGGACCTGCCTCAACGTCGGCTGCATCCCGTCCAAGGCCATGCTGCATGCGTCCGAGCTGTTCCAGGAAGCGGCCAGCGGCGCGCTTGCCAAGCTGGGCGTCAAGATCGACCAGATGAGCCTCGACCTCGACACCATGCATGGCCAGCGCCGTGATGCGGTCAATCAGCTGACCGGCGGCATCGAATATCTGTTCAAGAAGAACAAGGTGGAGTGGCTCAAGGGCCGCGCCGCATTCCAGGACGCGCACACGGTCGCGGTGGGCAACCGTACCGTCACCGCCAAGAATATCGTGATCGCCACCGGATCCACCGTCACCCCGCTGCCCGGTGTCGAGATCGACCAGCAGGTGGTCGTCGATTCCACCGGCGCGTTGGAATTGCCCAAGGTTCCGGGCCACCTGGTGGTGATCGGCGGCGGGGTGATCGGGCTTGAGCTGGGTTCCGTGTGGCGTCGCCTCGGTGCCAAGGTGACCGTGGTCGAATATCTCGACCAGGTCCTGCCCGGCATGGACGGCGAGGTCCGCAAGGAAGCCAACAAGATCTTCAAGAAGCAGGGCTTCGAGTTCAAGCTGTCGACCAAGGTGACCAAGGTCGAGCGCCAGGGTGGGGGCGCGGTGCTGACGGTCGAGCCCGCCGCCGGCGGCGCGGCCGAGACGATCGAGGCGGACGTGGTGCTGGTGGCGATCGGCCGCCGCGCCAATACGGACGGGCTTGCGCTCGACAAGTCCGGCCTGGCCCTCAACCAGCGTGGCCAGATCGAGATCGACCATGATTTCGGTACGCAGGTGCCCGGCATCTGGGCGATCGGCGACGTGGTGCCCGGCCCGATGCTCGCCCACAAGGCCGAGGATGAGGGCATTGCCGTGGCCGAGAATATCGCCGGCCTGACCGGCATCGTGAACCATGATGTGATCCCGGGCGTCGTCTACACCGCGCCCGAAATCGCCGGTGTGGGCCTGACCGAGGAACAGGCCAGGGAGCGCGGCAAGGTCAAGGTCGGCAAGTTCCCGATGCTCGCCAACAGCCGCGCCAAGACCAACCACGAGCCGGACGGCTTCGTGAAGGTGATCGCGGATGCCGACAGCGACCGCGTGCTGGGCGTGTGGTGCATCGCCAGCGTCGCCGGCACCATGATCGCGCAGGCCGCGCAGGCGATGGAGTTCGGCGCGACCAGCGAGGACATCGCCTATACCTGTCACGCCCACCCGACGCATTCCGAAGCGATCAAGGAAGCGGCGATGGCGGTGCAGGGCAAGCCGATCCACATGTGATCCGGGCATCCCGGGGCTGGACCGTCCAGCCGCGGGACCTGAAATCGTCGTGCCGACATTGCAGGGCTCCCGCGTTCCCGTGAACGCGGGAGCCCTGTTTGCATCCGCGCCGGGCGGGGCCGGGCACTCCGTCCCGCGACCACCGGCAACCGATCCGCCCTCCGCACGTTCCGTACGTAAGCGAAACGATTTGGAGATCTGGTTTGGTAAAGATCGCGAGCGCCGTTGTGCCCGTGCTGGCGGCGTCCCTCCTGCTGGGCGGATGCGGCGAAAAGACCGTGACCCTGCCCAGCGATGCGGTGGAGCAGGCGGCGACCTGCGGCGTGATCGCCGCCGCGACCGAGCGCGAGGCGGCCGGCGTCAAGGGCGAGCTGCCCGCCGACGCGCAGGCGCGGATCTTTCATTATGCCCTGCTCGCGGGTTCGTCGGGCGAGACGTTCGACAACGGCAAGGCGGACGCGGTGTTTCAGCGCATGCCGAAGCTGTTCGATCAGACCATCAAGGGCAAGTGGCAGACGCTCCGGCCGAGCTGCCAGGCGGCCTATCCCGCGACACAGATCAAGAGCCCGGCGCTGCCGGTTGATCCGCTGGAAAGCGTGGCGCAATGCTACGCAATCACCAATTTCATGCGCAAGGCACTCGGCAGCCAGGGTGCGGCCTATCAGGAGGCGGCGACCCGCTATGGCGTGCTGGGCACCAAGCTGGACACCCGCCTCGCCTCTGCGCTGGACCGTGCCGGTATGCGTTCGCCGGAAGCCCGCAAGCGCAACAGCGACCATACGCTCGCCACCTCCGCCAAGCTCGGCCAGCCGCCGGCGGTGATCGCGGCGTGCGAGGCGAAATATGATAGCTGACGCGACGGGAAGGGGCGGGCAGGGCGGATAATCCCACCCGGCTCACTCTCCCGCCTTACACCATCGCCGTGCCCCCGCGAAAGCGGGAGCCCAGAAGGCTGGGCGATGCGTTGTCGGCGTTTGCGGCCGCTGCCCTGACGGCAGCGACCTGGGCCGGCCTAAACCGTCCGATCAATCCGACCCGTGCTCCTGCGAGCGCAGAAGTACGGGCGGTGCGCACCCTGACCGCATGCCGCGCTAACCCCGCGCCAAAGGCCTCTGCTGTCCCAGCACCTGATAGGCCATCACCGCCACGGAAATTGCCGCATTGAGGCTGTCCGCCTTGCCCAGCATCGGGATCTTGACCCGCACGTCGCAGGCGGCGGCATAATCCTGCGGCAGGCCCTGCGCTTCGTTGCCGACCATCAGGAAGGTGGGGGCGGCATATTGCGGCGCGCGATAATCCTCCGCCGCCTCCAGGCTGAGGCCGACCAGCTGGCCCGGGCCGCCGCGCAGCCAGGGCAGGAACTCCTCCCACCGCGCCTGCGCGATTCGCTGCGTGAACAGCGCGCCCATGCTCGCCCGCACCGCTTCGACGGAGAAGGGGTCCACCGTGTCGTCGATCAGGATCAGGCCGCCGGCCCCCACCGCGTCCCCGGTGCGCAGCATGGTGCCGAGATTGCCGGGATCGCGCATTGCCTGCGCCACCAGCCAGATGCCGGACGCACCCCGATCCAGGCGGGCGAGGCCGGTGTCGAACTGGCGATAGACGCCCAGCACCACCTGCGGATTGTCCTTGCCGGACAGTTTGTGGAGGATATCGCGGCTGGTCTCGATCGCCTCGCCGCCGCGCGCCTCCACCGCGGCCGTCAGCCGGCGGACGATCGGGTGGCCGGCGCTGTCGGCGGCGAAGAACAGATAGTCGGGCAGGGTGCCCGTCTCCTCCGCCTCGGCCAGGATGCGAAGTCCTTCGGCGAGGAACAAGCCTTCCTCGCGACGGTGGCGCTTTTCACGAAGCGCGCGGACCCGCTTGATCAGCGGATTGGAAAAGGCGGTGATGGAACGCGGCATGGCGCGCGGGGCTTAGCCGCGCGCCAGCCGTAACGGAAGGCTCAGCGTCCGCCGCGATTGACCGGCGCCTGCCCGTCCTTGGGGGGCGGCGGCACCGTGATCAGCATGTCTTCGCCCGAACGGCCGGGGAAGCCGGTGAACATCGCTTCCACCAGGTTCGGCACCAGGTAGGGCAGCGAATCGGTGGTGGACCTTGCCCGCGCCTTGCCCTCGAACAGGATCTGGTTGTCGGCGGCGCGCGCGATCTTCACCCGCAGCTGGCTGACATAATATGTGTAGCTGCGGACGTCGGGATAGCCGAACGGCTGATACCAGAAGGGATCGGCCCAGCCATAATAGAAGCCACGCCCGTAGAACGGCCGGCCGAACCCGCCATAGCCCCACGGACGACCGTAGAAGCCGCCGCCACCATAAGGCCCAAAGCCGCCGCCGAAACCCCCGACGCCCGGCGTGCTGACCACCTTTTCATGCCCGCCATCGACGCCGTAATCGACCGAGACGACCAGCGTCGGCTTCTGCCCCGGTTCTGCCGGGCGATAGCCCTGTTCCGCCAGGCGCGCGGACACCAGATTGGCGTAATTGGCGAACTCGATCCCGCCCTGCAGGCGCGGATCGGCCGCTTCGACCGTGAAGCTCTGCCCCTGCGGCGGGGGCATCATCTGAAAACGCGAAACATCCGCGCGGAACGACGAGGCGCAGGCGCTGACGAGCAGCAATGCGGCCGGGGCGGCGACGGACAGGAACTTGCGACGGAGCGACATTCGTTATGTCCCGTAAGAGCGAACGACCGTCATTGGACGAACGCGACTGAACCGCGATTGAACGTTTCTCCCGTGCGTTGAGTTGCCTGGCCGCCTGCTTGGCTATTTGTCGGCCCGGTTACAGCCCCATCGCTGCATAGGCACTGGCCAGCGTCGGCGCCGCCACCGCCCGCGCCCGCTCCGCGCCCGCCGCCAGCAGCCGGTCCAGCTCCGCCGGATCGGCGGTAAGGGCGGCGATCCGCTGGCCGATCGGCCGCAACGTTTCCACCATCAGCTCGGCCAAGGCCGGCTTGAACGCGCCGAAACCCTGTCCGGTGAAGCGGGCGAGCGTATCGCCCACGCTCTCGTCCGCCAGCGCGGCATAGATGCCGACCAGGTTGCGTGCCTCCGGACGCGCCGCCAGCTCGGCCGGATCGGCGGGCAGCGGCTCGGGATCGGTCTTGGCCTTCTTCACCTTCTGCGCGATCAGGTCGGGATCGTCGGTCAGGTTGATGCGGCTCATGTCCGACGGGTCGGACTTGGACATCTTGGCCGATCCGTCACGCAGCGACATGATGCGCGCGGCCGCCGGCGGAATGATCGGCTCAGGCAGGGTGAACAGCTCGGTCGCGTAATCGGTGTTGAACTTGGTCGCGATGTCGCGCGCCAGCTCCAGATGCTGCTTCTGGTCCTCGCCCACCGGCACGTGCGTCGCCTGATAGAGCAGCACGTCCGCCGCCTGCAGCACGGGATAGGTGTAGAGCGCGACGCTGGCGCCCTCGCGATTCTTGCCGGACTTGTCCTTGAACTGGGTCATCCGGTTGAGCCAGCCGACCCGCGCGACCCCGTTGAGCAACCACGCCAATTCGCTGTGCGCGCCCACGTCGCGCTGGCGGAACAGGGTGGAGCGGGCGGGGTCCACCCCGGCGGCGATCAGCGCCGCCGCCATCTCGCGGATGCTGCGCCGGAGCGCGGCCGGCTCCTGATACAGGCTGATGGCATGGAGGTCGGCCAGGAAGAAGAAGCATTCGCCCCCGTCCGCCCCCATCGCGTCCTGCATCCGCACCCAGTTGCGGATCGCGCCGAGATAATTGCCGAGGTGGAGGTTGCCGGTGGGCTGGATGCCGGAGACGGTGCGCATGGCTGGCCTGTCGGTCAGCGCCCGCTTTACGTCAAGGGAGGGTTGTGTCCGGCGTGATGGCAGGCGTCGCCGCGCTGCTCCGCGCCCGCCGGCGCAGCAGCAGGCGGATGTCGTCCAGCACGAAGGCGCGGGTCAGGAAGCTCGCCAGGGCATAGACCGCAGCACCGCCGCCGCAGAGGATCGACAGGGCCAGCGCCCGCACCGGCAGGCCGCGCACCAGATAGGGGTCGGCCAGCGGTCCGAGCAGGTACAGGGCCCCGCCCATGATCAACGCCGCCGCCAACAGGCGCGGCACCCGCCGGCGGAGCTGCGCATCCACCTCGAAATGGCCGCGCTGGCGCAGCGTGCGGTACAGCATCGCCACGTTGATGGTGGACGACAAAGCGGTGGCGAGCGGCGGTCCGACATGGCCCAAGGTCGGGATCAGGGCGAAATTGCCGAGCAGGTTCACGCCAACGGAGAGCAGGGCATAGCGCACCGGCGTCCGCGTATCGCCGCGCGCGTAGAAGCCGGGGGTCAGCACCTTGACCAGCACGTAGGAGGGCAGGCCGAGCGAGAAGGCGCTCAGCGCCCAGGCGACGCGGGTGGTGTCGGCCGGGCCGAACGCGCCATGCTGGAATATGCCGCGCACGATCGGCTCCGCCGCGAAGATGAAGGCGACGGTGGCGGGCAGGGTCAGGAACAGCGCCAGTTCCAGCCCGCGATTCTGCGTGTCCATCGCCTCCTGCTCCTGCCCGTTCGCCAGCATGCGCGAGACGGTAGGCAGCAGCACGGTCCCCAGCCCGATGCCGATCAGGCCCAGCGGCAGCTGGTTGAGGCGGTCGGCATAGTTGATCGCGGAGATCGATCCGGCGGCAAGCAGGCCACCGGCCAGTGCGGTGGAGATGGCGAGGTTGATCTGCGCCGCGCCGGCCCCGGTCGCGGCGGGCAGGATCAGCCGCATCAGCTGCCGCACATCGTCGCTCAGCCGTGGCCGCCGCAGCTTCAGGCTCACGCCCGCTTGGCGGCAAGCCAGCATCAGCCAGCCGAGTTGCAGCGCCCCGCCCACCGTGACCGCGATCGCCTGCGCCCGCGCGGTGGCATAGGGATCGGCCCCGTGGAACAGCAGCAGCGCGCCGACCATGGAGATGTTGAGCAGGATCGGCGCCGCCGCATTGACCCAGAAGCGCCCGAGCGAATTGAGGATGCCCCCCAGCAGCGACGCCACGCTGATCAGCAGCAGGTAGGGGATGGTGATGCGCGACAGCAGCACCGCATAGGCGAATTGCGACGACGTCGGCTGCTGGCGCGAAAATCCGCCGGCCAGCGCCCAGGTGACCGGCCACGCGCCCGCGATCATAACCACGGTCATCGCCACCAGGATCGGGAACAGCACCGCCAGCGCCTGTTCGGCGAAGCGCAGGCCCGGATCGATATTGCCGTCCTTGCCTACCTTCTGGTTGAACATCGGGATGAAGGCGGCGGCGAACGCCCCTTCCGCGAACAGGGCGCGAAACATGTTGGGCAGGCGAAAGGCGACATAGAAGGCATCGGACGCGAAGCCCGCGCCGACATAGCTGGCCTGCAACGTGTCGCGCACCAGTGCCAGCACGCGGCTGGCCAGCGTCATGCCCCCGACGGAGCCGAGCGAGCGGAGAAGGTTCACGGTAACGCCCGGATCGCGGAAGCGGCGCGGCGGCGACGGCGGATCATGGCCGCGCGGGCGGGGCTGCCGGGCAAAGCCTCGTCCCGGGGACGCGGCCCGCCGGACACCCCCGGCCCCGGCCAGAACCGGGACTCCGCGCGATCATGCGGCCTTACGCCTGACCGGCCGGCTCGCTCTCGGCGAGCTGCGCCGCCTGCTGGGTCTGCGCCATGTACATGCTGGCGAAGTCGACCGGATCCAGCAGCAGCGGCGGAAAGCCGCCATCGCGGGTCATGTCCGAAATGATCCGGCGCGCGAACGGGAACATCAGACGCGGCGCTTCGGCGTAGAGGAACGGGTGCAGCTGCTCCATCGACACGTTGCGCGCGCCGAACAGGCCGGCATAGACCAGTTCGATCGCGAACACGGTGTGGCTGTCGGCGACGGCGCGCACCTCGATCTTCATCGCGACCTCGCTCACATCCTCGCCATTGTTGTTGACGCTGATGTTGAACTGCACCTCGATCTGCGGCTGGACCTGGCTCTGGAACACGGCCGGCGCGTTGGGATTCTCGAACGAGAGATCTTTCACATACTGCGCGATCATGCCAATCTGCGGCAGCGTGTCTTCGCCGTTGAGCTGGAAATCGGCAGGCGCTGCGGCGGTGTCGTTCTCGGCCATGGGATGATCGATCCTGAATGTGTGGAGGGGCCGGGCGCGGCCGCCCGGCAGGGGCCGCCGGTAGCAAAGCGGCCGGGGGAGGGCAATGCGGAACACCGGCTCGGCCCGGGGGACGTGGAACCGGGAATACCTCCGCCGCGTCTAGCATGGCAGCCGTGATGGGTGGTTTGCAGATCGGCGGCGGCGTCCCTATGTAGGTCGCCGAGTAGAGGTGTGGAGGTCTGGTGACCACGATCGTTGTCCTTGCGCTGGTGTTCGTCTTCGTGGCGCTTCGGCTGTGGAGTGTTCTCGGCAGCCGCACGGGGCATGAGCAGCCGCTGGCCAAGCCGGTCGAACGGCCGGTCGCCCCCCGCGCCGTGCCGCTGGTCGGCAGCGATCCTGCGCCTGCCGTGGGCCAGGTGCCCGCCACCGCGCCGGCCGCCGCCGCCGGCCTGCGCACGATCGCATCGGCCGATCCGTCGTTCGACGCGCAACGCTTCGTGGATGGCGCGCGCTCGGCCTACGGCATGATCCTGGAAGCTTTCTGGCGCGGCGATCGCGAAAGCCTGGCCAAGCTGGTGGACGGCGAGGTGGCCGATGCCTTCAGCCACGCCATCACCCAGCGCGAGGCGGCGGGCGAGACGCTCGACAATCGCCTGGTGGCGGTCGAACAGGCCGAGATCGAGGATGCGCGGATCGAGGGGCAGACGGCGCATATCCGCATCCGCTTCGACGCGGACGTTGCGGCCGTGACCCGCGACCGTGACGGCAATGTGGTCGCCGGCTCAACCACCGACGCGATCCCGACCCACGACGTCTGGACCTTCAGCCGCGCGGTGAAGTCGCCGGATCCGAACTGGATGCTGACCGAGACCGACGAAGCGGCCTGACCGCAGATGCGTATCGCTTTCGTGCGTGGCGCGGCCACGCTGTTCGTCGCGCTGACGCTCGCCGCCTGTTCGTCCCATCCGCGCGAGCGTCCCCATTCGGCGCGCCCGCCGGTGTCCACGCCCGCGCCAACCCCGCCCAAGCCGGCAACGCCGCCGCCTCCACCCCCGCCGACCCGCGCGGTGGAGGCAGGGGTGTTTGCCGGACCTGCGGTCGAGTCGTTCGACCTGTCGCCCGAGGCGGCACGCGCCGCGCTGGATGCGTTTCGCCTGTCGTGCAAGGCGGTCACCCGCCGCACGGACGTGAGCGGCCTGACCCGCCCGGCTGACTGGCAGCCCGCCTGCACCGCCGCCGCCACCGGCCAGGTGGACCCGATCGGCTTCTTCCGCACCCATTTCGAGACGGTGATCGTCGGCGGCGGCGCATTGTTCGCGACCGGCTATTACGAGCCGGAAATCGAAGGCTCGCGCGAAAAGACGGATGATTATGCCGTCCCCGTCTATCGCCGCCCGCCCGATCTGCTGGACGCCGATCCCGTCACCAGGCGCAAAGGCAAGGGCCGTGTCGACGAAAATGGCCGCTACGTCCTTTACCACGACCGCGCGGCGATCGACGCCGGCGTGCTGGACGGCAAGGGGCTGGAAATCGGCTATGCCAGGGATCCCGTGGAGTTCTTCTTTCTCCAGATCCAGGGTTCGGGCCGGCTGATCCTGCCCGATGGCGGCGTGCTGCGGATCGGTTATGACGGCCAGAACGGGCGCGAATATGTCGGCGTCGGCCGGCTGATGCGCGACAAGGGGCTGATCGGCGGCAAGACGGGCTATGCCACCTCCATGCAGGGGATCATGCAATATATGCGCGATCACCCGGATGAGCTGCGCCCGTTGCTGGAAGCGAACAAGAGCTACGTCTTCTTTCACGAACTGACCGGGGCCGGCCCGCTGGGTGCGCTGGGCGTAGCAGTAACCGGCCATGTCAGCGTCGCCGCCGATCCGAAATATATTCCGCTCGGCGCGCCCATCTGGCTGTCGGCCGATCGGCCGGAGGCGACCGGCCTGTGGGTGGCGCAGGATACGGGCGGGGCGATCAAGGGCGCGAACCGGGTCGATACCTTCTGGGGCGCGGGCGTGATGGCGCGCATCACAGCGGGCGGCATGTCGGCCAAGGGGCAGGCGGCGATCCTGGTGCCGCGCGGCACCCTGGGGCGGCTCAATCAGGCGGGGCTGACCGGTGGGACGCCGGCTCGACGCTGAGGAGCGGGCGCTGTGGTCGCGTGTCGCGTCCACGGTCACTCCTCTCCCTGGCCGCAAGGCGGAGCCGATGGCGCCCACGCTCAAGGTTTCGGGCGACGGTGCGACGCCATCCCTTACCCGAACACCCTCGCGCGCCGATGCGCTGCGTCCGGCCCGGCCGGTTCCCGTCTCCAAGAGCCAGCCTGCGGATACGCTGGACGGCGGATGGGACCGGCGGCTGCGGCGCGGCAGCATCGCGCCTGATCGCACGATCGACCTGCACGGCCATACCCTGGCCAGCGCGCATCACGCGCTGGAGACGGCGCTGTCGCGGGCGGTGGCTGACGATGTGCGCGTGCTGCTGGTGGTCACCGGCAAGCCGCCGCGCGCCAGCGAGGCCCGACGTGGCCTGATTCGCGCCAGCATCGGCGAATGGCTGTCCGTATCCTCCCACCGTGCCCGGATCGCGGCGGTGCGCGTCGCCCATCCGCGCCATGGCGGATCGGGCGCGCTCTACCTGATCCTCAGGCGCCGTCGCGAGGAAGCGCCGCCGCGATGATCCGCGCGTAGATGTCGGTCAGCGCGTAAAGGTCCGCCACCCCTACCGCCTCGTCCAGCTTGTGCATGGTGGCGTTGAGCAGCCCGAACTCGACCGCGGGCGCAATCTTCGACAGGAAGCGCGCGTCGGATGTGCCGCCGGTGGTGGACAGGTCCGGGGTCAGCCCTGTCACGGCGGCGATGGCATCACCAATCAGGGTGGACAGCGCGCCCGGCTCGGTCAGGAACGCCTCGCCGGAAATGGCTGCCTCCACCGTCGCCTGCGGTGCCTCCTCCGCCACGATCCCGCGCACCTCTTCGATCAGGTCCGCGCCCCGCTGCAGGTCGTTGAAGCGGATGTTCAGCCGCGCCCGCGCCGCGCCCGGAATGACGTTGGTCGCGGCATTGCCGGTGGACACGTCCGTTACCTCCAGGTTGGAAGGCTGGAACCAGGCATTGCCCTCGTCCAGCGCCAGCGCCGAGAGCCGGTGGACGATGCGGGCGAGCGCCGGCACCGGATTGTCCGCCAGGTGCGGATAGGCGACATGCCCCTGCGTCCCCGGCACCGTGATCCACATATTGACCGATCCGCGCCGACCGACCTTGATCGTGTCGCCCAGCCGCGCGGCGGAGGTCGGCTCGCCCACCAGCACCATGTCGGGATGGTAATCGTGCGCCTGCATCCACTCGATCAGCGCCACCGTGCCGTGGGTCGCCGGCCCTTCCTCGTCGCCGGTGATGATCAGGCCCAGCGTGCCGCCATGCGCCGCCTGTTGCGCGGCGGCGGCGACAAAGGCGGCGATCGCGCCCTTCATGTCCACCGCGCCCCGGCCGTAGAGCAGGCCGTCGCGCACCTCCGGCACGAACGCGCCGCCGGTCCAGCCCTCGCCCGGCGGCACCACGTCGGTATGCCCGGCAAAGGCCAGAAATGGCCCGCCCGATCCCCGCACCGCGAACAGGTTCTCGACCGGCCCGTGCGGTGGCCCGCCGTCGGAGAAACGGTGCACGGTGAAGCCTTGCGCGGCGAGCGCGTCGGCCAGCACCGCCTGGGCGCCACCATCGGCGGGGGTGACGCTGGGGCAGGCGATCAGCGCCTGGGCAAGGTCGAGCGGATCGAAGGACATGGCCGCGCCGCCTAGCGGGGGCGCCCGATCTTGCCTAGCCGCAACGACCGGGCAATCGCGTCAATCGTCCTTGGTCGCGGAATTGGGGTTCTTGTCGTCGCCGACCGGCGTGTCACCAAGCTGGCCGGTGCCGTGATAGGCGATCTCGGTCTGTCCGCCATGGCCGGTAAAGCCTTCGCCCGGATGGTCCGACTTGCCGCTATGCGGGTTGGGATAGGCCCCACCGCCGCTTTCGCCGGAATTGCCGCGCGCATGGGTGCCGGTGTCGCTTACACCGTCCGTTCCGGCCTGATCGTCCTGGCCCGACGCCTGCATCGGCTGCTTGTCACTCATCCTGCGTCTCCTCTGCCCGCCCAACGCACGAGCGGCCCCGAGCGGTGCAGGGTGGACACATCACTGCGGCAGGGCGTTCGTGGCCCGAACTGAAAAGGAGACGATCATGGCCGACAAGACCCTTGCCGATTTGTCGGAGAAGATGCGCGACATCGACTTCACGATGCTGACCACCAAGACCAAGGGCGGCGCGCTCGGCAGCCGTCCGATGAGCAACAATCGCCAGGTCGATTATCAGGGCGACTCCTATTACTTCACCACCGACGATACGCTGATGGTGCAGGACATCACGGCCGATCCCAACATCGGCCTCAGCTTCCATGGCAAGTCGGGCATCCTCGGCCAGCGCCCCTTCTTCGTCGCGATCGAGGGCAAGGCCGACCTGTTCCGCGACAAGGGCCGTTTCGCCGAGCATTGGACCCCCGATCTCGACCGCTGGTTTTCAGACGGGATCGACACGCCCGGTCTGGTGATGATCCACGCCCGCGCGGCCCGCGTCCATTATTGGGACGGCGAGGACGAGGGCGAGATCGCCCTCTAAGCCCAGCCCACTGGCGGGAAAGCGCGATCGCCGGTTCCGGTCCGGCGACCGCGCGCCCGGGCCCCCGCCCTGAAACTCTCCCGCCCTTGAACTTTCGGGGCTCAGGCGGCGAACCGATCCACGAACGCCCCGGTCGTGGTTTCCAGCCGCCCCAACTGCTCGTCGACCGAGCGGAAGCCGGTTTCCAGCTGGTCGATATCGCGCGCGACCTGCTCCGTATCGGTGCGGATCGCGGCAATGGTGAAGGACATGGCGTCTGCCGCCAGGGCGGTCTCGTCCACGGCGGCGGTGATCATGGTGACGGTCTGCGCCTGCGTCTCC
>NZ_CAKTFO010000017.1 GCF_934560975.1 uncultured Sphingomonas sp. | reverse complement strand
TCCTGCCGAGCCTCGCGCTCGGTCCCATCGCCGATCATCTCGCGATGATCCGCGGCCAAACGTTCTGACGGGGGCGCCACCATGGCCCAAGAAACCCTGAAAAAGTCACCAGCCAAGAGCCTGTTCACCGCCGACCTGGTCGTCCCGGCGATCAAGGCCTCCTTCCTGAAGCTCTCCCCGAGCGAGCTGGTCCGCAATCCCGTGATGTTCGTCACCGCGTGCATCGCCGCGCTGATGACCATGCTGCTGCCGACAGGCCATGACGGCCTCAGCGTGGCGTTCAAGGCCCAGCTGGCGATGTGGCTGTGGCTGACCGTGCTGTTCGGCACCTTTGCCGAGGCGTTGGCGGAGGGGCGCGGCAAGGCGCAGGCTGCCTCGCTCCGCGCCACCAAGGCCGAGTTGACGGCCATGCGCCTGGCGAACGGCCGGACCGAGCAGGTGCCGGCCAGCCAGCTGCGCGCCGGCGATCTGGTGCTGGTTGAAACCAACGACCTGATCCCCGCCGACGGCGAGGTGGTGGACGGTGTCGCCAGCGTCAACGAAGCGGCGATCACCGGCGAAAGCGCGCCCGTGATCCGCGAGGCAGGTGGCGACCGCTCGGCAGTAACGGCCGGCACCCGCGTCATCTCCGACCGGATCACCGTCCGCGTCACCGCCGATCCCGGCCAAGGCTTTCTCGACCGCATGATCGCACTGGTCGAGGGCGCGGAACGGCAGAAGACCCCCAACGAGGTCGCGCTGACCATCCTGCTGGTCGGGCTGACCATCATCTTCCTGATCGCGGTCGGCACCATTCCGGGCTTCGCCAGCTATGCGGGCGGCGCAATCCCGGTCGCGATCCTGGCGGCGTTGCTGATCACCCTGATCCCGACCACCATCGCCGCATTGCTGTCCGCGATCGGCATTGCCGGCATGGACCGGCTGGTGCGCTTCAACGTGCTGGCCAAGTCCGGCCGCGCGGTGGAGGCGGCGGGCGACATCGACGTGTTGCTGCTCGACAAGACGGGCACGATCACGGTCGGCGACCGGCAGGCGTCCGAGTTCCGCCCCGTCGGCGGCGCGAGCGAGGCGGAACTGGCGGAGGCGGCCCTGCTCGCCAGCCTGGCCGACGAAACGCCGGAGGGCCGCTCGATCGTGGTCCTTGCCCGCGACCGCTACGACCTGCAGCGGCCGCTGCCTGAAGGGGCGGAGGTCATCCCCTTCACCGCGCAGACCCGCGTGTCGGGCGTCCGCTTCGGCGACACGCTCATCCAGAAGGGCGCGGTGAATTCGGTGCTGAAGGCTAATCCCGGCACCGGCACGACGGCGGCCGCGACCGAATTGCGACGCGTGACCGACGAGATCGCGCGCGCCGGCGGCACCCCGCTGGCGGTTGCCCGGGACGGGCGGCTGCTGGGCGCGATCTTCCTCAAGGACGTGGTCAAGGCGGGCATCCGCGAACGGTTCGGCGCGCTGCGTCAGATGGGAATCCGCACGGTGATGATCACCGGCGACAACCCGCTCACCGCCGCCGCCATCGCCGCCGAGGCCGGGGTGGACGATTTCCTCGCCCAGGCCACGCCGGAGGACAAACTGGCGCTGATCCGCAAGGAGCAGCAGGGCGGCAAGCTGGTCGCGATGTGCGGCGACGGCACCAATGACGCGCCCGCGCTCGCCCAGGCCGATGTCGGCGTGGCGATGAACACCGGCACGCAGGCCGCGCGCGAGGCCGGCAACATGGTCGACCTGGACAGTGATCCCACCAAGCTGATCGAGGTGGTGGGCCTCGGCAAGCAATTGCTGATGACGCGCGGCGCACTGACCACCTTCTCCGTCGCCAACGACGTCGCCAAATATTTCGCGATCATCCCGGCGATGTTCGTGGCGCTCTATCCCGGCCTAAGCGTGCTCAACGTGATGGGGCTGGCGACGCCGGAAAGCGCGATCCTGTCGGCGATCATCTTCAACGCGCTGATCATCCCGCTGCTGGTGCCGCTGGCGTTGAAGGGCGTGGCGTACAAGCCGATGGCGGCCGGCCCGCTGCTGGCGCGCAACCTCGCCGTCTACGGCTTGGGTGGCCTGATCGCACCGTTTGTCGGCATCAAGATCATCGACCTCGTGGTCGGCGGCCTCGGGCTCGCGTAAGGAGTATAGAATATGGGCAAGGACTTCTCTTCCGCGCTCCGTCCGGCGATCGTGATGACGATCCTGTTCGCGATCCTGCTGGGTATCGTCTATCCGCTGGCCATGACCGGCATCGGGCAGACGATCTTCCCCCATCAGGCGAATGGCAGCCTCGTCCGCGACGGCGCGGGGCGCGTGATCGGCTCGACCGTGGTCGGGCAGGCCTTTACCACCGATCGCTATTTCCAGACGCGGCCATCGGCGGCGGGCAAGGGCTATGACGGGCTGGCCTCGTCCGGCTCCAACCTCGGGCCGACGGCACAGGCCCTGGTGGACCGCGTCACGCCCGATGTCGCGCAACGACGGGCGGAGGGCGTCGACGGCCCGATGCCGGCGGACCTGGTCACCGCCAGCGGATCGGGGCTCGATCCCGACCTTTCGCCCGCCGCGGCCCTGGCGCAGGCACCGCGCGTCGCCCGGGCGCGTAACCTGCCGGAGGAGCGCGTCCGCACGCTGGTCGGCACGCAGGTGCGGGGCTCGATCCTCGGCGAACCGCATGTGAACGTGCTGGCGCTGAACCGCGCATTGGACGCCGTCCCGCGCTGATGGCGGTATCGGGGGACAGCAGACCGGATCCGGACGCCCTCCTGCGTGCCGCGGCGCAGGAGGGGCGCGGCCGCCTCAAGATCTTTCTCGGCGCCGCCCCCGGTGTCGGCAAGACGTTCGAGATGCTGTCCGAAGGCGCGGCGCGGCGGCGCGACGGCACCGACGTGGTCGTCGCCGTGGTCGAAACCCATGGCCGCGCGGAGACGGAGGCGCTCACCCGCGGGCAGGAGATCATACCCCGCCGCGACGTCCCCTATGAGGGCCGCCGGCTGAGCGAGATGGATCTGGACGCGGTGCTTGCCCGCACGCCCCGCCTGGCCCTGGTCGACGAACTCGCCCACACCAACGCGCCCGGCAGCCGCCACCCGAAACGCTATCAGGATGTGGAGGAGCTGCTGGCGGCCGGCATCGACGTCTACTCCACCATCAACATCCAGCACGTCGAGAGCCTCAACGACGTGGTCGCCAGCTTCACCCGCATCCGCGTCCGCGAAACGGTGCCCGACCGCATCCTGGAAATGGCGGAGGTCGAGGTGGTCGACATCCCGCCCGACGAACTGATCGAGCGGCTGAAGGCGGGCAAGGTCTACCTGCCGCAGGAGGCGACGCGCGCGCTCGGCCACTTCTTCTCCAAGTCAAACCTGTCGGCCTTGCGCGAGCTGGCGCTGCGGCGCGCGGCGCAGGCGGTGGACGCGCAGATGCTGGAGCATATCCGCAGCCTCGGCGTCGGCGGCACCTGGGCGGGGAGCGAGCGGATCGTGGTGGCCGTGTCCGAACTGCCTGGCGCGGACGGGCTGGTGCGCGCCGCCAAGCGGGTCGCGGATGCGCTCAAGGCGCCCTGGACCGCCCTGTTCATCGAAACGCCGCGCACCGCCCACCTGACCGACGCGCAGCACGAACGGGTCGCCGCGGCGATGACGTTGGCGACGGAGCTCGGCGCCGCCGTCGCGACCACGCCCGCGACCTCGGTGTTTGAAGGGATCCGCGCCTATCTGGCCGATGTGCGTGCCACCCAGCTGATCGTCGGCAAGTCCAAGCGATCGCGCCTGTTCGAGCTGCGGCACGGATCGGTGGTCGACCGGCTGGTGCGCCAGACCTCCGGAGTGACCGTCCATGTGCTGCCCGTGGAGGAATCGCCGACCGGTGCCGAGCCGCCGAAGCGCCCCGTTCGCGGCTGGGGCTCGCCCGCCGGATATGCGATCACGCTTGCCGCCGTTGCGGTCGTCACCCTGCTCGCCGGCGCCCTGTTCCGGGTTCTCAACCTCGGCAATGTCGCCCTGCTCTATCTGTTGCCGGTGATGGCGGCGGCGAGCCTCTACGGCCTGCGTACCGGGCTGTTCGCCGGATTGGCGTCGGGCCTCGCCTACAATTTCTTCTTTCTGCCGCCCACCGGCACGCTGACCGTCAGCAATCCGGAAAACATCGTCTCGATCTTTGTCCTGCTGGGCGTGGCGGTCGCCACCAGCCAGCTGACCGCACGCGTCCGGGCGCAGGCCGACCTGGCCGCTAGCAGCGCGCGGACCAACGCCATCCTGGCCGGCTTCCTCCGTCGCCTGAGCGGCATCAACGATGCCGCGGAGGCCACCCGCATCATCTGCGAGGACGTGCGGCGACTGTTCGACGTGCAGGTGATCCTGCTGGCGACCCGACTGGGGGCCGGGCCGGGAGCGGGGTTGGAGGTGCAGGCGGCGACCAGGCCCGATTACCTGCTCGACACGATCGACCTGGCCGCCGCCAACTGGGCGCTGGATACCGGCACGGCGGCGGGGCGGGGATCGGGCACGCTTGCGGCATCGGAATGGCTGTTTCAGCCGCTCAAGGCCGGCGGCAGGACCATGGCGGTGATCGGCATCGTGCGTGAATCCACCGGCGATCCCATCCGCGCGGACCAGCTTCCCCTGCTGACCAGCCTGATCGATCAGGCGGCGCTGGCGCTGGAACGCCTGCGGCTGGAGGCGGAGATGCGCGACGTGGATGCGGTCAGGACGCGCGACCGGCTGCGCGCGGCGTTGCTGTCTTCCGTCAGCCACGATCTGCGCACGCCGCTCACCGCCGTGATCGCCGCCGCCGACCAGCTCGACCATGGCGCCACCCCCGCGCTGGTCGGGACCATTAGGGCGGAGGCGGGCCGGCTCAACCGCTTCATCGCCAACCTGCTCGACATGGCGCGGGTGGAGGCCGGCGCGCTGAAGATGACGGTGGAGGCGATCGACCTCAGCGATGCCGTGACCGGCGCGGCGCATGATGCGCGGCGCGCTTTGGAAGGCCATCCGCTGCGCCTGGACGTGCCGCCCGATCTGCCCCTGGTCCGCGCCGATCCGCAGCTGCTCCACCATTGCCTGCTCAACCTGCTCGACAATGCCGGCCGCTATGGCGATCCAGGCACGGAGATCGTGATCGAGGGCCGGCATCTCTTTGGCGAGCTTCACCTTGCCGTGCATGACCACGGCCCCGGTTTGCCGGCCGGGCGGGAGGCGGAGGTGTTTGAGACGTTCCGCCGGCTGGAAGGGTCCGATCGCGCGGCGGGCGGCACCGGTCTCGGACTCGCCATCGTCAAGGCGTTTGCGGAGGCGATGGGGATGGGCGTGATGGCGAGCAACCGCGCGGACGGCGGCGGTGCCGCCTTCACCCTGGTCTTTCCACCCGGCCTGATCGTTCGCGACGTGCCGCAGGAGACGATGTCCTGATGCCCGCCAAGGTCCTGATCGTCGACGACGAGGTCGCCATCCGCCGCCTGCTCCGCAACACGCTGGAGCGGGCCGGATATGCCGTGGCGGAGGCGATGGATGGGCGCGAGGCGATGGCAGCCGCCGCGGCCGGGCATCCCGATGCCGTCTTGCTCGACCTCGGCCTGCCCGATCGCGACGGGCTGGCGCTGATCCCGCTGCTGCGCAAGGCCGGCGATCTGGTGATCCTGGTCGTCTCCGCGCGCGAGGCGACGGAGGAGAAGGTTGCGGCGCTCGACCTCGGCGCCGACGATTACGTGACCAAGCCGTTCGACACGGACGAACTGCTCGCACGACTGCGGGTGGCGTTGCGGCACCGCATCCCCGCCGACGTGGTGCCGCAGGTGGTGCGCCGCGGCGACCTCTCCATTGACCTGGACCGCCGGGTCGTCCGCCGGGCCGGGGCGGAGCTCCACCTCACCCGCAAGGAATATGACGTCCTGGCCGTGCTGGCCCGCCACATGGGCAAGGTGGTGACGCACGACCGCGCGATTGCGGCTGCATGGGGCGGCGACGAGGACCCGCGCATCGAATATCTCCGCATCGTGATCCGCAACCTGCGCCAGAAGATCGAGGCGCCCGCGCCCGTGGGCAGCATCATCGCCAACGAACTGGGCGTCGGCTATCGCCTGCGCCCCGACGACTGATCCGTCGAACCGCAGCAAGCACAGCGACACGTGATCGCATAGCTTACGTCAACATGAGATAGGGCCCGGCTCACCTTCACCCCGAACCCGCAACAAGCGGATTGCTCTACGTCCGCACATCTGTGCGAGGATGGTGACCCCTACGGGAGGGGTCGAGGCGAAGTAGCGGGACGCAAAATCAACAAGTTAGCTCGGCGTCGATCTTTGGTTCGTAGCGGTTTCGTAGCACCACTTCGACAGCCGTTTGGCTAAGGCGTTATTCCAATCGCGTCAACGATAATGGCTGGTTCTGGGCCGTTTGCGGACTGGCAGCTTTCGGCCAGAGATCCGCGGAACCGGCCGTAGATGCTTTAGGCACGTCGAACGGCTAACCCAGATCGTCGGCTGTGACGGAAGTTTGCAGGAGGCGACTTCCAAGCCGTTCCCCGCCTGATCTCAGCCGCGCGCGTCGATCCAGCGCTGCGGGACGAGCCCTTGTCCGCGCCACCGCGCGACGACGGCCGCGGCGAACCAGCTGTCCCGGAGATCCGCGTGATCGGTCACGATCACCTGGAAATTCGGCGCCAGTTCGACCGCTACGTCGAACATCAGCTTGAAGAGCTTGAACACCGCCTCACGGTCGGCGTCCGGCAACCCGGAGACGTCGCCGTCGCGATCCTGCTCGGCGGGATAATGGGCCTGCGAGGGCTGGTCGAAAAAGATGAACCCGGGAACTGGGCGATCCTTCTGCCGAAACCAGCGATGGAGCGCGAGGTGGGCAAGCACATGATAGCCCACCCAGTTCTCGCCGCTTCCCATGCGGAACAAAGGAACTGGTCCATCGAGCGTGTCGGCGACGACGGCGAGCTGCTTGATGTCGAGCCTCAGGCGGCTACCGCTATGTTCGAGGTCCAGTTTCTCTGAATCGCGCGTCATATAGTCACCGATCAGATTGAGGGTCGAGGTCAGTCGCTGTTCGGCGCTCTCGGGGTCGACCAGCTTTTCCAGCGCCTCGACCCGCCTGCGGGCAGCGTCGAGCTCCTCGGTCGACGCGGCCGCCACAGGCGGCGACGGCAGTGTCTCCAAGAAATAGGCGATACGCCCCATCGTCCGAGCAAGCCTCAACTGGCTGTCGCGCTCGGATCTAAAGGCGTCGTCCTGCTTGGCGAGCGTATCGATCTGTTCCTGGTTGCGCTTGAGCGCGTCTTCGATCCCGTTCTGCTGCTCGACCAGGTTGCCTTGCGCTTCCTGCAGGCGCGGCACTTCCCGACGGACTTGGCTCAGCTGCTCTTCGATCCCGCTCAGGGTCCTGTGCATCTCCGCCGCCGACGGAACATGGAGGTCGGTCGACCCGCACAAGGCGCAGGATTCGACATGGCCCTTCGTGACTAGGCCAAGGCTTGCCAGCCTCGCCCTTTGCTCGCCAGCTTCCTGCGCGAAGCCACCGGCGACATCCTCTACCTGCCGAATTTGGCGCAGGCGCTCCTTCAGCACGGCGAGATCGCGGCGCAGCCCGGTGCGCTCGCGGCGAAGGACAGCGATCGGCTCGGTCGAATCCGGCGGCACCGGCACTTCCTGGACAACCGGATTGATCGCGCGAAGGCCGCCAAGCGCGACGTCCTGTGCCGGCGGTTGGCCGGGCGGGAGCAAACCAACCGACTGCGCCTCGCGGAACATGTCTTCGGTGCGTGCTGCCGACAAGCTGGCAAGCTGCTCGCGCTCGCCGGCCAGCTTCAGCAATTTCCTCAGTTCCTTGCGCTCAAGATCGAGTTGGACCTTACGCCGCAACAGGTCCTCGTCGATCGCGCCGAGAAAATAGGGCAGCACGTCCCTGATCGTCTGCGGCAGGAATGGTTCGCTCTGGCGGTGGAACAGGATCTTGCGGCTATCGATCTCGTCCTGGTCCTGGATGCAGAACATCAGGGCGTGGCGAATGTTTGCTGCGATTGGGTTGCGTGTCTGGCCCTCCGGGATTGTCGTCACATTCTCGGAGATGCCGACCGACGATGTGAGGACTGCTTCGATGTCCAAGACGCCGATATTGGGGTTCCAATCGGCGCGATCGGGCATAATCAGGTCCGCGCCGACGGCGTAATAGACGTCCGGATCGCGTGTCTTCGGCGGCTTACGCACACCGCCTGGCGCGCGAGGCGCGGGACGAGTGGCTCAAGGTGCAGGGCCGTTTCGTCGACATCCCGGTGAACCTCGCCGGCGAGGAGCAGCTCGAGCTGATCTCTCGGGCGATCGTCTCTGAAGGCCGACACGTCGGCGTGGCTCCGATCCGTGCAACCTGGTACCCACGTGGCGCGGGGCCGACGACTTGTTCGAGGCCGCTGGACCGGGTGCGTCTTTCGGCAGGCTCTACGATCTCTGGCGGGGCAGGCCCTTCGGGATTCGGGATGGCCTCCTCCCGCTTCTGGGCTTGGCCTACGCGCTCTCCCGCCTGGATCGGTTGACGATCTACCTCGACGAGGTGTTCTCTCCGGCGCCCTCCGACTTCTTCGTCGACCGCCTGCTGCAGAACCCGGATGCCATCCGCCTGCGTTGGAGCGCATACAGCGAAGAGCAGGCCGAGCACGTCGGTGCCGTGGCCCGGGCCGTCTCCACCGCGACCGGCACGCCGGTTCCGTCGGGCGATCCGCTTGCGGTATCCCGGGCCCTGGTCGGGCTAGTGCTCTCGGCGCCACCCTGGGCGCAGCGGACGATGAGCCTCGGACCCGTTGCCCGACGGGTGCGGGACCTGGCGAAGAAGGCTTCGGATCCAAACAAGCTGCTCCTGGACGACCTGCCCCATCTCCTGGCGGGGGATGCGCCCTCCTCCACCGCCGCGACGGATCTGGCCGAACTTGTCCGGTCGGGTCTCGCCGAGCTCCTTGGGGCCTACGACCGCATGCTCGCCGACGTGCGCTCCTCGATGCTGGATGAACTCAGGGCGTCGGACGCCGACGACGCCGCACTTGCCGATCTCCACGAGCGGGCGCGGACGGTCATCGCGTTGACCGGGAACTACCGGCTCGACGCGTTCGCAACTCGGCTTTCCACATTCGACCGCAGCGCGGAGGCAATCGAGGGGCTCGCGAGCCTCGCCGCGAACAAGCCGACGCGCGATTGGATCGACCGCGACGTCGATGCCGCGAAGGTCGAGCTTGCGGCCCTCTCTCAGGAGTTCCTGCGGGCGGAGGGGCTGGCGCACGTCAAGGGCCGGCGGGGTCGGCGCGTTCGCATAGCGGTGTTCGTGAGCGAGCCGGGCAGTCCCGCCGTGACGACGCAGGAAGTGTCCGTCAGCGATCGCGAGCGCGCGGCGGCTCACGGCCTTGCGGAGGAGATCCGCGCGAAGCTGCACTCCGCTAACGTTTCCCGGTCGGTTATCCTCGCTGCGCTGGCCGAGACCATGTCCGGTCTCTCCCGTGAAGAGGCCGAGATCCATGCTATGCGGGGAGAGACAGTGAGGACGCAGGCATGAGGGAGCGGCATGTCCTAGGATTGTCCGGCGGTCGTGACAGCGCGGCGCTCGCCGTTCACATGAGCCAGACACATCCCGAGCTTGAGATAGAGTATTTCTTCACCGACACCGGTAAGGAGCTCCCGGAAGTCTACGAGTTCCTCGGCAAGCTCGAGGGCTTTCTCGGGCGGCCGATCGCGTACCTCAATCCGGAGCGCGGGTTCGACTTCTGGCTTGAGGAGTACAACACGTTTCTCCCGAGCCCCAAGACGCGGTGGTGCACACGCCAGTTGAAGATCAGACCGTTCGAGAAGTGGCTCTGGCCATCGCTCGATGCCGGCGACTGCGTCGTCAGCTACGTGGCCATCCGGTCGGACGAAGACTATCGCGAGGGCTACTCCTCGACCCATCCGAACCTTTCCGTCCGACTTCCCTTCCGTGAGGAGGGCATCGACAAGGCCGCGGTGAACGAGATTCTCGACGCGGCCGGCGTCGGGTTGCCCAAATATTACTCCTGGCGCTCCCGCTCGGGGTGCTACTTCTGCTTCTACCAACAAAAGATCGAGTGGGTCCGGCTCATGGAGCGGCATCCCGACCGGTTCGAGCTGGCAAAGGCATACGAGAAGAACGCGCTCGATCACGGCTCGCCCTTCACCTGGAGCGCGGGGGAGTCGCTCGAGCAACTCGAACGGCCCGAGCGCGTCGATGCGATCCGCCGGGACCACGACCGCAGGGTCGAGCGCCAGCGCGCCCGCCAAGTTGCCAATCCCCTTCGGACGGATGACGAGATGATCGACATCGACGAGCTCTACGGCCAGGCGAAGGTCTGCATCTCTTGCCATAAGTGACTTTGAGGCCGATTTGTCCGCCATCGGGGTGCGGGTCACCGCTTTGTCTGCGTAGAGGCGGTCTCTCAAGAGGTCGGGGACGGCTGTCGATCCGGCGGCATCAGCGATGGGCCGCTAGTCCCATTGCAATCTCCTCAGCCAGAGCCGAGGCCATAAACGAGGTTCCGTCCGACACGAACGCGCTTAAGGCCGTGACCGAATGATCGCCGCCAGCCGCGATGGCGTTCAGCGACCCGTCTGCGACCGCGCGACGGGGGACGAGATCGGGCAGGCGTACTGAACCGGCACCAGCGAGCGCGAGCGCGAGTGCCAGCGCCACGTCGGCACCTGTTGTGATGACGGCTGAGCGGCGCGTGCGAAACCGGGGCGCTCCGCCCGGTCCAATCAAGACGATCGTGGGTCTGTCGACCTCGTCTTCGGTCCTCGCGGCGCGATATGAGGGGGAAGCGGAGAGGATGTGGCGGAAGTGCAGGAGGTGGCGTCCCGGTCCGCCTTCGGCGACCACGACCAACGCGAAGAACCTGCGCCTCGACGTGAGCACGCACCCGGCCCGAGTATCGCAGTATGCACCACGGCAAGCAACTGCTGTGGAAGAACATCCTCTTCTCACAGGGACGTTTGCCGCAGTCCATTCGTCCGAGACCTCCCGACCGAAGAGCTGGCGTTCGACCTCGTGTGCGTCCTCACGGCTCCACGAACCTCGCACTGTCCAAGCCAGACTGTCCAACTCCGCCGCGACGGCGCGGTCCAGGGACCCGTGGAAGGCGGCGAGCTTGTCGAAAGCCTGTTCGACGACGCCCTCGGCTCGGCCGTCGATTTCTGCGGCCAGCTGAGCACGCAGGCGGATGACCTCGGTCTTGTAGCGCGCCGCATGCCAGGCTCGGCGTGCGTCGGCGAGGGCCGGGTCGGTGGTCTCCAGCGAGTGCTGCCAGGATGTCTTCCCGGCAAGGTGCCGGATGTCCTTCGGCACGTCCATCCGGAACCACTCGATGCGAGAGGTTTTCCGCCTGTGCGAGTGGCTCATACGACGCCTCATTCGTAGCACCCTTTCGTAGCATCGGGCGCCTAACGAAGCGTTGATTTCGCGTGTTTTCCGCAGATATCCGCCGCTTAGGGCGGAGCTGGTGACCCCTACGGGACTCGAACCCGTGTTTTCGCCGTGAGAGGGCGACGTCCTAGACCGCTAGACGAAGGGGCCGCGGTGCGCGAAGGCGGGCATTTATGAGGAGAGAGGCCCGCCGTCAAGTCATGCGGGTTCGGCTTCTGCCGCTTCCTCCGCCTCGCGCTGTTCCGCCTGCTGGCGCGCCCACATTTCGGCGTACAGACCGTCCTGCGCGACCAGCCCGGCGTGGGTGCCGCGTTCGGCGACGTGCCCCTTGTCCATCACGATGATCTCGTCGGCGTGGACGATGGTGGACAGGCGGTGGGCGACGATGATGGTGGTGCGGCGTTGCGCGATCAGCTCAAGCGTGTCCTGGATCGCGGCCTCGGTCCGGCTGTCGAGGGCGCTGGTCGCTTCGTCCAGGATCAGCAATTGCGGATCCTTGAGCAGGGTGCGCGCGATCGCCACCCGCTGCTTTTCCCCACCGGACAGCTTGAGGCCGCGCTCGCCCACCATCGTGTCATAGCTCTGCGGCAGCGACAGGATGAAATCGTGGATCGCGGCACCCCTTGCCGCCGCCTCGATCTCGCCGCGCGTCGCCCCGGCCCGGCCGTAGGCAATGTTGTAGCCGATCGTGTCGTTGAACAGCACCGTATCCTGGGGAACGATGCCGATCGCGCGCCGGACGGAGGCCTGGGTCACGCCAGCCACATCCTGGCCGTCGATCAGGATGCGCCCGCCGGTCACGTCGTAGAAGCGGAACAGCAGCCGTGCGAGGGTGGACTTGCCCGCACCCGACGGCCCCACCACCGCCAGCGTACCGCCAGCCGGAACGGAGAAGCTGACGTCGCGCAGGATCCGGCGGTCGGGATCGTACGCGAAATCGACATGGTCGAAGCGGACGGCGCCGCCCCCGGCCACCAGCGGCGCTGCACCGGGCGCGTCCGTCACCTCCTCCGGCGTATCGACCAAGCCGAACATCGCTTCCATGTCGATCAGGCCCTGGCGGATCTCGCGATACACCATGCCGAGGAAGTCGAGCGGCCGGAAAAGCTGCGCCAGCATCGTGTTGATGAACACCACGTCGCCGACCGAGAAGCGCCCCTGGCTCCAGCCCCATACGCTGTACGCCATGGCGCCGGCCATCATCGCGTTGGTGATCGAGGCTTGGCCGATGTTCATCCAGGCAAGGCTGGTTTCCACCTTGGTGGTGGTGTCCACCAGCCGCGACACGCTTTCGCCATAGCGCCGCTGCTCCACCGCCTCGGCCCCGAAATATTTGACCGTTTCATAGTTGAGGAGCGAATCGACCGCCTTCTGCGTGGCTTCGCTGTCGGTCCGGGTCCACTCGCGACGCAGCGCGATGCGCCATTCGGTCATGCGGCGGGTGAAGCCCACATACAGCACCACCATCACCGCCGTCGCCGCCACCAGCCCCGCGCCGAACTTGGCGAAGAAGATGACGCACACCGCCACCAGCTCGAAAATGGTCGGCGCGATGTTGAACAGCAGGAAGTACAGCATCGTGTCGATGCTCTTGGTCCCGCGCTCGATCACCTTGGTCAGCGCGCCGGTGCGACGTTCGAGGTGAAAGCGCAGCGACAGGCGATGCAGGTGGGCGAACACCTCCAGGCTCAGCTTGCGCGCGGCCTCCTGCCCGACACGCTCGAAGATGGCGTTGCGGAGATTGTCGAAGAATGTGCCGCCGAAGCGCGCGCCCGCATAGGCCAGGACCATCGCGATGACGATCCCGGCCGCGCCCTGCAGCCCCGGCGCCATCCGGTCGATCGCCGCCTTGTAGGCAAACGGCATGGCGAGCGTGACGACCTTGGCCGCCAGCACCAGCACCATCGCCACGCCGACGCGCGCGCGAAGCCACGGCTGCTCCTTGGGCCAGAGATAGGGCAGGAAGCGGCGGAGGGCGGCCAGTCCGTTTTCGGGATTGGCGGGCACATCACTTGTGGCGGGAGGCATCGCCACCCAAGATAGTGCGGCACCGGCCGATCGCCAATGCGGCCGCATCCATGATGCTTCCCGCCGTCCCGGGGTGAACCCGGCCGTCGCCCGATCGTTCAGGGCGGACGCGATTGGAGAGTGACCATGGATTCGAACCCGCAGCAGCCGATGATCCACGAAGACGGCCTGCCCGGCAGCGAGGCCGACCTCGATCCCCGTCCGGACTATCAGCCGCGTTATCCCGGCTCGGGCCGGCTGAAGGGCAAGGTGGCGATCGTCACCGGTGCCGACAGCGGCATCGGCCGCGCCGTCGCCGTCCTCTATGCGCGGGAAGGCGCCGACGTCGCCGTCTTCTACCTGTGCGAGCATGAGGATGCGGAGGAAACGCAGCGCGCGATCGAGGCGGAGGGCCGGCGCTGCCTGCTGATCCCCGGCGATGTCGGCGACAAGGATTTCTGCCGTCGCGGCGTGGAGCAGGTGGTCGAGACGTTCGGCCGGCTCGACATCCTCGTCAACAATGCGGGCGAGCAGCATCCCGACAAGGACATTACCGACATCACGGAAGAGCAACTGCGCCGCACGTTCCAGACCAACATCTTCGGCATGTTCTTCATGACGCAGGCCGCGCGCCCGCACCTGAAGCAGGGCGCGGCAATCGTGAACTGCACCAGCGTCACCATGTATCAGGGTGAGGCGGAGCTGCTCGACTACAGCTCCACCAAGGGCGCGATCACGGCCTTCACCCGCTCGCTCAGCGAGCAGTTGGTGGAAAAGGGCATTCGCGTGAATGCGGTGGCGCCGGGCCCGATCTGGACCCCGCTCAACCCGGCGGGCGGGGCCAGCCCCGAGAAGCTGGAATCCTTTGGCGAGAAGACGCCGATGGGACGGCCGGGCCAGCCGAACGAGGTCGCGCCGAGTTTCCTGTTCCTGGCGTGCGACGATGCGTCCTACATGTCCGGCCAGGTGCTGCACCCCAATGGCGGCACGGTGGTGAACGGCTGAGTCGATGTACGAACTGTGGTATTGGCCCTCCATCCCCGGCCGCGGGGAGTTTCCGCGGCTGGCGCTGGAGGCGGGCGGCATCCCCTATCGCGACATGGCGCGCGAAGCGGGCGACGACGGCTATGCCGCTCTATCCCGCGACCTCGGCATCACGCGCGACGACCCGCCGTTCGCGCCGCCTTACCTGATCGCTGGGGACATGGTGATCGGTCAGGCGGCCAACATCCTGCTGTTCCTGGGTGAGACGCACGGCCTTGCCCCCTCCGATGCGGCCGGCCGATTGTGGGCCAACCAGTGCCAGCTGACCATCGCCGACATGGTGGCGGAGGCGCACGACACGCACCATCCGGTATCGGTATCGGCCTATTACGAGGATCAGACAGCCGAGGCGAAGCGGCGGGCGGAGGATTTCCGGACCAACCGCATCCCGAAGTTCCTGACCTGGTTCGAGCGCATCCTGACCCGGCGCGGCGACTGGCTGACCGGCGATCATTGGTCCTATGCCGACCTGTCGCTGTTCCAGCTGGTGGAGGGGCTGAGCTTCGCCTTTCCCCGGCGCATGGCACGGGTGGCGCGCGACACGCCCAGGGTGCTGGCCCTGCGCGACGCGGTGCGCGGCCTGCCGGAGTTGCGGGACTATCTGGCCAGCGATCGGCGCCTGCCCTTCTCCGACGGCATCTTCCGCCATTATCCCGAACTGGACGGCGAATGAGTCGGGAGGTTGCCGCTCGGCGGCATCCTTCCTAAAGCCCGCCGGTCATGGCCCAGCCGATCACCATCGCTATCCCCAAGGGGCGCATCCTGTCGGAGGTGCTGCCTTTGTTCGCGCGCGCCGGCATCGAGCCCGAACCCGCCTTTGCCGACGAAAACAGCCGCGCGCTGCGTTTCGCCACAAACCACTCCCATATCGGCCTGATCCGGGTGCGCGCATTCGATGTCGCGACCTTTGTCGCCCACGGCGCGGCGCAACTCGGCGTGGTCGGATCGGACGTGCTGATGGAGTTCGACTATTCCGAACTCTATGCCCCCGTCGACCTCGGCATCGGCCATTGCCGCATCTCGGTGGCGGAGCCCCGGGAGATGGCGGCGGCCGACGATCCGCGCGGGTGGAGCCACGTGCGTGTCGCCACCAAATATCCCAACATCACCCGCCGCCATTTCGAGGCGCGCGGCGTCCAGGCCGAATGCGTCAAGCTGAACGGCGCGATGGAGATTGCGCCGGTGCTGGGCCTGTCCAGCCGCATCGTCGATCTCGTGTCGAGCGGCCGGACGCTGGCCGAGAACGGGCTGGTGGAGGTGGAGACGATTGCCGAGGTGTCTGCCCGGCTGATCGTCAATCGCGCCGCCTTCAAGACGCAGGGCGCGACGGTGATCCCCCTGGTGGAGGCGATGCGTGCGGCAGCGGCGGAGACGGCCCGTGCGGCTTGACGCCTCCACCCCCGGTTTTGCCGAGGCCTTCGCCGATCTGGTGAATGCACGGCGCGAAGCCGACGCCGACGTGTCGCGCGACGTGGCGGCGATCGTCGCGGCGGTGCGCGAGACGGGTGACGTCGCGCTGCGGGACTATACGCAGCGGTTCGACCGCCACGATCCCGATACGACAGGGTGGGAAGTCGGCAAGGCCGAACGCAAGGCCGCGCTGGACACGCTCGACCCGGAATTGCGAAGCGCGATCGAATGCGCGGCCGAGCGGATCACCGCTTACCATGCGGCGCAACGGCCCGAGGATCGCGACTATGTCGATGCCAGCGGCGTGCGCCTGGGCGCGCGCTGGGGCGCGGTGGAGGCCGCCGGCCTGTATGTGCCGGGCGGACGCGCGGCCTATCCGTCCACCGTGCTGATGAACGCCATTCCCGCGCGCGCGGCCGGTGTCGAGCGACTGGTTATGGTCACCCCGACGCCGGACGGAGAGGTCAACCCGCTGGTGCTGGCCGCTGCCGAAATCGCCGGCGTGGACGAGGTGTGGCGCGTCGGCGGCGCGCAGGCGATCGCGGCTTTGGCCTATGGCACGGATCGGATCGCGCCGGTCGACGTGGTGGTCGGCCCCGGCAATGCCTGGGTCGCGGAGGCAAAGCGCCAGCTTTACGGCGTGGTCGGCATCGACATGGTCGCCGGCCCGTCGGAGATCGTGGTGGTCGCGGACGGCGCCAACGATCCCGAATGGATCGCCGCCGACCTGTTGAGCCAGGCGGAGCATGATCCCACCAGCCAGTCGATCCTGTTCACGGACGATGCCGCCTTCGCCGACGCGGTCGATGCGGCGGTCGAGCGGCAGCTAGGGCGTCTCGCGACACAGGCGACGGCCCGCACCGCATGGACGGACAATGGCGCAATCGTGGTGGTGCCGACGCTGGAAGCTGCTATGCCGCTGGTCGATCGCCTCGCGCCCGAACATCTGGAGCTGGCGGTCGATACACCCGAACCTCTGTTCGCCCGGGTCCGCCATGCCGGATCCGTCTTCTTGGGCCGCTACACGCCCGAAGCGGTGGGCGATTATGTGGCGGGGCCCAACCACGTTCTCCCCACCGGGCGCCGCGCGCGCTTCGCGTCGGGCCTATCGGTACTGGATTTCATGAAGCGTACCAGTTTCATCGCATGTGACGCGGACAGCCTCCGCCGGATCGGCCCGGCGGCCGTGGCGTTGGCCCAGGCGGAAGGGCTGCCCGCCCACGCCGCATCCGTGGCGGTGCGGCTGTGAGCCGGCGGGGCGGAACCCGCGCACGCTCGGCCGCGCGGCTCGCGGCGGTGCAGGCGCTGTACCAACAGGAAATGGAGGGCACCCCCCTGCCCCGCCTGCTGGACGAGTTCCACCAGCACCGGCTGGGCGCGACCATCGAGGACGTCGATTATGCCGATGCGGAGATCGACTTCTTCGACGATCTGGTGCGCGGCGTGGATGCCCGGCGCGAGGAGATCGACGCGCGGGTGACGGCGCGGCTCGGCAAGGGCTGGAACCTGCCAAGGCTGGACCGGCCGATGCGCGCAATCCTGCGGGCGGGCGCCTATGAGCTGCTGGCCCGGCCTGACGTGCCCACCGCGACCGTGATCAGCGAATATGTCGACGTGGCGGATGCCTTTTACGACCGGCGGGAGACCGGCTTCGTCAACGGCCTGCTGGACTCGGTCGCCAAGGACGTGCGCGGCTAGAACGGTTTTCGATCGATCTGACCCGTGCTCCTGCGAACGCAGGAGCCCAGTGTGCGCGCAATTCCCCCAGGATCCTGGGCTCCTGCCTTCGCAGGAGCACGGGGATAGTGATGCATCGAGCCGCAAACCGCTTCAGGGCGCCCCTCCGGAGCGGGAACTCTAAGCGGCCAAAGGCGCGCGCGGCTCCGTCCGCTCGGCGCTGACCACCGCATCCGCCGCGCGCAAAGCGGCCAGGATCCGCATGAGGTGGGCGACATCGTCCACTTCGATCACGACCTGAAAGGTGTGGAAGCTCGCGTCGCGCTCCGCCAGCGTCAGGTTGACGATATTGGCGCCCTGCGTGCCGAAGATGCCTGCCATCACGCCTAGCGAGCCGGGCTGGTTGCGCACGATCACGTTCAGCCGCGCGGTGCCGCCCTCGCTGCCGTCGCCCCAGGCCAGGTCCACCCAATCCTCCTCGGGCGCGGCCTGCAAGGCGGGGCATTCGATCACATGGACTTCGACCGGTGCGTCCGACCGCCGTACGCCGACGATCCGGTCGCCGGGCACGGGGGTGCAGCAGGGCGCAAGGGTGAAGGCGACACCTGGCGTCAGGCCCTTCACCGACACCGCCCGGCGGGCATCGGCCAACACCGCCGGTATCTCCGCCGACGATCCCGGCATCACCGCTTCCATAACGGCCTGGTCGCTCAACTCGCCACGCGCGATGGCCTCCATCATCGCCTCCACGCCCGGCAGTTTCAGTCGCTTGACGGCAAGGTCCAGCGCGTCGGGCGCAAGCAGGGTCGGCAAGCGCGCCACGATCGCGTCGTAGAAACGGCGGCCCAACGCCACCAATTCGCTCTGCTCCTTGTTGCGGACGAAGCGGCGGATCGCCGCGCGCGCCTTGCCGGTGGAGATGAAGTTGAGCCACGCCACCTGGGGTTCCTGCGCCTTGGAGCGCAGAATCTGCACCTGGTCGCCATTCTGGATCACGGTGCGCAGCGGCACCACCCGGCCGTTGATCTTGGCGCCGACCGTCTGGTCCCCCAGATCGGTATGCACCTGGTAGGCGAAGTCGACCGGGGTCGATCCCTTGGGCAGCTGGATCAGCTCGCCCGCGGGGGTGAAGGCGAAAATGCGATCCTGGTACATCGCCATCCGCGTATGCTCCAGCAGCTCCTCCGGGCTGGCGGCATGTTCCAGGATCTCGACCAGTTCGCGGATCCAGCGTGATTTCGCATCGGGCTGGACCGACCCGCCGGTCTTGTAGGCCCAGTGCGCGGCGACGCCGAACTCGGCCTCGGCGTGCATCTTCTCCGTGCGGATCTGCACCTCGATGCGCACCCGCTCGCTGTGCATCACGCCCGTATGGAGCGAGCGGTAGCCGTTGCGCTTGGGCGTGGAGATATAGTCCTTGAAGCGGCCGGGGATCATCGGCCAGCGTTGGTGCAGCAGGCCAAGCGCGCGGTAGCATTGCTCCACATCGTCGACGATCACGCGGAACGCCATGACGTCCGACAATTGTTCGAAGCTGATGTGGCGCTCGCTCATCTTGCGCCAGATCGAGTAGGGATGCTTCTCGCGGCCCTCCACCTCGGCCTTGATCCCTTTCTGCGCCAGCATCAGGCGGATGCCGGACGCGATCCGGGCGACCTGGTCGCCGCCGCCCTTGCGCAGCTGCTCCAGCCTTTTGTTGATGGACTCGTTCGCCTCCGGCTCCAGTTCCTGAAAGGCGAGCGTCTGCATCTCCTTCATGAACTCGTACATGCCGATGCGCTCGGCGAGCGGCGCGTAGATATCCATCGTCTCGCGCGCGATGCGGCGGCGCTTCTCCGGATTGGGGATGAAGTGCAGCGTCCGCATGTTGTGGAGCCGGTCGGCCAGCTTCACCAGCAGCACGCGGATGTCGTCGGACATGGCGAGCAGGAACTTGCGGAGGTTCTCCGCCGCGCGCTCGTTGGCGCTCTTCGCCTCGATCTTGCTGAGCTTGGTGACGCCGTCCACCAGCCGCGCCACCGCCGGGCCGAAACTCTTCTCGATCTGCTCCGGCGTGGCAAGCGTGTCTTCCACCGTGTCGTGCAGGATCGCGGTGGCGATCGTCTCGTCGTCCAGGTGCAGATCGGTCAGGATCCCCGCCACCTCGATCGGGTGGCTGAAATAGGGATCGCCATTGGCCCGCTTCTGTGAGCCATGGGCGGCCATGGAGAAGACATAGGCGCGATTGAGCAGCGCCTCATCCGCCTCCGGGTCGTAGCCGAGGACGCGATCAACAAGCTCATACTGGCGCAACATGGAAATCAACATGGCGGGGGGGTGTGGATAAATGCAAGCCTTCCCGAACCTTGCACGACATTGAATGGCGTTTTCTCCTGCGAGACACTCGCAACAAGGTTGACGGTGCGAACGACTCTCATTAGCAGTGCCCAAAAGAACGATCATAACGTTCAAAGAACAAAGGGCACATACCATGATCGAACGGAAGACACCGGGCTTCCTGGCGCTGTCGTGCGTCGGTTTCATCGCGAGCAGCCTGGCCTCCCCTGCAATCGCGCGGGACAAGCCGACCGAGCTGGAAGGCGCCAGCGTGGTCGACAGCGCAATGGCCGAGGACGTCAAAGTCGAACGGCTGGAATCACCCAAGTATAACCAGCCGCTGCTCGACATTCCGCAGACGATCACGGTGATAAGCAGCCTGACCCTGCAGCAGCAGAATCTGATCAGCTTGCGTGACGCGCTGACGACCATTCCCGGCATCACCTTCGGCGCGGGCGAGGGCGGCGGCGGCGTTGGTGACTCCTTCAACCTGCGCGGGTTCAGCGCGCTGACCGATGTTACCATCGACGGCGTGCGCGACAGTGCGCAATATAACCGGTCCGACACGTTCAACCTGGAACAGGTCGAGGTGATCAACGGCGCCAATTCGGTGTTCGGCGGATCGGGATCGATCGGCGGGACGATCAACCTGGTGACCAAGCGTCCCAAGGCGACCGACCAGGTCATCGTCCAGGGCGGCATCGGCACCGACGATTATTGGCGCGGGACAGCGGACGCCAATGTCCGCACCGGCAACGTCGCCTTGCGCCTGAACGTGATGGGCCACAAGAACGACATTCCGGGGCGCGATTTCGAGCATAACAAGCGTTGGGGCGTGGCGCCGTCCGTCACCTTCGGGATCGAAGGCCCGACCCGCCTGACCGCCCTGTATCTGCACCAGAAGGACCGCAACATCCCGGTCTATGGCGTGCCTTATTATGCCAGCCTGGGCGGTCTGCTGCCGGGCGCGGATTATGGCGGCTATTACGGCTATGAGAATATCGATCGCCAACGCCAGACGGTGAACCAGGCGACGGTGATCCTGGAGCATGATTTCAGCGACCGCCTGTCGCTGCGCAATCTCACCCGGTTCCAGCGCGTGGACTACGACACCTATGTCGACCCGCCGCAGGGCGCCTTCTGCCTCGCCACCGGCCTGCTGACGAACGGAGACCGATGCGCGGCCGGGCAGACGCCGGGCACCTTCTACCCCTCGGGTCCGCGCGGCACGGCACGGCTGACCGACACGTCGATCTGGTACAATCAGCTGGACCTGCGCGCCAATTTCCAGATCGCCGGCATGGAGAACACGCTGACGGTCGGCGGCTCGATCAGCCAGGAAGATTACCATATCCGCAACGGCAACGTGCTGCGCAACCCGAACGGCGCCACGCCCAATCCGGTGCTCGACCCGATCAGCATTTCCGATCCGCACCCGATCTACACGGGGCCGGTCAACTTCATCCAAAGCAATGTCGCGGATGGCGATACGTTCAACAAAGCGGTCTACCTGTTCGACACGCTGAACATCACGCCGCAGATCGAGCTGAACGGAGCGGTGCGGTATGAAGGCCAGCGCACCGTGTATCGCACCGACACGCTCGGCACGACGCCCGCCACCATCGGCCAATATACGCGCGGCCCCGATCAGGTGTCGGACGACAGCCTGTTCTCCTACCGGGTGGGCCTAGTCTACAAGCCGGTGCCGAATGCCAGCCTGTATGCCGCCTACGGCAATTCCCGTACCCCGGTATCAAGCGGTGTGCGCAGCGGTTGCGGCACGCCGGGTACGCAGACGATCAACACCGACCCCTGCTCGGCCCAGCCGCAAGAGGCGGTCAATTACGAGGTCGGCGGCAAGCTGGACCTGTTCGACGCCAGGCTTCAGCTGACGGCGGCCCTGTTCCGCAACGATCGGACCAATTACCCGGTGGCGGCGAACGACCCGTCGATCGGCACGGTCCAGATCAATGACGGGCGGAGCCGGGTAGACGGCATCGCGCTGGGGGCGACCGGACGGATCACGCCGGCCTGGACGATCTTCGCCAACTACACCTACCTCGACAGCAAGGTGAAGCAGAGCATCTCCAACTACTGCCTTGCCAATCCGGGTGGCAGCTTCACGCCGGTCGGCGGCACGCCGGTTTCCTGCCCCGCAAGCGATACGCAGAGGGGCAATCCGCTCACCCAGGTGCCGAAACATGCCGGCAGCCTGTTCACCACCTATACCCTGCCGTTCGGGCTGCAACTGGGCTACGGCGTGACCTATACCGGCAGCTTCCTGCTCAATAATACCGCGCAGCCGCATTATAAGTCGGATGACTGGCTGATCCACCGCGCCATGCTGTCTTACCCGTTCACCGATCAGCTGTCGGGCCAGATCAACGTCCAGAACATCACCGACAAGAAATATTATACGGGCATCCGCAACAATGGCTGGGCGACCCCGGGCGAAGGCCGCTCTGCCGTCTTCTCGCTGATCTACGCCTTCTGATCGGGGGGCTACCGCCATTAATATGCGATTGCGTCGCATTATTGATAGCGGTAGGAACGACACGGGGTGGTTCCGGGCGATGTACATGTCCTCCTTTGCCGATGGTCGCGTGTTTGTGTCTGCTCCGGTCCGTGAGGTGGCCGCGGCGGTGATCGAGCCATGTACGTTCCATGACGGACGCCCCTGCAATTGGGCGGCGATCGCCGGCATCGCGGCGGCGCATGTCGCACTTCTGGCAGGGTTGGTCCTGTTCGATGTGCTGCCGATCCCGACCCACGCCAAGCCGCTCAGGATCGAGCTTGTGCCGGTGGAGATCGCCCCTCCTCCGCCGCCTCCCGCCTCCTCGCCCCAACCGCAACGCGTGGCGGCGACGCCCATCGTGGCGCCACCCGCCATCGTGCAGGTGCCCACGCCGCCATCGCCGGTGGAGGTGTCCCCTGCCCCGCTGCCGGTAGCGCCGACGGTGGTACATGCGGCAGCGCCCGGTCCCGAAACTGCGCCATCGCCGACCCCGCCACCGATGGAGATCGGCACGCTGTCGGCGATGCCCGGCAATCCCCCGCTGAAATATCCGGCGGCGGCACGGATGCGGCGGCAGGAAGGCGTCGTGCGCCTGCGCCTCCTGGTCGGCACGGACGGCCGTGTCGCGGACATCTCGCTGGCGCAGTCGAGCGGGTCCGACCTGCTCGACAAGGCCGCGATGGAGGTGGTGCGCCGCTGGCGCTTCCATCCCCCGACGCGCGACGGCGCGGCGGTGGAAGGCGTCGGCATCTTTCCCGCGACATTCAAGCTTTCGGCCTGACGGAGGGCCGCCCATGATGATGCAGATTCCCGGCGTGCTGACGCCGGATGAGACCGCCGCGATACGGGATGCCATGCTGGCGGCGGACTGGGTCGACGGCAATGTCACGTCGGGCCGTCAATCCGCCCTTGCGAAGCGCAACCGCCAGTTGCCGGAGGATTCGGCCGTCGTCCGCGACATGGGTGGGCATATTCTCGACGCGCTGGGGCGGACGCCGCTGTTCGTGGCGGCGGCGCTGCCGGTGAAGGTCTTTCCTCCGCTGTTCAACCGCTATGGCGTGGGCGAAGGCTTTGGCGACCATATCGACAATGCGATCCGCTTTCGCGCCGGCAGCGATTTCCGGCTGCGCAGCGACCTGTCCGCGACCTTGTTCCTGAACGATCCGGACGATTATGACGGCGGCGAGCTGGTCGCCGAGGGTATGCCGCCGGTCAAGCTGCCGGCCGGGCACCTGGTCCTCTATCCCGCCACCACCGTCCACCGCGTCACGCCGGTGACCCGGGGCGAGCGCATCGCCAGCTTCTTCTGGATCCAGAGCATGGTGCGCGATGGCGCGGCGCGCGCACTGCTGCTCGACCTCGACCGTTCGATCCAGGATCTGGGCGCGCGCACTGGGCAGGACGATCCCGCGATCGTGCGCCTGACCGGGGTCTACCACAATCTGCTGCGCCGCTGGGCGGAACTGTAGATGCGGTTGACCCTGTCGCACGAGGAGGCGCCGGCGCTGGGAAGCATGGAGGCTGCTCGCCCGACCGCGCCGCAGCGGCGCAAGCCCAAGTCGAAGCTGCGGGCCGTCTACCTCAAGCAATTGCACAGCTGGCACTGGATCAGCGCCGCAATCTCCCTGATCGGGATGCTGCTATTCGCGATCACCGGGTTCACCCTCAATCACGCCGCCACGATCGGTGCCACGCCGCATGTCAGCAGCCGGAATGCCGCCCTGTCCGCCGCGCTGCTGCCTTTGCTGAAGGCAACTCCCGACCACAGCGATGCGCCCCTGCCGCGCGCCGTAGCCGACCGCGTCCGGCAGGCCGTGGCCCTGGATGCCCATGGTCGCCCGGCGGAATGGTCGGACGGAGAAATCTATGTGTCGCTGCCGCGTCCGGGCGGCGACGCCTGGGTCAGCATCGATCGCGCCACGGGTGCCATCCGCGCGGAGGTGACCGATCGCGGCTGGATCTCCTACCTCAACGATCTGCACAAGGGCCGCAATGCCGGCGCGGTCTGGTTCTGGTTCATCGACGTCTTTGCCGCCGCCTGCGTGATCTTCACCCTCACCGGCCTGCTGCTGCTGCAGCTCCATGCGCGGCATCGCCGCTCCACCTGGCCGCTGGTCGGCCTGGGCCTGGCCGCGCCGGTCCTAACCGCACTCCTGTTCATCCATTGAGGTCGTCTGAATGCACAAAGCCCCCCTGCTGATCGCCGGCCTGATCGCCGCACCGGCCAGCGCCGCCGGAACGCTGACCGTCACCATCCCCCGCCTCGCGGTGGCCGAATATCATCGCCCCTATGTGGCGGGATGGATCGAGCCGGCCGGCGGTGGTGCGGCGCAGACATTGTTCGTCTGGTACGATGTCAAGAAGACCGGCGGCGAGCCCGGCACCAAGTGGTTGGCCGATCTCCGCACCTGGTGGCGCAAAGGCGGGCGCGGCATGCACCTGCCGGCGGACGGCGTCAGCGGCGCGACCCGCCCGGCCGGCGTGCACAAGCTGACCCTGCCCGACGGGATCAAGCCCGGCCAGTACACCCTCTATGTCGAGGCCGCGCGTGAGACCGGCGGGCGGGAGATCGTCTCGACCCCGCTGTCCGTGCCGCTCAAGCCCGCCTCGGCAGCCGGCAAGGCCGAACTCGGCGCCATCACCCTCTCCCCTCGCTGACCTCCCTTCGCTTACAAGGAACCACCATGACCAAGGCGTTGACCCCCTGGCTGTACGGCCTCGCGCTCACCATGGCGGTGACCCCGGCCGCGGCGCATCGCCAGTGGCTGCTGCCATCGGCGACCATCTTTTCCGGCACGAACGATACGGTGACGGTGGATGCCGCCGCGTCGAACGACCTGTTCTTTCCCGACCATCGTCCGGCCAATCTGGCGAGCATCAAGGTGTGGGCGCCGGACGGCAGCAGCGGACAGATCGAGAATGGCGCAACGGGGCGCGTCCGCTCCACGTTCGACGTACGTCTCGACAAACCGGGTACCTGGAAGATCGGCACCGAAATGGCGGCCGTGATGGGCAGCTACCGGCTGAACGGGGAAGAGGTGCGCGTGGGTGGTCGCCCCGGTGGCCCGCCTCCGGCCACGGCACCGGGCAGTGCCACGCCGGCGCGCCTGCGTGTGACCTCCGCCAGCGACATTCCCGCTGGCGCCAGCGACGTGAAGCTGACCCAGATCTCGTCGCATAACGAGATCTTCGTCACGGCGGGGGTGCCCACCGCAACCGTGTTCCAGCCCACCAACAAGGGGCTGGAGATGGTGCCGATCACCCACCCGGCCGAACTGGTCGCCGGTGAGCCCGCGCGGTTCCGTTTCCTGGTGGACGGCAAGCGGGCGGCCGGGCTGAAGCTGTCGGTCCTGCCCGGTGGCAAAAGGTATCGCGACGGCGATGGCCTGATGTCGATAACCACCGCCCAGGACGGCATTGCCACCGTGATCTGGCCGGCGGCCGGCATGTACTGGCTGAACGCCAGCCTGGCCGACGATGCCGGCGACCCCGTCCGGCGGATCAGCGGCCGACGGATGAGCTACAGCACCACGCTGGAGGTGATGGCGCCCTGACCGTCCGGATCGCCATCCCGCCCCTGCACCCGGCCATACTCGCGCGGCACGATCCGACCGCGCGGGTCCTGGTCCTGTCCGGCCTGACGATGGGAACCAGCTGGCAGGTGCGGGTAGCGACCGATGGTGCGTGCGATGCAAAGGCGCTAGGTGCGGCAATCCAGACCAAGCTCGACTTCCTTACCCAGGAAATGAGCCACTGGGATCCGAACTCGCTGCTGGGCCGGTTCAATCGATCGCCGGCTGGATCGTGGCACGCCTTGCCGCCCGATTTCACGGCCGTGATCGATCTTGCGCTGACCGTTGCGACACGATCGGTGGGCGCGTTCGATCCGACTTTGGGCGCGCTGGTGGACCTGTGGGGCCATGGTCCATCCGGTCCCCAGCCTCAACCAAGCGCCCACGCCATCGCGCACCTGCTCCCTTGGTCCGGGTGGCAGAGGCTGACATGGGACCGCGCCGCGCGCCGCCTGCGTCAACCGGGCCATGCCAGCCTCGATCTGTCCGGCATCGCCAAGGGACATGCGGTGGACGCCGTGGCCACATTGCTGGCGGAACGCGGCTTTGCGCATATGCTGGTGGAGATTGGCGGGGAGCTGGCCGGTCGGGGCATGCGGCCCGATGGCGAACCCTGGTGGGTGGATCTGGAGGCCGTGACCCCTGCCCTGCCCGCGTTTCGGATCGCGTTGCATGACATGGCGGTGGCCACCTCCGGCACCTATGTCCGGGGTGGGCACACGATCGATCCGGCATCCGGCCGTCCATGCAACAATGACGTGATCGCCGTCAGCATCCTCCACCCATCGGCGGCACTGGCTGATGCGTGGGCAAGTGCCCTGTTCGTACTGGGTTCCGAACGGGCGCTGGCTGTGGCCGAGGATCAGGGCCTGGCGATGCGCATGGTGACCCAAATGCTCACCGGCTACCGCGAAACGATCAGCCCCGCTCTGGCGGCAATGCTGGCCTAGATCCGCTCACCGCTCAGCCGCTGGCAGACCATGTCGAGCTGGTCGAGCGAGGCATAGCTGATCGTCACCGCGCCGCCCGTTGGGGAATGATCGATCTTGACCTTCAAACCCAATTGATCCGCCAATTGCCGTTCGAGCATCTCGATATCGGCATTGCTGCCCTTATACTCGATCTTGCCGGTGCGTTTGCGCGGTGCCTTTTCGCCTCGGGCGAGCGTTTCCGTGTCGCGGACCGACAGCCCGCGCCGGATCACCTCGTCCGCCAATGTCGCCGCGTCCGGCGCCGCGACCAGCGCGCGGGCATGGCCCATGCTGAGCCGGCCATCCGCCACCGCATCGCGCACCGACCCTGGAAGATCGAGCAGGCGCAGCAGATTGGCGACATGGCTGCGCGACTTGCCGACGATCTTCGCCAGCGCCTCCTGCGTATGACCGAATTCGGCGCCGAGCCTGTGATAAGCTGCAGCCTCTTCGATCGCGTTCAGATCCTGGCGCTGGACATTCTCGATGATCGCCAATTCCATGGTCTCGGCCTCGCCGAGTTCGCGGACGATCGCCGGCACCTCATGCAAGCGTGCGCGCTGGGCGGCTCGCCAGCGGCGTTCACCCGCCACGATCTCAAAGGAACCGCCACGCGGCCGAACCACGATCGGCTGGATCAAACCCTTTTCGGCCAGCGAGGCGGCCAGCTCGCTTAATGCCGCTTCGTCGAAATGGCGTCGGGGCTGGTTGGGATTGGGCGCGATCGATGCGACCGAGATCATCTGCACGCCGGACAGCCGCGCCGCGTCGCGGGCCATCGGCTGCTCGATCTGAACCTCGCCCAGTAACGCCGAAAGGCCGCGACCGAGACCCCGTTTCACCTCGCTCATGCCGCCACGGCCGGTGCCGGCAGGCGCGCGATCAGTTCGCGGGCAAGTGCGATATAGGCCTCGGAGCCGGGGCAGCGATGGTCGTAGATCAAGGCCGGCATGCCATGGCTCGGCGCCTCGGAAAGACGCACGTTGCGAGGGATGGCGGTGTCGAACACCAAATTGCCAACGACGTCGCGCACGTCCGCCGCCACCTGTTCGGACAGGCGATTGCGGCGATCATACATGGTGAGCGCGATACCGAGGATGGACAAGGACGGGTTGAACCGCTGGCGCACGAGTTCGACAGTATTGAGCAGCTGGCTCATACCCTCCAAAGCGAAGAACTCGCACTGCAGCGGCACGATCAGGTAGCGCGCCGCCACCAGTGCGTTGAGGGTCAACAGCCCCAGGGATGGTGGGCAATCGATCAGGCAAATGTCCCATCGTCCTTCCGCGCTGTCCAACGCCTGCGACAGACGGCGCGAGCGATCGGCTTCCGCCGCCAACTCGACCTCGGCAGCGGAAAGATCCTGGGTAGCGGTGACTATATCCAGCTTGGGAACGTTGGTGGCGATCGCCGCGTCCGCCAGCGCCACGTCGCCGCTCAGCACCTGATAGATGGACCGTCCGCGCGCTCCACGTGCAACACCCAGCCCGGTCGAGGCGTTGCCCTGCGGATCGAAGTCGATCAGCAGCACGCGAAAGCCCGTCGCGGCAAGCGCCGTTGCCAGGTTGATGGCGGTGGTGGTCTTGCCCACTCCACCCTTCTGGTTCGCGATGGCAATGCGGATCATGGGCGCGTTCTCCGGCTGACCTCGCGCGCGATGACGATCGACGAACTGACGTCAGTCACGCTGGGCACGAGCGTGAACCTACCTTGCCACGCCTTCTCCGCCTCCACCAGTTCCGATGCGGCATTTCGGCCCTTCGGCAGCAGCCAGCATGTGCTTTCGTCGGCAAACCGACTGCCAATTTGCAACAGGCGGGGCAGCGGAGCGAAAGCGCGCGCGGAGATCACGCCGTGTCGCTGCGCGGTAACCCGCTCGGCATCACCACCCACGACCGTGACGCGATTCTCCGCGCCAATCACCTGGGCCGCATCTCGGAGGAACTGAATTCGCTTGGTCCGGCTTTCCACTAGGGTCACGGGACGACGCGTCAGAGCGGCGATCACAAGACCAGGAAAGCCAGCGCCCGAGCCGAGGTCCAGCCACGGGCTGTCGTCGGCCGAAACGTGATCCAGCAACTGAGCGGAGTCGACGACGTGCCGCGTCCACAAATGGGCATGGGTCGAGGCGGAAATAAGATTCTGGCTCTCTCCCGCCTTCAGCAGGAAGGCAAGGAATTGCTCCAGCAAATCCAATGTTTCACGTGGAACATTGCGGCCTAGGAGCCAGGCGCGAGCTTCCTCTTCGGTCATGCCGCCTTCCGCTTGGCCACGACCAAGATCGCGGTGAGCGCCGCAGGAGTAATGCCACGTACCCGACCTGCTTCCGACAATGTGGCAGGACGGGCAGCGTTCAACTTCTCGATCATCTCGTTCGACAGCCCCGCAACGGTCGCATAATCGTGGATGGCCGAAAGCGGGACCAAGTTATCGGCAGAGAGCCGTCCGATCTCTGCCCTCTGCCGCTCGATGTAAGGCGCATAACGGAGATCGTCGATCAACTCGGCCAAGGCGGCATCCGCTATGTCCAGCCCCAACTCCAGCATGGTTGCAAGCTCGGCAGTGCCGAGCCCCCGCTGCAAAGCAATGTGCGCCACCGATGCGGCTCCGCCTTCACGTCGCTCTGCCGGAAGAGGCTCCGCCGCCGCCTTGTGAAGGTGATCGTAGCAGTCGAGATGCAACCGGAGTTCGTGCGCATGGACGGACGACACCGCCCCACTCGCCAGGGCGTCTTCCCCCAAGCGGGTCGCCGCATTGTCTGCCCGGAGCGACAGACGGAACTCGGCCCGGCCCGTCAGCATCCGGTAAGGCTCGCTCACGCCCTGCAAGGTAAGGTCATCGATCATCACACCGATATAGGATGTCGCGCGGGAGAAGGGGACCGCGTCGTCGTTCAAAGCGTGGCTAACTGCCGCCAGCCCGGCGACCAACCCCTGTGCGGCGGCCTCTTCATACCCGGTGGTGCCGTTGATCTGCCCGGCACAATAGAGGCCGTCGATAGCTCGCACGCCCAAGCCGTGATCAAGGCTGCGTGGATCAATATAGTCATATTCGACGGCATAGCCCGGCTGCATGATCCGCGCCTGTTCCAGCCCGCTGATGCTGCGAACGAACGCCTCCTGCACATCGACCGGCAGCGAGGTGGAAATGCCATTCGGGTAGACCAGCGTAGTGGAAAGACCTTCCGGTTCCAGAAAGATCTGGTGGCCATCGCGGTCGCCGAAGCGAACGACTTTGTCCTCGATCGACGGGCAATATCGCGGACCTGCTCCTTCGATTGCGCCGGAATAAAGCGGCGATCGGTCGAGCCCGTCGCGGATTACCGCATGGGTTCGGGCACTCGTCCGCGTCACCCCGCAGGCGATCTGTGGCAGATGGCGTCGGCTATTGCGCGCCATCGTCCAGCCGTCCGCATCAGACGCTTGTCGCTCAAGCATCGCCCAATCGATCGTGCGACCATCCAGGCGCGGCGGCGTGCCGGTTTTGAGACGCGCCATCGGTAAGGCTAGGTCGCGCAACTGCTCGGCCAATGTAGTGGCGGCCGCCTCCCCCACCCTTCCACCGGTCTGTTGGTTGAGCCCACAGTGGAGAACACCGCCCAGGAAAGTTCCCGTTGCAAGGATCGTAGCGGGTGCGGTGAGGACATCACCATTTTCGAGGAGGATGCCACGAACTCGGCCGTTGCTGATGATCAAGCGTTCGGCATGGCCGCGAACAACGGCAATCCGCTGTTCCGCTGCAACCATGGCCTGGATAGCAGCGGCGAAATGGCGACGGTCCGCTTGGACGCGCGGTCCATGGACTGCCGATCCCTTGCTACGGTTGAGCATGCGATAGTGAATTGCAGCCCGGTCGGCTGCTTTCGCGATCAATCCGTCGAACACGTCCACCTCGCGAACGAGATGCCCCTTGCCTACTCCGCCGATTGCGGGATTGCAGGACATGGCGCCGATACGCGATGGATCATCGGTGACCAGCGCAACACGCGCGCCCTTCCGCGCGGCAGCAGCAGCCGCCTCGCATCCGGCATGTCCGCCACCGATAACGATAACGTCGAACTCGAACATGATGCGGCTATGCTGTCTTTGCCCGCGAAGTTCAATGTTCCACGTGGAACATCACTTGCCGATACAGAAGCGCCCGAACAAGCTGTCGAGCATATCCTCTACGCCGCTGCGGCCGACCACCGCATCCAGCGCCTGCGCCGCCTGCATCAGATGTTCCGCAACCAACACATGGTCCCTGACCTGTTGCGCCGCAGCAAGATGATCAGCAATCGTGGTTGCCATGGTCCGCTGACGCAGAGTTAAGGAGAGCCGATCCTCGCCCGGCACCAAGCTGCGACCGCGTTCGATGACCGTGCGGAGCAGAACGTCCAGCCCCTTCCCCGTTTTGGCCGAAACCGCTACATCCGCTCCGTCTGGAAGTTGATGTCGTCCGGCTTGGTCACAGCGCGAATGCACGACGATCAGGTTGTCGCGTGGTGGACGATCGGCGCTGTCACCCAACCAGATGATCAGGTCGGCTGACGCCATTGCCTCCTCGGCGCGATCGATCCCGATCCGCTCCACAGGATCGCTGGTCTCACGTAGGCCGGCCGTGTCGATCAGCAGGATCGGCAATCCCATTACCTGGATCGGCACCTCAATCATGTCGCGGGTGGTGCCAGCCTTGTCCGAGATGATCGCCGCGTTGCGTCGTGCCAGTGCGTTGAGGAGTGAGGATTTGCCGGCATTGACCGGACCGGCGATCAGCACCCGCACCCCGTCACGCAGCCGCTCCGCCGGCGGCTGCCGCACCGCATCAAGGATCTCACCGTGCAACTCCGCCAACGCGGTGGCGTGCCGCGTGTCCAGAGCGGGCACATCCTCTTCCTCTTCGCCGAACTGCAACGCCGCCTCGACATGCGCGCGCAATGCCAGCAACTGTTCGCGCCATTGCTCGGCCAGGCGGCCGAGACCCCCTTCCGCCCGGCGGATCGCATCGCGCCGCTGCATCTCGGTTTCGGAGGTCAGCAGATCGGCCAGACCTTCGACCTGAGCAAGGTCCAGCCGGCCGTTGTGAAAGGCACGCCGCGTAAACTCGCCCGCTTCGGCGAGGCGCAACCCCGGTAGTTGTTCAAGCGCCGCCAGCATCGCCGCAACCACCGCCCGGCCGCCATGCAGGTGCAGCTCGACCAGATCCTCGCCCGTGGCGGTGCGCGGACCCGGCAGCCACAGGACGAGGGCATGATCCAGCAGACTGCCGTCTACCGCCCGCAGCCTGGCCGTCACCGCCCGCCGAGGCTCCGGCAGGAAACCGGCCAAGGTCCACAAAGCGTCTCCGGCCCCGACACCACTCACCCGCACCACCGCGATCGCGGCCGGAACAGCGCCGCTCGACAAAGCGAAGATGGTGTCTTCGGCCGCCCGTGCGCTCACCCCTTGCTGGTGCCCGTCATCTGATCGATCAGCTGGTGCCACGCGGATATGCCCACCTCGCCCATCGGCGACCAGGTGCGGACCATCTGTTCGATCACCTCCGGGCTGAGGCCGTTGGTCATCGCGTCGCGGAACTTGGAAAGGTACAGGTCATGGATCGGGCCCATGTCGGGCAAGCCCATCAGCCGCCGAGCCTCTTCCGGGGAACATTCGATGTTCATGGTGATGTTCATCGAAGCGCCTCTTTCCGTTGAGCGATGATTTACGGCCGTTGGTAGAGCAAGCGCGACGAAGCGTCCATGCATCCCCACGAAGGGATGGCGCCCGTGCGCCGTTATCGGTCTATGATCCTGACGGATTGGCCTCGCTCAGCAGATTGTGGCGGAGGCGGCACAAGGAGCAGGACGGATATGGGTGAGATGATCCAGATCGACGCATTGGACGGAAGCGGCACGTTCCACGCCTATCTCGCACGGCCCAAGGGCGAGCCCAAGGCGGCGATCATCGTGATCCAGGAGATTTTCGGGGTCAATCCCGGCATCCGGCAGAAGGTGGATGACTGGGCGGCGCAAGGTTACTGGGCGGCCGCGCCCGACCTCTTCTGGCGGTTCGCGCCCGGCTACGACGTCGATCCCGACGTGCCGGAACAGTTGCAGGATGCGTTCGAGGTGCGCACCCGGTTCGATCCCGACAAGGGCATCGAGGACGTCGACGCTACCATCCGCACGCTCCGCGCCCAGTTGCCCGACAGCGGCAAGGTCGGCGCGGTCGGTTACTGCCTGGGTGGCCGCGTCGCCTATCTCACCGCGACCCGGACCGACATCGATGCCAGCGTGGGCTATTACGGTGCCGGGATCGATGCGAAGCTAAACGAGGCGAACGCCATCGCCAAGCCGCTGATGCTGCACTTTGCGGAGCGCGATCACTTCATCACCGCCGAGCATCGCGATCGGATCGGAGAGGCGCTGGCCGACAACCCGCTGGTGACGATCCACACCTATCCCGATGTGGATCACGGCTTTGCCACCACGGCGGGCCAGCGGCGCGACGATGCCGCCGCCGAGGTAGCGGATGGCCGCACCGAAACCTTCTTCGCCCAGCACCTCGCATGAGCAGCGACTATCGCCTGATCTTTCGCCAGCCGGGTGGACCCGAGGTGATCGAGCGGGAGCCGGTCGGCCCGCTCGACCCTGGCGCCGGTGAGGTCGTGATCCGCCAGACGGCGGTCGGCCTGAACTTCATCGACACCTATCAGCGTGGAGGCCTTTATCCCGTTTCCCTGCCGAGCGGATTGGGGAGCGAAGCCGCCGGCGTGGTGGAGGCAATCGGACCGGATGTGACCATCGTCGCTCCGGGCGACCGCGTCGCCTATGCCGGGGGCGCACCCGCCGCTTATGCCACCAAGCGGACGATCCCGGCGGCGCTGCTGACCAAGGTGCCCGACACGATCGACGATCGCACCGCCGCCGCCGTGATGCTGAAGGGTCTGACCGCCGACATGCTGGCCGGCGCCTGCGCCCGCGTCGAGGCGGGCCAGACCGTGCTGGTCCATGCCGCGGCGGGTGGCGTCGGCGCCCTGCTGGTGCCCTGGCTGAAGGCGATCGGCGCCACCGTGATCGCCCATGCCGGGTCGGCGGAGAAGGCCGACAAGGCCCAGGCCGCCGGTGCCGATCATGCCGTGTCCGTGCCGTTCGACGCATTGGCCGACACGGTACGGTCCCTGACCGATGGACGCGGCGTCGATGTCGTGCTGGACGGCGTCGGCAAGGCGAGTTGGGGTGCCTCGCTGGCGTGCCTACGCCGTCGCGGGCTGATGGTCAGCTACGGCAATGCCTCCGGCCCGGTCCCGGCGATCGAGCCCTTGGTGTTGAGTCGGGCCGGATCGCTGTTCCTGACCCGCCCTACCCTTTACGATTACCTGACGACAGCGGAGGAGCGTCAGGCTGCGGCCGACCGCCTGTTCGCGATGATCGCTTCCGGCAAGGTGCCGGTCGAGATCGGCCAGACCTTTCCGCTGGAACAGGCAGCGGAGGCCCATCGCGCCATCCAGGAACGTCGGACGACGGGGTCGACGGTGCTGATCCCCTGAGCGACAGGATCAGGTGAAAAGCGGCTTCCTGCGGAAGGAGGAGCACGAGAGCCGGAGCGGTGTCGCCTGGTGTCCCGGGCTCCCGCCTTCGCGGGAGCACAAGGGTGGTTGAACGCAGCAGGACGGGCGCAGGCAATCCAAGCCTGTGAGAGATCAGATCCGTCAGCCGAACAGGGTCAGCAATCCGGTTTCGTGGCCCACTAGGCCTTCGTAGATCATCTTGCCGGAAACCCACACGATCACCACCAGGCCGATATAGGCGATCCAGCGATAGCGTTCGATATAGCGGGCGATGAAGTTGGCGGCGACGCCCATCAGGAAAACCGAAAGCAGCAATCCGACCATCAGGACGCCCGGATGCTCGCGGGCGGCGCCGGCAACCGCCAGCACGTTGTCCAGGCTCATGCTGACGTCGGCGACCGCGACGGCCCAGGCGGCTGCGGCGAAGCTCTTGGCGGGTGCGACGCCCGATTGTCCCTCGCCCGCGCCGTCGAACGATCCCGCGGACTGATGACGCAGTTCGCGCCACATCTTCCACGCCACCCACAGCAGCAGCAGCCCACCCGCGAAGATCAGACCCACGATCTGGAGCAATTGCGTCACGATCAGCGCGAAGGCGATGCGGAGCAGCAGGGCCGCGCCGATGCCGATCAGGATTACCTTCTTGCGCTGGTCGGACGGCAGGCCCGCCGCCAAGGCGCCGACCACGATCGCATTGTCGCCGGCCAGCACCAGGTCGATCCAGATGATCTGGACGAATGCCCACAGGGTCGCGGGCGAACCGAGGTTCGAGAAATCCGCGACGATATGCTGCCAAAGCTCGCTCATGCCCGCCTGATATGAAGCGGGAGCCCCGATGTCGACCAAAACCGGACCGAGATACGGTCCGGTCCGGCCGCCTACTGGTTCATGGAGTCGAAGAAATCCTCGTTGGTCTTGGAGTCCTTCATCTTGTCCAGCAGGAACTCCATCGCATCGGTGGTGCCCATCTGCATCAGGATGCGGCGCAGCACCCACATCTTGGACAGCTTGCCCTTGTCGAGCAGCAATTCTTCCTTGCGAGTGCCGGACTTGCCGACGTCCATCGCCGGGAAGATGCGCTTGTCCGCAACCTTGCGGTCGAGCACGATTTCGGAATTGCCGGTGCCCTTGAACTCTTCAAAGATCACTTCGTCCATGCGGCTGCCGGTGTCGATCAGCGCGGTGGCGATGATGGAGAGCGAGCCGCCTTCCTCGATATTGCGTGCCGCGCCGAAGAAACGCTTGGGGCGCTGCAGCGCGTTGGCGTCGACACCGCCGGTCAGCACCTTGCCCGACGACGGCACCACCGTGTTGTAGGCGCGGCCGAGGCGGGTGATCGAATCGAGCAGGATCACCACGTCCTTCTTGTGCTCGACCAGGCGCTTAGCCTTTTCGATCACCATTTCGGCCACCTGCACGTGGCGGGTCGCGGGTTCGTCGAAGGTGGAGGAGACGACCTCGCCCTTCACCGACCGCTGCATGTCAGTCACTTCCTCCGGCCGCTCGTCGATCAGCAGCACGATCAGGAACACTTCGGGATGGTTGTCGGTGATCGCCTTGGCGATGTTCTGCAGCATCACCGTCTTGCCGACGCGCGGCGGGGCGACGATCAGGGTGCGCTGGCCCTTGCCCTGCGGCGCGACCAGGTCGATCACGCGGGCCGACTTGTCCTTCACCGTCGGATCCTGGGGATCCATGGTGAGCTTCTGTTCGGGATAGAGCGGGGTCAGATTGTCGAAATTGACGCGGTGGCGGACCACGGCGGGATCATCGAAATTGACCTGGGTCAGCTTGGTCAGCGCGAAATAGCGTTCGCCATCCTTGGGATCGCGGATCTCGCCCTCGACAGTATCGCCGGTGCGCAGTCCGAACTTCCGCACCTGATTGGGCGAGACATAGATGTCGTCCGGACCGGCCAGGTAATTGGCTTCGGGCGAGCGCAGGAAGCCGAAGCCGTCGGGCAGCACCTCGATCGTGCCGAGCCCCAGGATCTGCTCGCCTTCTTCAGCTTCCGCCTTGAGGATGCCGAACATCAGGTCCTGCTTGCGCATGGTCGATGCGCCTTCGACTCCCCGCTCCTCGGCCATGGCGACGAGCTCGGCGGGTGTCTTCTTCTTCAGGTCCTTGAGGTGCATATGTGCTGTCCGGGTCGTGCAGAGTGTGGAGAAGGAACGGCGCGGGTCGAAGCGTCTGTTCGATGCTGGTCAGGATAGCGGGCGCACGCAGAAAAGCGGGCCCGGGACAGGCGCGGCCTAGAAGCCGGCACCGCGCGCGTCAAGCAAGATGGTGCGCGGCCCGACCCGGATCAAGCACGGCGGATCAGAACGGCTTGACGATCACCAGCACCACGATGGCAGCCGTGGCGATGCCCGGCACCTCGTTCATGATCCTGAGCGCGCGCCCGCTGACCGGGCGTTCGCCGCGCGCCAGGCGCTTGCCATAGCCCACCATCCAGCCATGATAGGCGCTGAGGCCCAGCACCAGCAGCAACTTGGCATGCAGCCAGCCGGCGGTGAAGAAGCCGCCCTGCCAGGCGAGCGTCAGCCCGAACAGCCACACCAGCACCATCGCCGGCGTCAGGATGATCATGCGCAGCTTGCGCTCGCGATCAATCCAGCGCCGCTCCTCCTGGCTGCCGGGTGCCGCCTCCTGATGATAGATGTAGTAGCGCGGCAGCAGGAACAGCCCCGCGATCCAGAAGATCACGAAGATGACGTGCCCCGCCTTGATCCAGAGGTAGGTCACCGAAAGGATATACTCCAGGCTGGGGAGACTCATCCGCGCACCCTAGCCAGCATTCGCTCCACATGCACCACCGGAGTGTCGAGCAGGATGCCGTGGCCCAGGTTGAACACGTGGGGGCGTCGCGGAAACGCCGCGCGGACCCGGTCGACGGCGGCATCCAGCGCATCGCCGCCCGCCAGCAATGCCAGCGGATCGAGATTGCCCTGCACCGGCAATGCAGGCGGCAGCGTCTCGTTCGCCCAGACGGGGTCGATTGTTTCATCCAGGCCGAGTGCGTCCACGCCCGTCTCCCGCGCATAGACCGGCAGCTTCTCGCCAATGCCTTTGGGAAAGCCGATGATCGGCAGATGCGGCCGTTGCGCGCGGAGGCGCTCCACGATCGCCCGATTGGGGGCGACGACCCAGCGGCGAAACTCCTCGGGCGCGAGGCTGCCGGCCCAACTGTCGAAGATCTGCACCGCCTCCACGCCCGCATCGGCCTGGCCGACCAGATAGTCGACGGTGGTGTCCACGATCCGGTCGATCAGCCGTGCGAAGGCGACGGGGTCGCGATAGGCGAGCCGCCGGGCCGCCCCCTGATCCTTGCTGCCGGCACCCGCCACCATATAGGTCGCGACGGTCCAGGGCGATCCGGCGAAACCCAGCATGGTGGTCTGGTCCGGCAAGGCGGCCACCACCTTGCGCACCGTGTCCAGGATCGGGGCGAGGCGTTCGGGCCGAGGCTCCAGCCCGTCCAGCAGACCGTCCGTCAGCGCGGGGGCGAGCCGTGGGCCCTCCCCGGTTTCGAACCACAGATCCTGGCCCAGCGCATGGGGGATCACCAGAATGTCCGAAAACAAGATTGCCCCGTCGAAGCCGAAGCGGCGGATCGGCTGGAGCGTGATCTCCGCCGCGGCGTCGGAATCGTAGCACAAGGCCAGGAAACCACCCTTTTCGGCCCTCAGCGCGCGATATTCGGGCAGGTAGCGCCCGGCCTGGCGCATCATCCACACCGGCGGGCGTTCGCGCCGCTCGCCGCGGAGTACGGCAAGAAGCGGCCGGTCATGGGAATTCCGCGCGCGCGGACGGGTGTTTTCCAGAACGTCAGGGCTCACGCGATTCAACCTCATCTCTGATTCTAAGATTCTTAAGAAGGAGTCTGATGATTCAGTAGGCGGGCGCAACACGGGGTTTATTCCCATCGCCTGACTCTACCCACAGCTTGACTCCGGCGGGAGCGGCGGATCGCCGCGAGTCACGAGCACTTCCCCCATTATCCACAGGCATGGCCAAATTGGTGATCCCCTGTGGATAGAAGGTCGTGCGCTCCCCGAAAAGCGGGCACGCAATAGCATCCACGGCGCTCTCCGCGCGATTCGGTGGGTTTTTCCCTCATAGTTGTCCACAGGACGATTCGGACGCATTAGCGTTGCATCATGCGGCTGCACCTTCACCTCCTGTCGGATTCCACCGGCGAAACGCTGGACGCGATCGCCAAGGCGGGGATCGCCCAGTTCGATGGGGTGGAGGTAATCCGGCATTTCTGGCCGATGGTGCGATCGGAAGGGCATTTGTCGCGCGTGCTGGCGGAGATCACGCAGCGCCCGGGCCTGATCATCTACACCTTGGTCAATTCGGGCGTGCGCCAGAAGCTGGAGGCGCAATGCCGCCTGGCGGGACTGCCCCATGTCGCGGCCCTCGATCCGGTGTTCGAGGCGCTGGAACGGCTGCTGGGTCAGGAACAGAAGGCCCGCCCCGGCGGACAGCATGCGATGGATGCCGCCTATTTCGCGCGGGTGGATGCGATCCAGTTCACCATCGCCCATGACGATGGCGTCGCGGCGGAGGATTGGGAGCAGGCGGACATCGTGCTGGCGGGCGTGTCGCGCTCGTCCAAGACGCCGACCTCCATCTATCTCGCCAATCGCGGCTACAAGGTCGCCAACATCCCGCTGGTGGTGGAAAGCCCGCCCCCGCCGAGCCTGTTCACGCTCGTCCGGCCGCTGGTGGTGGGGCTTACCACCAGTCCCGACCGGCTGATCCAGATCCGGCGCAACCGTCTGCTGTCGCTCAACCAGGTGCCGGAAACCGCCTATGTCGACCAGGAGGCGGTCACGCGCGAGCTGGCCTTTGCCCGCCGCATCTTCGCGGATCAGGGCTGGCCGGTGATCGACGTCACCCGCCGCTCGATCGAGGAAACGGCGGCGGCCATCACCAACCTGATCAACGACCGCAAAGCCAAAGAGGCGAATTGATGCTGATCCTTGCGTCCCAATCGATCGCGCGGCGCGCCATGCTGGAGGCGGCGGGCGTGGCCTTCACCGCCGAAGGCGCCGGCGTGGACGAGGATGCCGCCAAGCAGGCGATGCTGGCCCAGGGCCTGTCGGGCCGCGACATCGCCGATGCGCTGGCCGAACTGAAAGCCGTCAAGGTGTCGCAGCGGCATCCGGGCGCTCTTGTGCTCGGCAGCGATTCGACCGTGGTCACGGCCGACAACATCGTTCTCGACAAGCCGGGCACGCGGGAAGAGGCGGAGCGGCAACTGCGCGGGCTGGCTGGTACCACCCATCATCTGCACAGCGGCGCGGTCGTGGCGCAGAATGGTATGCCGATCTGGCGCCATGTCGACACCGCGACCCTGACGATGCGGCCCTTTTCCGACGCATTCCTGCAATCCTATCTCGACCAGGAATGGCCGGAGATCAGCGGCTGCGTCGGCGGCTGCCGATTGGAAGGATTGGGCGTGCAGCTGTTCAGCAGGATCGATGGCAGCCACTTCACGATCCTCGGTCTGCCTTTGCTCGCCCTGCTCGACTGGCTGCGGGTGCGCGGCGAGTTGCTGGCATGACCTCAGAGGTCGTGCCTTATGCCGAGGTGATCGGCGACCCCATCGTCCAGTCCAAGTCGCCAGTCATGCACCGTGCCTGGCTGGAGGCACTGGACCTGGCGGGCGATTACCGGCGCACGTTGGTGACGGCCGGCGAACTGGACGGCTATCTGCGGGAACGGCGCGCCGACCCGAACTGGCGCGGCTGCAACGTCACCATTCCCCACAAGCAGGCGGTGATGCCCCTGCTCGACCGGGTCGATCCGGTCGCGGCGGAGATCGGGGCGGTCAACACGGTGGTGAACGAAGGTGGCGTCCTGATCGGCCACAATACGGATGCGCCTGGTTTTCTGGAACCGATGCGGCCGTGGCTGGCGCAACGGCATCTGCTCCGTACCGCCCGCATCTTCGGCACGGGCGGCGCGGCGCGGGCGGTCGCCCATGCGTTGTGGAACGAAGGCTTCACCCTGGTCATCGCCGGGCGCGACTTGGCCAAGGCGGAGGCGCTGGCCGCCGCTTTCGATCGGGCCGATGTCCATGTCTCCACACTCGACACATTCGCACGGCCGCTCGACTTCGATTGGGGCGAGCCGGGCGATCGGCTGGATGTGGTGGTCAACGCCACCTCGCTCGGCATGACCGGCAAGCCGCCGCTGGAGATCGATTTTTCCAACGTGCCGCCGGGCGCCATCGTCTATGATGCCGTCTATGCGCCGCTGGAAACGCCTTTGCTGCGGGAGGCACGGCGGCGCGGCCATCCGGCGATCGACGGGCTCAACATGCTGATCGGGCAGGGCCGCATCGCCTTCCGCCACTTCTTTGGCGCGGAACCGCCGACCGGACCGGATCAGGAGACGGTGCTGCGCGCGTTGCTGACCGCATGAGCCATGTGATCGGCCTGACCGGCTCGATCGGGATGGGCAAGTCGACCGTATCAGCCATGTTCCGGCGGTTGGGCGTGCCCGTATTCGACGCGGACGCGGCGGTGCACCGCCTGCAAGGGCCGGGCGGCGCGCTGCTGACCGCGATCGAGGCGCTGCTTCCGGGCACGACCGGCGCGGCTGGCGTCGATCGCGGGCGGCTGAGCCAGGCGGTGTTGGGCGACAAGGCGGCACTGGCACGGTTGGAGCGGCTGATCCATCCCGCCGTCGCCCGCGAACGCCGCGCCTTTCTGCGACGTCATCGCGCCTGTCCTCTGGTGGTGCTGGACATACCCCTGCTGCTGGAAAAAGGCGGCTGGCGGCAGGTGGATACGATCATGGTCGTTTCGGCGCCCGCATGGAAGCAGCGCCGGCGGGTGCTGGCACGGCCGGGCATGAACTGCGCCAGATTGCGCCGCATCCGTGCGCTGCAGATGCCCGATACCGAAAAGCGCCGCCGCGCCGACATGGTGGTGTCCACCGCCGGGTCGCTTGCCGCAACACGGGCCTCGGTCCGCCGGATCGCGGCTTGCCTCAGGGGCCGCGCGAAGAGATAAATGCGCCATGCGCGAAATCGTCTTCGACACGGAAACCACCGGCCTCAGCCCGCACGAGGGCCATCGCCTGGTCGAGATCGGGTGCGTGGAGATCGTCAACCGCTGCGAAACGGGACGCTCGTTCCACGCTTATATCAATCCCGAACGGTCCATGCCGAGCGAGGCGGAGCAGGTGCATGGCCTGTCCGCCATCTTCCTGTCGGACAAGCCCTGCTTCCATGCGGTGGTGGATGACCTGCTGGAGTTCGTCGCCGACAGCCCGATGGTGGCGCATAATGCCACGTTCGACTTCGCCTTCCTCAACTGGGAACTGGAAAATTGCGGGCGGCCGCCGCTGCTGATGACGCGCATGGTGGATACGCTGGCGATGGCGCGCACCCGCCATCCGGGATCCAAGCATTCGCTGGACGCGCTGTGCAGCCGCTATGGCGTCGATCGCAGCCAGCGGATCAAGCATGGCGCGCTGCTGGACGCCGAACTGCTGTCCCAGGTCTATGTCGAACTGTGCGGCGGGCGGCAGATCGGCCTCATGCTGTCGGACGATGCGGATCTTGCGATGACGCGTGTCGAAACGATCGTCCGCGCACCGGCGGCCCGGATTTCGCGCCCGCCGCGTGCCCATGCGGCGAATGCGGAGGAACTCGCGCGCCATGCCGCGTTTATCCAGAAGCTGACGGATCCGTTGTGGGCAAAGCTGCCCGCCGCGGTTTGAAGGTCAGGTACGTGACGCGGGGACGGCGATCGCCGGGTCCCGGCGTCGGGGAAGGAGAACATGATGGATATTCGGGTTTCAGGTCATCAGGTCGATACGGGCGATGCGCTGCGTACCCACGTCGATGAACGGATGCAGGCGCTGGCGGAGAAATATTTCTCGCGCAGCATCTCGGCGCACGTCACCTTTGGCCAGGCTCCCCATGGCAGCTTCTCCTGCGACATCGTCGCCCATGTGATGCAGGGCGTGATCCTGAAGGGCTCGGGCCAGGGCGGTGAGGCGCATCCCGCGTTCGACCAGGCGGCTGACCGCATCGAAACCCAGCTGCGCCGCTACATGCGCCGGCTGAAGAGCCGCCATGGTGGCCCCGCGGCTGCCGATGTCGAGGCCAGCGCCGGCTACACCGTCTTCCAATCCCCGCCGGAGGAGGAGGAGGCCGAGGGTGATCATCCGCCGGTGATCGCCGAGACCCGCGTGGACGTGCCGGAGGCGAGCGTGTCCGACGCGGTGATGATGCTCGACCTGCGCAACACCAATGCGCTGCTGTTCAAGAATAGCGGGACGGGCGCCTTCAACATGGTGTATCGTCGCGGCGACGGCACGATCGGCTGGGTGGAGCCGCAGCGCGCCGCCTGACGGGTGGGCACAGCCAAGGCCTTTTTGGATATCCGTGTAGATGGACGACCTTTCCGACCTGTTGGGGGCGGAGGCGGTGCTGACCGGCATCGTCGCGCCCAACAAGAAAACCCTGTTCCAGCAGCTGTCCGCCCACGCGGCCAGGCTGACCGGGGTTGACCAGAAGCTGATCCTGGAACGGCTGCTCGAACGCGAGCGGCTCGGCTCCACCGGTTTCGGCGGCGGGGTCGCCGTCCCCCATGGCAAGATCGAAGGATTGACCCGGGTCGTCGGCCTGTTCGCCCGTCTGGACGAACCGGTCGACTTCCAGGCGATCGACGCCATGCCGGTCGACCTGGTATTCCTGCTGCTCTCGCCGCCCGATGCAGGGGTCGAACATCTGAAGGCGCTGGCGCGGGTCAGCCGCCGGATGCGCGAGCGGACGTTCGTGGCGAAGCTGCGGGGGGCGGGTTCGACCGATGCCCTCTTCGCCTTGTTCGCCCATCCCGAGACACGCGACGCCGCCTGACATGGCGCCGCGGCTGGCCGCCGGGATACTGGTGGCGGCGCTGATCCGCCGTACGGAGGCGGCCGGCGGCCATGCCATGGTGCTGGGGCGCGGCGATGCGACTGCGGGCACGGTGCTGATCCAACTTGCCGAGCGCGGCGTGGCGGGCGCTCTGCTCGAACGCCGGCTGGATCGGGAGGGCCGGTATGTTTGGGCTCCGACCGGGCCAGACGATGCCGAGGAGCGCGGCGGCTATTTGCAACGTCGGCGGCGAAGCGACCCGGATCTGTGGGTGGTCGAACTGGATGTCGCCAACGCCCAAGTCTTGGTGGAGGAGGTCAGCGGCTGAGCTGCAGGTCCGTCACGGGCTTTCGGACGTTCCCGAATCGTTCTATCAACCCGAATCATGGCGAGCCTGCCCTCATGCTTCCAAGATGCGCCGCTGGTCGCCAGCGATGTGGCGCGCGGCGTCGCCCGGTTGTTGTGGCGGCAGGACCTGGTGGCGATGTGCGAGGTTCCGCTCGGCAATAATCGCCGCGCGGACCTGATGGCGATCGACCCCAAGGGGCTGATCACCATCATCGAGATCAAATGTTCGCGCGCCGACCTGCGGGGCGATGCCAAGTGGCCGGACTATCTGGATTATTGCGACCGCTTCTGCTGGGCCGTGCCGACCGGCTTCGCGCTGGAGCCGTTCGAGGAGGCGCATTTCCGTCCCGACATTTGCGGGCTGATCGTGGCGGACCGCTATGATGCGGAGGTGCTGCGTGCCCCCGCCCACCGGCCGCTGGCGCCCGCCCGCCGCAAGACGGAGACGCTGCGCTTCGCCCGGCGTGCTGCCCGGCGCCTGCTGGTCGGGCTCGATCCGGGCCTGTCCGGGCTCGACTGATCCAGCGGCGCGCGGGCTTCAGCGAACCGGACCGGCCACGGCCTTCTTCGGTGTGGCCTTTGCTTCGTCCATGATGCGCAGGGTTGCGGCACCGCCTCGCCGATCTTCGCTGGCATAATCGCGCGCACTCTTGCCTGCGATCGTGTCGGCAAGTTCGGGATTGGCGCCGGCCGACATCAACAGGCGCATGATCGGGTAGTTGCGCTGCTGGACGGCAGCGATCAGCGGCGTCTCACCGCGCGAATTGGCAATATTGGGCTTGGCGGCATTTTCCAGCAGCACCCGGACGGCATCGCCGTCACCCAGCTGCGTCGCGGCCATCAGCGGCGTGTTGCCGTCGCGATCGCGCGCATTCGGATCGGCGCCCTTGGACAGCATGAAGTTGAGCCAAGTCTGGTCGTGCCGCTTGGCGACGATGTGCAGCACGCCCTCACCTGTGCTGGGATCGCGCGCGTTGATGGCGGGATTGCCGGGCTTGTTGAGATATTCCATCGTCTTGGCACCGTCGCCATCACGCACGGCCTTGATGAAATTGTAGCCGTCGGAGAATTGCGCCACGGCCGGCATCACCGGCGCCAACGCGAGCGCCACGGCCAAAAGCTTGGAAATGCGGCCATTCACGCCCATATGCTGCTCCCTCGAAGGTGGACGCGGCCGAACGCGGCTGGTCGAACGCTCCCTTAGCAAGGCATCGTTAAGCGCACCATGAACAAAGCCATCGGCACCCTTGCCACCTTGCTGTGCCTGATCGCGGCGACAGCCGGATGCAGCGGGCGGACCGCGCCGCAGCCGCCTCTGGCCGGCGCAGCGATGGGCGGGCCGTTCGTGCTGACCGACCAGAACGGGCACAGGTTCGACAGCAGGCGGCTGTTGGGCCGCTATGCCCTGTTCTATTTCGGCTACACCTCCTGCCCGGATGCCTGCCCCGCCGACATGCAGGTGTTGGGCAAGGCGATGCGTTTGCTGGACAGGGATGATCCCGCGCTGGCGGCAAAGGTGCAGCCGATCTTCGTGTCCGTCGATCCGTCGCGCGACACGCCGGCGGTAGTGAAGACCTTTGTTGCGGCGTTCCACCCGCGCTTCATCGGCCTGACCGGCAGCGAGGCGGATATTGCCGATGTCGCCAAGCGCTACGCCATCGCCTATCGCAAGCATCCGCCGGCACCGGGCACGAGCGGCTATCTGGTCGACCATCCCCGCATCGCTATCCTGTTCGGCCCCGATGGGAAGCCGATCGCGCTGCTGCCGGTCGATGCGGATGCGGATCATGTGGTGGCGGAATTGCGGACGTGGATGCGATGAATCGATTTTGGGAAAACAAGCCGATCGATCAGCTGTCGCGCGACGAATGGGAGTCGCTGTGTGACGGCTGCGGCAAGTGCTGCCTCCACAAATTGGAGGATGAGGAGACCGGGGCGATCTACCCCACCAACGTCGCCTGCCGCCTGCTGGACCGCAAGAACGGGCTGTGCCGCGACTACAAGAACCGCAAACGCTTCGTCCCCGATTGTGTCCGCCTGACCCCGGCCAAGCTGGAGGAGCTGGAGTGGCTGCCGTCGACCTGCGCCTATCGGCTGGTGGCGGACGGCAAGCCCCTGCCCGACTGGCATTATCTGGTCAGCGGCAGTCGCGAGACGGTCCACCAGGCGGGCATGTCGACGCGCGGCTGGACCGTGTCCGAGGACGAGGCGGGCGAGCTTGAGTATCACATCGTTGACCGGGAGCTCTGACCGGTCGTTCACGGCCGGGGGCCGCACCCGGCCGCTGATCGTCCGCCGCTCCGCCACCGCGCGGCGGATGCGGCTGGCGGTGGACCCGCGCGATGGCCGGATCAGCCTGACCCTGCCGCGCCGCGCCGCGCTCCAGCCGGCGCTCGACTGGGCCGAAAGCCAGCGCCCGTGGATCGAGGCAGCCTTGGCCAAGACAGCGGCACCCCGGCCGCTGGGCGATGGCACGACCCTGCCGTTTCGCGGCGAAATGCTGACCATCCGGGTTGCGGGGGGAGCGCGGGCGGTGCGCGTCAGCGGCGATCAACTGCTGGTCGGCGGCCCCGCCGAGATGGTCGGTGCCCGCGTGCTGCGCTGGCTGCGCGAGCAGGCGCGGATCGTACTGGAGGCGGAAACGCGCCGCTTTGCCGGCAAGGCCGGGGTGACCGTGGGGCGGGTGCGCATCGGCGATCCGCGCAGCCGCTGGGGCAGCTGTTCCAGCGGAGGCGACATCGCCTATAGCTGGCGGCTGATCCTGGCGCCGCCGGCGGTACTGGAGGCGACCGTCGCGCACGAGGTGGGGCATCGCCTCCACATGGACCACAGCCCGGCCTTTCACGCCGCGGTGGAGGCCCTGCTCGGCCGCGATCCGCGGGCGGAACGCACCTGGTTACGCACCCGGGGCGCCGGGCTTCATGCGATCGGCCGAACGGACTGAACGATCCCGGCGGCAGGCATGACGCGCGTGCCGCCGATCAGCGCGGCGGGCGCTGCTGCTGGTCCCGCAAGACCCCTTCCAGCCACCTTTGGTCGATCTGCGGCGGCCGTTGCTGGTCACCGGACGGGACGCGATCGGGCGCGGGTGCGCGGCGGGCGGGCGGAGGCGGCGGCGGAGTTCCGGCCGTATCGTCCTCATAGGGCAATGTTACCGTGTCATCCCCATCGCCAGGCGCGGGCTGGCCCTCGGGCGGTGGCGTCACGCCCTCCTCGTCGGAGCCGAATTGCTGGTCGGGATCGCCGTAATAGGCCTCCTCGTCCGGCTCCAACTGCCACTCCGGCAGGGTCACTTCCGTGTCGAACTGCTGCGCCGGCCGGGTGCGGAGCGCGGTCTGCATGAAGGATGCGAATGCCTGGGCGGGATTGCGCCCGCCCTGCAAGCCCGGAATCGCCTTGGCATCGTCGCGGCCCATCCACACCCCGGTGGTCAGGCCGGAGGAGAAGCCCAGGAACCAGCCATCCTTGTTGGACGACGTGGTGCCGGTCTTGCCCGCCACCGGCCGACCGATCTGCGCCGCGCGCGCGGTGCCGGTATTGACGGCGGTCTGCAACAGGTCGGTCATGCCCGCCGCCACAAAGGGCGCGACCAGCACCCGCGGCGACTGCGCCTCATGCTGGTACAGGATGGTGCCGTCGGTCGTGCTGACGCGCAGGATGCCGTAGGGCGTCACCGCATTGCCGCCGTTGGAGATGACCGCAAAGGCGCGCGTCATGTCGATCAGCCGCACGTCGGAGGTGCCGAGCACCATGGAAGGATGGGTGTTGAGCCGGGTCGAGATGCCCAGCCGGTGCGCCATGTCGGCAACCGTGTCGAAGCCGACCTTCTGCCCCATCTGCGCCGCGACCGTATTGATGGACAGGGCAAAGGCGTTGCGGATGTCGATCTGGCCCAGGAAACGGCGCGAGCTGTTGCGCGGGCTCCAGCCGTCGATGGTGATCGGCTCGTCCACCACCGGATCGCCGGGCTTCACCCCGGCCTCCAGCGCGGCGAGATAGACGAACAGCTTGAATGCGGATCCCGGCTGCCGCTGCGCCTGCGTCGCGCGATTGTAGATGGAGGTGACGTAATCGGTCCCGCCCACCATCGCGCGCACCGCGCCGTCATTCTCCAGCGACACTAACGCACCTTGGAGGTTGGCGGGCGTATTCTGGCGGATTGCCTGGTCCGCCGCGCGCTGCATCCGCAGGTCGAGCGTGGTCCAGATGTCGAGCGGCGCGGACTGTTCGTCCACCAGCGAGTCGAGCTGTCCCAGCGCCCAGTCGGTGAAATAACGGACGCTGTTCTGCTTCGGCTCCGGCACGAAGCGGACCCGGTCGAGCCGGGCGGCGCGCGCCTCCGCCGGGGTGATCGCATCCGCATCCTGCATCACCTCCAGCACGACCTTGGCGCGGTCCACCGCCGCCTCGGGATCGGCCGACGGCGAGTAATGCGATGGCGCCTTGACCAGGCCGGCGATGATCGCCGCCTCCGCCAGGTTGAGCCGGGTGCCGGAATGGCCGAAGAATTTGCGGCTGGCCGCGTCCACGCCATAGGCACCGCCGCCGAAATAGACGCGGTTGAGGTACAGCTCCAGGATCTGGTCCTTGGAGAATTTGCGCTCCATCGCCAGTGCCAGCACGGATTCGCGGACCTTGCGGCCGAAGCTGTAGGCGTTGGTCAGGAAGATGTTGCGGACGATCTGCTGCGTGATCGTCGACGCACCCTGCCAACGCCGGCCTTGCCCCTGCCGCTCGTAGATCAGGTAGGCGGAGCGGGCGACACCGATCGGATCGACCCCGAAATGGCTGTAATAGCGCCGATCCTCGACCGCGACGATTGCATCGCGCATCACTGCCGGAAGGCGATCGTGCGGGATCCATTCACCGTAGCTCGGCCCCAGGGACACCAGCAACGTCCCGTCGGCGGCGTGGACGCGCACCGTCTGGCCATTGGGTTTCTGCGTCAGTTCGGAATAGGATGGCAGCGACGCCATCGTGACCAGCACGGCGATCACCAGAGCGGCGATGCCGGCGATCAGGCCGAACAGGGCCGTCTTCACGATCACGCGGCCGATATGACGGGCGCGGCCGGAAGGCGGCGGGGCGGATTTGGGGGATTTGGGGCGGGCGGGCATGGATGCCGTGTCCGATTACTGCCCCCGGCGCTGTCTCACAAGCCCAAGACACCGGCGGTTCGTCTCACTTCTCCCCGGATTCGATCGGTTCGACGCGGGAATGTGACGAACGTGACGCGGCTGCACCACGCCAGGACCGTGCCTGGCATGTTCAGATATTGTCGGCTCCGATGTCGATCTCCATGGTGAAGCGGCCGGCGGACCCCGCCGCGACCTCGACCACGCCGGGCTTGTCGCGGAACTGCCCCGCATAGCCGGCGGGATCGGCGATACCCTGCCACGGCTCGATGCAGAGGTAGCCCGCGCCCGGCTTGGTCCAGATGCCGAGCAGCGGCATGTCCGGGAACCGCACCTCCAGCTGTCGTCCTCCGGCCACGCCGTAGCGAACCTTCCGCGACGTGATCCGGTCGAAGATCAGCGCATCATCCGCGAACAATGCGTCGCGGAGGGGGAGGTCGGTCCCCGTCACCGGCGTCTGCTCCGACTCGGCCCGAAGAAGCCCGTCGGCATCGACCCGGCGGACCGACGCGGGCTCCGCATGATCGAAACGGAGGCGGTGATCGGCGCGGTCGCCACCCCACGGCAGGGGCCAGAGAAAGGCCGGATGGTAGCCGAAACTCGCCGGCAGCGGCGCATCGCCGGGATTGTGGAGGGTCGCTTCGCACAGCAGGGTCGTGCCGGCGATCGTGAATCGCATGTCCAGGCGGAAGTCGAACGGATAGACCATGCGTGTCGCCGCATCCGCCTCCAGCCGGAACAGCGCGGTATCCGTACCCTGCTCCGCCGGGGTAAAGTCCATGCGGCGGGCGAAGCCGTGACGCGGCAGGGGATAGTCCGCATCGCCGACCCGGATCGTACCGCCCGCAAGCCCGCCCACGATCGGGAAGAGGAGCGGCGCCCGCCCGTTCCAGATCGCGGGATTGCCGTCCCACATCAGGTCGCGCCCCTGCTCGTCCTGCAACCGGACGAGTTCGGCCCCTAACGGATTGATCTCGGCGGCCAGATGGTCGCCGGCAATGCGGATGGATGCGCTCATGGCTGCGGTCTAGGGCACGACGGCAGGGACGTTAAGCCGCTAAACGCCGCGAACGCGCCCGGCCGTTTCAGCGGCGCTGCTCGCGCCTGGGTGTCTTGTCCATCACGCCGGTCGCCAGGGCCAATATCAATCGCAGCATGCCAGAACCCCCGTTCAACACGTTCCCTTTCATAGGGGGGAAGCATTGCGAAACGGTGACGGGGTCAGCCGCCGATCGCTTCGAACATCCAGTCGTGGAACAGCTTCACCGCGCGGTTGCTGAGGCCAGCGCGACGACAGGCGAACCAGTAGGAGTAAGAGGAATCCGCCACCTCGTCGAAGATGCGGACCAGCCGGGGATCGTGTCCGCCGGTGACATGTTCGTCGAGCATGAAGGCAACGCCGAGTCCCTGCGCCGCCGCTTCCAGGATGAGCTGACCTGCGTCAAAATGGTCGATGGCGGCGGGCTCCAGATCGGGCAGGCCGATCGCCTCCCGCCAGATCGGGAACAGTTCCGCCATGTCGCGGTGGACGAAGATGGTGGCGCGCGCCAGATCCTCCGGCTTGCGGAGCGCGTTCGGGCCCTGCTTCAAACTGGGCGCGCCGATGGCGGCGATGCGGCTGCGCGCGATCTTGCGCGAATAGAGCGCCGGATCGATGTCGCGTGCGATGATGATCGCCGCGTCGAGTCCCTCGCCCAGGCGGACCAGGGGATGGGGTTGGGTATCGATGTCGATGTGCAGGCTGGGATGCCGCTCGCGCAGTTCCGGCAGGCGGCCGATCAGTCGCTGCGATGCGAAAAGCGGCGGAACATTCAGGCGCAACCGCATCAGATCCGCTTCGCCCTTGCTTGCATCCACTGCAATGGCGAGTTGATCCAACGCAGGCGCCACCCGCGCCAGCAAGGCCTGGCCGTCATTGTTGAGGACCAGCGCCTGGTGCCGCCGTTCGAACAAGGGCTTGGAGATGAACCGCTCCAGCGCCTGGATTCGCCGGCTGAGGGCAGGCGAGGATAAAGCCAGCTCCTCCGCCGCGGCCTTCACCGAACCGAGGCGCGCGACCTGAACGAATGCTTCAACAGCCGTAAGTGGTGGAAGGCGCCGCATCGGTCTCTCCCTGCAGGGTGCCGGTTCAGCCCTGCCCTGTGAATGCCTATTCCGCCACTCTTATGAATGCGGATTGCGCAATTCGCAATCGCGGCACTTGCCTTCGCAATTGCACAAAGACCGGCCCGGGATCAGAAGGAACGGGCCTTTCAGGCATCCTCTCCTAAACTTTCATGGGCTGGTCCTTCGGGACCGGCCCTTTTTTTTGGCTGAATGCCCTTTTCCCAGGCGTAGCTCCGCTCGATGGAGGTGACGATCACCTCATGCGATTCGTACCAGCGCGCCCGGCCCTTTTCCCGGATGGCGGCGTGGACGGGATGGTCCCGCCAGGCGAGCGCCGATGCCATGTTCCGCCAGTAGCTGACGGTGATGCCGAAGCCGTCCTCACCGCGAATGCTGTGGACACCGAGGTAGCCAGGCTGTTCGGCCGCCAGGCGATCCATTGCCGCAACCGCGGCGGCATACTCCTCCGCTTCCCCGACGGTTCGGCGGCCGAGGAAGATCACCGCTACCTGGCCACGCTTGGTCTCTGCCATGATACTGAAATAACGCGACGGAAATCGCGAAGGAACCGGAACGCTTGCCTTTGCCCTGCGCTTTTGCAAACGCTTCTGTGACAAGCCGATGTGCGGCCAAGGAGTTGGAATGAGTTCACCTGTGGGCGAGCAGGCGCTGAATCGTGTCGACGAACGCCGCGGCAGCGGAGCGGCCGGCCCGGGCCCGCTGGCGATGTTCTTCCGCGGATTTCTGCGCAATCCGGTGATGGTCGGATCGATCATCCCCTCCTCGCGCAAGCTGATCCGCCACATGCTGTCGCGCAGCGACTGGGCCAATTGCCGGCTGTTCGTGGAATATGGGCCGGGCGTCGGCACCTTCTGCCAGGACGTGCTGGACCGCCTGGGCCCCGACGCGACCTATATCGCGATCGACACCAATCCGGATTTCATCGCCTATCTGCGCCGCACCATCAGCGATCCGCGCTTCGTGCCGGTGCTGGGCTCGGCCGCGGACGTGCGCCAGATCATGGCGGACAATGGCCACAGCCATGCCGATTACATCCTGTCCGGCCTGCCTTTCTCCACCCTGCCGGCCGGTTTGGGCCCCAAGATCGCGGCCGAGACCAATGCCGCGCTCCGCACCGGCGGCGCGTTCCTGGTTTACCAATTCTCGCCCAAGGTGCGCGACTTCCTGGCGACCGCGTTCGAGCGGATCGACCACGCTTTCGAGCCGGTCAACATCCCGCCGGCGCAGCTTTACTGGGCGTGGAAGGACTGAGTCGTCAGCGGCCGTCCAGGCCGAAGTTGAGGCGGCGGGTGACATTTCCGTCCACCACGGCCACCAGATAATAGGCCATGGCCCAGCGAAGCCGGGTCACCCACCCGGCTTTCTCATGGCTCGCGGCGGTGATCTGCCGTGAGTCGGCGATCTCGCCCGCGACATAGGCACGCATATGGTCGGCGAAGCCCTTGTCCTCGATCCGCAGCATGATCTCCAAATTGAGGAACAGGCTGCGCACGTCGAAATTTGCCGAGCCGATGTGGACCACATCGTCGATCACGAACAATTTGGTGTGCAGCCGCCGGGGCTGATATTCGAAGATGCGGACGCCGCGCTTGAGCAGGCGGTGATAGGTGTGACGTGCGGCCGCAATCGTGGCGGTGTTGTCGGACTTGGCGGCGGTCACCACCCGTGCCGTACCGCCATGGCGCGCGACGCGCTCGATCCCGCGCAGCATGGCCGGAGTCGGTGCGAAGTAGGCGGCGATCATGTCAAGTCGCGTCGCCGCCAGAAGGTCGCGCCGCAGCCGCTTGGCCCAGGGTGACAGCCGCCGGGTCGGGCCGCCGAGCAGCCAGGATATCTGCCCCTCCGGGTTGCTCCAGTGCGACAGGGTGCCGCGCAGCCGCCGCATTCTTGGCGGGTCCTGGTGTGTCCAGCGGATCAGCGCGTCGAAATAGCCGGCGAGCCGCCCCGCCGCCTCCCCCTCGATCCGGATACCTAGGTCGCGCCAGCCGCCCTTGTCGTCGAAATAGCCGTCCTCGATGTTGAACCCGCCGATGATGGCGGCGCCCTCGTCCGCCAGGATCAGCTTCTGGTGATTGCGCAACAGGTAATGCCGGCCGAAACGCGGCAGGAACCGGCAGACATCGGCGCCCTTGTCGCGCAACGGCGCGAAGAAGGAGGACGGCGCGTTGCTGCCGAACCCGTCCACGATCATGGACACCGTCACGCCACGGTCCAGCGCCCGTTCCAGCGCCTCGCACACCTGATGCCCCACCCGATCGTCGCTGTAGATATAATAAAGCAGGCGCAGGCTGTGCCGTGCCCCGTCGATCAGAGCGATCAATGCCGCCAACCGCGCGCTGCCGCCGGTCAGGGGCGTCAGCCGGTTGCCCGCCACCATGAAGTGCGGAGGCGTTCCGGGCGCTTTGATTGACTTTGCCACGGCTTCGTCCTATCCCGCTGCCTCTCCAAATCCACCTTCATTTTTGCCCAGCGGAGCGTTACATGGCGCGCGTCACTGTCGAGGATTGCGTCGACAAGATTTCCAACCGGTTCGACCTGGTTCTGGTTGCCGCCCAGCGTGCGCGCCAGATTTCGGGTGGTGCCGAACTCACGCTAGATCGCGATCGTGACAAGAATGCGGTCGTCGCCCTCCGCGAAATCGCCGAAGAGACGGTCGCGCCGGAGGATCTGCGCGAAGCCGTTGTGCAGAGCATGCAGCGCGTGCAGGTCGACGAAGAGGATGCGCCGGACGCGATCGGTTCGCTGTCCGCATCGGCGGAAGCGTTGCGCCTCACCGCCGCAGCACCGCCGCGCACCCAGAATCTCGGCCCCGATTACGAATAAGCCTCTGGCCGCAGCAGAGCCGCTGCGGCCTACACCCGTCCCGGTGAGGGCTTTCTCCAAGGCTGTGGAACTTGCTCCGGTGCGAGGCTGCTGATCGCACGTCCGCAGGCGGCATGACGCATGCGGTGGTTGCGTATCATGCTCTGCCGGGCTGGTGAGGTTCGGAAGACCCGCGCGCTTCGGTTGGCGCAGCTCGCCCCTGGCACCACTGCCTCGGTAGCGTCGCTGCGCTCTCCGCAGCCTTGGCTACGCAAGCGCCTTGCCCGTGGCGGACACATCCGTCAGCGCCGCGGTGCCGACCCGGGATCACCGCCGACCGGTTCGCCAGCTGCACCGGAGCTTTGCGCCGAAGCTTCGTCGCCTTTCTCCATCAGGCGGCTGGCCGTCTCCCTAGCGGCGGCGGGTGTCAGCGACACTGCGACATTGTCCGGCCCGTCGACCAGGACCTCGCCATGCTCAGCGGAGACGTCGCTCGCGCTATCCTGCGGTTGATTGGTTACCATGTCTCACCTCCGGCTCGCACAAACGCAGCCGGCCGGGATCGGTGCCGTCGCACCGGAGGACGGCTACGCCGATCTGGACGGCGGTGCTATTATCCACCGACCTTGCCGGCACGGTCGCCTGCGTTGCAACCCGCCCGGCTAGGCGACTAGAAGATGGCACGGCCCGCCCGACCTAGCGGGCCGATGTTTGAGGACTTTATGGCCGAAAAAGCCGCTCCCGATCCGCTGTTCGAAACGCTGCTGCGCTACATTCAGGAGAGCCGCGGGCTCGATTTCCGGGGCTACAAGCGGACCAGTCTCCGACGGCGCATCATGCTGCGGATGGAAGCGGTCGGTGCGGCCGATTTCGGTGCCTACCAGTCCCATCTCGAGGTGCATCCGGGTGAGTTCGAGGACCTGCTCAACACCGTCCTGATCAACGTCACCTCCTTTTTCCGCGACGCCGACGCCTGGGAGGTGCTGCGCAACGAGGTGATCCCGCAGATCGTCGCGGCGTCGGAGGGCGAGCGGCCGATCCGGATCTGGAGCGTCGGCTGCGCGAGCGGTGAGGAGCCGTATTCGATCGCGATGCTGTTCGCCGAAGCGCTTGGCGCGCAGGATTTTTGCGACCGGGTGAAGATCTACGCCACCGACCTGGACGAGGAAGCGTTGCGCGCCGCCCGCCAGGCGGCCTACCTGCCGCGTGACGTTGAAGGTGTGCCGCCCGAACTGCTCGACAAATATTTCGAGCGGACCAATCACCATTATGTGTTCAACCGCGACCTGCGCAAATGCGTGATCTTCGGCTGCCACAATGTGGTCAAGGATGCGCCGATCAGCCGCATCAACCTGCTCGTCTGCCGCAACCTGCTGATCTACCTGGAGGCCGAGACGCAGGACGTGGTGCTGCCCCGGCTCCACTATGCGCTGGCCTCCGAAGGATACCTGTTTCTGGGCAAGGCCGAGACCCAGCTTGCGCGGTCGGCGTTGTTCAAACCGATCGAGATGAAGCACCGCATCTTCGTCAAGGTGCCGCAGGAATGGCGCCGGACGGTGGGCGGCGGCGTCGCGCTGGCGCGGGACACACGTCCGGACGTGCCGGTTTCCCACATGCGCCTGCTGGAAGCGGTGCTCAACGAGGCCCCGGTCGCCTATCTGGTGGTCGACGAAGGCGGTGTCGTCAGCCTCGCCAACGCCGCCGCGCGCCACCTGCTGAGCGTGGGCGAGGCGGATATCGGCCGGCCGTTTCAGGACCTGCCGGTATCCTACCGCCCGCTGGAACTGCGCGGACCGATCGAGGAGGCCTTGCGCGAGCGCCGCACGGTCCGGGTCGAGCATCAGGAATATCACCTTTCCTCGAACGAGATCATCCGGCTGACGATTGAGATCAGGCCCCTGTTCCGCCAGGACGGCAGCACCTACGCCGCGCTCCTCTCCTTCACCAACACTACCGCCATCTTCGAGATGCAGCGGGAGTTGGGGACCATGCAGGAAAACCTGGAACAGTCGATCGAGGAACTTCAGTCCGCCAACGAGGAACTGGAAACCACCAACGAGGAACTCCAGTCGACCAACGAGGAGCTGGAAACCACCAACGAGGAACTCCAGTCGACCAACGAGGAACTGGAAACCATCAACGAGGAATCCCGCTCGTCCAGCGAGGAGATGGAATCCGCGAATGAGGAGCTGCGCATCCAGGCGCAGCAGGCGATGAGCTACAAGGCCTACCTCGAATCGGTGCTGCGCTCGATGAACATCGGCGTGGTCGTGATTGACGACAACCACATCGTCCAGAGCTGGAACCGTTGGAGCGAGAATGCCTGGGGGTTGCGGGCGGAGGAGGTGGTCGGCACCAGCTTCGACGCGTTGGACATCGGGTTGCCGGTCCACCTGCTGCGCGCCAACCTCCTGGCTGTGCGGAGCGGACGCGAGGCGGTCACGGAACAGGTGCTGGAAGGGCTCGACCGGCGCGGCCGGCTGATCCTCTGCCGCGTCCGGTTGGCGTTGCTGACCGACGACAAGGAAGCGACCGGCATGGTGATCGCGTTCGAGGACGTGACGGAGGAACGCCGGCGCGAAGAATATACACGCTATCTCGGCCGGATCATGGGCCGTGCGCTCAACGAGATCTATTTCCTGGATCCGGAAACGCTGCGCTTCACATTGGCCAATCATGGGGCCGAGGTGAAGCTGGGGTGCAATTCGCAGCAGCTGGCGCAGATGACGCTGGCAGATATCATGCCCGACCTCGACCTTGCCGGGCTGAAGGCCTTGTTTGAGCCGCTGGTGGACGGGAAAAAGACCGAAATCGTGTTTGAAACGACCATTCGCTCCGTCACGGGCCGGTCCTACCCAGCAGAAATCTGCATGCAATATTTCCGCGATGAGGTGCCGCACATCCTGGTGGCGATCGTCCATGACACCAGCGAGCGCCAGCAACTTGCCGCGGAGTGACCGCCGAGCATCATGCAGGCGCGCCGCCTGATCGCCCGACCCCAGGCGATCAGGCCCTCCTCAACCTTCGCCGTCGATCCGCGGCTTGCGGAGCGAGCTTGTCGCCTGCTCCAGCACCTCGATCATCTGCTCGGACTCGGCGGATGCCTCCTCCCAGCGCGAAACCGCATGAGGGAGGCTCCGCGTCCGTGCATTGTCGGCCATCTGGCTGAACAGGCGAACGCGGTCGCGATGCGTTCGGACCGCAATGCCCAATGCGCGCTCCAATTCTTCATTCTGCGCGTCCGCTAGGCCAATCGGCGTAAAAGCATGCCCCACTTGGCATCGGAACCGCAGCTCGGACCCTGTCTCGATCTGGTTAAGCACACCACCGCAATCAGGGCAGGAGAAGGGGCTGGCGTGGCCGGGCGTCTCGATCTCGGTTCCCATGACGGCGAACTCCTGAGCGGCGATTCGGTCCTCTGTGATATATTCCTGGGGCAGGGGCACGCTGGGCCCGGCATCCTCCCGCGCAAGCTCGGCCAGCAGTGATGCGAGCCCGGCGAGCGGGACGACATGGTCGACATGATCGCGCTTGACCGCATTGCGCGGCATGGACGGCCACTCGGCCTCGGCCGGATCCTGCACGACGGACGTGCCGCCTGCTGCCTTGATAGCGATCAGTCCGTCCGTGCCGTCGTCCAGCAAGCCGGTCAGCACCACCCCCGTCACCCGTGCGCCATAGGCCAGCGCCGCCGAGCGAAACAGCGCGTTGATCGCCGGCCGTGTGCGATTTTCATGGGGGCCGCGGCGGATCAGCACCCGGCCGGGCCGCACCAACAGGTGATGGTCGGGCCCCGCCACATAGATGTGCCCGCGTTCGAATTCCTGCCCATCGACCGGCGACAGCGCCGGCAGTGGGCCGGCACGGTCGAGCAATTGCGGCAGCACGCTCTTGGCCGATGGGGACAAATGCTGCGTGATGAAGATCGTCGCCGGCAGGTCAGCGGGCAAGGCCGCGCATAAGCGGCCCAGCGCCTCTACCCCGCCCGCGGACGATCCGATCACGATGATGTCCTTGGTTGCCATATGCTGCTCCTGCCGAGGGAGTAACGATTTTGCCGCATGCCGGGTGCACAGGCTGGACGATTTATCGCTTGCCGCGTTACATGTTGCGGGCAGGGACTCCACATGACCGATGCTGGCAAGGTAATGGACGACAAGCGCGAGCTAGACCGGCTGCTCGACGAGGTGGAGCAGCTGCGCACCGCCTTGGAGGCGTCGGCGGACGAGGTCGACCGGCTTGTTGACGAGCGCGACCGGCTGCTGCGTCGAGTAACCGGGCAGGCGCGCGAGCTTCAGGCCGCCAACACCGCTTACTCCAAGGCTTCGGCCGTGCACGAGCTGAACACGCAGGCGGGCCTCGTCGCCCAGCTCCAGTCAGACCAGGACCAGGAGGAGTTGCGCGTTGCGTTCGAGGAGATGCAGGTCCTCACCGAAGAACTGGAGACCGCCAACAACAGCCTGCTGGAAACCAACAAGACGCTGGACCGGCGGGTGGAGGAACGCACCCGCGAGCTGGAAGGCAAGAACCGCGAGCTTGGCGAAAGCGAAGTGCGGTTTCGTACGCTGGTGGAAGGGATCCCGCAGCTTGTGTGGCGCGCCGGCGAGGGCGGTAACTGGACCTGGGCGAGCCCGCAGTGGGTCGCCTATACCGGCCTCAACGTCGAGGACAGCGCCGGCGCCGGTTGGCTGCGGGCGCTGCATCCCGACGACCGCGAGGCGGCCCGCTCGGCCTGGTCGCGCGCCAATGCGGCGGAGGCAATGACCATGGAGGGGCGCATCTTTCACCAGGCGGAGCAAAGATACCGCCACTTCCGCACGCGCGCGATGGCGGCGCTGGGACCGGACGGTGAGGTGATCGAATGGCTCGGCACCTCGACCGATGTGGACGACCTGCTCGCGTTGCAGGAACGCCAGCAGGTGCTGGTGGCCGAGTTGCAGCATCGCACCCGCAACCTGCTGGGCGTGGTGCGCTCCGTGGCGGAGCGGACCGGGGAGGCGAGCGGCGATTACGCCGATTTCCGCACTCGCTTTCGCGACCGGCTGGAGGCGCTGGCGCGCGTCCAGGGCCTCTTGTCGCGGCTGGGCGAAAGCGATCGGGTAGCATTCGACGAACTGCTCGGCACCGAACTTGCGGCAATGGACGGGGCAGCCGACCGGGTCGCGCTGGACGGGCCGCCCGGCATCCGCCTCCGCTCCAGCATGGTGCAGACGCTCGCCATGGCGCTGCACGAACTGGCGACCAACGCAATGAAATATGGGGCGCTCGCCCAACCACAGGGGCACCTTGCGATCCGCTGGCAACTGGGGGCACCCGACACCAGCGGACGGCCGCGGCTGGAGATCGACTGGCGGGAAAGCGGCGTCCGGATGCCGGCGGCGGCGCTGGCACCGCAGGGCAGCGGCCAGGGCCGTGAACTGATCGAGCGGGCGCTGCCTTACCAGCTTGGCGCCGACACCCATTTCGAACTGGGGCCGGATGGCGTTCACTGCACCATCGCCATTTCGGTATCGGACAGCAATCTCGTGGGCGGACGGCGGCCATGACCGGTGCCGCACTGGTGAGCCATGCCGTTTTGGTAGTGGAAGACGAATATTACGTGGCCGACGACCTCCGGCGCGAACTGGTCAAGGCCGGGGCAACCGTGATCGGTCCCGCGCCGTCGGTCGAGCGGGCAATGGCGCTGATCGGGTCGGCCGACCGCATCGATGTGGCCATCCTCGACATCAACCTGAACGGGGACATGATCTTTCCGGTGGCGGATCTGCTGCGGACGCGCGGCGTACCGATCGTGTTCGCCACCGGTTACGACCACAAGGTGATCCCGCCCCGCTTCGTCGATGTGGTGCGATGCGAAAAGCCGGTTAGCCCGGATACGGTCTGGCAGGCAGCGGCAATGCTGTTGCGCGACACCCGGCCCTAGCACCGGCACCGGCTTGTCGGCGGCGCGGGTGCCATCGCGCCGGTTGCGGTCGTGGCGAGGGCGGGGGATCGCGCCCATATGCGGTGACATGGCCCTTCCGCGCACGCTCGTCGACCCCAAGCTGATCTATCTGGAGCCGGGCGTCCGCGACTTTGCGCGAGGGCGGGAGATCCTTGCCCGCTTCCCGCAGGCCGAACTGGTGGAGGTCGCCAGCCATTGGCAGATTCCGCAGCTGTCCGATCCCGCGCTGGCCGACGATTGGCTGAAGGTGAAACGCGAGATCCTGGTGCTGGGCGTCAAGAAGGGGATGCAGATGCGGCCCAACGGGCGATCGGCCGACTTCATCGCCCCGTCCTCCTCCAACGGCTGCGCCATGGCGTGCAGCTATTGCTATGTCGGCCGGCGCAAGGGGTACGCCAATCCGATCTCTGTCTTCGTCAACATTGACGACATCACCCGGGCCCTCGCCCGCCACGCCGCCCGGCTCGGGCCCAAGCCGGAGCCGAACAGCATCGATCCGGCCGACTGGGTCTATGATCTCGGCGAGAATGGCGACCTGTCGCTCGACGCGTCGCTGTCCAACAATGTGCGCGACCTCGTGGCCGCATTCCGCGCCATGCCGGGGGCGAAGGGGTCGTTCGCCACCAAATATGTCAACCGCGACCTGCTCGGCTACGATCCGCAGGGACGCACCCGCATCCGCTTCTCGCTGATGCCGGAGACGATCGCCAGGATCGTGGATGTGCGGACGTCACCCATGTCCGAACGCATCGCCGCCATCAACGACTTCGTGGAGGCAGGCTACGAGGTTCACGTCAACTTCTCGCCGGTGATCGTGCACGAACAATGGGGGGGGGAGTGGAAGGCGTTGTTCGCGCAACTGGACGACGCCTTGTCGCCAAGGGCCAAGGCGCAGCTCAAGTGCGAAGTGATCTTCCTCACCCACAATGAAAGCCTGCATCAGCTCAACCTGCGCTGGCATCCTGGCGCGGAAGAGTGGCTGTGGCGGCCCGACATCCAGGAACGCAAGTGGAGCCAGTCGGGCATGCAGAACCTCCGCTACAAGGCCGCATGGAAGCGGCAATGGCTCGATCGCTTTCTCGGCTGGCTGGGGCAGGCCTTGCCTTATTGCGAGGTGCGCTACGCCTTCTGATCGCCGGGCGCGTCCCGGTACCCCTCGATCAGGCCGCGCACGTCCACCCGGGCCTTGAGGCGCGCACACAGCAGCGCCGTGCCGCTGACCTTGCGCTGGACGAACAATGTGTCGACCGGCGGCACGTGCCAGGTCGCCTTGTCCTCGGCCATCACCATCGCCTCCTCGCGCAGGACCGACACGAAGCGACGGTCGCCGAAGTCGAACGGGCCGGACTGGCGCAGCTCGGCCAGGATCACGTCGAGCATGCGGTCGACGACCTCGCCGTGCCGTTCGACTGCGGCCGACCCGAGAAAGCCGGCGGACACGGCGGCGGCACGCACGCGATCGCGGTCGCCGTCGAGCGCAGCCATCAACAGCCGGTGATAGCCGCGGCGGGTTTCCGCCGGAACCGGCCGCGCGGCGCCGAAATCGAGCAGGACCAGCCGGCCCGTTCCCGCCTGCCAGCGGTAATTGGCGAAGTTCGGATCGGTCTGCATCACGCTCCATCCGAACAGTTCGCGCAGGACGAGGCGGACCAGGGCGTCGGCGGCCTGGTCCCGCACGGCCTGCGGCTGGGTTTCCAGCGTTTCGATCGGAACGCCGTCGACGAACTCCATCGCCAGCACGTTGTCGGTGCTGAGGTCCGGGACGGAGGCGGGGACGCGATAGGCGGGATCGTCGCCGATCAGCGCACGATACCGCTCCAGCATGTCGCGTTCGCGCCGGTAATCGGCCTCCTCGCGCAGCTGCCGCTTGGCCTCCGCCAGCAGGGGCGCGATATCGAGCTCGCGCGGCAGCAGGCCCGAGACGCGGAGCAGGGTCGCGACATTGTCCACGTCGGCATCGATGCTGGCGGCCACGCCCGGATACTGGACCTTGATCGCCAGCACGCGTCCGTCGGGCAGCTCGGCACGGTGGACCTGGCCGATGGAGGCGGCGGCGATCGGATGCGCTTGGAAGTGCCTGAACCGTCCCCGCCAGTCGCGGCCCCATGCCTGTGCCAGCACGCGGTCCAGCTGTGGGGGCGGCATGTGGTGGGCATTGTCGCGCAGGCGGGCGAGGATCTGGGTCAGCTCCGCCGGCAGCAGGTCGCCGGCATCCATGGAGATCATCTGGCCGAGTTTCATCGCGGCCCCGCGCAGGTGGGCAAGCTGGTCCGCCACCCGCGCCGCATTGGCCGGCGTCATGAGCAGGTCGCCCATGCGCGGCCGTTCGCCGGAGGCGAGCCGGCGCGCGCCCTCCGCCAGCATGCCGCCGGCCACGCCGCCCGCGAGCCTGCCGAAGCGGCCGAGACGCGAGATGCGGCCGCTCGGCACCGCGCGTCCGCGTCGATCATCCGCCACGGGAAGCTCCTTTTGGTCTGGTGGTCAGCTGGTCGAGCGTGACCGGGGTAAAGGCATGGACATCCACGCCGACGTCGAACTGGCGGGGCAGAGCCTTCAACCGGCCATGGCTGTGGCCATGGAGGTTGAGTGCGCCGCGATGCTGCCCGTTCCATGCGCGAAAGGCATAATGGCACAGCACCAGCGCCCGCCCGTCCACGGTGAGTTCCACATAATCGTGCACGCTGGCCCACCCCGACGCGGCGAGTGTCGCCGCCGGATCGTTGTTGCCGCGCACCAGGTGCTTGGTCCCGTTCAGCCGCGACAAGAGGGCTGGAACGTCGTCGGGGCGGCGGGCGAAGTCGCCGAGGTGCCACACCTCATCCTCTTGTGCGACGGCCGCATTCCAGCGCTCGATCATCAGCGCGTCCATCTCCGCCGCGTCGGCGAACGGACGCTTCCAGATGTTTAGGGTGCGATGATCCCCGAAATGCGTGTCGGACGTGAACAGGATCGTCATGTCCAATACAGGATCCGGGCGGCCGGCAGCCGCTCCGCGATGCGCCCCTCGAAGAAGGTCCGCAGGCGGCGCATCGTGTCGGCGTCGTAGACCTGTTTCTCGCTACCGAACTTGGTCCGCTTGGTGGTGCGATTGAGGTCGGTCATGTCGAGATCGGAGCCAGGATACCAGCTTTCCAGCACCATTTTGGAGCCGGGGTTGAAGCGGTGGGTGATGAGTTCGACGGTGAGGTCGGGATCGTCCGCCCCCGCCAGCGCCGTGGCGGCCTGCTCGATCAGTTCGCCATAGGCGGTCTCCCAGCCCTCGGCCGCGATGATCGGCGCAATCGTCAGCCCGATGGGATAGCCGGCATCCGCCATCCGCCGCAGCGCGGCCAGGCGCGCTGCCACTGGAGACGTGCCGCCTTCAAAGCGGGCAAAGCCACGGGGGTTGATCGATGCCCGCATCCGCGTCCGCCCGCCATGGTCGAGCGGGAGCAACGGCGCCACGTCCGCGAACTTGGTGGTGAAGCGCAGCTGGGCATCGGCCTGCCACTGGCCGAACCAGGCAATCAGGGCGGAGAGCGATCCCGTCAGCGGCTCCAAGGCGAGTGGGTCGGTGTAGCAGGATGCCTCAAACGTCGTGCCTTCGTGTTGCCGCGTCCGGCTGCGCGAGGTGATCGTGCCCTGGCCGAGATAAGCGGGCAGGCCGGCGATGATTTCCTCAAGATTGGCATAGACCCGCGTGATCGGCGGCCCCTTGAGCGATCCGGCGAGATAGCAATAGCCGCAATGCGCCGGGCAGCCCTCCGCCAGGTCGACACGCCAGTCGGCGCTGGGCGCGATCGGCTGCAGCTTGCGCTTGGAGGGCGGCGCCACCACTACCGCCAGCGTCGCCTTGGCCTCGGCATAGGCCCGTTTGGGATCGTCGCCCAGATCAAGCGCAAGCCTGTCGCCCGGCAGCTCCCGCACCTCCACGCCCCGCGCGGCGGCCCGCTCCGCAATGCCGCGCCCGTGCGCCCACTCCCGCGCCGAACGCGTCAGCAGCAGCCGGCGCGGCAGCCAGATACGGGGCGAGGCGGGGTCGGGGGCGGCGACGCTCATCGCCCGACAACGGTTGTGCGCCCTTCCCGTTTCGACGCCGGACGGCGGGAAACGGAAAGGGCGCAGTCACCATCCGGCGGCCGGATCGTTCAGTCGACGTCGCCGTGGCCATGGCCGGTGGTCAGCCGCACGCCGGTGCTGCCGCCGCCGGTAGCGCCTTCCCACCAATAAGCCTGCCGCTTGCGCGTGCCGGTCGCCACCTCGTTCAGCGTGGCCGCATCGAACAGCCGCCCGCCGAGCATCACCTGCGCCACCTTGTCGCTGTTGCGGATGTCGGCGGTGGGATCGGCATTCAGCACGACCAGATCGGCGAGCTTGCCCGGTTCGAGCGAACCCACGTCCTTGGCATAGCCGAGCGAGGTGGCGGCCGCGATCGTGCCGGCGCGCAACGCCTCCATCGGCGTGAAGCCGCCACGCACGAAGCTCCACAATTCCCAATGCGCGCCGAGGCCCGGCTGCTGCCCGTGCGCGCCGATCGCGACGGGAATGCCCTTGTCGGCCAGCTTCTTCGCCTCGCGCGCGGTCACGGCATCGGCATAATCCTCCTCCGGCGCGATCTCCCGCCGGGCATTCTGCGCGGCGAGCAGGGCCGGCGGCGCATGGCGGGTGAGTAGGGGATGGCGCCACACGTCGGTATGCGCGCGCCAGTAGGGATCGCCCGCCGGCCCGCCATAGGCGACCACCAGGGTCGGCGTGTAGCCCACGGTGGTCTGCGACCACAGGTTCACCACATCGGCGTAGAAATGCTCCAGCGGCACATTGTGCTCGACCGTGGAATTGCCGTCCTGCACCAGCGACATGTCGAGCGTGAAGAGCGATCCGCCCTCCGGCACCACCTCCATATTCTCGGCCTGGGCGGCGGCGACCACCATCTGGCGCTGTTCGCGGCGCGGCTGGTTGTAATTCTTGACGCTGCGCGCGCCCTGCGCCTTCAGCCGGCGGACTACCGCCAGCGCATCGTCATAGCTGTCGATCCGCGCATAGACGTCCGGCGCCCTGGCCCCGTAGATAACCTCGCCGGTGGAGAAGGTGCGCGGCGCCAGCACCAGCCCGGCGCGCTGCATCTCGGCGGCCGGAAAGATCTCAGCCGAGCGGGCCGAGGGGTCGTGGATGGTGGTGGTGCCGAAGGCGAGGTTGACCATCGCCGACCAGTTCTGTTGCGGCACCAGTTCATCCTCGCCCTGCGGCCCATGGGCGTGGGCATCGACCAGGCCGGGAATGATCGTCTTGCCGGTGACGTCCACCCGCGTGGCGCCGGCCGGTATGGTGACGGCGGCGCGCGGGCCGACTGCGACGATGCGGTCGCCCCGGATCAGGATGGTGGCATCGTCCACTACCCCGCCATCAGCCTTTGCCATGGTGACGACCCGCCCGCCGGTCAGCGCGACGGTGCCGGTCGGCTTGGCGGCCGCCACGTCCATCGACAGCGACACGCCCGTGCGCGGCGCCGGGAAGGTGGGGGCGTCAGCACCCGCCGGCGCGGTGCGGAACAGGGACGCCGTCTCGGCGGTGTAGAGCACCGGGCCGGCGCTCCAGTGGATCCGCCGTCCGTCATTGGACCAGTTGATGAAGTCCGCGCCGTCGCCACTGACGCGGGTAACGGGCAGCGGCCCCGCCTTGCTGTCCGTTTCCACTGCCTGCTTGCCGGGCATCAGCGGCATCACATAGGCTTCGTAGCTCTGGCGGAAGGCGACATAATCGCCGGCGGGCGACACCTGGAAATCGTTGACCAGCTCGCCGGCGGCGTGGACGCGCCGCTCCTGCCCGTTCAGGTCGGTGCTGACCAGCTGGCGCTTGCCCTTGTCGTTGGTCATCAGGAACACGCGGTCGCCGGCCGCGCCGAACTGGGGCGCGGCCGCGTCGGTGCTGATCCGCACCGGTGCGCCGCCGCTCGCCGCGACGCGATACACGCCTGCGCCGGGATTGCCGCGCGCGGCGGTCAGTTCGCCACCCTGGCTCTGTTCAAACGCGATGATCTTCCCGTCGGGCGAGAAGCGCGGGCGGCTGTAATGGCCGGCGACCGTGGTGACGGTGCGCGGTGCGCCGCCACTTGCCGCGACCGTGCGGATCTGGCCCAGCCCGGCGTCGGTCCAGCCGACGAACACGATCTGGCGCCCGTCGCGCGACCAGCTGGGGAACAGTTCAAGCTCCTCGCCACCGCGTGTCAGGCGGCGGGGTGCGCCGCCCGCGACCGGTTTGGTCCACAATTTGCCGAGCGTCTCGAACACCACCGTGCGTCCGTCGGGCGAGACGCTTGCCCAGCGCGGCATGCGCGTGGCGAAGCGAGCGGGCGCCACCTCCACCTGCGGATGCACGGCATCGACGATCACGCGGGTGTCGTCGACCCGGAACGGGATCACCGCCGCGGCCCCGCCATCGGCGGACACACGGCGCAGCTTGCCGCCCGCCCAGAAGACGATGGCCGCATCGTCGGGCGTCCAGGCCATGTTGGGATAGACCCCCGTCACCGCCCATGTTTCCTGCACATCGCGGTCGAGCGGGCCATAGACCATCCGCTCGACGCCGGTGGCAAGATCTTTGACCCACAATTTGGTGATATTGTTCTCGCGTCGGACAAAGGCGATGCGCTTGCCGTCGCGGGACGGGGTCGGCCGCACCGATCCGCCGACGCCGGAGACGGCGGTGGTCACCTCGCCGCTGTCGATGTCGTAGCGTTCGATGTCGAACAGGTCGGTGCGCGAATTCTGCGCATATTCAAAGATCGGACCCGGCGAGATGTTGCGCGTGTAGAAGATGCTCTTGCCGTCGGGCGCGTAGATCGGCTCGCCCAGTTCCTTCTGCAGCTCCTCGCTGGCGCGCTTGACCAGCTGCACGCCGCCGCCGCCCGAGACATGGTACAGCCACACCTCGCCCGTGCCGAGCGAGCGGCCGGTGGTGAAATGCTTCTTGGCGGCGATGAAGCGCCCGTCGGGGCTCCAGCTCGGCTGGTTGAGGAGGCGGAAATCCTCCTTGGTCACCTGGCTTTTGCTGCTGCCGTCGAGGTTCATCACCCAGATATTGTCGCCGCCACCCCGGTCGGAGGTGAAGGCGATACGACGGCCATCGGGCGAGAAGCGCGGCTGATGCTCAAAGGCCAGCCCCTCGGCGATGCGGGTCGGGGTGCCGCCCGCGATCGGCATCGTATAGATGTCGCCCAGCAGGTCGAACGCGATCAGGCGCCCGTCCGGCGACACGTCCACGTTCATCCAGCTGCCTTCATCCACCCGGATCGGCACCTCGCGCGTGCGGAGCCCCTGCGGCCGGTTGACGTCCCACGCGGCGGGCTTCGCGGCCGGGGAAGGGGCGGCGCTGGCGGCCGTGGCCGGCGCGGGTGGCGGCAACGGGCCGGTCGGGTCGGGGATCGGCGCGGTGACCTTGTCCTCCGGCGCCTGGCTTGCTTGAACCGGCTGCGGACCGGGCGGTGTGCCTTGCGCCAGGAGCTGTTGCGCGCACAGGCAGAGGGCGATCGCGGTAAGCGTAGGACGGTTCAAGATGCTGGTTCCCCTTTTTCGCCCGCGAACCTAGCCGATCCGAAGCGACCGTCACGCGCGAAAATGATCGGCGGCATCGTGCGGCGTTGTCATGGCGGGCGCTGTGTCGGAGGATAAGGTCGAACGGTGACGGTCGACCGGCGGGCGATCATCGGGCGTTGTCATGGCGGCGTCAGTTGGTACGACACGGCTCCACATGGAGGAGACCGGGTTTGAAGCAGATCGTGGCGTGCATCGCGCTGGCCCTCGCCGCAACAGCCGCAACCGCGCAGCCCGCGCCCAAGCAGGTGCTGACCCACGAGACGCTGTGGATGATGAAGCGGGTCGGGGCACCCTTTGCCAGCCCGGACGGCAAGTGGGTCGCCTATGCCCTGACCGAACCCTCCTACGAAGCGGACAAGGCGGTCAGCGACCTGTGGCTGGTTTCCGCCGACGGCTCCACCGCGCCGCGCCGGTTGACCAGCACGCGCGGCGGCGAGAACGATCCGGTCTGGTCGCCGGACAGCCGCCGCATCGCCTTTGCCGCCAAGCGCGAAGGCGACGATCAGGCGCAGATCTACATCCTCGACGTGGCGGGCGGGGGCGAGGCGCGTCGCGTGACCAACGTCTCCACCGGCGCGGCGCGCCCGCAATGGCGGCCGGACGGGCAGGCGATCCTGTTTGAAACCGCCGTCTATCCCGGCGCGCTGGACGATGCCGCCAACCGCAAGGCGGAAGCCGCGCGCAAGGCCCGCACGTTCAACCTGCGCGTCTACCAGCATTTCCCCATCCGCTATTGGAACCAGTGGCTGGACGAGAAGCGACCCGCCATCATGGTGCAGCCGCTGACGGAAGGTGCCACGGCGCGCGACATCCTGTCACCTACCATGCTCGCCCACAGCCCCGGCTTCGGCGGCGGCAATGTCGGCGAGGGCGGCATGTCGCTCTCCCCGATCTGGAGCCCGGACGGCAGGGAGGTGGTGTTCGTCGCCACCGTCGACCGCTGGAACGCGGCCTTCGCCAATGTCGGCTTCAACCTCTACCGGATGCCGGCGGACGGCGGCGAGCCGCGGCTGGTGACGCCGACGTCGGGCGAGTTCAACGATCCTGTCTTCACCGCCGACGGCAAGAGCCTGCTGTTCGCCTATACGCCGCAAAGCGATGCCGTTTATGATCTGGCGCGGCTGACGCGGGTTGCCTGGCCGCAGGGCGGCGCGGCGCGGGCCGTCACCCCCGGCTTCGACGGATTGCTGACCGGCTTCGCGCCCACGCCCGACAGCCGGGCCGCCTATCTGCTGGTGCCGGAGGAAGGGCGCGGCAACCTGTATCGCGTCGCGCTTTCGGGCGGCAGGCCGGTGCGCGTCGCAGCACAACCGGTCGGCGGCTATACCAGCCTGTCCATCCCGGCGAAGACCAAGGCGCTGGAACTGGTCGCGGAATATGGCAGCGCGGTGAACCCGGCCGAGGTTGTGCGGATCGATCCGACGAATGGTCACCATCGCAATCTGACGCAGGTCAACGTCGCGACCGCCGCCGCGATCGACTGGGCGCCGCTCCAGCATTTCTGGTTCAAGAGCACGGCCGGACGCAACATCCACAACATGATCGTGACGCCGCCCAACTTCGATCCGGCAAAGAAATACCCCCTGTTCGTGTTTATCCATGGCGGTGCCGCCAGCTACAATTCGGACCAGATCGGGCTGCGCTGGAATTACCACCTGCTGGCGGCGGCAGGATATGTGCTGCTGATGACCGACTACACCGGCTCGACCACCTTTGGTGAGGCGTTCGCGCGCGAGATCAAGCATGATCCGCTGAAGACCCCCGCCGACGAGATCGAGCAGGCGGTGGACGAGGCGCTGAAACGCTATTCGTTCATCGACGGCAGCCGGATGTGCGCGGGCGGGGCCAGCTATGGCGGGCACCTCACCAACTGGCTGGAAGGGACGACCACGCGCTATCGCTGCATGGTCAGTCATGCGGGCGAGGTCGACCTGACGACGCAATGGGGCGAAAGCGACTTCAACTATGGGCGCGAGGTCACCAATGGCGGGCCGCCCTGGGACCGTTCCAACCCGATCTGGCGCGACCAGAGCCCGATCGCCCATGCCGACAAGTGGAAGACGCCGATCCTGTTTTCGATCGGGGAGCGCGACTATCGCGTGCCGCTCGGCAACACGCTGGAAGCCTGGTCCATCGCCCAGCGCCAGAAAGTGCCCAGCCGGCTGCTGGTGTGGCCGGATGCCTGGCACTGGATCACCAAGCCGGAGGACAGCCGCCAATTCTACAAGGAGGTCGGCGCCTGGCTGGCCCATTACCTGAAGGATGCGCCGCAAGCGGGCGAGGCGGCGGTCGGCACGGACGGTTGAGGGCGGGGCCGGCGACCTCCCGCGTTCGTTCCCGCCATGATACCTGCCCTGGGTGCTGCCGGGTCATGCCCGCTGCGGCGTTACCAGAAACGCTTGGCCTTCTTCAGCGCCTGGTGAGCCTTGGCGGCGTCGCGTAGCAGCGCATTGCGCTGCCCGGCGGCGGCGGCGGCCTGCTCGTCCAGCCCGTAGCGGGCAAGCAACGCCGGCGCGGTCGCCAAGTCGTTCAGAATGCCGAGATGATCCTGCAAGGTTTCCAGCGCCTTCAAGAAGGCCTTGTGGCGCTGACGCTCCTTCTTGCCCCGAAACAGCATCTCGAAGAAGCCGGTGGCGTAGCGCAGCTTCTTGGCCTCGATCCGTACGCGGTGACGCTCTTCGTCGTCCAACCGGGCAAGGTCGCGGCCGCGCCGCTTGATGCGCCGGCGCAGGCGTCGCAGCACATGAGCGGCGAAGCGATCCGCCCGCTGCCCCGGCAGGTCGGGATCGGCCGGCTGCCTCCGCCAGTCGCCCAGCGCGGTCCATTCGACCAGGTCGATCATCAGGTCGCGGGCGCGTTGCGAATCCAACGCTGCCAGCGCTGTCGCATAGGCATCCTCGCGCGCTGCAACCAACGGCTCGGTCGCGCCGCCATCCACCCGGTCGATCAGCACGTCTAGGTCGCGCGCCGCGCCCAGCGTTCCCGCCAGCCAGCGCAGTTCGCCCGCCAGATGGGCAAAGCGGCCATCGCCGACGATCGGCTTTAAGATGGACAAAGCCGAGCGCAGTCGCCGCAGCGCCACGCGCGCCTGGTGGATCGCGCCGGTCGTAGGCTCCCGCCGCAGCGCATCCTCGTTCAGCCGGAACTGGCGAAGGCAGGTGCCGACGATCGCGGCAAATGCCTCCGCCACCGTCGCATCCTGGTTCAGGTCCAGCCGCTCGGCCTTGATGGCGGGGGCGTCGGCGGCGTCGATCAGCCGGTAACCGCGTTCCGCCTTGGTCAATACACCCAGACGTAACCGCGCATCCCGGCCGAGCGCGCGGGCAAGGGCGAAGATCGCGGCGGGCGGCCCGCTCTTCAACTCCAGCTCGATCTCCGACACCGGCGTGCTGCGGTCGCCCACGCTTACCGTGCCCGTGTCGACCACCAGCTCCAGCGTCGCGCCGTCATGCTCCACCAGCCATTGCCGCCGTGTGACGGCGACGGTGAAGGCGGGGGCGATCCGTTCCAGCACGGCATCCTCCACCAGCGTGCGGATCGGGGAGGCGGTCTCAAGCTCCGGTTGCGGACCCGCCACGTCGCGTTCCCATTCCGGGCGGGCGAACAGGCCGGCCGCGACCGTGCCGCCCGCCTTGATGGTCTGCACATGCGCGGCACCGACACGCCGCACCCGCAGCGACACGCCCGCCGCCCGCAGATCCTGATCCGGCGTGTCGTAATAGGTGGCGGATTGCGCGCGGTCTTCAAAGGCAAGGCCCGCCAGCGCCGGGGTGTCGGCCAAGCGCGCGGCAGCGTTGCAATCCAGTTCGAGTTTCAGCTCGACCTCGATCTCATCACCCGCCATGTCGCGCACGTTCGCATCGATCCTGCCCATGCGGGGACAATCGCCAACCGGGGCGAACGATCCCGGCAACATGCCTCGGCTACCCGCTGGCTGTGTCCGCATAGGTCTCGGCAAGGGTCAGCATCGACCGTGCGTGGCGGCGCGCGACCGCCATGCGATCCTGCCCATATCCGCCGCCCAGCGCGCTGGCGAGCGGCAGGCCGCGTTGCCGTGCCTGCTGCGCCACGAACCGGTCGCGCGCCCGCAGCCCCGCGTCGCTGAGCGCCAGCCGTCCCAGCCGATCGTCCCGATGCGGATCGACCCCCGCCTGGTAAAGGATCAGGTCGGGCGCAAAGCCGGCCAGGACCGGCGGCAGCACCTCCTCCAGCAAGGCCAGATAGGCGCCATCCTCCATCCCGTCCGGCAGCGGCACGTCGCGGGTCGAACGGGCCTTGCGTGCGGGGAAGTTGCGCTCGGCATGGAAGGACAGGGTGAAGATGTCGTCCCGCCCGGCGGTTAGCGCCGCCGTGCCATCGCCCTGATGCACGTCCAGATCGAGGATCAGGATGCGCCCGGCATGACCCTCCGCGATCAGGCGATGGGCGGCGATGGCGAGGTCGTTGAACACGCAATAACCCGCGCCCGTATCGGCCAGCGCATGATGGCTGCCGCCCGCGGCATTGGCGGCATAGCCGTGACGCAGCGCCAGCAAGGCCGCCGCCCAGGTGCCGCCCGGCGCCAGCTGCGCCCTCGACGCCGTCTGTTCGGTAATGGAGAAGCCGATCCGACGCTGCTTGTCGGGCGGAACGGCGACCGACAGCACTTCCTCGACGTAGAGGGGGTCATGCACCGCCTCGATCCAGCGGCGGGGCATGGGCTCGGGCTGATGCTGGATGAACGGCGCGCCGCTTTCCCGCAGCGCCTCCATCACCAAACCATATTTGTCGAACTGGAAGCTGCTGCCCGGCGCAGCAGGGGAGACGTAACCGGGATGGTGGACGACGTGCAGCATAAGCC
>NZ_CAKTFO010000016.1 GCF_934560975.1 uncultured Sphingomonas sp. | reverse complement strand
AAACTTGTTCGTCGTCTTGCTCGTCATAGCCCCTTCCTCTCAGGAGTTGGGGCCTCCGACAAACCCGGCGCGGTTCACCTTTCTGTACAACGATGCTTATGCGCCGATACTGGGTGAGCGCCACCCCGGCGCGTTCGGCGTCTCCTTTGCCGACGCCTGGCCGGACATATGGGCGGACATCGCGCCGCTGGTGGAGCGCACCTTTGCCGGCGAGACGGTGACGGTTCAGGACCTGCCGCTGACCATGCGCCGTAACGGCTATCCGGAAGAAACGTGGTGGAGCTTCTCCTACTCCCCGATACGGGATGAGCAGGGGCAGGTGGCGGGGCTGCTCAACGTCACCATGGATGTGACAGAGCGCGTGGTCGCGGGGCGCGAGCGCGATGCCGCCCACGTCCAGCTGCGCAAGCATGAGGAACGCCTGCGCGCCTTGGTCAATGCCAGTGCGGACGTCGTCTACACGATGAGTCCCGACTGGACGGAGATGCGGCGGCTGGATGGGCGGGGCTTTATCGCGAATACCGACGCGCCGTCGATCAAGTGGATCGAGGAATATCTGCTGCCGGAGGACCAGCCGGCAATCCTGCAAACGATTGCCCAGGCGGTAGCGGAAAAGCGGATGTTCGAGCTTGAGCATCGCGTATGGACTACTCATGGCGGCGTCGGCTGGACCCACTCGCGTGCCGTGCCCGTCCTGAAGGATGGCGAGATCGTGGAATGGTTCGGCATGGCCGCCGACGTGACCTCGCGCCACAAGGCGGAGATCGAGCTGCGCCAACTCAACGAAACCCTGGAGATCCGGGTGGAGGAGCGTTCGCAGGAGCTGGTGGCGTCCGAGGATCGGATCCGCCAGATGCAGAAGATGGAGGCGATCGGTCAGCTTACCGGCGGCGTGGCCCACGACTTCAACAATCTGCTAACCATCATCCGCTCGTCCGCCGACCTGCTCCGCCGTCAGGAATTGCCGCCGGAAAAGCGCAAGCGTTACGTCGACGCCATTTCCGACACGGCGGACCGGGCGGCAAAGCTGACCGGGCAGTTGCTCGCCTTTGCGCGCCGCCAGGCGCTGAAGCCCGAAATGTTCGATGCGGCGGCGCGCGTCCAGTCCATCGCCGACATGTTGCGGACGGTGGTCGGCGCCAGGATCGCGCTGACCTTTGAGCCATTCTGTTCGCCCTGCCATGTGGAGGCGGACGCCAGCCAGTTCGAGACGGCGTTGGTCAACATGGCGGTGAATGCGCGCGACGCGATGGACGGCGAGGGCAGCCTGGCAATCAAGGTGGACCTGGCCAGTGCCGTTCCCGCGCTGCGCGGCCATGCGGCGGTGCAGGGGGACTTTGCCGCCATCTCGGTCACCGATACCGGGTCCGGCATCGCTCCCGACCAGCTCGACCGCATCTTTGAGCCGTTCTTCACCACCAAGGACGTCGGCAAGGGCACCGGCCTCGGCCTCAGCCAGGTTTATGGCTTTGCCAAGCAGAGTGGCGGCGACGTCGCCGTGACCAGCCGGGCAGGCGAGGGAGCGACCTTTACGCTCTATCTGCCCTCCGTCGAAGCGCCGGACACCGAACAGCGCGGCGCGATGGAGACGGACGAGGGAAGTGCAGGCAACATCCTGGTGGTGGAAGATAATGAGCAGGTGGGGGAGTTCGCCTGCCAGCTGCTCGACGATCTCGGCTACACCACGCGCTATGCCAGCAATGCGCGCGACGCCATGGCAGTGCTGGAGCGGGCCGCTGATCCGCCGGACAACGCAACCTGCATCCCGAACGCTTTCCGGCCATCGGCCTGGCGCATGCAGGCAACGTGCGGACCGTCATGAACACCCAGTCCCTGTCCCGTTACCGCGCCGAGTGGTTCGGCGGAGCGCATGCCGCGAGGCGCGACATCCTGGCCGGCATGGTCGGCACCTTTGCCCTGATCCCCGAAGTGATCGCCTTTTCGTTCGTGGCAGGCATCGATCCGGAAGTGGGCCTGTTCGCCTCCTTCGTGATCGGCATCGTGATCGCGTTCGCCGGTGGTCGGCCGGCGATGATTTCGGGTGCCGCGGGATCCGTCGCGCTGGTCGCGGCCGCGCTCGTCCACGCCTATGGGCTGCAATACCTGCTCGCTGCCACGGTCCTCGCCGGGTTGTTTCAGATCGCCTTCGGGCTGGCCAGGCTCCACGTGCTGATGCGCTTCGTGTCGCGATCGGTCCGCACCGGCTTCGTCAACGCATTGGCTATCCTGATCTTCTCGGCGCAGGTGCCGCAGATGCTGGGCGTGACGTGGCATACCTATGCCATGATCGGGCTCGGCCTGGGCATCATCTACCTGTTGCCGCGATGGACCAATGCGATCCCGTCGCCGCTGATCTGCATCGTGGTGCTGACCGCGATCAGCATCGCCTTTCCCATGCCGCTGCGCGTGGTCGCCGATCTGGGTGCGCTGCCGCGCGGGTTGCCCTGGCCGGCATGGCCGCAGGTTCCGCTCAGTTGGGCCATGCTGGCGACCATCGCGCCCTATGCGCTGGCGATGGCGGCGGTGGGATTGCTGGAATCGATGATGACCGCGCGCGTGGTCGACGACCTGACGGAAAGCACCAGCTGCAAGGCGCGGGAATGTACCGGGCTCGGCCTCGCCAACATGGCGGCCGGGCTGTTCGGGGGCATTGCCGGTTGCGGCATGATCGGACAGACGGTGGGCAATGTCCGCTACGGGGGCAGGGGACGGCTATCCACCCTGGTCGCGGGCATGTTCCTGCTGATCGTCATGGTGCCGCTGCGCCCGTGGGTCGCGCAGGTGCCGGTGGCGGCGCTGGTGGCGATCATGATCATGGTGTCGGCCAGCACCTTTTCCTGGCGGTCGCTGCGGGACCTGGGCCGTCATCCCAAGGTGTCGGGCGTGGTGATGCTGGCGACGGTGGTGGTGACGGTGGCGACCCACGACCTGTCGATGGGCGTCGCCGTGGGCGTGCTGCTGAGCGAGGTGTTCTTCGCGTTCAAGGTGACCCGGCTGATGGATGTGCAGGTCGAGTATCAAGCGGACACGGACACGCGGCTGTACCGGGTGTCGGGTCAGGTCTTTTTCGCGAGCGCGGAGATTTTTGCCGAACGGTTCGAACTGCGCGACACGGCACGCAAGGCCACGATCGACCTGACCGGCGCCCATCTGTGGGACATCACGGCGGTGGGGGCGCTGGAAGATGTGGTGTCAGCCATGCGCCGACACGGCATGTCGGTGGAAGTGCTGGGCCTGAACCAAGCCAGCGCGATCCTGGTCGATCGCCACGCGCCATTGATGCGGGATTTCGCCGTGTGAGCCGACGGCGACCTGTCAAAGCAGGTACCGCTGACGCCGCGGCCCTCCTCCAAGGGTGGTGCGGCGGGTGCCGGTATAGACGCCGCGCCACTGGACGCGGGCGGGCCGGCCTCATAGGCCCCGCTTATGTCCCCGACGACGCGCCTGTGTGGTGTATCTTTCCTGTTTCTTCCGCTGGCGGGCTGCAACCGCCACCAATCGGCGCTGCACGCATTCGGTGAGGAGGCGGCCGGGGTCCGCTCGCTGACGGTCCTGCTGGTGATCGGCGCGGCGGTCATTCTGGCGGCCATGCTGTTGCTGATGTGGGCCGCGGTGCGCGCGCCGGAGGGGCGCCTGACCCTTGCCGGTGGCGAGCGTCTGATCCTGTGGGCCGGCGGGATCGTGCCGGCCGTGCTGCTGCTCGCGCTGCTCGCCTACAGTCTGCCCCTGATGCAGCCGCGCGCGCCCGATCGGGCCGATCTGCGCATCGCGGTGGAGGGCGAGCAATTCTGGTGGCGCGTCCGCTACGATGCCGCGAACGCGCCGTCCGTCACCAGCGCGAACGAGGTGCGGTTGCCGGTCGGGCGCACCGTGGTGTTGCGGCTGACCGGGGGCGACGTGATCCACAGCTTCTGGATTCCCGGACTGGCCGGCAAGACCGACATGATCCCCGGACGCGAGAATGTGATGACCGTGCGCGCGACGCAGGCCGGGCGGTATCGCGGGCAATGCACCGAGTTTTGCGGCCTCAGCCATGCGCTGATGGCGTTCGACGTGGTGGCGATGGAGCCGGCGGCGTTCGACGCCTGGCTCGCCGTGCAGCGCCGCCCGGCGGTCTCCGCCGACCCGGCCGGCCGCAGGCTGTTCGCGCAACATGGCTGCGGCGGTTGCCACACCGTCCGCGGCAGCGGGGAGGCCGGCTTGATCGGCCCCGACCTTTCCCATTTCGGCAGCCGCCACACCATGGCGGCGGGGATCCTGCAACCGACCGAGGCCAACATCGCCGCCTTCATCCGCCATCCCGAACACACCAAGCCGGGCGTTCGCATGCCATCCTTTCCGCACATGCCGGACACCGAGGCCCGTGCCCTGGCGCGCTATCTGGGGTCCTTGCGATGAGCCTCCATGACCAGGACGATCCGGCGCTGCGCCGCGCGCAGGAGGAGCGGCTGCGCAAGGCCTGGGCGGCGCCGACGGGGTGGATCGGGCGCTGGTCGGACACCAACAACAACCGGGTCGGCGTCTGGTACGTGCTGACGGCCTTTGCCTTCATGCTGTTTGCGGGCGTGCTGGCCCTGATCATGCGCACGCAGCTGGCCGTGCCGGACAATCATCTGGTCGGTGCGTCCACCTTCAACCAGCTGTTCACGCTGCACGGCACGGCGATGATGTTCCTGTTCGCCGTGCCGATGTTCGAAGCGGTGTCGATCGTGCTGCTGCCCCAGCTGCTCGGCGCGCGCGACCTGCCGTTTCCGCGCCTGTCGGCCTTTGGCTACTGGAGCTTCCTGATCGGCGGGGTGTTCGTGCTCGGCTCGATCTTCTTCGACGCCGCGCCCGATGGCGGCTGGTTCATGTATCCGCCGCTGACCACCCGCACCGACCTGAGCGGACTGGGCGCCGACATCTGGATGCTGGGCCTGTCCTTTATCGAGGTAAGCTCGGTGGCGGCGGCGGTGGAGCTGATCGTGGGCGTGCTGAAATGCCGGCCGCCGGGCATGCGCCTCAACCTGATGCCGCTTTACGCCTGGTACATCCTGGTGGTGGCGGTGATGATCCTGTTCGCCTTCCCGCCGCTGATCGCGGGCGACGTCCTGTTTGAAATGGAGCGGCTGCTCGGCTGGCCCTTTTTTGACGCGGGCCGGGGCGGCGATCCGCTGCTGTGGCAGCACCTGTTCTGGATCTTCGGCCATCCGGAAGTGTATGTGATCTTCCTGCCGTCGATCGCGCTGTTCGCGATGCTGATCCCTACCTTCGCCCAACGGCACCTGCTCGGCTATCCCTATATCGTGCTGGCGGCGGTCGGCACGGCATTCCTCAGCTTCGGCCTGTGGGTCCACCACATGTTCGCCACGGGACTGCCCAAGATCAGCCTGGCCTTCTTTTCCGCGGCCAGCCAGGCGGTGGTGATCCCCACCGGAGTCCAGATCTTCGCCTTTATCGCCACGCTCGCCGCCGGGCGGGTCGTGTTCTCGACCCCCTTGCTGTTCGCCACCGGCAGCCTCGCCATCTTCATCGTCGGCGGGCTGACCGGCGTGATGGTGGCGATCGTGCCGTTCGACTGGCAGGCGCACGACACCTATTTCGTGGTGGCCCACCTCCATTATGTGCTGATCGGCGGCACGCTGATGCCGCTGTTCGCCGGCCTGTATTATTACTGGCCGCTGGTGACGGCGAAGACGCTGTCCGATCGGCTGGGGCGGATCGCCTTCTGGCTGTTGTTCGCCGGCGCCAACCTGGCCTTCTTTCCGATGCACCTGTCCGGGCTGATGGGCATGCCGCGGCGGGTGTTCACCTATCCCGCCGAGTTGGGGCTGGGCGGCCTCAACCTGGCCTCCACCCTTGGCGCGTTCCTGTTCGCCGGCGGCGTGCTGGTGATCGTGGTGGACATGGCGCTGTCGCCCACCCGGCCCAAGGCCAGGCGCAACCCCTGGAATGCGGGCACGCTGGAATGGCTGGCGCTGCCGGAGGATGAGGATTGGGGCATCCGCTCCATCCCGCTGATCGAGACCCGCTATCCGATCTGGGACCAGCGCGACTTCGTCCAGAAGGTGGACGAGGGCCGCTTCTTCCTGCCCGACGCGGAGGAGGGACGGCGCGAGACCATCATCACGTCGGTGCTGGATGCGCGGCCGGTGGCGGTGATCCGGCTGGGAACGCCGTCCTGGCTGCCGATGGCGGCGGCGGTCGCGGTGGGGGGCGTGTTCATCCTCACCACCTACCATCTCTACTGGACCGCCCTGGCGAGCGGGCTGGTGGCGCTGGGCGTGATCCTGCGCTGGATGTGGGCCACGGCTGAGATACCGGAAAAGCCCTGCAAGCCGATCGGCCACGGGCTTGAACTGCCGCTCTACATTTCCGGGCCTCAGGCACCGGGATGGTGGGCGATGTTCATCACGATGCTGGCCGATGCGACCGCTTTCTCCGGACTGGTGTTCGGCTATTACTTCTTCTGGACGGTACATGCCGACTTTCCGCCGGACGGCATTGCGGGACCGGGCATGGCGTGGCCGCTGGCGGCGCTGCTGCTAACCGCGATCGGGTATGCCGCAACCCTGGGCGCACGCGCGCTTAACCGGCGCGGTGCCGCGGGCGGTGCGCGCTTGCTGCTGGGGATGGGTGCGCTCCTGTCGCTCGGCTCGGCCGCCGCCGGTCTGGCAGGGCCGTGGCTGTCGAGCATGGACCCGGCCGCGCACAGCTATCCCGCGATCGTGTGGACGCTGGCCATCTGGACCGCGCTGCATGGCGTGCTCGGCGCGATCGCGCAGCTCTACGCCCTGGCGCGTAGCCTGGCGGGCAGATCTACGCCCACGCACGATGCGGACATCCGCAACGTCACGCTATATTATCATTTCCTGATGTTCACCGCCGCGGTCGCCTGGCCGACCCTGGGCCTGTTTCCGGAGGTCGCATGATGAGCGGCATCCACGAGCGGGTCCGCTCGCTGACGGTTACGTTGTGGACCCTGATCGTGCCGCCCACGACCTGGGCGGCGCACTTCCTGTTCTCCTATCTGTGGGCGGCGGTGCGATGCGCCAAATTGGGAAGCTTCGCGACGGAGCCGGGCTTGTTCTGGGGCGGCACGGCGGTGGCGGTGGCGGTGATCCTTGCCGCCGGATGGATGGCGTGGGTCCAGTCGCGCACGCCCGGCAGCCATCCGCCGCACGAGGAGGGGACGGAAGTCGATCGGCTGCGCTTCCTGGCTTACTCGACCTTGCTGCTCGCGGGGCTGAGCCTGATCGGCGTGGCATTCACCGCGATGCCCGTGCTGTTCATCACGGATTGCCGATGAGGCGCGCCTGCCTGGGCGGCGCGACCGCGCTGTGTGCCGGAGCAGCCGCGCTCGCACCGTTCGGCATGACCGGGCACATGGCCGCCCACATGATTGCGGTGGCGGTGGCCGCGCCGCTGTTTGGAATGGGGCTGCGCGGCACGGCGGCGGACCCGGTCCGTCTGGGCGGCCCGTTCGCCAACCCGCTGGCGCTCTCGGTCGCGGAACTGGCGGTCGTGTGGCTGTGGCACCTGCCGGGTGCGCGCGCGGCGGTGGGGCACGATGGGTCGCTGGCAGCGGCGGAACTGGCCTGCTTCCTGGTCGTCGGCACCCTGTTGTGGTCGGCGGTGCTGGCGGCGCGCCCCGCCAGCAATGCGGCCGGGGTGGGTGCCTTGCTGCTGACGTCCATGCACATGACCCTGCTCGGCGCGCTGATCGGGCTTGCACCGCGCTTGCTTTATCCGGATCCGGCGCATCATGGCGCGTTGGGACTTTCTCCCATGCAGGATCAGCAGCTTGCGGGCGTGGTGATGCTGATGGTGGGCGGGGTCAGCTACCTGGCAGGCGGACTGGCGGTGCTGGCCCGGTTGCTCAAGGCGGAGGCTCGGCCGGCATGACGATCCGCATCACCTGGGCCCGCATGCTTGCCGTTATCGCCGCCGCCACGCTGCTGGCGCTGGCAATCGGCTGGTCGGGTGCGGTCAACGTCGCGGCATCCAGCGGCCATTGGAAGGTCACGGACTGGTTCCTGCACTGGGTGATGCGCAACTCGGTCAAGACGCGCAGCTACTGGCAAGCGCCGGAGCAGCCGAGCGATGCCAGCGGGCTGGTCAGCGCGGCGGGGCATTTCGCGGCCTCCTGCGCGGTCTGCCACGGCGCGCCCGGCCTCCGGCCCTCGCCGGTGCTGCGCGCCGCGACGCCGCCAGCCCCCGACCTTTCGGTCAATGCCCGCCAGTGGCAGGACCGGCACCTCTACTGGATCCTGGAGCATGGGGTGAAGTTCAGCGGCATGCCCGCCTGGCCAGCCGAGGGGCGCGAGGATGAGATACGCCGCATGGTCGCGCTGGTACGCCGTCTGCCCGGCATGTCGCCGGCCGAGTTCCGGAGGTTGACCGGCGGGGTGGCGGAGATTGCGGGTTCCAACCGCTTCGAAACCTGTGCCGGTTGCCACGGGCTGGACGGCCGGGGGCGGGATCAGCGCGACATACCGGTGCTGGGCGGGCAAAAACCCGTTTACCTGCTCGCGTCATTGAAGGCCTACCAAAGCGGTGCCCGCCAGAGTGCGGTGATGCGCAACGCCGTTGCCCGCCTGGGCGATGCCGACATGCGGCTGCTCGCCACCCGCTTCTCGGCCATGCCCGGCCTTGGCGGAGCGTCGCGAGCGGCCGATGCCGCGGCCGAGCGGATCGTGCGCCAGGGCCTGCCGTCGCGCGACCTGCCCGCCTGCGCGAGCTGCCACGCGCCGGGCAAGCCCTATCCGGTGCTCGACGGGCAGAAAGCGGCCTATGTCGCTGCCCGGCTGCGACAATGGCGAGGCGACCCGCACGAGGTGGACGCCCGCAAGAGTCACGCCACCATGCCCGTCATCGCCCGCCGCATCCCCGAGGAGATGATCGACCGGCTCGCCACATATTATGCGAAGGCGGCATCCCCACGGAAGTGACGGGCCGCCCGGCCGCAGCCCGCCCGGTGGTCGCGCTCAGTGTCCGACGCGGGCCGCCATCGGCGTATTGCCCTGATCGGACGCGACCGACCCGGCCGAGCGCCCGGCCGTGTCGCGGATCGCCCGGTCGGCACCGGCCGCAAGCAGCATGTCGACCTGGCAGGTGCGGTTGAACAAGGACGCCATCATCAGCGCGGTCTGCCCGGCATTGTTGCGCGCATCGACGTTGCAGCCGGCCTTCAGCAGCCGCGCGGCAATCGCGTCCTCGCCCTTGAACGCCACGCCCATCTGCGCGGTGTTGCCCTGGTCGCGATCGGGACGGCAGGCATCCGCCCCCCGGCCGATCAGCACCTCCACCATGGCAAGCTGCCCATTGTAGGCGGCGAGGATCAGCGGGGTGAAGCCGCGATCATCGTAGGCATTGAGATCCGCCCCGGCCTTGACCAGCGGGTCGATCATATCGGTACGGCCGAGGCGTGCGGCCTCGAACAGCAATTGCTGGCGCCGCTCGGGCGAGGGCAACGTCGCGGATGCGGATGCGGATGCGGATGCGGATCCGGCCGTCGCCGCGGCAGGCACCGCAATCGGTGGCCGCGCAGCGTGCGAGGCGGACGCCGCCAGCATGGTGGCGATAAGGGGCAACATCATCATGTCCTTGGGAAACGAGGGCTGCGGCCGGACGGGAATACGGACGGCGCCGCCCCCCGTTCCGGCTCGGCATCAGCGGGCGTTCTGGTCCGGGTTGGCCGCGCGATATTCCGCCACGGCACGCGACACGTCCGCCATCGGCACGTTGACCGCGGTCGCCAGGCGCGTGCCGAAGTCCTTGTCCGCCTGGTAGAAGTAGCTGACCATGATCGTCTTGGTGCGTGCGGAGGTCACGACATTGAGGTCGCCCGCCAGGTTGGTGACGAGGTCCGTCTTGTCCTGCGGCTTGAGCGCGCGATAGAAGATGCCGGCCTGTCGGAAGTTGTTGGTCTTGGCGATCGGCTTGGCATCAACGATCGCGTCCACCTTGTAGGGCGCGGCACGGAAGCGGGCATCCGTCGCCTTCGCGGCGGTGGCGGCCGGGAAGTAGTTGACGTCCGACGTGCGGTTGCCCTGGTCGAGCTGCCCGTCCTGGTAGTTGTTGACGACGCCCGCCAGCGGCCGGTTGACCGGCAGCTGCATGACGTTGGCGCCGATGCGGTAACGCTGCGTGTCCGAATAGGAGAATAGCCGCCCCTGCAACATCCGGTCGGGCGACGCTTCGATCCCCGGCACCATGTTGGCCGGCGCGAAGGCCGATTGTTCGGTATATTCGAAGAAGTTGGTCGGCACCTTGTTGAGCGTCATTTCACCGATCTTGCGGAACGGCACGCCCAGCCACTCCTTGGTGTCGTCGAATGGATTATAGTCGAGCTTGGCGAAATCCGACGCCTTCATGGTCTGCACCATCAGGTCCCAGGTCGGGAAGTCGCCCTTGGCGATTTCACCATACAGGTCGTCGGTCAGGTAGTTCCACGTCGCGGTCGCGACCTGTGCGCCGTTGAGGTTGCGCACGCCTTGGCGGCTGATCCAGCGGAACTTGGCGAACACGGTCTCGCCCTTGGCATTGACCAGCTTGAAGGCATGGACGCCGTTGCCGTCCATCGTCCGGTAGGATGCCGGCGTGCCGAGGTTGGAATAAACATGCGCCAGCATGTTGGTCGCTTCCGGCGTCGCCGAGAAGAAGTCGAAGAAGCGATTCGGGTCCTGCTTGTTGGTGATCGGCGAGGGCTTCAGCGAGTGGATCATGTCCGGGAACTGGATCGCGTCGCGGATGAAGAAGATCGGCAGGTTGTTGCCCACCAGGTCCCAATTGCCTTGGTCGGTGTAGAACTTGGTCGCAAAGCCGCGCGGATCGCGCATCCCTTCCGGGCTGCCCGACGGGTGGATCACGGTGGAGAAGCGCACAAACACCGGCGTCTGCTTGCCGGACACGAACAAGGACGCGCTGGTGATGTCGGAAATGTCGGCGGTGGCGGTGAACATGCCGTGCGCGCCGGTGCCGCGCGCATGGACCACGCGCTCGGGCACGCGCTCCCGGTCGAAGCGGGCCAGCTTCTCGATCAGCGTCGTGTCTTCCAGCAGCACGGGGCCAAGATCGCCCGCAGCCTTGGAGTTGCGATTCTCCCCGATCGGCGCGCCGTTGTCACGGGTCATCTGGGGCGCGGACGCGCTGCCCGTATCGCCCTTTGCATCAACCGTCCCGGCAACGCCGGCCTGCGCCAGCACCGGCTTGCCCGCGCTGACCGGCGCGGCGGCGGTGGTCATCCGGGTTTCCGCCTGGGTGTCGGCGGGCGGCACCGTCTGCGCGGCGACCGGCTGAACCATGGCGGTTGCCGAAACGGCGGCAAGCAGCAGCGCCGCAATGGAGCGGCGGCTCGTCTTCTTCGTCATTGAAACCCCTTCAATCCTTCAAGCCGTCGCTGCGGCAGGCACACGCGGTGCGTGGGACCCGGCACCTGAACGAGGGCGCGGACAACGCCAAACGGGCGTTCTTGATGACAGTGATTGCGTGAATCGATCTGAGCACCGCACCCGCGCGGAACCGACCGCGATGCGGCAGCAGAAATTTAGCACTTTTAGGCCATGGGGGGCGGGGTGTCGGTGCCTATGTCGTCTGCGCGATCGCCATGGTCCTTGTGGCCCGATCGCCGGAATGACGCCCGGCAACCTGGATTGTAGACAGCGGGTGACGCGGATTACAGGCCGGAACCTGCCGGACGCGCGTTGCGACAAAAGGACGACCTTAGACTTTTATGACCATGGAGGAGCTTGAGGCCGAAAATGCGCGGCTGCGCGCGGCGTTGAAGGACGCGGGGATCGACGCGCAGCGGGTCAGCGATCGGCAGGCGGAGCGCGACAGCCGGCACGGTGCCGACCTGGCCGCTTCACAGGACCTGGTGGCGCAGCTGCGGGCCAGTCGGGTCGCCCTCGCCAGCAGCGAGGCGCGGCAGCGCGCGATGTTCCAGAGCGCGATCGACATCGCCATGGTGATCACCAACCCTGCCGGGGTGGTCACCGACTGGAACCCCGGCGCGGAGCACGTCATGGGCTGGACCGCTAGCGAAATGTGCGGCCACGACGTGGAACGCTTCTTCACGCCCGAGGATCGGGCCATCGGCCGCGTCGAGCATGAGATGCGCCGCGCGCTCCAGGACGGGCGCGCCACGGACGAGCGGTGGCACCTGCGCAAGGACGGGCAGCGCTTCTGGGCGTCGGGCGAGATGATGCCGCTGTTCGGCAGCGACGCCGACCATCTCGGCTTTGTGAAGATCTTGCGCGACCGCACGGACGAACATCTTGCCGGCTCGGCTCTGCGCCACGCCCAAGAACGCTTCCAGACGATCCTGGACACGATCGACGCGGCCTTTGCGATCGTAGAGGTGAAGTTCGACGGCGAGGACCGGCCCATCGACTACCGCTTCCTGGAAGCCAATCCGGCGTTCGAGCGGCAGGCGGGCGTCAACCTTCAAGGCAAGTGGGTGACCGAGTTCGCGCCCGACCTGGAGCGTTTCTGGTTCGACACCTACGGCCACGTCGCCAGCACCGGCGAGCCTGCCAATTTCGAGAGCTATGCCGAAGCATTCCAGCGGTGGTTCGACGTGCGCGCGGTACGGGTCGGCGACCCCGCCGACCGGCAGATCGCCATCCTGTTCAACGACGTAACCGAGCGGCGCGAGGCGCAGGAACGCCTGCGCGCCAGCGAAGCCTATGCGCACGAAAATGCGGAGCGGGTGCAGCTTGCGCTGGCGGTCGGTGCGATCATCGGCACGTGGCACTGGGACCTGCCGAGCGACCAGTTCACCGTCGACGAAGGCTTCGCCCGTGCCTTCGGCCTTGATCCGGCGCTGGGACGGAAAGGCATCCCGCTCGCCCGGATCGTCGCCACCGTGCATCCCGACGACCAGGCGGGGCTGGCGGACGCGATCAACGAGGCCATAATCCGGGGCGGCGCCTATGCCCATCAGTACCGGGTTCGCCGCGTGAACGGTCGCTATTACTGGATCGAGGCGAACGGGCGGGTCGATCGCGGGGCGGACGGCGCGCCGCTGAGCTTTCCCGGCGTCCTGATCGACGTGGAGGCGCGGCGTGCCGTGGAGGCGGAACGCGACCGCGCCATCGCGGCGCTGCGGACCCTCAACGACAATCTCGAACAGCGCGTGGCCGAACGCACCGACGAGCTGATGCAGGCCGAGGATAAATTGCGCCAGTCGCAGAAGATGGAGGCAGTGGGGCAGCTTACCGGCGGCCTGGCGCACGACTTCAATAATCTGCTGGCGGGGATTTCCGGCGCGCTGGAACTGATGGGCATGCGGATCGCCCAGGGCCGCCTGGCTGACGTGGACAAATACATGGTCGCAGCCCAGGGCGCGGCCAAGCGGGCTGCGGCCCTGACCCATCGCCTGCTCGCCTTTTCCCGGCGCCAGACGCTGGATCCGCGTCCAACGGATGTGGACACACTGGTAAAGGGCATGGCCGACCTGATCCAGCGCACCGTCGGGCCGAGCGTCGCGATCGATACGGTGAGCGCACCGGCATTATGGCCGGCGCTGGTGGACGCGAGCCAGCTTGAGAATGCGCTGCTGAACCTGTGCATCAACGCGCGCGACGCCATGCCGGAGGGCGGGCGCATCACGATCGAAACCGCCAACCAGCGGCTCGATCCGCGGGCAGCCGACGCCTACGACATCCCGGAGGGCGAATATCTCTCGCTGAGCGTCAGCGACACCGGCAGCGGCATGCCGCCGGAGTTGATCGCCCGCGTGTTCGAGCCTTTCTACACCACCAAGCCAATCGGCCAGGGGACCGGCCTCGGCCTGTCCATGATCTACGGCTTCGCGCAACAATCCGGCGGCCAGGTGCGCATCCATTCGCAGGTCGGACAGGGCACCACCGTCCGGCTCTACCTGCCGCGCTACGATGGCGACGTCGTCGAAGCCGCGGACATCGCGGAGACGATGCCGCTGGCGGTGGCCCGCAGCGGCGAGACGGTGCTGGTGGTGGACGACGAGCCGACCGTGCGCCTGCTGGTGCGCGATGTTCTGAGCGGTTTCGGATATGCCGTGATCGAGGCCGCCGACGGCAATGCCGCGCTCAAGGTGCTGCGTTCGAATACCAAGGTCGACCTCCTCGTCACCGATGTGGGATTGCCCGGTGGCATGAACGGCCGCCAGATGGCGGATGCCGGACGGGCGCTGCGGCCGGGCCTTCGCACCTTGTTCATCACCGGATATGCGGAAAATGCCGTGGTCGGCCACGGCCATCTCGAACCCGGGATGCGGGTGCTGACCAAGCCCTTCTCGATCGACGCGCTCGCCGCCCGCATCCGCGACCTGTCCAGAGACTAGGCAATGGGCCTCCCCCTGCGCGACGGGCGCTGGATTCGGGATGGCGGGCCTTTGGGCGAGGCCCGCTTGTCCGGTCAGCCCTCCGCGTCCGGATAGTCCGCGCCGAGTGCGAGGTCGCGATCGGCCTCCACTTCCGCCAGGCGCTTGCGGAAAATGTAGACGGCGGTGTCATAGGCAAATTTGCCGAGCACCAGGTGGCGTGGCGGCGTGTCGCGCAGCACGGCCTCGATCATGGCCTTGCCGGCGCGTACCGGGTCGCCGGGCTGCTGACCGCTATAGCCGCTGGTCGTTTCCATGCGGGCGGCGGCGGTGCTGGCATAAGCGTCGATGCGGCTCTTGGTCTGGCGCAGCGAGCGGCCGGCCCAGTCGGTGCGGAACGGGCCAGGCTCGACACAGGTGACGCTGATCCCCAGCGGCTCCACTTCGGACGCGAGCGACGAGGACCAGCCTTCCACCGCGTGTTTGGTGGCGCTGTAATAGCCGCTTGACGCAAAGCCGGTAATGCCGCCGATCGAGGTGACGTTAAGGATGGCGCCGCCGCCCTGCGCGCGCATCACCGGCAGCACGGCGCGCGTCATCGCGAACAGGCCAAAGACGTTGGCGTCGAACTGCGCCCGGATCTCGGCCTCTTCGCCTTCCTCGATGCTGGACTGATAGCCATAGCCGGCATTGTTCACGAGCACGTCGATCCGGCCGAAGCGCGCCTTTGCCGCCGATACGGCCGCCGTGATCTGCTCCGCGTCCGTGACATCCAGCGCCACCGCCAACGCGCGATCGCCCGCCGACCCGACCAGATCCTGCAGGCGGTCGATGGAGCGCGCGGTGACCACCGCCTGCCAGCCCCGGGCGAGTACGAGCTTGGCCAGTTCATGGCCGAAGCCGGTCGAACAACCGGTGATGAACCAGACGGGATCGGCGGGAAGTGTCATGGCAAGCCTCGCAATGGAAGAAGCTGGAACGTTCGAGTGGGTTACGGGGGGCGGACCGCCTCGGCATGGCGGCCTGCACGACAGGTGTGGCCCTCCCGACAGTTACGGGCGGTGGCAGCCCTCGGAGGCTGCCAGCTAATGAGCGAGCAGCCCTTCAAGGGATCAAGTCCGCCGCTAAGCGGCGTCCTCCAGCTCCGGCTTCAGGCTGGCCATGTCGATCACGTAGCGGAAACGCACATCGCCGGACTTCACCTTCTTGTACGCCTCGTTGACCTCTTGGATCGGGATCAGCTGCACGTCGGGGGCGATGCCGTGTTCGGCGCAGAAGTCGAGCACCTCCTGTGTTTCGGCGATCGACCCGATCAACGAGCCGGCGATGGTGTTGCGGCCCATGATGAGTTCCTGATGATTCCAGCCCGGCATCTGCGCCAGCGCGCCGACGGACACATAGGATGCGCCATGGGCGAGCAACGGCAGGAAGGGGTCGACCTTGTGCTTTTCCGGGATGGTGGAAAGGATCAGGTCGAAATGCTTTTCCAGCACCGCATAGGCCTGCTTGTCGCCCTCTGCCACACCGGTGGCGCCCAGCTTTTCGGCCTCGGCGACCTTCTCCTTGGTGGTGGTGAACACCGTCACCTCCGCACCCATCGCCTTGGCCAGCTTGACCGCCATGTCGCCCAGCCCGCCCAAGCCGACGATGCCGACCTTGTGGCCCGGCTTCACGCCCCAATGCTTCAGCGGCGAGTAGGTGGTGACGCCGGCGCAGAGGATCGGCGCCGCCGCCTCGATCGGCAGCGTTTCCGGTACCTTCAGCACGAAATCCTCGCGCACCACGATGGTGTTGGAATAGCCGCCGTAGGTGTTATCGCAGCCATATTGGTTCTCGCCCGTCTTGGCCTTCGCCTTGGGCGTCATCGGGCCGTTATACGTGGCGAGCCAGCTGTTGGGCCCTTCACAATATTGTTCGTCGCCGGCCCTGCACGGCGCGCATTGGTGGCAGCTGTCGATCATGCAGCCGACCCCGACCAGGTCGCCGACGCCATGCCGGGCGACACCGGCCCCGACCCGCGCGACCCGGCCGACGATCTCATGCCCGGGCATGCACGGATAGACGGTGTTGCCCCAATCGTTTTCGGCCTGGTGAATGTCCGAATGGCACACGCCGCAATAGAGGATGTCGATCTGCACCTCGCCCGCGCCCGGCTCGTCCCGCTCGAAGGCGAGGGGCTTCAGACGCGAGAAGGAATGGTTGGCGGCATAGCCGATCGCCTTGATCGTCATGGGTGTTCCTCGTTGCGCAGGTGCCGCGAGACGCGACGTCCATGCCACAACGCCGTGCCGGCCGAGTCTATCCGCTACCCACAAGGAAATGGCGGAAAATAGCGCGCGTGGGGCAAGGTCCGCCCTCGGAACATGGCCCGCCCTGGCGGGTTCCCGCTCTCACCGGATGGACCTGTTCCGGGTCGCAACTGGCCGCCCGGTCGCTTCGTCCAGGAGAATAACCGTGCCCACGTCCGATACCCTGCTGCAACATGGCTGGCGCGAGGCGACGCGGACCGTGAACGGCGTCAACCTCCATGTCGTGGAGGCGGGCGAGGTCGGCAGGCCGCTGCTGATCCTGCTGCACGGTTTTCCCGAATTCTGGTGGTCGTGGCGGCACCAGATCACGCCGCTTGCGGAGGCCGGCTACCATGTCGTCGTCCCCGACATGCGCGGCTACAACCGGAGCGATGCGCCGCAGGACGTATCGGCCTATACGATCGACATCCTTGCGGGGGACGTGGTCGCGCTGGCCGAGGCGTTCGGCGCCGACCGCGTCCACCTGGTCGGGCATGACTGGGGCGCGGTGATCGGCTGGTGGGTGGCGGCGCGCCATCCCGCACGGCTGAACCGCGTCGTGCTGATGGACGGGCCCCATCCGGACGTGTGGGGCAAGCAGGCGATCGCCCATCCGACGCAGGCGCTGCGCAGCACCTATGTCGCTTTTTTCCAGCTGCCCTGGGTTCCGGAAACGGCGCTGGGCGCGTTCGATCATGCCGGGCTGAAGGCGATGATGCAGGGCAGCGCCAAGGTGGACACGTTCGAGCCCGGCGCCCTGGACCATTATTCCGAAGCCTGGGGCCATCCGGGATCGATCACCGCCATGCTGAACTATTACCGCGCCCTGCGCGAGCGGCCGCATACCGAGCAGCCCGCGCGCCTGATCCCGCCGACGCTGATCCTGTGGGCGGGGAACGACATGTTCCTGGAACAGCATGTCGCGGAGGCCGGGCTGGCACTGTGCGACGACGGCCGGCTGGAGGTGGTGGAGGGGGCAAGCCACTGGCTCCACATCGAGCAGCCCGCGCGCATCACCGCGCGCATCATCTCCTTTCTGGGCGACGGGCCGAATGATCCGCCGGACCTGTCGCCCGGGCATGGCAAGCCGCCTGCTCACGATCGCGGCTAAAGCGCAGCTTGTCCGATCCGAAGGCCGATTGCCTTTCCGGCCCCGCGGCGCCAGCTAAGCAGGGTTCGTCGCACGCCGCGTCCGCCAGCATTTTCAACGGAGTACCGCCTTTTCATGTCCGACCTTCCGGTGCCGCTGTCGGGTGGAGCATATGGTCGCTGATCTCGCCATCCTCTACGAACATCCCGCCTGGTTCATGCCGCTGTTCGCCGCGCTGGACGCGCGCGGCGTGGGTTACGCGACCTTGCAGCCGCACGGCGCATTCGATCCGGCGGAGACGGTCGCGCCCGCGCCGCTGATCCTCAACCGCATCGCCATGTCGGCCTTTCTGCGCGATGCCGAGCATCCGATCTTCTGGAGCAGCGCCCGGATCGCGCAATGGGAAGGGGCCGGCGCGCGCGTGCTGAACGGCACGGCGGCGCTGGCGGTGGATACGTCCAAGGCGCGGCAGCTGTCCTTGCTGGCGCGGCTGGGGCTCGCCATTCCCAAAACGCGCGTGGTCCATCGCGCGGCGGATGTGGAGGCGGCGGCGGAATCGGTCGGCTATCCGCTGGTGGTGAAGGCCAATATCGGCGGCGCGGGCGCGGGCATCGTGCGGTTCGACGATCGCGACGCCTTGCGGGCCGCGGTGGCCGACGGCACGCTGCCGACCAGCATCGACGGCGTGCTGCTGGTGCAGGACTATGTGCCCGCGCGCAACGGCACCGTCACCCGGATGGAAACGCTCGATCGCAGCTTTCTGTACGCGATCGAGGTCGAAGGCGGTGGCGCGTTCGACCTGTGCCCGGCGGATGCCTGCCAGGTGCCGGGAAGCACCATCACCATGACCGCGGTCGAGCCGGACCGGGCACTGCGCGATGCCGCCGAGGCGATCGCGCGCGCGGCCAGCCTTGATCTGGGCGGTGTGGAGGTAATGGTCGACGATCGCGACGGCGTCGCCCGCTTCTACGACATCAATGCCTTGTCCAACTTCGTCGCCCGGCCGCTAGACGTGCTGGGGTGGGACCCGCACGCGCGACTGGTCGATCGCCTGATCGCCTGGATCGAGGAGACGCGCTGATGCGCTATGGTTACTGGATGCCGGTGTTTGGCGGATGGCTGCGCAACGTGCCCGACGAAGGGATGGAGGCAAGCTGGGCCTATGCCAGGCAGCTGGCGCTGGACGCCGAACGATGGGGCTACGACCTGTCGCTCATCGCGGAACTCAACCTCAACGACATCAAGGGGGTGGAGCAGCCCGCGCTGGACGCCTGGTCGACGGCGGCGGCGCTGGCGGCGGTAACCCAGCGGATCGAGCTGATGGTGGCCGTCCGGCCCAATTTCCACCACCCGGCCCTGTTCGCCAAGGCTGCCGCCAACATCGACCGTATTTCGGGTGGGCGGCTGGCGCTCAACGTCGTCTCCTCCTGGTGGGCGGACGAAGCGCGGCAATATGGCCTGCAGTTCGACCAGCATGATGATCGCTATGCCCGTACCGAGGAATGGCTGAAGGTGGTGGACGGCCTGTGGACCCATGACCGGTTCAGCTTTTCCGGCAATTTCTACCGGACCGAGGAGGCGATCTGCGCGCCCAAGCCGGTCAAGCGGCCGACAGTTTATGCCGGTGGCGAGAGCGAGAAGGCCAAGACCATGATCGCTACGCAATGCGACGCTTATGTCATGCATGGCGATCCCGTCGCGGCGATCGCTCCCAAGATTGCGGACATGCGCGCGCGGCGGGAGGCTGTGGGCGGCGCACCCATGCAGTTCGGCATGGCGGCCTATGCCATCGTCCGCGACAGTGAGGCGGAGGCCAGGCGCGAGCTGGACCGCATCACCACCGTCACCGACCTGCCTGCCGGCTATGCCAATTTCGACCAGTGGCTGTCGGGTACGCAGCTGGAACGCGAACTGAAGATCCAGGAATATTCCGTCTCCAATCGTGGCCTGCGCCCCAATCTGGTCGGCACGCCCGAGCAGCTACGCGAGCGGATCGCGGAATATGAGGAGGCCGGGCTCCATCTGCTATTGCTTCAGATGAGCCCGCAGGCGGAGGAGATGGAGCGGTTCGCCGCGCAGGTGATGGGTACCGCCTGATCGAGGTGGCGATGCCACCCGCAACGGTTCGCCGGTGGCATCGATTTCCGAACCTTGCCCTTTTGTAATGTTGTAACCTCACGCGGCACCCGCTAGAAGAAGCGCGTCTGCGGCTCCGCCGTGATTGCCAGCAATCCGTTATAACATATCAGTTCAGGGTGATATCGATGCGTGATCGTCTCCTTCTGTCCGGCTGCGCGATGGCCGTTGCGCTGGCCGCATCGCCATTGGCCGCGCAGACCGCCGCCGGCCCTGCCGCCGATACGTCACCCGCCGGCGGGCAGGATTATCACCGGGTGCCATCGGAGGAGGTGATCGTCACCGCCCCGTTCCAGCGCGATCGTCAGGACCTGTTGTCCGGCGTGTCCGTGCTCAGCGGCGGCGCTTTGACGCAGGCGCTGCGTCCGACCATCGGCGAGACGCTGGCGCGCACGCCGGGTGTGTCGGCGACGTCGTTCGGCCCCAATGCGTCGCGCCCGGTGCTGCGCGGCCTCCAGGGTGAGCGGGTTCGCGTGCTGACGGACGGGATCGGCTCCATCGACGTGTCCAACACCAGCGTGGACCATGCGGTGGTGATCAACCCGCTGCTGGCGGAGCGGATCGAGGTGCTGCGCGGGCCGGAGGCTTTGTTGTACGGCTCGTCCGCGATCGGCGGCGTGGTGAACGTCATCGACAAGCGCATTCCCCGCGCCGTGCCGACCGAACCAATCCATGTGGATGCGATCGGCACCTATGCCAGCGCCGCCAACGAACGCTCGATTGCCGGGGCGGTGGATGCGCCGGTCGGCAGCAAGCTGGTCGTCCACGCCGACGGCAGCTACCAGAAGACCGGCAATCTCGACATTGGCGGCCACGTCCTTTCGCGCCAGGCGCGCGCCACCGCGCTGGCCAATGCCGGCACGGAGGATGAGGACCAGCAGGCCGATGGGATCGACCTGGCCGCCAATGCCGGCCTGCGCGGCACGCTGCCCAATTCGGCCAGCAAGACGTGGACGGCGGGCGTCGGCGCGGCATTGATCACCGAAACCGGCAATTTCGGTCTCTCCTACAGCCATTATGACAGCCTCTACGGCGTGCCGGTGCGGTATGCGACGGGCCCGGGGCAGGAACAGGAAGGCCCCCGGCTCGACCTCAGGCAGAACCGGGTGGATGCGCGCGCCGAGATCCAGACCGGTGGCGACCTGCTCCAGACGATCCGCGCCCGCTTCGGCTATGCCAATTATCGCCACTTCGAACTGGAGGAAAATGGCGAGGTCGGCACCGCTTTCTACAACAAGGGCATGGAAGGCCGCCTGGAGCTGGTACAGGCCGACCATGGCGCGTGGAAGGGGGCCAGCGGCGTCCAATATTTCTCGCGCGACTTCAACGTGGTTGGGGAGGAGGCTTTCCTTCCCAAGAACCAGACGCAGCAACTGGGCGTGTTCACGCTGCAGCATCTGGATTACGGCGCGCTCAAGCTGGAAGCCGGCGCCCGCTACGAACATGCACGGCTCCAGGCGCAGCCGAACGGAGAGCAGTCGCAATTCTTCACCGGTCGGCGCACGTTCGACGCCTTGTCCGGGTCCGCCGGCGCATCCTACGCCATCACCGACGGATGGCGGATCGGTGCCAATGCCTCCCGCTCGGTGCGCGCACCGTCGGGTGAGGAATTGTTCGCCAACGGCCCCCATGCCGGCACCGAGGCCTTCGAGATCGGCAATCCCGATCTCGCCAAGGAGAAATCGTGGGGCGTGGAAGGCGTGCTGCGCGGCCGGGGCGAGAATTACACCCTTGAAGCCTCGGCATATTACAACTGGTTCAACAACTTCATCTATGAAGACCAGACGGGCGCGATCGAGGACGGCTTGCCGGTCTACCAGATCCGTCAGGCGGATGCGCGTTATTACGGGTTCGAGGTGCAGGGATCGGTCACCGTGGCCCGGTTCGGCGCGGCCAGGCTGGTTGCGGATGGCTTGGCCGACTATGTCCACGCGCAGATCAGGAGCGTCGGCCCGTCGCCCCGCATCCCGCCGCTGCGGCTGCTCGGCGGCCTCGGCCTGACTACGCCCAAGGTCGATGTCCGCGGCGAGGTCGAGTGGGTGGACGATCAGGACCGGGTATCCGGTTTCGAAACGCCCACCAGCGGCTACACCATGACCAATGCGGAGGTGAACGTCCGCCCGTGGGGCAGCGAGCGGCCGGTCAGCTTCGCGCTGTCCGCCAACAACATCTTCGATGTGAACGCGCGTCGTCATGCGTCCTTCCTGAAGGATTTCGCACCGCTCGCCGGGCGCGATTTCCGCATCACTGCGCGGACCAGCTTCTGACGCCATGCCAGGGAGCCCCGGGCTATGCTCCGGGCTTCCATCGCGACCGTCGCAGGCAAATCAAACCTGATCCATATCGTCGCGTCCCCCGGACGGCTAAACAGCCGGGAAATGGCAGGGGACGGAAACATGGTGAGCCGGTTGGGATGGCTGCTGCTGGCGCTGGCCGGGGCACTTGCCCTGGGCGTGGTGGCCAGTGCGGGGGGTGAAGCGGTCGGCGCGTTGTGGATCGTGATCGCGGCTGTGTCGGTCTATCTGATCGCCTATCGCTTCTACGCCCGCTTCATCGCCAGCCGGGTGGCGGCGCTGGACCCGGCGCGGCCGACCCCCGCCGTCCGCCTGTCCGACGGACTGGACTTCGTTCCCACCAACCGCAACGTCCTGTTCGGCCACCATTTCGCGGCGATCGCCGGGGCGGGGCCGCTGGTCGGGCCGGTGCTGGCGGCGCAGATGGGCTACCTGCCGGGCATGTTGTGGATCCTGGCCGGCGTGGTGCTGGCGGGCGCGGTGCAGGACTTCATGGTGCTGTTCATCTCCATGCGGCGCGACGGGCGCTCGCTGGGCGAGCTGGTGCGGATGGAATTGGGGCAGGTGCCGGGCGCCATCGCCCTGTTCGGCGCCTTTCTGATCATGATCATCATCCTGGCGGTGCTGGCGCTGATCGTGGTGCGCGCGCTGGCGGGCAGCCCATGGGGCATGTTCACCGTCGCTGCCACCATCCCGCTGGCGGTGGTGATGGGCGTCTATATGCGCTGGATCCGCCCCGGCCGCGTGGGGGAGGCGTCGCTGATCGGGCTGGTGGGGCTCGTCCTGGCGATCGTCTATGGTCAGGCGGTGGCGGCGTCGCCCACGGTGGCGCCGTGGTTCAGCTACACGCCGGTTCAACTGTGCTGGATCCTGATCGGCTATGGCGCGGTCGCGTCATTGTTGCCGGTATGGCTGCTGCTGGCGCCGCGCGACTATCTGTCCACCTTCCTGAAGATCGGGGCGATCGCCGCGCTGGCGATCGGCATTCTGGTCACCGCGCCGCCGCTGCGGAGGCCGGGGCTGACCCGCTTCGTCGACGGCAGCGGGCCGGTATGGTCAGGATCGCTGTTTCCGTTCCTGTTCATCACCATCGCCTGCGGGGCGGTGTCCGGCTTTCACGCCCTGATCGCCAGCGGCACGACGCCCAAGCTGATTGCGTCGGAAGGGGATGCACCGTTGATCGGCTATGGCGCGATGCTGATGGAGAGTTTCGTCGCGATCATGGCGCTGATCGCGGCGTCCATCATCGATCCCGGCATCTATTTCGCCATGAACAGCCCCGCCGCCGTGGTCGGCACGGACGCCGCCAGCGCGGCGCGGGCGGTGACGGCGATGGGCTTTCCGATCGACGCCGACACGATCGCCGCCACCGCCTGCGATGTCGGCGAACAGACGATCATCAACCGGGCAGGCGGCGCGCCGACACTGGCGGTGGGCATGGCGCACATCTTCAGCCAGCTGATCGGCGGGCGCGCGATGATGGCCTTCTGGTACCATTTCGCGATCCTGTTCGAGGCTTTGTTCATCCTGACCGCAGTGGATGCCGGCACGCGTGCCGGGCGCTTCATGCTGCAGGACCTGATCGGGCTGGCCGTGCCCCGCTTCCGCAATGCGACCACGTTCGGGCCGGCACTGGTCGGAACCCTGCTGTGCGTGGCGGCATGGGGGTTCTTCCTCTACCAGGGCGTCACCGATCCGCTGGGCGGGGTGAACACATTGTGGCCCCTGTTCGGCATTTCCAACCAGATGCTGGCGGCGGTGGCACTGATGCTGGCGACCGTGGTGCTGTTCCGCATGAAGCGGGAACGGTTCGCATGGGTCACGTGCGTGCCGGCGGCGTGGCTGCTGGCCTGCACGATTACCGCCGCGCTGCTGAAGCTATTCTCCACCGATCCGCGCGTCGGCTTCCTGGCTCATGCGCGGCGCTTTGCCGACGCGCTGAATCGGGGCGAGACACTGGCACCCGCCAAGTCGCTCGGCGAGATGCGCGCCATTCTGATGAACGACCGCATCGATGCGGCGCTGTGCGTGCTGTTCCTGGCGGTGGTGCTGTCGATCCTGGTCTACGCGGTGCGCACCTGCCTGGCGGCGCGGCGCATCCCATCGCTTTCCGTCAGCGAATTGCCCGCCGGGGTAGCAGTACGATGAGGGCGCGGCTCGCCCGGCTGGCGGAGGCGGTGCGCCTGATCGTCGGCGTGCCCTCCTACCGGCTCTATTGCCAGCACATGGCGGCGCATCACCCCGGCGAGCCGGTGATGAGCGCGTCCGCCTTCTTCAACGCGCGGCAGGATGCGCGTTATGGCGGGCGGGGCGGCGGGCGCTGCTGCTGACGGCACCCGCCTGACATCGCGCGCCACCTTGCGATAGCCCATCCAGGTTCCGGTTGCGCACACCAGGGTCACGGCGGCGAGCAGCGGCAGGATGATCAGGTCGCGCGGCGGACGGGCGTGCGGCATGGGCAGGTCCGGGCTGTGCAGCCCGTCCCGCAGCCAGCGGAACCCGCGCCCGTTGTGGTCGACCACGCGGATCAGCGCGCCGCCGGAATGCACGGCCACAAGGTACGGGCGGCCGGCCAGCGGCGCACTTTCCAGCCGCACCGTGCCTGATGGCAGCGACCGGACTTGCGCCAAGCCGGCGCGGACCTCGCCCCAACGAACCTGCCCGGCCAGGTCTCTTATCGAGACACCGACGCGATCAACATCCGGGTGCACGCTGTTTGCCCGCCTCCCGGACGAACAGGCGATATGCGACCGGGCACGGACGCGCAGGGGACGCGCGGCGCAAGATGCACCGGATTGATCTGCACCGCCGTCCGACAGTAGCGTTCGGCCGAACCGACCAGACGAAAAGGACCAGCATGAACCACGACGTGTCGCGACGCGGAGCCATCGGATTGGGCACCGCCGCCATGCTTGCCGGCGTCGCCCATGCCGCCAGCGACGATCCGGTGGCCGTCCTGTCGACCTGGGATTTCGGCAAGGCCGCGAATGAGGCGGCACTGGCCACCCTGCGCGCGGGCGGTACGGCGCTGGACGCGGTGGAAGCGGGCGCCAAGGTGCCGGAGGCGGACCCCGACAACCATTCGGTCGGCTATGGCGGCTATCCCGACCGCGACGGTCATGTGACGCTGGACGCGATCATCATGGACCAGGACGGCCGGATAGGCGCGGTCGCCGCGCTGGAGGACGTGGTGCACGCCATTTCCGTCGCAAGGGCAGTGATGGAAAAGACGCCGCACACGATGCTGGTGGGCGAGGGCGCGACCCGCTTCGCGCTCGACCAGGGGATGCCGCGCGTCAAGCTGCTGACGCCTGCGGCCGAGGCGGCGTGGCGCGAGTGGCTAAAGACCCACCGCTACAGGCCGATCGCCAATATCGAGAACCAGCTGCCCGGGCCGCCCGGCTCCGCGCTGAACCACGACACGATCGGCATCATGGCGCGCGCCGGCGACGGGCGGATGGCGGCCGCGTGCACCACGTCGGGCATGGCGTTCAAGATGCGCGGGCGGGTGGGTGACTCGCCGCTGGCGGGCTGCGGCCTGTTTATCGAGAAAGGGGTGGGCGCCGCCGCCTCGACCGGGGTGGGAGAGGAGGTGACGCGCATTGCCGGCACCGCGCGCGTGGTCGCGTCGATGCGCGCCGGCCTCTCGCCGCAGGCCGCGTGCGAGGAAGCGGTCAGGCACATCGCCCAGCTGCGCGGCGACGCGATTGCGGGATTGCAGGTCGGGTTCCTGGCACTTGGCGCAAGCGGCGACGTGGGGGCGTTCGCGCTGTTGCGCGGCTTTACCTACGCCGTCACCCGCCAGTCGGGCAGGACGGAGGTGCTGCCGGCGAGAAGCCTGTTCGCACGGTCGGAATAGGTCGGCGCGGAACGGCTGGGGCGGTGCTGCGCTCTACCTGCCTGCGGACATGCCTGTCCGATGATGGAGTGTCGCCATGGCCGAGAAGAGCGCAATCCTGTACCGCATGATCCTGCCGGATCACACCTGTCCGTTCGGCGTCCGCGCCAAGCAGATGCTGGAGGATGCGGGCTTCCAGGTCGATGACCGCATCCTGTCGTCGCGTGACGAGGTGGAGGCGTTCGAGGATGAGCAGGGCGTTGCAACCACGCCGCAGGTGTTCATCGATGGCGAGCGGATCGGCGGCAGCGACGATCTCGAACGGTATCTGGCGGCATGAGCCCGCCGAGGTCGGAGGGCGCGGTACGCGGCCTGTCGCGCCCGGCGGCGGTGGCGATCGTCGCCGGCGTGCTGGGCGCCAGCGCCCTGCTCGGGCGCCGCAATGCGCCGGATCGATCGCACGGCGCCATCCGCCGCTGGTACAAAAGGCTGGACAAGCCGTCCTACACGCCGCCCGATGCGGCATTCGGCGCGGTCTGGCCGACGCTGGAGGCCGGGCTGGCGGTCGGCGGCTATCGACTGCTGCGGCAGCCGGCGGGCACGCGCCGCAACCTGGCGGTGGGATTGTGGCTGCTCAACACCGGCATGATCGGCGGCTGGACGGAATTGTTCTTCCGCAAGCATGCGCTGGGCGCGAGCACGGCGGCGTCGGGCGCGATGGTGGTGGGCGGCGCGGGCTATGCGGTCGCGGCCCGAAAGGTCGATCCGGTGGCGGCGATCTTGGCCTTACCCTTTGTCGCATGGGTAGCCTTTGCGACTTTGCTGGCGGAACGCGTGTGGCAGCATAATCCGGATGCGGGGGACGCGGTGGCGTCGCGGCCGTGACCACTGGCTTGGTCCCGGCCGCGTTCTGCGGGAGCGAAGCGCGCCGCCCGCCGGTTGGGCAATGATGCACGCAATCGAAACGGTCGATCTGGCGAAGACGGTCGGCGCGGGACGACGCTTGTTCGGCGACCTCCGCATGGCCGTGGCCCCTGGCGAGGTGGTCGCGATCGTGGGCGAATCCGGCGTCGGCAAGTCTACCCTGCTGAACATCCTGGCCGGACTGGACGATGCCGATACGGGCGAGGTCCGGATCGAAGGCACAGCGCTTGGACCGCTGGACGAGGCCGGCCGCACCCGGCTCCGCCGCGAACGGATCGGCTTCGTGTTCCAGGCCTTCCACATCCTGCCTTATCTGACGCTGGAGCAGAATGTGGCGCTGCCGCTGGCCCTGATTTCGCCCGATGCGACCGCGGCGCGATCGCGTGCGCGGGCGATGCTGGCCGATGTGGGGTTGGGCGATCGCGGCGCGGATTATGCGCGCGATTTGTCTGGTGGTGAGTTGCAGCGGGTCGCCATCGCCCGCGCTCTGGTGCATCGCCCGGCGGTAATCCTGGCGGACGAGCCGACCGGGAACCTCGACCCCGACACCGCCAACCGCATCCTGGATCTGTTCGCGCGCACGGTGCGGTCGGAAAATGCCGCCGCCGTGATCGTGACCCATTCGGCGGCGACGGCGGCGGTTGCGGATCGCCTGCTGACCCTGACCAGGAGCGGGCTTGTCGCCGGCCATGGCTGAGGCCGGCCTGTGGCAGTCGCGGCTGGCGCTCCGCTGGTCGGTGGCGGGCGAGTGGCGCTGGCATCCCGCACGCTTCGCGGCCACCGCGATCGCGATCGCCGTAGGGGTGGCGCTGGGTTTCGCCGTCCACCTCATCAACGGTTCCGCCTTGGCATCGTTCGACCAGGCGGTTGCGGGCGTGAACGGCGCCGCCGACCTCCAGATCCGCGCCCGCACCCCGCTCGGGTTCGACGAGCGGCTCTATCCCGGGGTCGCGACGGCGGCAGGCGTTGCGGATGCGAGCCCGGTGGTGACCCTGTCCGCCCGCGCCGGGCGCGGCCGCTTCACATTGCTGGGGCTGGACGTGATCCGCGCGGGATCGGTGACGCCGGGCTTGGTCGGGCTGGCACCAGCGGGCCCCGACGCGCGCAGCGACGCGGTGTTCGCGGGCGATGCCCTGTTCCTGTCGCGCGCGGCGCTGCGCGACACCGGGCTGCGCATCGGCCAGAGGGTTGAGGTCGCCGCCAACGGCCGCACGGCCGACCTGATGGTGGCCGGCACCCTGCCAGGTGTGCCGGAAGGACAGGCGATCGGCACGATGGACATCGCCGCCGCGCAATGGCGCTTCGGGCGGCTGGGCCGGCTCGACCGGCTCGACCTCGCTTTGGCCGACCGCGCCCTGGCGGAGCGGTCGCTGCCGCAGCGCCTGTCCGCCGACGCCCTGATCGCCAGCGGGGAAAGCCAGGCGCAACAGGGTGATGCGCTGAGCCGCGCCTACCGCGTCAATCTCGACATGCTGGCGTTGGTGGCGTTGCTGACCGGCGGATTCCTGGTCTTTTCCGCGCAATCTTTGTCGGTGGCGCGCCGCCTGCGCGCCTTTGCCCTGATCCGCACGCTGGGCCTGCCACGGCGCGGGATCGTTGCCGCCGTCGCGGTTGAAGGCCTGCTGATCGGCGTGATCGGCGCCGGACTGGGGCTTGTCCTGGGCTACGGGTTCGCCGCTTTGGCCTTGTCCCTGTTCGGGGGAGACCTGGGCGCGGGATACTTCCAGGGTGGCGGCGCGCGCATCGTGTTTCAGCCGGGCGCGGCCGGTGCGTTCTTCGCACTCGGCCTGGCAGCGGCCCTGCTGGGCAGCATTCTGCCGGCCCGTGCCGCCGCGCGCGCGGCACCGGCGGCGGCGCTCAGGAATGCGGGTGACATGCTGGACCCGCGCGCATTGCCCCCGGTCCGGCCGGCGCTGATCCTGATGGTGCTGGGCGGCCTTGCGGCGCTGCTGCCGGCGATGGGCGGTCTGCCCCTGTTCGGCTTCGTCAGCATGGCCCTGCTGCTCGCGGGTGGAGTGGCGGGCGTGCCGTGGCTCGTCCGCTGGCTGCTGTCGCCGTGGCGGGAGCGGGCGATCGCGTCCGTGCCCCGCCTGCTCGCGGTACGCCATGTGCAGGGGGCGCCGGGGCAGGCCGCCGTCGCCCTGTGCGGGATCGTCGCGTCCACCGCGCTGATGATCGCCATGGCCACCATGGTGACCAGCTTTCGCGGCGCGGTCGACACCTGGCTCGGCCAGGTGCTGTCGGCGGACCTGTACCTGCGCGACGAAGGCGGCAGCGGCTTCGATCCCGCGCTTCAGCGGCGATTGGCCGCGACGCCGGGGATCGCCCGCATCGCCTTCAGCCGGCAATTGCCGCTGACGGTCGCGCCCGATCGGCCGCCGGTGACCTTGATCGCGCGGCCGGTGACGCGGCAGGCGGGCGATCCGCTGCTGGTGCTGCTGCAGCAGGCCCCGGTTGCGGTGGGAAGGACGCCCATCTGGGTGTCGGAGCCGGCCGCGCGCCTTTACGGCTGGCGGGCCGGCACGGATGTCGTGCTGCCGATCGGTGGTGGTCGTCATGCTTTCCGGGTCGCGGGCGTGTGGCGGGACTATGCGCGCCAGCAGGGTGCGGTGGTGATCCGCGGCGGGGATTATACCCGCCTGACCGGCGATCGGGACCGCGATGAGGCCGCCATCACGCTGGCACCCGGCGCCAATGCCGCTGCCCTGCGGCGGACGCTGGCGCCGCTGCTGCCCGCCGGCGTGTCCGTGGCCGAACCGCAGACCCTGCGCGGCTATGCGCTGCAACTCTTCGACCGCAGTTTCGCCGTCACCTATGTGCTGGAGGCCGCTGCCATTCTGGTCGGGTTGGCCGGGGTCGCCGCCACCATGTCGGCGCAGACCATCGGCCGCAACAAGGAGTTTGGGATGCTCCGCCACCTGGGCGTATCCAAGCGGCAGATCATCGCGATGCTCGGTACGGAAGGCGCGCTGCTCGGCCTGATCGGTGGGGTCGCGGGCGTGGCGCTGGGGGCGTTGCTGGGGCAGGTGCTGATCCACGTCATCAACCCCCAATCCTTCAACTGGACCATGACCACCCTGTGGCCGGTAGGAACCATCCTGGGCGTGATGGCGGCGCTGATCGGCGCGGCGGCGCTGACCGCCATGCTGGCTGGTCGCCGCGCCACCGCGACCCAGGCCGTGATCGCCGTGCGGGAGGATTGGTGATGAAGCGGCTGCTGGCGGTAGCGGCACTGGCGACGCTGGCGGCAAGCCCGCCTCGTCCGCCTTACCCGGTCGTGCGGCCGGGCATCCGCCTGGCCTTCCCGGCGGATCATGGCGCGCACCCGGCGTTTCGGACGGAATGGTGGTATGTGACGGGATGGCTGAAGGCGCAGGACGGGCGCGACATTGGTTTCCAGATCACCTTCTTCCGGGTCAATCCGCATGCCGATCCCGCAAATCCCAGCCGCTTCGCGCCGCGCCAGTTGCTGTTCGCCCATGCCGCCGTGTCGGACAGCGCGGTCGGCCGCATCCTGCATGGCGAGACAGCGGCCCGCGCCGGCTTCGGCCTGGCCGGAGCGGCGACCGGCGATGCGGATGTTCGGATTGCCGGCTGGTCGTTCCGCCGCCTGCCCGACGGACGCTTCGCCAGCCGCGTGACGGCGCGCGATTTCGCGCTGGACCTCGCCTTCCGCGCGACCCAGCCGCCGCTGCCGCAGGGCGATGACGGGTACAGCCGCAAGGGGCCGAAGCCCGGACAGGCGAGCTATTATTACTCGGTCCCGCACCTTGCCGTGACGGGGACGATCCTGCGCGGCGGGCGGCGCGAGACGGTGCGCGGCGAGGCGTGGCTGGATCGCGAATGGTCGTCCGACTATCTCGCGGCCACCGCCTCCGGCTGGGACTGGACCGGCCTCAACCTGGATGACGGATCGGCGCTGATGGCCTTTCGCATTCGGCGGCAGGCGGGCGGTGCGTTGTGGGCCGGCGGATCCTATCGTCGCAGGGATGGCCGGATCACCCGCCTCGGCCCGGGCGATGTTACCTTCACGCCGCTCAGGACCTGGCGATCGGCGCGGACCGGCGCGACCTATCCGGTGGCGCTGGACGTGGCGGTGCGGCTGCCGGAAGGGGTGCGCCGTTTCCCGCTGCGGCCGCTGTTTTCCGACCAGGAGCTGGACGCGCGCCGTGCCGGCCAGCCGGTCTATTGGGAGGGCGCGGTGCGAACGCCCGGCGGGCGCGGCTATCTGGAACTGACCGGCTACGCCGCCAAGCTGACGATGTAAGGCGCCGCGATCAGGCGTGCCGTTCCGTCCCGCCCACCGGTGCGGCCGCGTGAGCGATGGCCTGGCCGGCGCGGATGCGGGCGCCGGTAGCGGCCGATTCAGCTTTACGTCGGGCGGGTCGGCGCCTTGGACGACGATCTGGGGGCCGCCGACCGCGTCGCCTGCGCTGCGGAAGGTGCGCGTATAGCTGGGTTGCCCGCGCCGATCAGTTCGTTGACGCGCTCTGCCACTCCTACGACCGTTGGTCCGGGGGCAAGCGGGCCAGCGTCGCCTCGATCCGGCGCCACAGGTCGGCGATCGCGGCAGCGGCGGGGGACCGCGGGGCGTAGGCGCCCAAGGGCGCGTGCCGGTCGGCGATCTGGTCGAGCAGGCTGGTCATGGGAATGACGGGCTGTTCGGGTGCTTCGGCCAGCGCGGCACGATGGCCCGCGCGCCGCCGGTCGGCCAGGTTGAACACCGGCATCACTGCCGGCATGGTCTTGCGACCGTGGAGGTGCGCCGTCAGCTCCCGCGCGGTGCGCAGCGCCAGGGTCGAGGGGATCACCGGCACCACGATCAGCGACACGCCGCGAATGATCTGCTCGGTCGTGGGGCCGATCCCGGGTGGGCAATCGATCAGGATGCGGTCGTAGCGTTGCTGCAACGCGGTGGTGAGCCGCCGCAGCCGTTTCTTCTGCTCCATCCCGCCGAACAGATGATCCAGTGCGCGCAGCGACGTGTCGGCGGGCAACAGGTCCAGTCGCGCCACATTGGTCGGCACGATCAGCCGTTCGGGCGCGACGTCGCGTTCCAACACGGCGCGGGCCGGATCGGCGGCCTTGCGATCGGGCGCCAGGATGAAGCTGGCCGACGCCTGGGCATCCAGATCCCACAACAAGGTCCGCCGGCTGGACAAGGTTGCCGCCGCCCATGCCAGGTTGACCGACAGGGTGGTCTTTCCGACGCCGCCCTTGGGGCTGTAGATTGCTATCGCGGCCATGCGGACGCTCGTACGGAGTTGCTTCGGTCGTTCACCAGCCGTGGCCCATCACCTCGGTCCGCCATGTCGCATGATCGTGGCGAACAGCGGCGGCCCATCCCTTCATGAATAAGGCAGGATAAAACCGTTTCCGCCACCATTTGGCAAGGATCGGCACGCAATGGCATCGACAGCGGCCGGGATCGCCCGAAGTATCGGCGCGCGATCCGCACCGGCGCACAGGCATTTACATCAATCTATACTGTGGCGGCCGCGCGACGGGGCGCGACCGCGCACCATCGATCAGGCCGGTACGCCTTCCAACGCCTCGCTCAGTTCCAGCCAGCGTTGCTCGGCCTTGGCCAGGGCGCTGGTCAGTTCCGCCCGGCGCTGCATCAGCGCGGTCATGGTCAGCTTGGCCAGCGCCGGCTCGGCCCCGCTGGGGTCGAACATCGCCTGGTCCACGGCGGACCGCTGGACGGTCAGCCGCGCCACCTCCGTCTCCACCGTCTTCAACTCCTTGCGCGCCGCCTGGCTCTTGCCGCGCGCATCCGCCGCCGCCCGGCGTTCCTCCTTGCGGTTGGCCTTGGCCGCGGCCGACCTGTCGCCACCGCCGCCACCGTCGCGCGACAGGATCAGCGACGTATAATCGGCCATGCTGCCGTCGAACTCGCGGGCGGTGCCGTCGTCGACCAGCACCAGCCGGTCGGCCGTCAGCTCCAGCATGTGGCGGTCGTGGCTGACCACCACCACCGCGCCGGAATAGGCGTTCAACGCCTGCACCAGCGCCTCGCGCGCATCCACATCAAGGTGGTTGGTCGGCTCGTCCAAAATCAGCAGGTGGGGCGCGTCGCGGGTGATCAGCGCCAGCGCCAGCCGCGCGCGTTCGCCGCCCGACAGCTTGCCGACCTGCGTCGTCGCCTTGTCGCCCGAAAAGCCGAACCGGCCGAGCTGCGCGCGTACCGCGGCAGGCGTCTTGCCCTGCATCGCGCGGGCCATATGCTCCAGCGGCGTGTCCCCGCCGTCCAGCTCCTCCACCTGATATTGGGTGAAATAGCCGACCTTCATCTTGCCGGATGCCGCCATGCCGCCGTCCATCGGCGCCAGCTGCGCCGCCAGCAGCCGCGCGAGCGTGGTCTTGCCGTTGCCGTTGCGGCCGAGCAACGCCATCCGGTCGTCCGGATCGATGCGCAGATCCAGCCGCTGCAGGATCGGGGTGTCCGCCGCATAACCGACGCTCGCCATGTCGAGCGTGATCAGCGGCGGGCGCAGCTCGTCCGGATTTGGAAAGTCGAACGACAGGGTCGGATCTTCGGCCAAGGCGGCGATGGGCTGCATCTTGGCCAGCATCTTCATGCGCGACTGGGCTTGTTTCGCGGTGGAGGCGCGGGCGCTGTTGCGGGCGACATAATCCTGCAGCTTGGCGCGCTGGACCTCCTGATTGGCGCGCGCGGCGGCGAGTTGCGCGGCCCGCTCGGCACGTTGCCGCTCGAACGCGTCATAGCCGCCGGTGTAGAGCGTGACATGCCCCTGTTCGAGGTGGAGGATATGATCCACCACATTGTTGAGCAGGTCGCGTTCGTGGCTGATCACCACCATCATCGCCGGATAGCTCTTCAGGAAGCTTTCCAGCCACAAGGTCGCTTCCAGGTCGAGGTGGTTGGACGGTTCGTCCAGCAGCAGCAGATCGGGCTGTGAGAAAAGCAGGGCGGCCAGCGCCACCCGCATCTTCCACCCGCCCGAATAGCTGTCGAGCGGTCGCTGCTGCATCTCTTCGTTGAAGCCCAGGCCGACCAGGATGCGGGACGCGCGCGCCGGGGCGGTGTAGGCATCGATCGCGCCCAGCCGCTCGTGGATTTCGCCCACGCGGTCCGCATCCTCGCACGTTTCGCTTTCCGCCAGCAGCGCGGCACGCTCGGTGTCGGCGGCCAGCACCGTGTCGATCGGCGTGGCGCTGCCGTGCGGGGCTTCCTGCGCGATATAGCCGATGCGGACGCCGCGCGGCATGTCGATCGATCCGTCATCGGCATCCAGCGCGCCGATCAGCACCTTCATCAGGGTCGATTTGCCCGCGCCGTTGCGGCCGATCAGGCCCACCCGGCTTTTGGGCGGCAGGGTGGCGCTGGCGCGATCGAGGATGGTGCGGCCGCCGAGGCGGACGGTGATGCCGTTGATGTTGAGCATGATGCCGCGCGCCTAGCACGGCCTGTGCCTCAAGTCAGCGGAGCCGATGCTCCGCCGACCTCAAGCCTCATTTGCGGACATAGACGCGGGCGCCGCTGATCCAGGTTTCGGTCACCTTGGTATCGCGCAGCGCGCGGGGATCGATTGCAAAGGGATCGCGGTCGAGCAGGATGAAGTCGGCATAATGGCCGGGCTCCAGGCTGCCGACCCGATCCTCCGCCTTGGCGGCATAGGCCGCGCCGGTGGTGAAGGCCGCCAGAGCCTGCGTCAGCGTGATCTTCTGTTCGGGCAGGAACCCGCCGGGCGGATCGCCGGCCTTGTCCTCGCGCGTCACGGCGGCAGCCAGGCCGGGAAAGGGGTTGGGGTCCTCCACCGGATAGTCGGACCCGAAGGCGAGCGGCACATGATTGTCCAGCATCGTCTTCCACGCATAAGCGCCCGCCAGCCGCGCCGTGCCGAGCCGCGTTCCCGCCATCGCATGGTCCGACGTGGCATGGGTCGGCTGCATCGACGCGATGATGCCGTTCCTGGCGAAGCGCGGCAGGTCCGCGGGATCGACGATCTGCGCATGTTCGATCCGCCAGCGCCGGTCGCCGCCATAAGTTTCGGACAGTTCGGCGATCGCGCCCAGCACCTGCGCATTGGCGGCATCGCCGATCGCGTGGACGGCCGTCTGGAAGCCGTCCATCGCCGCCCGGCTCATCAGGTTGCGGATCTTGGCATCGTCCAGGAATTGCAGGCCGCGCGTCGACGGCATGTCGCTATACGGCTGCTTGAGCCACGCCCCGCGCGAGCCGAGCGCGCCATCGGCATAAAGCTTCACCCCGATCATCCGCAGCCGGCCGTCATACAGCCACGGAGTCGGCCCCGATCCGGCGACGGTCAGCAATGTGTCGATGCCATGCGCGTAGGAAGTGATGCGCATCCGCAACCGTCCGGTATCGCCCAGCCGCCGTATCGATTCCCAATCCTCCACGCTGGTGCCCATGTCGGCGGTGGCGGTGACGCCGTCCGCGATCATGATCTCCTGCGCCTTGGCGATCGCCGCGTCGCGTTCGCGCGGCAGCGGGGCGGGGGCGGCACGCTCCACCAGCGTGCGGGCCGCATCCACGAACAGCCCGGTGGGATTGCCCCTGGCGTCGCGCTCGACCTTGCCGCCGGCGGGATCGGGGGTCTTGGCCGTAATCCCCGCTGCCGCCATCGCCGCCGAATTGGCGAGCACGGCATGGCCGTCCACCCGCTCCAGCAGCACCGGGCGATCCTTCACCATCCGGTCCAGGTCGGCGGCGGTGGGGAAGCGGCCGAGCGCCCACTTTTCCTGATTCCATCCGCCGCCGCGAATCCAGGCGGAGGTCTGATGCTCGGCCGCATAGCGCGCCAGCGCCGACTGCGCGTCGGCGAGGCTGGTGGTGGCGGTAAGGTCGAGGGTCAGCGCCTGGAAGCCCAGGCCCGACACATGGCCATGCGCGTCGAACAGGCCCGGCAGCAATGTCCGCCCCTGTCCATCCAGCCGGAAGTCGGGCCGCTGCGGGCGGGCATCGCCCTCATGCAGCAATTTGGCGACCTTGCCCTGTCGATCGACCAGCAGCCCGTTGAAGCGCAGCAGCGCGCCCTTGTTGTCGATCGTGTAACCGTTGACGTTGTCGACCAACCCCTGTTCGGTCAGCGGGATCTCGGGCGCGGGCTGGCGCTTGCGGGCGTGCGCGGGGGCGGCGACCAGAGCGGTGGCGAGCAGCACCAGGGTGAGGGCCCGCCGTGCCGGCCGCGCTGCCCGGTGATCCATGGTTCCGATAAATGCGATATTGGCCATGACCGGCGGCAATAAGGCCCGCCTTTGCACCGCGCCAGCACCGGGGTTCAAAAAGGCGCAGGAGACGCGTAGGGCTGGCTCATGGCTACGCTATCCATGGCCGCAGCGGCCGATCCGCTGCCCGTGTCGCTCGACGACGTCCGTGCCGCCCATGACCGTGTAGCGTCCGCCATTATTCGCACGCCGACCCTGATCAGCCAGACGCTGGGCGCGCTGCTGGGCGCGACCGTCTATCTGAAGTTCGAGAATCTCCAGTTCACCGCCGCCTACAAGGAACGCGGCGCGCTCAACAAATTGCTCCAGCTGGACCAGGGCGCCCGTACGCGCGGCGTGATCGCCGCGTCCGCCGGCAATCACGCGCAGGGTATGGCCTATCACGCCCGGCGGCTCGGCATCCCCGCCACCATCGTGATGCCGCGCACCACGCCCAACGTGAAGGTCAGCCAGACGGAGGGCCACGGCGCCAGCGTCATCCTCCATGGGGAGAATGTGGACGAATCGCTGGCCCATGCGCGCGAACTGGCGGCGGAGCGGGGGCTTACCATCGTGCACCCCTTCAACGACCTGCAGGTGATCGCCGGCCAGGGCACCGTCGCGGTCGAGATGCTGGAGGACGCGCCCGCCATCGACACGCTGGTCGTGCCGATCGGCGGTGGCGGCCTGATCTCCGGCTGCGGCACGGTGGCCAAGGCGCTGGGCGGGATCGAGGTGGTCGGTGTGGAGGCCGAACTCTACCCCTCCATGTACAACCGGGTGAAAGGTACGGCCCTGCCCTGCCACGGCGATACGCTGGCGGAGGGCATTGCGGTGAAGGAGCCCGGCTCCATCACTAGCGAGATCATCGGGCAGGTGGTGGACGACATCGTGCTGGTGTCCGAACGGCATCTGGAACGGGCGGTGTCCCTGCTGCTCCAGATCGAAAAGACGGTGGTGGAGGGTGCCGGTGCCGCCGGCCTGGCCGCCATGCTGGCATTCCCGGAGCGATTCGCCGGCAAGACGATCGGCATCGTGCTGTGTGGCGGCAATATCGACCCGCGCCTGCTCGCCAACGTGCTATTGCGCGACCTGGCCCGGTCGGGCCGACTGGCGCGGTTGCGGATCAAGCTGCAGGATCGGCCGGGCGCGCTCTACAATGTCGCCCGCATCTTCGATCAGGAGCAGGTGAACATCATCGAAGTGTACCACCAGCGCGTCTTTTCCACCCTGCCGGCCAAGGGCCTCATCACCGACATCGAGTGCGAAACGCGCGACGCGGCGCATCTCGCCCGGTTGATGGAGGCGTTGCAGGCGGAAGGCTATGAAGTAAGCCCGGTCGAGCTTGCCTGACGCCCGCAGAAGTTACGGCTGCGACACTTCCTGCCCCTTAACTATCAAAGATGGTAAAGCACCTTTTCATCTTTTCCATCGGCGGGCATAACGCCGGCCGGGGCAGCAGCGCGAAGGGTGCGAGCGGGCGGTGAGTGCGCAGTTCAAATTTCCGCGCTTCTTCGTGACGTCTCCGGCGCCGTGCCCGTATCTTCCGGGCCGGACGGAACGGAAGGTGTTCACCGAACTGTCGGGCAACCATGCGGCGGAGCTGAACGAGGCGCTCGGCCGGATCGGTTTTCGCCGCAGCCAGGGCGTGGCCTATCGCCCCAGCTGCATCGATTGCCAGGCCTGCGTTTCGGTGCGCGTGGTCGCGGCCGAGTTCAAGCCCAACGGCACCCACCGCCGCCTGCTGAAGCGCCATTCGGACCTGACGGTGGAAGCATGCCAGCCGTGGACGACGGAGGAGCAGTTCGCGTTGCTGCGCCGCTACCTGTCGGCGCGCCATCCCGGCGGCGGCATGGCGGAGATGGACGAGCTGGACTTCGCCGACATGGTCGAGCAGACGCCCGTCACCACCTATATGGTTGAATATCGGGAGCCGGCGGAGGATGGCCGCCCCGGCCGGCTGGTCGGCGTGTGCCTGACCGATCAGCAGTCGGACGGGCTGTCGATGGTCTACAGCTTCTACGAGCCGGATCTGGAGCATCGCCCCGGCCTCGGCACCTTCATCATCCTGGATCATATCCAGCGCGCGTCCGATGCGCGGCTGCCGTTCGTCTATCTCGGCTATTGGGTGAACGGTTCCGCGCGGATGCAGTACAAGGTGCGGTTCAGGCCGATCGAGCGGCTTGGCCCCAATGGCTGGCGCCGGTTCGAGGAGGCGGAGCTGGAGCCCGGACCTCCGCCGATGAATGGCGGCCTCAAGTTCCCGAAATTGTAGGCAGCAACTGGTTCAGCCCGGAAAAGCGAGCCGTGGTCCCAGCGCCCGTGCCGCCGCACGCAGGCCGCGAAAGCCGGTCAGGAACTGCCGCATCGTCTGCACCACGTCCGCCCGCTGTTCGGGGATAGCAGCCAGCGAACGGCGCATCGCGACTCGGTCGAACCCGCCATCCGGCCGCATCGACACGGTAATGGCGGGCGGCAGCAGATGCCCCACTTCGTCCGACACGATCCGCGCAATGGCGAAGGACAGGCCATGCGCCCGCGCTACCCGCGCCGCGACATGGCTCTCCATATCGACCGCCAGCGCGCCGTGAACCTCGCCCAGCCGGCGTTTCTCCGCCACCGTGTCGATCATGCGGCCATCGGCGAAGAACGGGCCGATCTTGGAGCCGGGCAGCGCCGTCGCCATCGCTCGCGCCCAGCCGGCGTGGCAATCCTGCTCGATCGCGCCGGTCAGCCGGCTGCCGACCACCCAGTCACCGATGCGCAGCCCGTCCACCAGGCCGCCGGTCAGGCCGAAGCTGAGGATGGCGCTGGCCCCGGCGGAGGCTGCCTGTTCCAGCGCGCGTTGCAGATTGGCCGCGCGCCCTCCGCCCGCAATCGCGACGATACCCGGTCCGGGGACCGTGCGGACCTCGCGGGTGAAGCCGGTGGCGACGATGATCGGCGGCGCGGCGCTCACGCGTGCAGACAGGCGATCACGGCCGTGACGATCGCCTTGGTTTCGTCCACGTCCCGCACCCGGACCGTGTCCAGCCCCAGCGTCTTGGCGGGATAATCGTTGCCGCCGGGGAAGATGGCGTCACCCAGGAACAACATGCGGTCCAGCGGCACGTCCACCGTTTCGCTCAGGCGTTTGAGGCCATAGGCCTTGTCGATACCCTTGCGGGTGATGTCGATCGACGTCGTGCCGCCGATGTTGATCGCCAGGTCCGGCAGCATGCTTTTCAGCAGGGCCTGCAACGTCTCCCGCTTGGCATGATCGGGATCCCAATCCTTCTTGGCGTCCAGCGGCGCCTGCTGACCCAGCGCGGAAAAGGTGATCTGGCTGCCGCGATCCTCGATCTGCTCGCCCCAGACATGCTCGCCCGCATAGCCGGCCTGCGCGACCGCGCGCTTCAGTGCATCCTTGATCTTGGCGCTCTCCTCCGGGTCGAACAGGTCGGCATAGACACGCTGCCAGTCGCCATCCCGATGCCGGTAGAGCTTGGTTCCGGTGGTCGGCTGGATGACCAGGTTGGACAGGCGCGCATGGTCCGGCATCCGCCCGACCACCTGCTTCTCGAACTGCGGCCAGTCGCCGCCCGAAATCACGTCCACCATCGCCACCTGCGTCAGGCGGGCAAGCAGGTCCGCCATGTCATCGTCCAGCGGCTGTTTGGACAAGGCCAGGGTCCCGTCCAGGTCGAACGCAACCAGCGTCTTCACGCCTGTGCCTCCACCATCGGCAGCAGGATCGTGTCGATGGCGTGTGCCACGCCATGCGCGTCGTTGCTGGTGGATACATAGGTGGCGGCGGCCTTGACCGCGTCTGGCGCCTGACCCATCGCGATCGATAGCCCGGCACGGGCGAACATCGGCAGGTCGTTATGCTGGTCGCCCAGCACCGCAACGTCGGCCAGGTCGACGCCCGCCATCCGCGCCAGCGTGGCAATGCCCGCGCCCTTGTTGGCGTTGGCGTGCGTCAGGTCGAGGAAATAGGGCTGGGACAAGGCGATGGTCGCCTGGTCGCCAAGCCTGTCCCGCATCGCGTTCTGCAGTTTCTCCAGCAGCGGGTAATCGTCGCTCACCCAACTGAGCTTGTCGGCGCGGTCGAACAGGGCGGTCATGTCGCGGCCGATCACCGGCTGCACGCCGGACGACAGGATTTCGCGCGGCACGTGCGGATTGTCCCTGTTGGGCGCATGCCATGCGCCATCCGCGAACAGCCACGGCTCCGCGCCCGTCCCCTCGGCCAGGGCGAAGCTGCCCTCCACCACGTCACGCGGCAGCAGGTGGCGTTCGACCACCGTGCCGTCGGGGTCCAGGATGGTGCCGCCGTTGAACGCGCCCACGGCCGTGTTCGGCCGCAAGGCATCAATCAGGTGGGCGATGCCGGAGGGCGGGCGGGCGCTGATCAGCGAGAAGCCGATCCCGCGCGCCTCCAGCCGGCGGACCGCCGCGACGGTTTCCGGCGCCAGGTTCTTGTCATGATCGACAAGCGTCCCGTCGACGTCGCTGATGACCAGGCGCAGCGTCATGCGCCGATCGGGTTCCAGGCCCGCCCGTCGCGTTCGATCAGGGCCGTGGCCCCGGCGGGTCCGTCGCTGCCGCGCGCATAGGTTTCGATCGCGTCCGGGCGTCCGCCCCAGGCATCCAGGAACGGCTGCACCGCGGCCCAGCCCGCCTCGATCTGGTCGGCGCGCTGGAACAGGGTCTGGTCGCCCATCAGCATGTCGTAGAGCAGGGTTTCATAGCCCGTCCGTCCCTTGATGTCGAAGCGTTCGGCATAATGGAAGTCCAGCTGGACCGGCACCGCGCGCAGCTCCGGCCCGGGCTGCTTCACCATGAACCGCATTACGATCCCCTCGTCCGGTTGCAGCTGGAGCACGAGCTGGCTCGGCGGCAGGTTGTTGAGGTCGGTATCGCGGAACAGGGCCAGCGGCGCCTGCCTGAACACGATCGCCACCTCCGTATCGCGCGCCGTCAGCGCCTTGCCGGTGCGGAGGTAGAAGGGCACGCCGCCCCAGCGCCAGCTGTCGACATGCAGCTTCAGCGCGACAAAGGTTTCAGTCGTGCTGTCCGCCGACACATCGGCGGTTTCGCGATAGCCTTCATATTGCCCGCGCACGCCGTCCGCCCCGGCATCGTCAGGGGGGCGCACGGCACCGAGCAGCTTGGCCTTCTCGCCGCGAATGGCGTCCGCCGACAGATCGTTGGGCGGCTCCATCCCGATCATGGCAAGCAATTGGAACAGGTGGTTGGGCACCATGTCCCGGCCGGCGCCGGTTGCGTCGTAGAAGCTGCCGCGCGTGCCGACGTCGATCGACTCCGCCGCCGTGATCTGGACATGGTCGATGTAGCGGTTGTTCCACACCGCCTCGATCCAGGGATTGGCGAAGCGGGCGACCATGATGTTCTGGACCGTTTCCTTGCCCAGATAATGGTCGATCCGATACACCTGCGCCTCGGCCACGCGCGCCAGGATCTGACGGTTCAGGGCTTGGGCGGAGGCGAGGTCGTGGCCGAACGGCTTTTCGATCGCCACCCGCTGGAACCGGCCCTCCACCTCGTCCATCAGCCCAGCATCGGCCAGGGCGTCCACGATCGGTCCGAAGAACTGGGCGGGCGTGGCGAGGTAGAAAGCGGCATTGCCGTCGCCCAATCGCTGCTTGAGCGTCTGGAACACGTCCGGCTGGGTGAAGTCGCCCTGCAGATAGGTAATCCGGCCGCGCAGGGCACGCCAGCAATCCGTGTCGGGCGCGAATTCGTCCAGGCCTGCCCGCAGGCTTTCGTCGTCGCCTTCGCGCGATCCGATGGCGATGATGGTGAGATCATTCCCGACCAGCCCGTCGCCGCACAGATTGGCCAGCGCCGGCACCAGCAGTCTGCGGGTCAGGTCGCCAGTGCCGCCGAAGATGACGAGGGTCGACGGCGGCGCGGGGGGCAGCGCCGCCGCGCTCATTGCGGGATCTCGACGTGGCCGCCGAAGCCGAACCGCATCGCCGACAGGACCTGGTCGGCGAAGGTATGTTCCACCCGGCTGCGATAGCGCGAGAAGAGGGCGGTGGTCAGCACGTTGGCCGGCACGGCCTCTTCCATGGCGGCTTCCACCGTCCATCGGCCCTCGCCCGAATCCGCCACGCGGCCGGAGAAGTTGGACAGCTGGGGGCTGCCGGCGAGCGCGCTGGCGGTGAGGTCGAGCAGCCAGGACGAGATCACCGAACCGCGCCGCCAGACTTCGGCAATGTCGGTCAGGTTGAGGTCGAACCGCTGGTCCTCCGGCAGCTTCTCCGACGATTTCGACTTCAGGATGTCGAAGCCCTCGGCATAGGCCTGCATCAGGCCATATTCGATGCCGTTGTGGATCATCTTGACGAAGTGGCCCGCGCCGGCCGGACCGGCGTGGATATACCCCTTCTCCGCGCGGACATCATAGGCCTCGCGCTTGGGCGTCCGCTCGATCGTGCCGAGGCCCGGGGCCAGCGTGTCGAAGATGGGATCGAGGTGGCGGACGATGTCGTCGGGCCCGCCGATCATCATGCAATAACCGCGCTCCAGCCCCCACACGCCGCCGGACGTGCCGACATCGACATAGTGGATGCCCTTTTCGGCCAGCATCTTGGACCGGCGGATATCGTCCTTGTAGAAGGTGTTGCCGCCGTCGATGATGATGTCGCCGGGCCCGGCCAGTTCGGCAAGCGTGGCGATCGTATCCTCGGTCGGCTCACCGGCGGGCAGCATCACCCAGAAGATGGCCGGCTTTTCCAGCTTGCCCTTGAGGTCGTCCAGCCCGGCGGCGCCGACCGCGCCTTCCTTCACCAGGGCCCCGACCGCCTCCGTATTGCGGTCGAACACCACGGCCTCGTGCCCGGCCTTCATCAGGCGACGAACGATGTTGGCGCCCATCCGGCCGAGGCCGATCATTGCGATACGCATGGTACGATACTCTCCGATCAGTCTTGCAGGGCCTGGATCACCAGCGTCTCAAGCGCCGCCAGATCCCCATTCTTCAGGTGGACGCGCAACGTGCGCTGACCCCGCTCCACCAGCACGTCCAGGTCGCCACGCGCCTGCGCCACCTGCACCACGCCGAAGCTGGCCTTGCGGCCGGGCACGGGTAGGTCGGGATCCGCCTCACGCGTGATTTCCAGGAACAGGCCGGTCTTCGGCCCACCCTTGTAGGCTTGACCCGTGGAGTGGAGGAAACGCGGGCCGAACCCGGCGACGGTGGCGACCGCATGGGCCTGCACCACCGCCTCGCGCATCCGGGCGACGGAAGCCTCATGCTCCTCGTTGCGTTCGTGATAGACCAGGAAGCCGACATAATCGCCGGGGTTGGCGCTGGCGAAATGAGTGCGCAGGATCTGCACCGGGTCGCTTGCCGCCAGCGTGTGATCGCCGGGTGCGAAGAAGGCCATGTCCGCGTCTTCGTGGAACGGTGTCTCTTCGGCCAGGCTGCCGGATGCTTCATAGGCGTCCACCAGTTCGCGCGTCTTGACCTTGGCGTCTTCCACGTCGGGCTGGTCGAACGGATCGATGCCGATCACCGCGCCGGCGATCGCGGTCGCGACCTCCCAGCGGAAGAATTCCTGGCCGATCAGGTCCTTGTCCGCCAGCGTGATCACGACCACCGGCTGGCGCGCGGCGATCAGATCCTCGACATGCGCATCCAGGTCGGCATCCTCGTCGCCGGCCAGCTTCAGCACGGCGAAGATGCGGTCCGTGCCATACTCCTCCGCCGGGGCCAGCGGCTCAAGATCGACGGGCACGATGCCCTTGCCATGCTTGCCGGTCGACTCCGCGATCAACTGCTCCAGCCACGCACCGACCGGCTCCAGTTCGGGGGTGGTCAGGATGGTTAGCTTGTCGCGGCCGACATTCGCCGCCTCGCCCATGATGACGCCCAAATGCATGCCCGGATTGGTCGCGGGCGGGGCATCGGGGCCGCAGGCCTGCACCATCGGCGCCGCCTTGGCGAAGAAATCCTCGACATCGATGCCCATCATCGCGGCCGGCACCATGCCGAACACGGACAGCACCGAATAACGCCCGCCAATCTCCGGATCGCCCAGGAAGATGGCGTGATAGCCATGTTCTTGGGCGAGCTTTTCCAGCTTGGAGCCGGGATCGGTCACCGCCACGAAGCGGCTGCCGTCCTGTCCGGCGAGATCCCAGAAATAGGCGCGCAGCAACTCCGGCTCCATGGTCGAGCCGGACTTGGACGCGACCAGGAACAGCGCCTCCGTGGGATCGATCCTGGACGCCACCGTGCCGATCTGGCCCGGATCGGTCGAATCGAGCGCGTGGACGGTGGGATGGCCCGGCGCCGCGCCGATCATCTCGGCCAGCACCTCGGGCCCCAGGCTGGAGCCGCCCATGCCGAGCAGCACCACGTCCTTGTGGCCCCTGGCCTTCTCCGCCAACGCTTTCAGCGCGGCATGATCGACCTGCTCGCCCTTGCCCGCCGCCAGCCAGCCGAGCCACTTGGCCTCCGACCCACCGGTCCAGAGGCTGGCATCCTTGGCCCACAGGCGACGCGACCAGGCATCGGCGCGGGCCTGTTCCAGCCGGTCGGCGACCGCCTTGTCGAGGGCTTCGGACAGATGCGGCGCCATGCCGGCCAGCTTGTCACCGGCCAGCAGCGCGCGCTTGGACGCCACTGCGCCGAGCAGGGCGTCGGCGGCATCGGCGAACAGCTTCACGCCATCGTTGACCAGGGCTTCGGTCACGCCCGCCAGGTCGAGGCCCAGGCGATCGGCCTCGGCCAACACCTGCTTCGCGTCATCGATGTCGGCATCCAGCGTGCGCGCCAGCGTGCCATGGTCGCGGAACGCATCCATCGTCTTGGGCGGCAGGGTGTTGACCGTGTCCGGCCCGATCAGCCCGTCGACATAGAGCGTGTCAGGGTAAGCGGGATCCTTGACGCCGGTGGAGGCCCACAGCAGCCGCTGCACATTGGCGCCCTTGTCCGCCAGCGCCTGCCACCGGTCCGACTTCACGAAGTCGAGAAACCATTGATACGCCAGCTTGGCATTGGCGATCGCAACCTTGCCGCGCACCGCCTTCAACGCATCGCTCTCGGCGTCGCCGTCCTTCACGCGGGCGTCGATCTTCTTGTCGATCTGCGCGTCGATGCGGCTGACGAAGAAGCTCGCCACGCTGGAGATCCGGTTGATCGGCTCGCCCTTGGCGACGCGCGCCTCCAGCCCTTCGACATAGGCCATCGCCACCGCGATATAGCTCTCCTGGCTGAAGAGCAGGGTGACGTTGATGCTCAGCCCGTCCTCGATCAGCTGCCGGATCGCCGGCGCGCCCGCCTGGGTGCCCGGTACCTTGACCATCAGGTTGGGGCGATCGACCATGGCGTGCAGCCGGCGCGCTTCCTCCACCGTCGCCTCGGTCGTGTCGGCCAGATAAGGCGACACTTCCAGGCTGACATAGCCGTCCAGGCCGTCCGTGCGCTCATAGACCGGCTTCAGCGTGTCGGCGGCGTCGCGAATGTCGCTGATGGCGAGTGCTTCATAGGTATCGGTGATGGTGGCGCCGGCATTCGCCTCCACGAAGCTCTTGAACTCGGCGTCATAGGCGTCGCCCTGGCCCATCGCTTTTTCAAAGATTGCGGGGTTGGAGGTGACGCCGGTGAGGCCATCCTCCTCCACCAGTTTCTTGAGGCCGCCTTGCGCCTGGAAGGAGCGGTCGACGAAGTCGAGCCACGGGGCCTGGCCGCTGTCGCGGAGCTGTTCGAGCTTGCTGGTCATGTGTTTACTTCCCGAGCAATTCGTTGGCGATCTTCACCACATTGTCGACGGTGAAGCCGTATTTGTCCTGGAGCTTGGCGATCGGGGCGGATGCGCCGAAGGTCGGCATGGTGACGGTGCGGCCCCTGGCGCCGATATAGCGGTCCCAGCCGATCGAGCCCGCCTGCTCCACCGCGATCCGCGCCTCGACGCCGGGGGTGAAGACCGAATCCTTGTAGGTGTCGTCCTGCTGCTCGAACAAATACCAGCTCGGCATCGACACCACGCGTGCCTTGACGCCGCTTTCGGTCAGCTTTTCATACGCCGCGACCACCAGCCCGACTTCGGAGCCGGTGCCGATCAGGATCACCTCCGGCTCGTCGGCGCTGGCCAGCACATAGGCGCCCTTGTGCAGCCCTTCGGCCGGGGCATATTTGGTGCGGTCCAGCGTCGGCAACGCCTGGCGCGAGAAGACGAGGACCGTCGGACTGGACGTCTTCAGCATCGCGGCCTTCCACGCCTCGCGCGTTTCGTTGGCGTCGCCCGGGCGGATCGTGTCGAGGCCGGGGATGCAGCGCAGGCTGGCCAGATGCTCGATCGGCTGGTGGGTCGGCCCGTCCTCGCCCACGCCGATCGAATCGTGCGTGAAGATGAAGGTCGCCGGCAGCTCCATGATCGAGGCCAGCCGGATCGGCGGGCGCATATAGTCGGCGAACACCAGGAAAGTCGCGCTGAACGAACGCAGGTAGCTCAGCGCCATGCCGTTGACGATCGCGCCCATGGCATGTTCGCGCACGCCGAAATGCATCGTCCGGCCGCCATAGCTACCGGCTTCGAACGATCCGAAATTCTTGAGGTCGGTCTTGGTGGAGGGCGACAGATCGGCCGCGCCGCCGACCAGCCACGGCACGGTCTGGGCCAGCGCGTTCAGCACCTTGCCGCCCGAATCGCGGCTGGCGATGCCCTTCGCGTCCGTGTCGAAGGTCGGCAGGTCGGCATCCCAATTGTCCGGCAGCTTGCCCTGGCGCATCAGGTCCAGCTCGGCTGCTAGATCGGGATGGCTTTCGCGATATTGGGCGAAGCTGGCGTCCCATTCCTCGCGCAGCTTTCCGCCGCGCGCGGTCATCGCCCCCTGGAAGCGTTCGGCCACGCCATCGGGCACGTAGAAGTCCTTGTCAGGCCAGCCATAGGCCTGCTTGGTGGCCTTGATCGCGTCGGCGCCCAGCGGCTCGCCATGCGCCTTTTCGCTGCCGGCCTTGGGGCTACCCCAGCCGATTACGGAGTGGACGACGATGAAGGTCGGACGGTCGTCCGTGGCCTTGAACGTGTCGAGCGCCTTGCCGAACGCCTCGGTATCGTTGGCGTCATCGACATGGATCACGTTCCAGCCATAGGCCTCGAAACGCTTGCCGACGTCTTCGGAGAAAGCGAGCTCGGTCGAACCCTCGATCGAGATGTGGTTGGAGTCGTAGATCCAGCACAGGTTGGACAGCTTCAGGTGGCCGGCGGTCGATGCCGCTTCCGCCGACACGCCCTCCATCATGTCGCCATCGCCGCACAGCACATAGACGTCATGGTCGAACAGCTGGAAACCGTCGCGGTTGAACCGTTCGGCCAGCCAGCGTTCGGCCACCGCCATGCCGACCGAATTGCCGCAGCCGGCACCCAGCGGGCCGGTCGTGGTCTCGACCCCGGTGGTGTAGCGATATTCGGGATGGCCCGGCGTCTTGGAATCGAGCTGGCGGAAGTTCTCGATATCCTCCAGCGTCACCGCCTTGCGGCCGGACTTGTTGCCATGTTCGTCGATCTCGTCGACGCCGGCCAGGTGCAGCACCGAATAGAGCAGCATGGAGGCATGGCCGACGGACAGGACGAAGCGGTCGCGGTTGGGCCAGTCCGGGGCGGCCGGATCGTAGCGCAGGAACTTGGTCCAGATCGTATGCGCCACCGGGGCAAGCGCCATCGGGGTGCCGGGATGCCCCGAATTGGCCTTCTGCACCGCGTCCATGGACAGCGTGCGGATCGTATCGATCGCCAGCCGGTCGGGCGAGCCGTCCTCATGAAAAGTGGAGGAAGCAGGCTGGGTCGACATGGGTTTCCTTCCCTGGAAGTGTCAGCGGCAGGTTCGGGTGGCGGATAAACCTGAACAGGACAGACGCGCAACGGTTGGCACCGTGCTTCCGATCCTTTCGTTACGGGCAGGTTTCAAATCGCGGCGGAGCGTTCGATCCGCGTGACCGTTCCGCCTTCGGCCAGGTAGAGGGCGTCCACCTCGTCGATGAACAGGCCATGCCCCACCACGCCCGGCACCAGCGACAGGTGCCGCGCCAAGGTGGCGGGATCGGCGATCAGGCCGAAATGCGTGTCGAGGATCAGATTGCCCTGATCGGTCAGGTAGGGCGCGTCGCCACGCGGACGCAGCGTGGACTTGCCCCCCAGTTCCGCCAGAGCGCGCGCGACAAAGGCGCGGCCGAAGGGCAGCACCTCGACCGGCACCGGGGCCGCGCCGAGTTGGGCGACCTTCTTGCAGCCATCAGCGATCACCACCATGCGGGTGGCGGCGGTGGCGACGATCTTTTCGCGCACCATCGCCGCGCCCGCGCCCTTGATCGCGCGGCAGGCGCCATCGATCTCGTCCGCGCCGTCGATGCAAAGGTCGATCGCCGCCACATCCTCGAACGGCCGCACGGTCAAGCCGCCGGCCTTTGCCTGCGCGTCGCTGGCGAGCGAGGTGGCGACCGCCTCGATGCGGAGGCCGTCGCGCGCGCGACGCGCCAGCTCGTCGATCAGAAAGGCCGCGGTCGATCCCGTGCCTAGGCCGACCAGCATCCCGTCCCTGACCTCATCGGCGGCGGCAAGGGCGGCAAGGCGTTTGTCTTCATTCTGCGACATGCGCGGGGATTGCCCCCGCCGCCGCGCAAACTCAATCCCGTTTGGGCTGGCACGCCGATAGCGGCACTATCGCCCCTGAGTCCGCCAGCGGTGGACGGCACGCTCGGTACGCAGCCGTTCGTCCCTGCCGTCCGCCGCCCAGGCCTGCGAGAAGACGGGGTCGTAGGAGGCCGGCAGGCGGTCCGCATCCAGCGGGTCGAAGCACACGCGGATGGGCAGCGGGGCGCCTTCGCCCACGATCACCGCCTCGCGGTTGCGGAGCGCGGGGATCGCATCGGCCAGTCCGCCCGATCCTTCCGGCATGGCGGCGCGGACATGCGCCTGATCGCGGTCGTTGTTCAGCCGCATGGCGACGATCGTGCCGCATTGCGACAGCACGCCCGGCGCGAGATCGGACGGGCGTTGCGTCACCAGGCCAAGGGCCACGCCATATTTGCGGCCTTCCTTGGCGATCCGTTCCAGCACGGCGCGGGCAGGCCCGGGCCCTTCCGCCGGGATGTAGCGATGGGCCTCCTCGCATACCAGCAGCACCGGGCGCTGATCCAGCCCGCGCGACCACATTGCGTGGTCGAAGATCAGGCGGCCGAGCAGGGCCACGATCACGCCGGTAATCTCCGACGGCATCCCCGACAGGTCGACGATCGCGATCGGCGTGCCGTCCTTGTCCAGCCGCAGCAGCCGTTGCAGCACGTCCGCCATCGTATCCCCGACCAGCATGCCCGAGAACATGAAGGCATAGCGCGGGTCTGCCTTGACCTCGTCCATCCGCGCCTTGATCCGCAGATAGGGCGCGGCCCCCACGCCGCCCTTGTCGAGCCGGCCCATTTCCTGTTGCAGGATCGCGCCGAAGTCCGACAGCAGATAGGGTGTCGGCGTGTCGGCGGTCATGCGCGTCATGCCATCAGCCGCGCGATGTTTGGCGCGTGCGGCCAGCAGCACCCGGGCCAGCACATCGCGATCGACCTGGCGCTCGTTCCCGCTGGAGGTGAGCAGCACCTCCGCATGTTCGTCCAGGTTCATCATCCAATAGGGCGTGGCCAGGTTGGCTGCGTCAAAGATCGCGCCCGAATCGCTGAACGAGGCGGCATATTCGCCATGCGGGTCGATCATCACCACATGGCCGCGCGGCGCGGCGTCGCGGATGCGGTGCAGGATCAGCGCGGTCGCGCTCGACTTGCCGGTGCCGGTCGAACCCAGCACGGCGAAATGGCGGCCGAGCAGCGGATCGATCGTCAGGCACGCGCGCTGCGTTTCGGCGCCGGCGATGTCGCCGATCTCGACATAAGGCCGTCCGTCCGGCGCGAAGATTCGGGACAGTTCGTCCGCCGACACGCCATGCAGGGCGCAGCCGGGCAGCGGCAGGCGGGTGACGCCGCGCCGGAAGTTGCGCAACTCGCCCTCGACATCGTCGCCTTCGCCACAGAATTCGAGCGTGCCGACCACCAGGTCGCCATCCGCCTCGGACAGCCGGAGCGTGCGGATCTGGCCGACCACCCAGCGTCGGCCGAGCCGCAGCTTGACGTGGCTGCCGATCGATCCGCCGCCGCTCCCGCGCACCAGTTGCAGCATCCGGACGTCGACCGTGATCTCGGCGGCATGGCCTCCGATCGCGACCAGTCGGCCCAGTTCCATCGCGTCACCGGCGGTGATGGCCGAGACGAAGCGTTCATGCATCCCCATGGCCGCAGCATAGCGGGCCAGGGTTAACGAACTGCTGACCGTGCGGCCTAGCGGCGCCGCCCGAACAGCAAGGCGGCGGCCAGCCCCAGCAGCAGCGACAAGGTGACGGCCAGCGCGCCGTACAGGAAGGGGCGGCGCACGGCCGCGCCGGCGACTAGTCGCTCCAACCCGGTCTTGTCGATCACGATGTGGCGCGTTGCCGCTGCGATCACCTGGCCGTTGCGGACCAGAAAGGTCTCCGCGGTGAATCGCCCGGTGGGCACGCGCGGGGGCAGGGGGATCAGGGCGCGGTACAGCACGTCCTCGCGGATCGACACGGCGTCCGGATGCTCGCTGTAGAGCTGGCTGTCGAGCTTGAGATTCAGAAAGCCTTCGCGGAAACGCTGCCGCTCGGCCAGGTCGCTGCTCCCTTCCTGGTGCAACGGCAGGTTGGCCACGCCCAGACCATGGCGCCACGCCACCGGGAAAGGCACGAATGCGTCCACCGGCCGGCTGCTGGCGACCGAGTAGAAGGTCGGGGCATCGCGGAAGCGCGCGGTGGCATGGTTGATCCAGATGCCGCCGACCTTCGCCTTTTCGCGCAGCACCACCGTTTCGGGCGGACCCTTCACCACCACCACCACTTCCGTGCCCGGACGCGGCTTGTGGCGCGGCGGGTAGAGGATCGCGCCGAACAGCAGCAGTTCCGCGCCGGTGAAGCTGTAGGCGATCTCGATCGTGGTTTCCGACACGTCGGTCACCAGCCGCGGCTGCGCGGCCCCCAGCAGAAGGGGGGCGAACAGGCCGAGCAGCAGCGCCCTCATCGCGGCTGTACCGTGTAGATCGCTTCCGGTCGCCAGGTCAGGCCGATGCCCATGCGGAACGCCACGAACAGCACGATCACCGCCAGGAACATGCGGGCAATTTCGGGCTGAACCTTTTGCACCATCCGCGACCCGATCTGCGCGCCGGTGACCGATCCCACCAGCAGCAAGGCCGCCAGCACCAGGTCCACCGCATGGGTGGTGAGGGCATGGACCATGGTTGTCGCCGCAGTGACGAACAGCCCCTGGAACAGGGACGTGCCCACCACCACGCGTGACGACACCCCGAACAGGTAGATCATGACAGGCACCAGGATGAACCCGCCGCTCACTCCCATCAGCACGGTCAGCAGGCCCGACACGAAGCCCAGCAGCAACGGCGCAAGCGGGGACAGGTACAGGCCAGCGCCGTAGAAGCGCCAGCGGAAGGGCAAAGCGGCGATCCATTTCGGGCGGCGGCCCAGCCGGCTGTCCGGCTTCCCGCCCTGGCGTCGCGCGAAATAGGCGCGCACCGATTCGCGCAGCATGGTGGTGCCGATCCAGCCGAGCAAAGCCACATATAGCAGCGCCACCACCGTATCGATCTGCCCGGTCTTTTGCAGCAGCCGAAACACGACGCCGCCCGCCACCGCGCCCATCGCGCCGCCGGCCACCAGCACCCCGCCCATGCGGAAGTCGACGCCTTGCCGGCGGCTGTGCGCGATCACGCCCGACACGCTCGATCCCGTGATCTGCGTGGCGGAGGATGCCACCGCCACCGCCGGCGGCACGCCGTAGAAGATCAGCAGCGGCGTGGTCAGAAAGCCGCCACCCACGCCGAACATGCCCGACAGCACGCCCACCGCGCCGCCCAGCAGCACGATCACCAGCACGTTGACCGGCAGGCCGGCGATCGGAAGGTAGAGGTGCATGGTTGCGGGTTAGACCCCCTCGCACCGCCCGCGACAACCCCAATCCGCCCAGGAACCATGCGGTATCCAGGTACCACACGCGTTTCCGGCGGTTTTTCTTGACTTTCCGCCCCTCAACTCGCATCTGGCGGCGGTCAGCGCCGTCCCGCTTGGGGCGGCGTGATTGTTTTCGGGCCGGCCGCACGTGGCTGCCCTCCAGATCAAGGGTCAAGTCCATGCGGACGCTGTCAAAGCAGACCAAGTCGGCGACGCCGTCTACGGTCGAGAAGAAGTGGCATCTGATCGATGCCGAGGGGCTGGTCGTCGGCCGTGTTGCCTCGATCATCGCCAACATCCTGCGCGGCAAGCACAAGCCGAGCTTCACGCCGCACATCGATTGCGGCGACAATGTCATCGTGATCAACGCGGACAAGGTCCGCTTCACGGGCAAGAAGCTGGACCAGAAGGTCTATTACAAGCACACCGGCTATCCGGGCGGCATCAAGGGCATCACCGCGGGCAAGGTGCTCGACGGGCGCTTCCCGGAGCGCGTGCTGGAAAAGGCCGTGGAGCGCATGATCCCGCGCGGTCCGCTAGGCCGCCAGCAGATGCGCAACCTGCGCATCTTCAACGGCGCTGAGCATGACCATGGCGCGCAGAATCCCGAGGTTCTCGACGTTGCGTCGCTGAACCGCAAGAACAAGGTGGGCGCATAATGTCCGACACCCGTCAGTCCCTCGCCGACTTGGCGAACCTCACCGGCCAGCAGGCGCCCGCCGCCGCGCAGCCGACTGCCGCTGCCCCCGCCGCTTCAGTCGACTCGGCCGACGATGCAGCGCCGGTCGTCAACGTCCCGGTCCTGCCGACCACGCCGCTGCGCGAACAGCAGATCGACAAGCAGGGCCGCGCTTATGCAACCGGCCGTCGTAAGGACGCCGTCGCCCGCGTGTGGTTGAAGCCGGGTTCGGGCAAGATCACGATCAACGGTCGCGATCAGGAAGTTTACTTCGCCCGCCCGACGCTGCGCCTCGTCATCAACCAGCCGTTCGGCATCGCCGAGCGCGAGGGCCAGTATGACGTGATCGCCACCGTTTCCGGCGGCGGCCTTTCGGGCCAGGCCGGCGCGGTCAAGCACGGCATCGCCCAGGCGCTGACCCGCTACGAGCCGGTGCTGCGCGCACCCGTCAAGCTGGCCGGTTTCCTGACCCGCGACAGCCGCGCGGTGGAGCGTAAGAAGTACGGCAAGGCGAAGGCCCGCCGCAGCTTCCAGTTCTCGAAGCGTTAAGCGCCTCGCAGATCTTGCGACCAAAGGGGCGGCTCCGAGCGATCGGGCCGCCCTTTTTCTTTGGTCTTGCCCGGTATATCCTGCCGGGCAGCGATCGAGCCTCGCCTGTCGGCCGGCGACGGAACGGACGGCACCCGGATGAATCGGCGTCCGGTTCGAGCGGCGCTTTGACGGCGCTGAAGGGCCGACATCAGGGCGCGGCTGACCGTGGCAGCGGGGCGACCGGGCCTTGCAAACGAGTTGGCTGATGTCGGCTGTCACCACGCGATAGGCAATCATGGTATTTGCGAGATGACGGCACCGGCACAGCAGAACCGCGTTGAGCCCTTGATGTCACGGACGCCCACGGGAAGCTATGCCGGATCGTGGGCGCTGATCGTGGCGGTCGCGACTGCCTGCCTTCTGGCCTGCTACGGATTGGGCTTTCGCTTCGGCGGATTGGCCGTGCCGGGCGTCGCTGTGCTGCTGTTGGCCGCGGGTTCGATCGTCGGCCGGTCGACCGGGCGTCCCAGGCTCTATGCGGGGGCGAGTGCGTTTCTGCTGATGACGCTCTTTACCATCCTGGGCGTTGTCCTGTCCTACGCCCTGGCGGCACGCGGGGGCATGGTCTGGGATGGCGCCCTCGCGCGGATCGATCGGCAACTTGGCTTCGATTGGCCGGCCGTGTTCGATGCCGCCGACAATGCCCCGGCGTCCGTCTGGATCGGCGGAGTCGCCTATCACAGCCTGCCGCTTCAGATGATCGTCTGCATCGTGGCATTGAGCGGCACGGGACGCGTGAAGCCGCTGGAAACAGCGGTCGCCGCTGCGATCATGAGCGGCTTTGCAACCATCCTGATCTCGGGCCTGACGCCCGCGATGGGCAATGTCTTCGATCCGGCCGGCTACAGGCTGCTCTGGCCATCGGTGGCTTGGATGGAGCGCGACATGATCGCCGGCCTGCGGGATGGAAGCCTGCGCACGCTGGACCTCACCCACCTGTGGGGGATCGTCACGTTCCCCAGCTACCATGCGGCCTTGCCCATCATTCTGGCCTGGGCGCAACGCGACGTGCCGTGGCTGCGCGTGATCGCGCCGATCTGGGCCGGCCTGACCATCCTCGCCACACCGCTGTTCGGCGGGCATTATGGCGTAGACGTTCTGGCTGGCATCGCCCTGGCCCCGGCGGCGCTGGCGATGGCATCCTCCGGCATATGGCAACATCTGGCTACGCTTTGTGCGCAGGCCTATGCCGCTCGCCAGCGGACTGCCCGCCCGATAAGCGCTTTCAGCGATCGCGGACTGCCTGTATCGGGCACAATCGATGTCCTGGATTGAAAGGCGCATCCTGGTCGTGCACGACATGCTCGTTCATCAGCGGTGCGGCAGCGGCGGTATCGGCTTCCTGTCGGCACAGCGCGCAGCCGGGATCACGCGGCAATGGCCCGGGCCGGCCGCGCGATGACGTCGGCCGCTCGCGATGCGGGTGCCAACCTGCTGCTCGCCGCGGCGATCGGGTCCGCTTGGCTGGCGATCCACATCGGCTGCATCTTCCTGTGGGAATGGCGCGTGCAGACGGCCCCGATTGCGGTGGCCCTCATCGTGGCGCAAACCTGGCTGAGCACCGGGCTGTTCATCATCGCGCACGACTGCATGCACGGATCGTTCGGGCCGAGGTGGCCGAGACTGAACACGCTGGTCGGCACTCTGTGCCTCGCCGCTTATGCCGGCCTGTCCTACCGTGTGCTTTACCCCAAGCATCATGCCCACCATCGCGCGCCGGGCACGGAGGATGACCCCGATTTCCATCCCACGGAGCCCCGGCGCGCATGGCCGTGGTTCGTCCGCTTCTTCACCGGCTATTACACGCATGCGCAGATCCTGCGGATCACGGCCGCCGCCATCGTCTACATGCTGCTTGGTGTCTCCCTGCTCAACATCGTGGCATTCTGGGCCGTGCCGGCGCTGCTGGCGTTGGGTCAGCTGTTCGTGTTCGGCACCTACCTGCCGCACAGGCACGAGGATGCGGCATTCGTGGACGGCCATCACGCCAGGAGCAACGGCTGGTCGCCGCTCGCTTCCTTGCTGACGTGCTTCCACTTCGGCGCCTACCATCACGAGCACCATCTGAGCCCGCACATGCCATGGTGGCAGCTGCCGCGGGTCAGGGCGCGCTCGCAAGCGCAGCGCTGACGATCGCGGCCGCGGCCCTGGCACCGCCCACGGCGTCCATCTCCGCTGCGACGCGCATAGCCGCTTGCCGATAGCCGGGGTCCACGACGACGTGCCGCAGGGCATGGGCCAGCCGGGTGACCGACAGCTGGCGCGGCGTGATTACCTGCGCGGCGCCGATCCGCGCAAGCCGCGCGGCGGTTCCCGGCTGCTCGAACGCGATCGGCACGGCTACGATCGGCACTCCCGCGGCAAGCGCGTCGAGAACGGTGTTGAACCCGCCGTGCAAGATGGCCGCCGAGCAACGGCGCAACACCGCCTCCTGCGGCCAAAAGGCACGCACCAGCGGCTGTCCCGGCAAGGCCGCCTCGTCCGCGGGGGTCAGGCCGCCACCGTGGCCGATCACGGCGCGTGCCCCGATCGCCGCGCACGCCGCCGACATGCTCGCGAACAGCGCCTTGCGTGAGCCCTGCAGCGAGCCCAGGGAGCAGAAGACCAGCGGTCGGTCACCGATGGGCAGGTCGACCTCTGCGCGCGCGGACGCGCGCCAGGGGCTCCCGTAATGGAAATGCGCGGGCAGATCGCGCCGGGGGTAATCCAGCCCGCGGGGGCATTGCGCGACATAGGCCAGTGGCTGGACAGCGTCGTCGATGTTCCAGTCGCGCCTGCGCCCTCGGACCACCGCGTCGATCGGGCGCATCAGCAGGTTGGCTACGCCATATCCGCCGCGATTGCGGAAGCGCCCGAGCCGATCCGGCCGGTAGCGCCACCTCACGAAAGGCGGAGGAACGTCGTCCTCCCGCAAGAGCGGCAAGCCGGTGACGCTGACGACATGCGGAATGCGCAGGTGCTGCGCGATCAAGGCGCCGGCGGGTTCGGCGGAGTCGGCGATCACTGCGTCGACCTTGATCCTGTCCAGCACTGCCGGCGCGCCGTCGAGCAGCCGTGCAGTCATATCCGCGGTTGCCGAGATCATGCGGGTCAGGCCGCCCAGACCCGTGGGAGCGGCCAGCCGGGCCAGGTAGGTGTCGAGCGATGCCCCCACCGCATCGTCCGGCAGCGGCGCAAACGACACGCCCGGTTCGTGGATGTAGCGAGCCACCTCGCCGGTGTGGACGACGGTTACGGCGTGACCGGCGCGGGCCAACTGGGCTCCAAGGACCTGAAGGGGGTTTAAGTGACCGGCGGTCGGCGGCGCAATGATTGCGACATGGCGCGGTGATGTGCTCACGCCGACCCTCCCGGCCCTGACATCGACACCGTCATGGTCCGACTGCGGACTGCCGCATGTTGCAATGGCCCAGCCATGCCGACGGCCTCCTTGCAGCCCGGTGAACCTTGGCGCGCGAGCCCATTGCGGTACGGGCGAAACGCGAGCAACCCGGCGGGCCCGGCAGGTGAACGCTTACCGACCTGGGCGTTTGCTCGCGGCACGGGCACCATAAGCAGTGGCCGCCAATGCGGCCGCGATCAGGCCGCCCTTGCCAAGCGTCGCCAGACGTCCCGGCAATCGGCGTTTTACCGCCCGTGACGCGAAAAAGCGGCGCATGTCCGCAAGCAGCAGTTCGGGCTGCTCCAGCGCCGCGAAGTGCCCGCCTTCGGCCATGTCGGTCCATTGCTTGATTCGATAGGTCTTGCGGGCCAGCGACCGCGGCGGCGCAGGAAAGACCGGGTCGGGAAAGGCCGCGACAGCGGTCGGCACGTCGATCCGCGTACCGGCAGGTAACTGGCCCGATCCCTCCAGCACGCGACCGCGATACATCCAGGTCGATGTCACGAATGCGCCTTCCACAAGGTAGAGCATGATGTTGGTCAGCAGCAGGTCTTCGTCGAATGCCTGCCATAGATCGGGCTTGCCATGTTCGTCGCGCGGCACGTCCGCCCAGGCGCCGAACTTCTCCAGGATCCAGGCCGCGACACCCACCGGACTGTCCGACATGGCGACGCCCAGCGTCTGCGGTCGCGTACCCTGCTCCTGCGCGTAGCCGGTTTCCTCCTTGGCCAACTCGGCACGCCGTGCCGCCCAGGCAAGCTCCTCCGCCTTCTTGGGAACTGCATCCTCTGCCTGGACCAGCACCATGTTGAGGTGGAGCCCGGCGACGGCATCGGGGTGCATGTGCGCCATCCACGCCCCGATCGCGGCACCCCAATCCCCGCCCTGGACGAGGTAACGTTCTTCGCCGAACAGGTCGGTCATCAGGTGATGCATAAGGTCGGCGGTCCGCTTCGGTCCGATCGGAGCCGCCGGCCGGCCCGAAAATGCATAGCCTGGAAGGGACGGGACGATGACGTCGTGCCCGTCCGCGACCAGCGGCGCGATCAGCCCCTCGAATTCGAGGAAGGAGCCTGGCCAGCCATGGAGCAGCAGCACCGGCATGCGCGAACCATCGCCGCGCATGTGGATGAAGTGGAGCCGCTGGCCGAGGATATCGGCCGTGAACTGCGGCATGGTGTTGAGGCGGCGTTCCTGTGCGCGCCAGTCGTAGCGCGTCAGCCAATGCCGGACGAGGCGCTTGAGATCCTCAAGGCCTACGCCAGATTGCCACGACCCTGCGTCCGGTACCATGACCCAATCGAATGCCTCCGCCTTTGCGCGGATCGCGGCGAGCCGCTCGTCCGGCACGGCAATGGTGAAAGGCTCTGCCATGTCGGACTTCTCCCAGGACGTAAAAATCGCGCTCCTCCGCTCGGAGCCTGTCCCCTAACGCGCGTCCGCCAACTGCGTTCATGGTGCCCGGCACTTATGATGGTGTAGCGATGGGAGAACGGCACCGGTTGGTGCCACCGACGCCGTTTGTCGGCAGTCGCCCGACGGCGGCCATGCGCGCCACGCCTGAAAGTCGGGCTCCAGCGCAGCCGCCGTCTATGCCATCTGCTGGCGCACGACCTTTTCCAGCACGCTCAGCGGCATGGCCCCCATGGTCAGGATCCGGTGGAACGCCTTCGGATCCCAGCTCGCGCCGGCCTTGCGCTTGGCTTCGTCGCGCAGCCGCACCCAGACTGTATGGCCGATCTTGTAGCTGCATGCCTGGCCCGGCCAGACGGTGTAGCGGTCGATTTCGCCCTGGCTGCGTCCGCGCGCGATGCCGGTGGTGGCGATCAGATAGTCCGTCGCCTGCTCGCGGCTCCACCGTTTGGCGTGCATGCCGGAATCCACCACCAGGCGCGTCGCCCGAAACAGCAACGATTGCAGAAAGCCGACCTGCCCGAGCGGATCGCCCTCATACATCCCCATCTCGTCGGCGAGTTGTTCGGAATAGAGCGCCCACCCCTCGGAGTAACCCGAGTAGAAGCCGCGCCGGCGGATCAGCGGGATGTCCTTGCTCTCCAGCGCGGACATGACCTGGAGGTGATGACCGGGCACCGCTTCGTGGTAGCTCAGCGTCGCCAGGCCGAACCTGGGGCGGTCGAACGTGTCGCGCAGGTTGATAAAGTAGATCGCTGGCCGCGTGCCATCGAGCGAGGCCGACTGGTAATAGCCGCCGGGTGCACCGGCCTGAATCGCCTCGGGAACGCGGCGGACCTCGACCGGCGCCTGCGGGAGGACGGCGAACTGCTCGGGCAGGCGTTTGGTCATGGCGGCGATCTGACCGCGCAATTGCCGGAGCAGTGCCTCGCGACCCGGATCGGTGTTGGGGTAAAGCTGGTCTGGGCGCTTGTTCAGTGCCACCAGTCGTTCGCCCACGCTGCCCTGGGTCATGCCCTGTGACTTGAGGATGCCGTCGATGCGCGCGCCGATCTCCGCCACCTGCGCCAGGCCGAGCCTGTGGATCTCGTCGCCCGTCATCTCCACCGTGGTCGCGGCACTCGCCGCCGCGGCGTAATAAGCGTCGCCGTCGGGCAACCGCCACACGCCCGCATCGTGCCGGGCGCGCGCCCTTAGCTCGACCACCAGCGCGCGTTGCCGATCCAGCGCGGGAAACACCTGCTCACGCATCAGCGTGGCCACGGTCATGGCGCGCTCCGGCGGCAGAGTGGCGGCCTTCAGCTTGGCGGCGAGGTCCGTTGCCGGGCCGGTCGCGTCGGGCGCCTTGTCGCGCACCGCCGCCAGCTGCTTCAGCGTGGTGTCCAGGATGTAGTCGGGGGCAAATACGCCGTTGGCGGCGTCCTCGCGCTGGCGTTCGGTTTCCGCGTCGATCGCGCCGGCAAACGCCTGCACCCGTGCGACATAGGCGTCTGCGTCGGCGGCGTTCCCGACCCTGTGCTGGTTGGCCAGGAAGTCGGGCACGTCGCGGTAGGCGCCCGTCAGTTGCGACAGGACATATGGCGCGTACCGGCCGGCACTGGCGCCGAACGTGTAGCGTTGCCCCGCAATCACCCGATCCAGGCCATATTCCACCACATCATAGTCGAGCCGCGCCGCATCGCTCAGCGCATCGCGCCGCACTGTCTTCAGCGCCGCCAGCTCCTGCCGCGCACGGGCGAACTGCTTGGCCTGACCGGCGCGCGACGTGTCGTCCAGCACCGACTTGAGGCGCGCGCGCGCGCCGGTGTCGAGCCCGAGCGAGGTCGCCTGTTCGGGGCTGTCCTCCAGCCGTGCGTAGAAGAAGCGATCCAGCATCGCGCGGAACTCCGCGTCGGGACCGCCCGAAGCGGCGCGAACCGAGCCTGGCAGGGCCACGGCTGCTGAGAGGAGACCCGTGGATGCAAGGAATTGACGGCGATGCATGAACGCTCCCGATGATGGACTTGAACAACTTTACCCAAGTCTACGCGACCTTCACCGATTTGCACGTGCGGCTTGGTTGTGTCGAACGCGATCTCCGGTTCGACCAAGCGATCGGGGCGCCACAGCATTGCTGTTGCGCGCGTCGGTCCCCGCACGCTCGATTGAGGGCGCTCGCGGGAGGTAAGCGGCGGCGCCGATCGGTACGCTTCAGACGAGCTGCGTGAGCATGGTCGGGGTCAACACCTGCGGCAGTTCGCGCGGCTCGCCTCCGCCCGGCGGGTAATACAGGTAGAGCGGCACGCCCGAGCGGCCATGCGCCTCCAGAAAGCGGCTGATCGCGGGATCGCCGCGCGTCCAGTCGCCGACCATCACCGCGACCTTTCTGGCCGCGAACGCCTGCGTCACCGGACCGCGCTCGATAGCCGCTTTCTCGTTGACCTTGCAGGTCAGGCACCAGTCGGCGGTGAAATACAGAAAGACGGGCCGCCCGGTGGCGCGCAGGGCCGCCAGCCGAACCTCGTCGAACCGCTCGGTGCCGGCCTGCTGCGGTGCCGCCTCCGCGGGCGCGCGCGGCACGTTGGTCGCCAGAGCGGCTGCGGCTACACCCCCCACCAGTGCCGGCAGCCAGGCCCCGCCCGCCAGCCGCATCTGCCGCCGGCCGGCCCACCAGAAGCCCAGGCCCAGGATCAGCGCGGCGGCCAGGCCGGCCGTCATCCCGTCCACCCCGTTCTGACGCCCGAGGATCCAGGACAGGCCGAGCGCGGTCACCAGCATCGGCACCGCCAGGATGCGGCGCAAGCGATCCATCCACGCCCCCGGTCGCGGCAGCAGCCGGCGGAGCGCGGGCACGAAGCCGAGCAGCAGAAAGGGCAGGGCCAGTCCCACGCCCAGCCCGACGAACACCGCCACGGCGGCAGGGGCAGGCAGCACCAGCGCCGCTCCCAAGGCCGCTCCCATGAACGGACCGGTGCACGGCGTCGCCACGAACGCCGCCAGCGCGCCGGTCCAGAATGCTCCGGCGGCGCCCCCGGAACGCACCAGCCGGTCGCCGCCCGCAAAGGTCGGCAGTTCGAACAGGCCCGCCAGGTTGAGGCCGATCGCCAGCACCAGCAGCATCAGCAGGCCGATGACGCGCGTATCCTGCAGCTGGAATGCCCATCCGGCGAGGCCACCGGCGGCGCGCAGGCCGAGCAATGCCGCGCCCAGCCCGGCGCAGACCAGCACCACGCCGCCGGTATAGGCCAGCGCCTCCGCCCGCGCCGTGCCCTCGCTCTCGCCAGAACGGGCGAGGCTGAGCGCCTTGAGGCTCAGGATCGGGAACACGCACGGCATGATGTTGAGCAGCAGGCCGCCAAGCAAAGCGCCGCCAAAGGCCAGCAGGAAGCCGCTCCCACCGCTTTGCCCCGTGGCGCCATCCTGCCGGCCGGGCAGGGGCGCCACGGCTGCCACGGTCCCGGCGGTGGCGGAGAGCGAGAGGCCGCGTCCCGGATCGAGCCGCAACACGCCCTGGACCGTCTTCGCTGCGCTACCCTCCCGCGCCGCCGTCTGGATGACCAGGCGATTGCCGCTGCGGGTGGCGACCTGCCTGGCGGCATAATCGATCACGCCATCGGTCAGCGGAAAGAAATAGGGCTGCGACGCGGCGGCGCCGGCGGGCAAAGGCACTTCCAGCCGGAAGCGCTTGCCGCTGATCTGGAAGGTCGCTTTGGACCCGAGCGGCCGGGGCAAAGCGGCCCGCCAGCGGTCGAACTGCGCCCGCCGGTCGGGCGTGACCGTGCCGTCGCCCACGGTCAGCCGCAGCGCCAGCGTGGCGGTTTCCGGCACGCACATCTGCGGATTGCAGGCGAGCCAGTCGAACTTGGCGCTGACCGGCAGGACCATGCCCGGCTTCAGCCCGGCCGGCACGTCCAGTGGGACCAGAAGCGCGTAATCATGCGCATAGACATAGTTCATCAGCCCGGCGAGCAGCAGGGTTTCGGGCACCGGATAGACCAACCGGCCGAAGCGAAGCCCGGCCAGCGCGGTCCAGGCGATCCGCGCCTCCAGCCCCGCATCGCCCGGATTGCGCCAATAGCCGTGCCAGGTCGGATCCGGCCGCATGGCAATGGCCAGGGTCACGCGCGATCCCGCGCGGGGCACGGTGGTTTCGGCCACCAGGGCGGGCGTGATGTGGGTCGGCGCGGCTGCCCGCGTGGTGGTGATGCCGGCCAGCGCCAGCAGGATCAAGAGCCAGCGCATCATGCCACCGCCTTCAGCCGCCGGTCTCCCGCCGCGCGCGTGCCGAGCCACAGTTTCACGGTCAGCGCGCCGCCCGCAAGTGTCTCGGTCGCGGCGGAGGCAAGGCCGGCCGCGTCGAACCAGTGCGCGATCTGCTCGTCATCGAAGCCGAGCCGGGCATGGCCTTCCCGCTCGCGCAATTCTTCCTGCTCGTGCGCGGCAAAGTCCACGATCAGCAACCGCCCGCCGGGGGGCAGCAGCCGCGCCGCCTCCGCGATCGCCGCCGCCGGCGCCTGTGCGTAATGGAGCACGAGGTGGAGCACGACCGTATCGGCCGCCGCATCCTTGACGGGCAAGGCATACATGTCGCCCTGCCGCAGGTCGGCGCGCTCGATCCCTGCCTCGCCCAGCCTGGCGCGGGCAAGGCGCAGCATTTCCGGTGAGCGATCGATCCCGATCGCGCTGTCCGACTGCGGGCCGAGCAGAGTGAGCATGCGGCCGGTGCCCGTGCCGATGTCCACCAGCCGGCCCAGCGGCTGTCCCCCGAGTACGCCGACGATCGCGGTTTCCACCTGCGCCTCGGCCACGTGGAGCGAACGGATCGCATCCCATTCCGCCGCATGGGCATCGAAATAAGCCTCCGCCGCCGCCGCCCGGTCGGCCTGCACGGCTTCCAGCCGCGCCGCGTCCGCCAGTTCCCACTTCTCCGTCGCGGAGTCGCGCCAGCCGTCGATGGTCGCGAACAGGGTCGGCACCGCCGCCGGGCCGAGCCCCAGGAACACCCAGCTGCCCTCCCGTCGCCGCCGGCACAAAGCGGCATCGGACAGGATGCGGACATGGCGCGACACACGCGGCTGGCTCTGCCCAAGCACCTGCGCCAGTTCGCCCACGGACAATTCCATCCGCCGTAGCAAGGCGATGATGCGCAGCCGAGTCGGATCGGCGAGAGCCCGGAACAGGATGAGGGGGGATACCATGAACGCACAGTTCGTCCACAGGAGCGCCACGTCAAGCGTCCGCTCCCTTGTCGCATCGCCGCGGCTATGGCACGGCGCGGCCATGACACGCTCCCATTTTGCGCTGGTTCCGCTCGCCTGCCTGCTGACCGCCGGTTGCGCCACCGTGCCCGGCCAGGACCGGCTGGCCGAGCGCGATCCGCTTGAAGGGTTCAACCGCACCATGTGGGGCGTCAACCAGGCCGCCGACAAGGTGGTGATCAAGCCGGTGACCAGCGTCTACCGCACGGTCGCCCCGCGTCCGGTGCGCCAGGGCGTCAGCAACTTCTTCGCCAACCTCACCGAACCGTGGTCGCTGGTGAACAATCTGCTGCAGGGCAAGCCCAAGCGGGCCGTTACCAACCTGCGGCGCTTCGTGATAAACACCACCATCGGCGTGGCCGGCCTGTTCGACCGCGCCAGCAAGATGGGGGTGCAGCCCGCGCCGGAGGATCTGGGCCAGACATTGGCCAAGTGGGGCGTGAATGGCGGGCCCTATCTGGTGCTGCCGCTGCTCGGCCCCTCCACCCTGCGCGACGGCGTGGGATCGGGCGTGGCGGCGTTTGGCGACCCGGTGAACGTGGCCGTCAACCAGGCGGACGTGAACGTCTGGTACAAGCGCGGCTACCGCGCGGGGCAGATCGTCAGCGCGCGCTCGGACCTGACCGACAGCGGCGCCGATGCCTTCCTCAAATCCAGCCTCGATCCCTATGCGGCGGCGCGGTCGGCCTATCTCCAGCGGCGTCGCGCCCAGATCCTCGACCAGGAAGACGGCATGGACGCCGGCCCGGCCGACGATTTCGCGCCGGCGGCGGAGGCTGTGCCGACGCCCACCGGAGACGCGAGCACCGCACCCAATGCGGCCACCTCCGCTGGGCAGAGTGCCGCTCCCTTGCCGGGTGACGAACCCGTGCCGACGGACGGCGCGGCCACGCCAGGCGCGGCTCCCATGCCGGGCGACGATGGGACCGTGCCGGCCGCCGATGCTGCCGGGCTTCCGGAAAGCAGCGCGCCGATGCCGGGCGACGACGTGCCCCCGGCACAGCCGCCGCGCCCGTGATCGGCCGCGCCGCGCCCTTGCTGCTGCTGCTGGCGCTGGCCGCCTGCAATCGCGGCGGGGTGGCAGACGTGACGCTGGACGCCGACGCCAACCAGCGCACGGCCACTGCCGCCAAGACGCTGGCGGACCTGGCGGCGGCCGATGCCGCCAGTCGCGGGCCCGCACCCGTCTACCGGCCCGCGCCGCGTCCGGCCGCCGAAGCCGCAACCGCGCGTTCAGCCGTCGCACCGGCCGGGGATGAGGACGGGGGCGATCAAACCGAAACGCTCAACGGGGCGTGACGGAACCCGGCGGCGCGATCCGCGCTTCTGCCCGCTTGATCATCTTTGGAGCCCTGCATGAGCGTTGCCTTCCGCCGCGAGAGCGACGACGAGCATAAGGAACCCCGGTTCGAGCTGCCGATCCCGCCCGGCCCCAATCTGGTAACGGAGCGCGGCCTGGCCCAGATCGAGGCCAGGGTCACCGAACTGGAGGCGCTGGCTGCGCCCGACGACGATCAGAAGCGCACCCTCCGCTACTGGCGGCAGCGGCTCGCCACCGCGCAACTCGCCCCGGCCGCGCCTGTCGATGAGGTCGGCTTCGGCAGCCGCGTGACGTTTCGCCTCAACGGTGCCGAGCGCAAGGTCCACATCGTCGGGGAGGATGAGGCGGAGCCGGCCGCCGGCCTGCTCGGCGTGTCGGCACCGCTGGCGCGGGCATTGCTGGGTGCTGGCGAGGGCGATCTGCTCCCGTTCGGGGGCAAGAGCGAGGCAATCGAGGTGATTGGCATAGGTTGACGGCACTTTCCGCCTCGATCGGTGTTGGTCCCGCCGGGTAAACAGGATGAAGGATTTGCCATGACCAAGCGCATCGCACTGCCGCTGATCGCCGCCGCCGCCCTCTCGCTCGGCGCCTGCTCGCAGGAAACCCAGAACCATGCCGGGGCGGTGGTCGATTCGGCCGGCAACGACATCAGCACGGCGACCGACAATGCCACGGCGGATGCGCAACAGGGCGCGAACCAGGCGGGTGACGCGATCGGCAACGGCCTCGACCGTGCCGGCACCGCGATCGACAACGGTGCGGACCAGGCCGGCGCCGCGCTCGACCGGGCCGGCGACGCGACCGCAAACGCCACCGCCAACGGCCTCAACGCTGTCGGCAACACCGCCAATCGCGCTGCCAACGACGTCCGCCGCTGATCCAGCGAGCGGACGAAAAGGGGTCGGGACGATCCCCGGCCCCTTTTCGCAAGCTCCAGCGGCGTCCCAGTTTCTACCGTTCGTTCATCTTCTGGACTGAGGCCGCTTTGAACGCGTCCGAACCGGCGGCCGAACTGGTCGCTGCCTCTCCTTAAAGACTTTACCGGTCATCTCAGTCTGGCAATGTGGCGTCATGACCCTGACGATCACCACCGCTCCGTTCGCCGACCAGAAACCCGGCACCTCCGGCTTGCGCAAGAAGGTGCGGGTGTTTCAGCAACCGCACTATCTCGAAAATTTCGTGCAGTCGGTGTTCGACGTGCTCGACGATTTCTCTGGGCAGACGCTGGTGGTCGGTGGCGACGGTCGGTTCCTCAACAAGGAGGTGATCCAGTCGGTGATCCGGATGGCGGCCGCCAACGGCTTCGGCCGGGTGCTGGTGGGCCTCGGCGGCATTCTCTCGACCCCGGCGGCCAGCAACGTCATCCGCAAATATGGGGCGTTCGGCGGGCTGATCCTCTCCGCCAGCCACAATCCCGGAGGGCCGGACGAGGATTTCGGCATCAAGTACAACATCGGCAATGGTGGTCCGGCGCCGGAAAAGATCACTGACGCCATCTACGCCCGATCGAAGGAGATTGACCGCTACCTGACGGTGGACACCCCTGACGTCGATCTCGACCGCCTCGGCGAAACGCAGGTGGCGGGCATGATCGTCGCGGTGATCGATCCCGTTGCAGATTATGCCGAGCTGATGGAGCAGTTGTTCGATTTCGGCGCGATCCGCAACCTGATCGCGGGCGGCTTCCGCCTCAGCTTCGATGCGATGCATGCCGTTACCGGGCCCTATGCGCACGAAATCCTGGAGCGCCGCCTCGGGGCGCCGGCGGGCACGGTCGTGAACGGCACGCCGCTGCCGGATTTCGGCGGCCATCATCCCGATCCGAACATGGTCCATGCGCACGCGTTGTTCGAGCGGATGTTCGGCGCCGATGCGCCCGATTTCGGCGCTGCCTCCGACGGGGATGGCGACCGCAACCTGATCCTTGGCCGCGGCATCTTCGTGACGCCGTCGGATTCGCTGGCCGCGCTTGCCGCCAACGCCCACCGCGCCCCCGGCTATGCACGCGGCCTCAAGGGCATTGCCCGTTCGATGCCGACCAGCGGCGCTGCCGATCGGGTGGCGCACGCACTCGGCCTGCCGTTGCACGAGACGCCGACCGGCTGGAAGTTCTTCGGCAACCTGCTGGATGCCGGCATGGCGACGATCTGTGGCGAGGAAAGCGCCGGCACCGGATCGGACCATGTCAGAGAGAAAGATGGGCTGTGGGCGGTGCTGCTCTGGCTCAACATCCTGGCGGTGCGACGCGAGAGCGTGGCTGCGATCATGGCCGATCACTGGGCGCGGTTCGGCCGCAACTATTATGCGCGGCACGATTATGAGGGGCTCGAAAGCGCCGCGGCGGAGCAACTGGTAAGCGAGCTGCGCACCGCTCTGCCCGACCTCCCCGGCCGCACGACCGGCAATCTCACCGTCTCCCGGGCGGACGAGTTCGAATATCTGGATCCGGTCGACGGCTCGCTCAGTCGCGGCCAAGGATTGCGGCTGCAGTTCGAAGGCGGCGCGCGCATCGTGTTCCGTCTGTCCGGCACCGGCACCAGCGGCGCGACCTTGCGCGTCTATCTCGAACGCTACGAGGCGCCGGACGGCATTCTGGATGTGGACACTGCGGCGGTGCTGGCCGAGCTCGTCGACGCTGCAGATGACCTCGCCGGCATCACCCGCCATACTGGCCGCAAGGCCCCGACCGTCATCACCTGACCGGGCTGACCCCCTGAACCTTGCGACGCTTTGCTGAACAGCCTTTGAGGGCTCAGGAGCAAGAAACTCGAACTCACCATGACCGCCGCCGATACCGGCGTGCGGGAGGCGATTGCCACGGGTGAGGCGCGCAAGCGCGACCTGAAGGTGCTGGTCGGCGGCCTGCTCAGCATGGGGATGGGTGCGCCGCAGCACTGATCCTTACAGCGCTCAACGTGCTACACGGGACGGTGGGGCAGGATTATCTGCTTACCAACCGCTACTTTGATCCACGCAAAGTTATTCGGAACACAAGATCCATTTAGCGGGCAGGAGTCGCTGTGACCGGGGGACTATCCCGACAAACATCTCGACGTGCCATTCTGTTTGAAGCCGATCGACGCGGCAAAGGTTGTCGACGCGTTAGCGCGGGTCACCGCACGCTAGAAGCTGTTCGACTGCGGCGATGCGGAGCGGCTTCATGACGATAACCGCACGCTGCCATTCAGAAGGTATATCGGCCGAGTTATAGCCGGTCGCGAAGAGGAACGGTATCGCTCTGGCTTCCAGAGCCTCCGCGATCGGGAAGCTCCTCTCTTCTCCGAGGTTCACGTCCAACACTGCCGCGTCGATTGGCTCGCTTTCGATCAGGCGCAGTGCTGCGCTGACCGCCGGCACCGGCCCAACGACGGTCGCTCCGGCCTCCTCCAGTTCATCCTGAACGTCCTGAGCAATCATGTAATCGTCCTCGACGACGAGAATGCTTCGACCTTGCAACGACGCTGTGCTCAACTGTTCAGTCCGGTTCTGCCGTAGCCGTCGAGGCGGGAACGTCGATCGTGCAATGCACGCCATCGGTCGCCATCTCGTAGCTGGTCTTCGCCCCCAGCTGGTAAGGCAGGGCACGCTCGATCAACTCGCGCCCGTAGCCGCCTACACGAGGGCGGTCGCTCACATGGGTCATGACCACACCGGTTTCACGCCAATCGACCTGGAGCCTGGGGCCGTCCCGATCGGCATGGATCACGCCCCAGCGGACGGTGAGATGTCCGTCCGGGGCGGCAAGCGCTCCGTACTTCAAGGCGTTGGTGGCCAGCTCGTGCAGCGCCAGCGAGAAGGTCTGCACGGTGGCCGATTTCAGGGGCACGCCCTCGGGTCCGTCCAGCGTCACCTTGTCGTCAGGCGCACCCAGCGCCGCCAACTCAGACCCCAGCAACTCGTCGAACGTCACCCGCTTGCCCGCCGACAGGTGGGAGAGCAGCCCCTGTACGCGGGACAAAGCGGAAAGCCGATCCTTGAAGTGAACATCGAAGTCGCTGAGCGACGTGGCGCTTTTTAGCGTCTGTTTGGACAGCGCGTTGACGACGGTGATGAGATTGCGGGTGCGGTGCTGAAGTTCCTGCACCATCACCTGCTGGCGGTCTTGGAGCAGCCTCAGATCATGGATGTCAGTCGACGTTCCCAGCCACTCGATGATCGATCCCGCTTCATCTCGAACAGGCGTGGCCCTCGTCTGAAACCAGCGGTAGGAGCGGGCGTCGCGCGTACAGATGCGATACTCGACATCGATGCCGCCGCGCTCCATCGCATGATCCCAGGCATCGCGGGCGACATCATGGTCATCCGGGTGGAGCGTCTTCAACCATCCCGACCCGTGGCTATCCGCCTCCTCCTGCCCGGTGAATGCCGTCCACTGCGGGCTGGCCCAGGTCCAGTGCCCCCCATCGACCGCGCGCCACACCAACTGTGGGATGCCCTCCATCAGCGCCCGCAGACGTAGCCCGGTCTCGCGGAGTTCGGTCAGGTCGTGGCCGACGCCACCGATCAGCGTCACCTCCCCGCTCTCGTCCCGGATCGGGAAGTCGGTGTTGCGCAGCCAGCGGATCGCGCCATCCGATGGGCGCCTGACGCGATATTCGAAGGCAACCTGTTCTCCTGCGCGGACCTGCCGAAGGTTCTCCAGCGCGAGTGGCCGATCCTCGGGCACGATCAGATCGAGCCAGTTGCGCATGTTCTCGCCAGCGAGCGCCTCCTGTCGGCTCACGCCGTAGATCACCTCGAACGCCGGCGTGAGATACTCCCACTGGAGCGTCTTGGCATTGCGGATCCAGAGAATGTCCTGGGAGGCTTCGCCGAACTGCCGAAACCGTTCTTCGCTCTGGCGCAGGGCGTCGGCGCTGCGCTTCGCGACGTCGATGTCAGCGATGACCGAAACCGCGCCTGTCACGCGCCCGCCTTCATCTCGGGTCGGGGCCGTGGCGACACTGGTCCAGGTCTCCTGCCCGTTTTCGTCCGTGAAGACCATCTCCTGACCAGGCACGACGCTCTCACCACGCATCGCTCGCGCACCCGGGAAGTCGTCGAGTTCGAGCGGATGGCCCCGCATGTCCCAAGCCCGCCATTGTGCGGCGATCTTCGGATGGCGAGAGGGCATCAGTCCCGAAGGCAGGAAGCGGCGATACTCGGCATTCGAAACCACGACGTTGCCGTCCATGTTGATAATCGCCGCACCAACAGGCACGCTCTCGAAGGCGGCAATCAGCCTGGCCTCGCTCTCGCGCAGCGCCTCCTGTACGCGACGGCGCTCCGTCACGTCGGCACCCGCACCGAACCACTCGACGATCTCGCCGTCGCTTCCCAGGATCGGCACGGCGCGCGACAGCACCCAGGCTATGCCGCCATCAGCGGCACGGACCCGATGCTCCAGCTCGAACATCGATTTGGTGCGGATAGCCTCGGCCACCGTCGCGTTCACCTGCGCAAGATCCTCGGGGAGGATGTATTTATCGATCCAGTCCTCGATGGGCGCTTCCGTCGGTGCGAGCGCGCCGCCTTCCAATTGATACATCAGCCGCCAGTCGGGGCTCATGCGGTAGATCAGGTAGGAGCCGGCGGTCGCCAGCGCCCGGAACCGCGTCTCGCTGTCACGCAGCGCTCCCTCGCCGCGCGCACGTTCGATCGCCGCCCAGGTACGTTCTGCGACCTCCTCGACCAGCGCTATTTCGGCAGGAGTCCAATGACGCGGGCGGGACGACACCGCAGCCATCGAGCAGAGCGGATTCTTCTCACCTCTCCGCACGGTCGACGCCAACATCGCCCGCATTCCCAAGGCGGTGCTGCTGGCGCGCTCGGCGTTCGACAGGCCGCGCCTCTCGAAATCGTCCTCGATCACGAACGTCTTTTCGAGCACCTGTTCATACGCATCGGGGAAATCGGAAAGACGGACCTTGGCAGGAAGCGGCGGAACGGTATCGTTGCCGACCTGATAGGGAAAGTCGGCCTCGTCATCCTCGGGTCGATAGTAGGTGATGTAACATCTATCGAGCCGGAGATGGTCGAAGAGCATCTGAAGCGACTGATACGCGACCGCGTCCGCATCCGGCTCGCCTCGCAGGGTATCGCTCAGCTTGAGCAGGAACGCCTGCCGCGCCTCAACCTCCGCCCGCTCGCGCCGCGCCAGAACCTGGCCCGTGGTTTCGATCAACGTCACGAGCACACCGGCAACCGCGCCGCTCTCGTCCCGCACCGGACTGTAGGACAAGGTGAACCAGGCGTCCTCCAGCACGCCGGAACGCGTGAGCGGGTACAACGCATTCTCGAAGGTGACCGCGCCGCCCGCCAGCACCTGCTCGTAGATGGGTGCGTTGATCGACCAGACCTCGGGCCAGCAGTCGCGCGTCGGCTGCCCCAGCCCGATTGGGTGCTTCACACCCATGATCTTGGCGTAGCCGTCATTGTAGATTTGGATCAGCTCGGGGCCCCAGAGCACGATCATCGGCAGCTCCGCCGCCAGCAGCAGGTCGACAACCGCCTTCAGACGTTCACTCCACGCCGCAACCAGGCCCAGCGGCGTGGCCGCCCAGTCTTGCGCCCGGACGCGGCGGACCATTTCACCAGTTCCGTGAGGCCAATCTGACATAAAGCGTCAACGCGCGTGTGCCTGTAAGGTCGCCGTGACGTGCAAGTTCCGATGCGATCCTGCCGACACTACAGGAAGGGCGGTGGATTGTTGGCGCTTGTCGATCGGCCGTCCCGATGCTGAATATGGCCTTGCGACAGCCTATCCACATCAACTATCCGGCGGCCAGCAGCAGCGCGCTGCCATCGCCCGGGCGATCGTCGTTGATCCCGAGTTGATCCTCGCCGACGAGCCGACCGGCAAACGCCTGAACAGGCATGCGCCGCTAGCCGGTAGCCCGCCTGGCACTGCCGGAGCCAGTCGCAACGGACGGCTTTCAGTGCTGACGTGCAACTCGGGCCGGATACCGCCGTTGGTGTTGCGTACACAATGCGAGGATGCTGCCATGGCCCGGTTTGAGGGAAAGACGGTGCTCGTCACCGGTGCTGCGTCCGGCATCGGCCGGGCGGCCGCACGTCGCTTTGCGGACGAGGGCGCGAACGTCGTTGTCGTCGACCTCGATCGGGCTGAGCTGGAGGAAGCCTCAGCCGAGCTGCCCCAGGATCGCCTTTCGGTTCAGCCGGGCGACACGTCGAGCAAAGATGCGGCGGTCACGGCCGTCAAGGCGGCGGTGGACCGGTTTGGCAGGCTCGACATCCTGGTCAACAATGCCGGCATCGCGACGCAGGGTGACATCGTCCAGACCAGTGAAGAGGATTTCGACCATGTCTTGGCCGTCAATGTTGGCGGTTATTTCCACATGGCGAAGGCCGCCATGCCGGAGCTGGTGAAGACGCGAGGTTGCATCGTCATGACGTCTTCCGTCTCCGGACTGGGTGGCGACTGGAACATGTTCGCCTACAACACCTCGAAAGGTGCGGTGAGCAACATGACGCGAGCGATGGCGCTGGACGCCGCAAAGGACGGTGTGCGCGTCAACGCGGTCAATCCCAGCTTTACGGACAGCGGCATGACCAAGGACATGCAGGCGGAGCCGGAGCTGATGGCCAAGTTCAAGGAGCGCATGCCGCTCGGCACGCCGGCGCGCCCGGAGGATATCGCGGCGGTGATGGCGTTCCTGGCCAGCGACGACGCGCGCATGGTGACGGGCGTGAACCTGCCGGTGGATGGTGGGCTGATGGCCTCCAATGGTCAGCCGCCACAGTGAAGGCAGTCTCCGCGACAAGAGTATGTTGCAAGGACGCGAGGGGACAAGGGGAAGGCGCGGCAGCTCCGGCTTGAACAGGAAATCAGGTGCCGGCCGGCCCGACCCACTACCGGTCACTCGGAGCGGCCCGAATGGGCGCCGACACCGACATGTGTTCAGGTGCCGTTCTCGGGTTTGATCTGCCGTGGTCGCCGCAGGCCGGCCAGATGCATCGTTGCTCGTGGCGCGGCTTGCGACGTCACCGCAGTCGGTTGGTTAAGGCCATGAGTAGAGCGGGCGAGAACAATGACGGATTATGTAAAACTCGGCAGCACCGGCCTTGACGTGTGACGTCTGTGCCTCGGTTGCATGACCTACGGCATCCCCGATCGTGGAAATCATGCCTGGACCCTCGACGAGGAGGCCAGCAGGCCGATCCTGCGTAAGGCGGTGGAAGCAGGATCAACTTCTTCGACGCCGCCAACGTCTATCCGAACGGCACGTCGGAGGAGATCGTGGGGCGCGCGCTCAAGAATGTGAAGCGCATACGAAAAGGGCCGGAGGACATGATCCCCCGGCCCGATCTTCGTGTGGAGAAGGTTGGACTTAGAAGTCCATCCCGCCCATGCCGCCCATGCCGCCGCCGGGCATGCCGCCCGCCGGAGCCTTGTCGTCGGCCGGAAGCTCGCTCACCGCCGCTTCGGTGGTGATCAGCAGGCCAGCGACCGATGCTGCGTTCTGGAGCGCGGTGCGGACGACCTTGGTCGGGTCGATCACGCCGGCCTGGACCAGGTTCTCGTACGTGTCGGTCTGGGCGTTGAAGCCCATGGTCGGGTCGTTGCCTTCCAGCAGCTTGCCCGAAACCACCGCGCCGTCATGGCCGGCATTGGTCGCGATCTGGCGAACCAGCGCGGTCAGCGAGCGACGGACGATGTCGATGCCGCGCGTCTGGTCGTCATTGGCGCCGGTGATGCCTTCCAGAACCTTGGAGGCATAGAGCAGGGCCGTGCCGCCGCCGGGAACGATGCCCTCTTCGACCGCCGCGCGGGTCGCGTGGAGAGCGTCGTCGACGCGATCCTTGCGCTCCTTCACCTCGACCTCGGACGCACCGCCGACCTTGATCACGGCCACGCCGCCGGCGAGCTTGGCGAGACGCTCCTGGAGCTTCTCACGATCATAGTCGCTGGTGGTGTTCTCGATCTGCTGACGGATCGCGCCAACGCGGCCCTGGATCGCATCGGCTTCACCCGCACCGTCGACGATGGTGGTGTTGTCCTTGTCGATCGACACGCGCTTGGCGGTGCCGAGCATGTTGAGCGTGACGCTCTCCAGCTTGATGCCGAGATCCTCGGAGATCACCTCGCCCTGGGTCAGGATCGCGATGTCTTCCAGCATCGCCTTGCGACGATCGCCGAAGCCCGGCGCCTTGACGGCCGCGACCTTCAGGCCGCCGCGCAGCTTGTTGACGACGAGCGTGGCCAG
>NZ_CAKTFO010000015.1 GCF_934560975.1 uncultured Sphingomonas sp. | reverse complement strand
CTGATGTCTAACCTCGAACCATGAAACTGGTTCAGGGACCCTCTGTGGCGGGTAGTTTGACTGGGGCGGTCGCCTCCCAAAGAGTAACGGAGGCGCGCGATGGTGGGCTCAGGCCGGTTGGAAACCGGCTGTTAGAGTGCAATGGCATAAGCCCGCCTGACTGCGAGACTGACAAGTCGAGCAGAGACGAAAGTCGGTCATAGTGATCCGGTGGTCCCTCGTGGAAGGGCCATCGCTCAACGGATAAAAGGTACGCCGGGGATAACAGGCTGATAACCCCCAAGAGCTCATATCGACGGGGTTGTTTGGCACCTCGATGTCGGCTCATCACATCCTGGGGCTGGAGCAGGTCCCAAGGGTTTGGCTGTTCGCCAATTAAAGTGGTACGTGAGCTGGGTTCAGAACGTCGCGAGACAGTTTGGTCCCTATCTGCCGTGGGCGTCGATATTTGAGAGGACTTGTCCCTAGTACGAGAGGACCGGGATGAACATGCCTCTGGTGGACCTGTCATCGTGCCAACGGTGCAGCAGGGTAGCTATGCATGGACGAGATAACCGCTGAAAGCATCTAAGCGGGAAGCTCCCCTCGAGATAAGATATCATAGAGCGGTCGAAGACCACGACCTTGATAGATCGGATGTGGAAGTGGGGTAACCCATGGAGCTAACCGATACTAATTGCTCTATTCGCGCTTGAAGAGTCCCACCATCAACATCAGGACTGATCCTGCTGGACGATGCGGCTCATCACACAACCAGCATAGTGCACGCATCGATTTCACCCAACGCATCCCCACAAGGATGCGTCCGCGCTGGCTCCATTGCTTGGTGGCCATAGCGTCTGTGACCCACCCGATCCCATCCCGAACTCGGCCGTGAAACCAGACCGCGCCAATGGTACTGTCGCTTAAGCGACGGAAGAGTAGGTCGCCGCCAGGCATTGCAGCCAGCGCTCACACACAGAACCCATCCACAAACAACGCCGCACAACGGCAAACACAGCCACGAGGCCAAAAACCTCGCCACATAGTGCCGCGGGGTGGAGCAGCCCGGTAGCTCGTCAGGCTCATAACCTGAAGGTCACAGGTTCAAATCCTGTCCCCGCAACCAAATCCGCCACAAACAGCCTCGGTCCTAACAGACCGGGGCTGTTGTGCGTTGGGGCCGCACGCGCCCCCCGCAAAACGCCAGAATACCGCACAAGGATAAGACAGCGCTCGCCGCCACGTGCGCTGCCGGGCTGCACCACGATCTTCGCGATGAACGAGCGGATGACCTGCCGGGCACTCGCGCCGTCGTTCAAGGCAAAGTCCGCGTTGGATCGGCCGGCCCGGGAGCGGACGTGATCGCGGCTGCTCGACGCGGGGTTCGGTGACGGCGACATGCTGCGCCGGACCGAGCAGTGGACGGGGCGGCGGCGACCCTGACGCGACCGGTGCAATTGGGGATTGCCGCCGATGCGCTCACTCCCGCGCCGATCACGCATGTGCGGCTGCTCACTGCCGACGCGATGGCGGAGGCGCCCTTGCCCTATGTGGCCTTGGCGATGTCGTGCTGGCGACTCGACACGCTGATGCTGGCGTAAGCAGACAAAGCGGGCGCTGCGATCGAGCGCAGGGTCGGCGTGCGGGCGGTGGCGGACGACGCCGTGCGGCTCGACGATGGGACGATGCCGAGTGCGGATGCGCTGCTTCTCGCCAGTGCCAAGCATGACACGCGCGGGCTGGCCAGGCCCGAAGGCACGCGGCGCTGATCCGACTTTGGGCCTGCGCGCCCGGCTTGCCGCCGGTCCGAGCGCTCGCCAGGCTGGTCGGCGACCGGATCGAGCTGCACCTGGCCGACCGGGGCTATGCCGGGCTGGTGCGGCAGGAGGATGGTAGCGGCAGTCTGTGTCTCGCCGTACGCCGCTCGCGCCTGCGCGAAGCGGGCGGCCCCGAGCGATTGTCGCCCGCGCTGGGCACCGAATTGCCGCAACTTGGCGAGCAAATGGCGCGGCGGAGCAGTGACACGCTGATCGATGCCGTCGCCAACGTCGCTTATGGCTGGCATGCGACGGGAACGGCTCCGGGCGTGTTTCGCCTGGCCGATCAGGCAGGCGTGATCCCGTCACCGGCGGGAAAGGCGTCGGCATCGCGTCTGCCAGCGCGAACGCTTGAGCCTTCCCGTATAGAAACGGCAATCGAGACATCCGGCGCTATCTCAAATTGGATCGGGAAACGGGAAAGCCCGATGACGTGGGATTTACGTGTCAGTGCGTGCCTTGCGCGCCTCTCAGCAGCACGTCGACCAGGGTGCCGGCCTGCTGCTTCCACGCCGCCCCCGGCCTGTTCGGGCGATGCCGGCCATGGCACGCAGCAGATCGAGCGGCACCATGTCGATCCTGATCCCCCTCCCCGCGTTCGCCCGCTTGACGAGCAGGTCGACCGGCGGCGAAAGCCGGGCCGGCGTGCCGCTGTAAAGGGGGTCCGACCTGCCGATCAGCGTGTCCAGCACGCTCACGATCCCCTGTTTCGTTTCGAGGAAGTCGATGAACAGGTTGAGCCACGCGCGCGGCGCCTCGACGGGCGTCGCGTTCGCTTCGAACTCGGACGCCGCCGCGACCAGCGCGTCGACTTCCTGCCATACACCGCCTCGATCAGCGCGTCGCGGGTGGCGAAGTGGCGATACAGCGTGCCGATGCCGACCCTGCATCGCGCGCGATCTGCTCCAGCGCGGCGCTTGCGCCCTGTTCCGCGAAGCGACGCTTGGCCGCCTCGATCAGTTTCGCCTTGTTACGCTCATCGTCCACCCGCGGCTGACGTGCCTGACCTCGACCAAGTTCCTGCGACCCGATCAACCCTCCTGATATACGGAGAAGACCTCCGCATATCTCCTTCCGGAGACAACCTCCTGTTAGCGGGCTCGACGCCCGTTGGCGATCCGATCATCGTGAGGAACAAATACGACCATGTTCGACACGACAGCGGAAAAGCTAAGCACGTGCGCGGCGCCGGGCCGGACGAGAAGATGGATCACCTCCCCGATTACATCGCCATCACCGATCTGGTGCAGCGCTACCGGCAGGGCACCGACACGCACGATTTTGACCTGCTCAGGACTTGTTACGGTGAGGATATCGAGGTCGACCACAGCCCGACGATCGGATGGAGCGGATGCGCGTCTAGGCCGACAAGTGGTGTCAGCTCGCCAGGCAATTCCATGGCAAGCTCGACGGCGACGAGCACATCATGATCCCGCAGGGCATCGTCATCAACGGTGACACGGCGTCCTGCCACGTGCTCATGCACGCCAGCCACTTCTACGGGGTGGCGAATGGGAGCCCGAATCAGTCGCTCGTCGGTACGTACGATCTTAAATTCGTCCGCACCGAAGACGGCTGGAAGATCGCGGAATCGGTCCAGGAAGTGAAGTGAACGCAAGGAAACTGGCAATTCCATAGCGGCATCGCCAATTCCCTCGGACCTCCTGACCTAAGCTGATCTCCTGCGCGGTCGTGCGCCTGGCATCCCGGCGTAGGCGCATGAACAACGATCTGCGGCCTACGGTTGGCCGACAGGGGGCGGTCCTGCTTGACGACTGAAACTATCCGACGCTCCGCAAACTCCAACCTTCCCGAAAACGATCGTGTCTTGGGACTGCTCTAATTGCGCTGATTGTCTTACCAGTTAGCACGCGCCGTGGAGCGGTATGACCGTCCGCAAGAATATCTGGATATCCCTAAGCCCTGAGTTGCACGCTGTTGCCGAAGGATTGCTGGCATCCGACCGCTACGCCAACTTTGGCGAGGTCGTGCGAGCGGCGCTGCGCCTGCTGGACGAGCGCGAGCAGGCGTTCGAGCGCCACAACACTGTCCGTCAGACTGCCGCGGTGCCGCAGGCATGGCCATATCCAGGGCATCGTCGAGGGTGCCGACCGGACCGACGACTACCGCATCGGCATCGCTAAGCTCGATCTGTAAATCGCCGGCCGGCATAAGCATCCGCTGCGAGATGCGGCCGATCGTCCGCTTTAACCGGCGCACGGCATATCTTTAGACACCGCTCGGAAGAACCTTGTAGCGTAGCTGGACGGTACCGTGATCGCGGGGCTCGGCCGCGACGAAACGGAGCCGGAGCTTGCCTTTGAGACCCGGATCATGGGCAACGATGCCTTGGACATTGGTGCCGCCATCCAGCGCCGGCGCGATAAGGACGTGGAACTCGTCGACCAACCCGGCGGCAAAAAACGAGCCGTTGATGCCGGCACCGCCTTCGAGCAGCAGCCGGCGGATGCCGAACCGCTCGCCGAGCACGTCGAGCATGGCCGCGAGATCGATGTCGTCGCCTTTAGCGACGATGTAGGAGACGCCATCCGCGGCAAGCTCGGCGAGGTGACTGTCCGGAACCTGTGCCCCGAGCAGGACAATAACGTGGTCGCCTCCCACCGTAGCACCGGCAAAATGCAGCTTTCCGCCTTGGTCAAGTGCGACGGCGTAGCTGTCCGCCTTGCCGGCGACGTGGACCGGGCGTTCGACGGCGTTCGGATCGGCGGGTGCGTGCGGTCCCGCCTTGCTCATCTCGGCCATGGTGACGCGGCCGACGATCCAGGCGTCACCGTTGAGGCTGGCATGGATCGTCTCATAGACCTCACCCCATGCCTTGGCGTCACCGTCCGGGCTTTCGGTGTAGCGGCTTGGATGGAGGCGACCATCGATCGAGCTATTCATCAGGCAAACGACATCGGGCTTCATGGCAGCTTCCTCGAACAGGGTGCGGTTCAGCCTTCGCCGCGCATGTAGGCGGCGAAAGCGTCGGCATACGCAGGATTCCAGCGCGAGAGGGCGGGACGGTTCTCGGCGATGTCGGCCGCGGTCCACTGCATCCGGCGGATGTCGAGGTCGCGGTTCGTCTCGTTGTCGGGGCACAGAATGTAGAAGTCGCCCGCGTCCATTCTTTCCAGCATGAAGTCGGCGACCTGATCGGCCGTCCAGGCGCCGTCCGGCTTGGCCTCGATACCGCGCCGGGTGGTGAAGCCGGTGAAGGTGAAGCCCGGGATCAGCAGGTGCGCGGTGACGCGCCCATCGGTCGGCAGGAGATCGTGGGCCAGTGAAGCGGTGAAGGCGTTGAGGCCTGCCTTGCTGACGTTATAGGCGGTGTCGCCGGGCGGCAGCGTGATGCCTTGCTTGGAGCCGGTGTTGATGATTGCGCACGGCCAGTCCGCCGCCAGCATCGTGGGCAAGAACTGCTGCACGCCGTAGACCGGGCCGAGCAGGTTGGTCGCGAGTGTCGCATCCCAGACGGTTTCGCCAGCAAGGATGCCGCCTCCGCCCTCGCGTCCCGCGTTGTTCATCAGGATCGAGACGGGACCGAACTCGCAGGCCGCGTCCGCCATCGCCGCGACCTGTGTGACGTTGGAGACGTCGGTCCGGAGTGTCACGACATCGGCGCCCGTGGCACGCAACTCTTCGGCCACTGCTGCGAGCCCGCCTTCATCAACGTCGGCGAGAACAATCCGCATCCCGGCGGCGGCGAACCGCGTCGCGGCCGATCGACCAATACCGCTGGCTCCGCCCGTGATGACAGCGACGTGCCCGGTACGGATAGCTTGGTGCATGACATAGCCTCGATGCTGCGCGGGGATGGTGATCCGCAAAGGGTTGGATGAGTCCAACTCGTCAACCTTCCCGATCGAACCATGAACGCTGCTCAACGGTCCATGAAGCGAACGTCGACGGGTATCGCCCGAGCTTTGGGGTTCAGGATCGGCGAGGCCATCGTAGGTTGCGCGTTGCAGGCCATGGCTGGATAGTGCCGTCATGCAACCTGGACGATCAGACCTCGCGGATTTCACCTACTTCCTGGCGATCGCCCGTCATCGCAACTTTCGCCTCGCCGGGCTGGAGGTCGGCGTCAGCGCGTCGGGCCTCAGCCACGCCCTGAAGGGGCTGGAAACGCGCCTCGGCATCCGGCTGCTGAACCGCACCTCTCGCAGTGTAACCCTGACCGCGGCCGGCGAAGAGCTACGACAGATGATCGAGCAGCCCTTTGCCAAGATCGGCGACGCGCTGGAGGCTATGAACCAGCTCCGCGAAACGCCCGCTGGACGCATCCGGTTGAACGTCATGGAGGATGCCGCTTCGTTGCTCCTGGGCCCGGTGCTGCCGACCTTCATCGATCGGTACCCGGACGTGCGGATCGACGTCGCCGTGTCCAACCGGATGGTCGACGTGATAGACGGCGGCTTCGATGCGGGCATCCGCTACGGCGGCACCGTGCCCGAGGACATGGTGGCTCAGCGGTTGTCCGCCGATATCGAGTGGACCGTCGTTGCCTCGCCCGCTTACGTCGGACGCTACGGTGTTCCTGAGCATCCCAACGATCTGGCCCGCCATCGCTGCCTAGGCGTCCGCTTGGGCAACGATCGCATCTACCGTTGGGAGTTCGAGCGTGGCGAAGAGAAGATCGAGGTAGCGCCGGAGGGCGTAATCACCCAGGACGGGACGCAGTTTGCCCGCGTGCTGGTATTGGGCGGCGGCGTGATCGCCTACCTGCCCGCACCAGCGGTTGCGGCCGAGGTTCGCAACGGTGAGTTGGTGGCGGTGCTGAACGATTGGCTCACCCCGGGGCCAGGCTTCCACATCTATTATTCAAGCCGTCGCCAACTCCCCGAAGGCTTGCGCCTGTTGATCGACACCATCCGCGAACTCCGACCGCTCGGGCTGTAGGCGGGATCCGGCCTCATTGACCAGAGCGACGTATGCCCTTGTCGATTACTCCTCAAGGCGTTGGAACGCGGGCGCGGCGATCTCGCCACCGTGACGCACTGCCAGCAGCCGATCGCGGCGATCGCTGATCGCCGCGATGCGTAGGCCCCGGCTTATTCAATCGCATCGACGCCATATTGGGTCGGCATCCAGCGATAGCCTTGCCCGTCAGAGCGGATATGGCCGATACCGGGGAAGGAGACGTGCGCGAAGGCGAGCCACGAGCCCTTGTCCGCCGCTTCGGCGAAGGTCCGGCGTCGGCTCGTCACCGCATTGTTCTTGTTCTCGTCGAACGCGAAGGCGACCCCGGTTTCGGCGAACTGGACCTCCTCGCTGTGGAGGAGGTCGCCCATGAACAGCATCGTCTGCCCGTCGCTGTCCAGTTTGACGACGACGGATCCCGGCGTGTGACCCGGCCGCAGGAGCATCGTCACGCCGGGCGCGACCGCATAGCCGTCGTCGCGCATCTGCAGCTTGCCGGCGGCGCGGTAGGGACCGATCATCTTGGGTGCCGCCTGGAAGGTCGGCTGCTGGTTCGCCGCGGCGGCGGCTCGGGCGGCCGGGCTGAACCAATGCTCGGCTTCGATCCGCGACACCTGGAGCATAGCATTGGGGAAGGCGATCGCGCCATTCTTCACCAGACCGCCAGCGTGGTCGAAGTGAAAGTGAGTAAGGATGATGTCGGTAATATCCTCGGGCTTGTAGCCGGCCGCGGCGAGGCGCTGCTGGAGGAGGCCGACCTTGCCATCGATGAACCCGCCGGCGCCGGTGTCGACAAGGATGCGCCGGCCCTCGCCCTTGATCAGGAAGGCATTGGTCGACAGCGGCACCGTCGTCGGCAGGAAATAATCGGCCATCCGGTCGCGGACATGCGCGGGCGTAGTGCGGACGAGCTGCTTGTCGAACGGCATCGTCTGGAGCCCGTCCAACAGTGCCACCACTTTGAACCGGCCGACCCGCATCACGTAGAAGCCGGCGGAGCGGGCGGTCCCCATCTGCTGATGGTCTGGGATGGGAGCGGGTGTCTGCGCGATGGCACCGGTCGCCGGCACCAGCACGGCACCGAGCGCGGCAGCGCAAAGGGCATGGGAAAGGCGCATGGGTGATCCTCGGTCTGCGGCGGTCTGCCGGATTGTAAAGGCCCTGCCTCGCCAGATAGCGCGGCAGGGTAACCCCACGGTCGGGGAGGGGGATGCCGTGGGGTTAGGGCATCAGCCGCCGAGGCCGACGGTCTGGCCGCCGTCGACGACCATGGCGCTGCCGGTGGTGAACGCACCGTCGGTCGAGCTGAGCCACAGCACCGCCGACGCGATCTCATCGGCCTTGCCGAGGCGGCCGATCGGCTCCTGCGCGACCATGCTGTCGTAGCCATCCTTGGCCGACTTGGAGATGCGCTCGATCATCACCGTGTCGATCACGCCGGGGCAGATCGCGTTCACGCGGATGCCGTCCTTGGCGTAGTCGAGCGCCGCGCTCTTGGTGAGGCCGATGATCGCGAACTTGGTCGCGGCATAGGCGGCCTGGCCGGCGATGCCGATCACGCCCGCGCTCGACGAGGTGTTGACGATCGAGCCGCCGCCGTTCGCGAGCATGACGGGCACGAGGAACTTCATGCCGAGATAGACGCCGCGCAGGTTGATCGCGATGATCTTGTCCCAATCCTCGATCGAGACGTCGGCGATCTTGCCATAGGGCTGCTCGATGCCGGCGTTGTTGAAGGCAACATCGATGCGCCCGAACCTGGCGACGGCTTGGTCGACCGCCGCCTTCACGTCGTCCTCGCTGGTGACGTCGGTCTTGATCGCCAGCGCGGTGCGACCGGTCTCCTCGACGAGCCGGGCGGTTTCATTGATCCCGTCCTCGTCGATGTCGGCGAGCGCGACGTTGGCACCGGCCTTGGCGAACGCGATCGCGGTCGCGCGTCCGATGCCGCTCGACGCGCCGGTGACGAACGCGACCTTGTCGGCAAAACGATTGTCGTGGAAATCGGCCATGATACGAACCTTCCATATGGGGGAGTGGGGCGGGGCACGCGTCCGCGACGTCACCTTCCGTCATCGTCTTAACGGTGAGAGATGCCGGCTTGCCCCATGAGCGTCGGTCACCGAACCGCTGTGCGCCGCTCAGCGGTCACGCATGAGCGGCGCGGTACATCAGGGATGCAGGATGATCGCACCCGTTACGTCGCGGCCTTCGGCGACGCGGTGCGCTTCGGCGGCCTGGTCGAGCGGCAGGCGGTCGAAGACGCGCACCTTCATCGCACCGCTCTCGATCACGTCGAACAGCTCCTGCGCGTTGGCGACGACGTCCTCACGCTTGTCGAGATATTGGGTGAGGCTCGGCGCGGTCATGTAGAGCGAGCCTTTGGACAACAGGTCCATCGGGCTGATCGCGTCGACCGGACCCGAGGCCCAGCCGAAGTTGACATAGGTGCCGCGCGGGCGGAGGCAATCGAGCGACCGTTGCGCGGTATCCTTGCCGACGCCGTCGTAGACGACATGGCAACCCTCGCCCCCGGTGATCTCCTTTACGCGAGCGACGAAGTCCTCCCGGGAGTTGTCGATGACGTGATGGCAGCCGTTGGCCCGTGCCAGCCCGACCTTCTTGGACGACCCGACGGTGCCGATGACGGTGGCCCCGAGATGGGCGGCCCACTGCGTCAGGATCAGACCGACGCCGCCCGCCGCGCCATGGTAGAGGATGGCTTGGCTAGGTTCGACGCGGAAGGTGTGGCGCAGCAGATATTGTGCGGTCAGCCCCTTCAGCAGCGAGGCGGCAGCGGTGTCGAAGTCGATCGCGTCGGGCAGGTGGACGAGGAAGTGCGCCGGCACCACCGTCGCTTCCGCATAGGCGCCGAACGTCTCGGTATAGGCAACGCGGTCGCCGGCAGCGAAGTCGGTCACGCCCTCGCCGACCGCCACCACCTCGCCCGCGCCCTCCTTGCCAAGCGTCGCCGGCAGCTCGCTCACTTCGCCCAGGAAGCCGGTGCGCGCGTAGATGTCGGTACGGTTCACCCCCGCGGCGTGGTTTCGCACCAGCACCTCGCCCTTTGCGAGCGAGCGCGTTTCGACGTCCTCATAGCGAAGCACGTCAGGGCCGCCATGTTCGTGAATGCGGATGGCTTTCATACGCTTTTCCTTTCGACGAGGTTCAGGCGGAGCGGGGCCGGACACGACCGGCGAGGAAGGCAGCGACTGTACCAGCGATCAGCACTGCGGCGCTCGCGCCGAAGGTCGCCCGGTAGCCGCCGGCATCGTACAACACCCCACCACCTGCCGCGCCCAGGGTAATGGCGAGCTGGATGATCGCGACCATCAGACCGCCGCCCGCCTCTGCGTCGTCCGGCAGCGTCCGCGACAGCCAGGTGAACCATCCGACCGAGGAAGGGGTGGAGACGAGGCCGAAGATTCCGAGCAGCACAAACACGGCGGCGGTGACCCCACCCCACGGGATCAGCGCAATCGCAACCCCGGCGAGCAGTAGCGGCACCGCGACGAGGAAGCCCGACAGCGACCAGTTCAACACCCGGCCCACTGCGATCGTGCCGATCAGCCCGGTAATGCCAATCGTCAGCAGCATCAGCGACAGGATGGTGACGTCCACCCGCGTGATTGTCTCCAGGAACGGGCGAAAATACGTGTAGACACCGTATTGCCCCATGAACATCAGCAGCACTGCCGCCATGCCGATCGCGGCGGTCCGGTTGCCGAGCACGCGGAAGGCGGCGAAGGGGTCGGCCTTGCCCGCGTCTTCGTTGCGAAGCGCGGGCAGGGTCATCCACTGCCAGGCGAGCGCCGCAGCAGCCAACGGGACCACGACGAAGAACGCGCCGCGCCAGCCGATGATCGCGCCAAGGAAGCTGCCGAGCGGGGCGGCAATCGTCGCCGCCAGCGCATTGCCGCCGTTGAGGATTGCGAGGGCCTTGGGCACCGACGGCGTCGGCACGAGCCGCATGACGACCGAGGTCGCCATCGACCAGAAGCCGCCGATGACGATGCCGAGCAGCGCCCGGCCGACCATCAGGATCGGGTAGGTGGGCGCAAATGCGACCACCGCTCCGGACGCCGCGAGCAGCGTCGTCATGGACAGCAGCACGGCTCGCCGGTCGATCCGGCTGGTCAGCCCGCCCAGGAACAGGCTGGTGACGACGGCGAAGATGCCGGAGATCGAGATCGCCTGCCCAGCTTGTCCTTCCGACACGACCAGGTCGCGCGCGATGGGTGACAACAGGCTGACCGGCATGAACTCGGAGGCGATCAGCACGAAGACGCAGAGCGACATTGCCAAGACGGCGCCCCACCGGGCGGTCGCCTGATCGCGCCCTTGCTCGATGTTAGAGATTGCGATGCTTGCCATGGCAGCGTCCTTTGGTTCGCGGCACGCGTGCACACTCACCGAGCGGCAAGCCCGCGCGGGGTGCGTGTCCGGTTGAGCGATAATTTCTGCGACGTAGCTAGGCCTCGCCTTCCGGCATCACAATCCGCCGCGCACTTCGTGCGCCGATGAGGTGGACTCATCGATCCGTGGGACTTTGGCTTCGATCGGTGCGGGCTGGGGCTCGTCGCGAGCAGCGCCCGAACCTCCAGCCGATCAGCTCCGGTGCCTCAGCGCATCCACTACCAAAGCGAAGGCCGGCGCCATCTGTCGCCGGCTGGGATAGTAGAGATGGTAGCCGGGGAACGGTTGACACCAGTCGTCGAGAACGGGGCGGAGTCGTCCGTTTCGCAAATGCTCTGCGGCGCCGTCCTCCGGCACATAGGCCAGGCCCAAGCCCTCCGATGCGGCCTGCATCGCCGGTTGCGCATAGTTGACCGTCAACGGACCAGACACGCGTACCTTGAGCGCCCTGCCGTCCTTCTCGAACTCCCAGGCGTAGAGCTTGCCGGCCGTGCTGTGGCGCAGGTTGATGCAGCGATGTGAGGTGAGATCCTGCGGAACGAGCGGCGCAGGCTGCTGGTCGAGGTAGCTGGGGGAGCCGACGACGATGAATCGAACGGGCGGTCCGATCCGCACGGCGATCATGTCGTGCTCGACCTCCTCGCCGAGCCGCACGCCGGCATCGAACCGTTCGGCGATGATATCGGTCAGCCGGTGCTCGATCGCGACCTCGACCGAGATGTCCGGGTAGGCGGGCAGCAACTTCAGTAGGGCAGGCCTCAGGATTGTCTCATAGGCGTGCTCGTCGGACGTGATCCGCACCGTCCCGGCGGCCTTGTCCCGCAACGCAGTGATCGCCGCGATCTCCTGCTCGATCTCCTGCAACCGCGGCGCGGCGGCAGCGAGGAGGCGTTCGCCCGCAGCGGTCGGCGCCACCTTGCGCGTGTTGCGCGTGAGGAGGCGGACGCCCAGCCGCTCCTCAAAACCGCGGATCGTGTGGCTGAGCGTCGACTGGGTGAGACCCAGCCGCGCTGCGGCGCGCGTGAAGCTGAGCTCCTTGGCGACCGCCAAGAACACGTTCAGGTCCGTCAGGTCATTACGCTGCATTCATGTGCTCCATCGATAAAGCCATACGATCCTTGCCGTCTAATCTCTAGCTTCAAGCTCTCCCATCTCGGTGCAGCGAAGCGGGCCAGTCTCGCGCAACCAGGAGATGACAGATGGACTATCGTCGGCTCGGCCGCTCCGGCCTCAAGGTGCCGCCCCTGACGCTCGGGACGATGACGTTCGGTGGAAAGGGCATGTTCGGGAAGGCCGGCAACGTCGACGTGGCCGGCGCCAAGCGCATGATCGACATGAGCGTCGATGCCGGCGTCACCTTCATCGACACTGCCGACATGTACTCGATGGGCGAGTCCGAGGAGATCGTCGGGCAGGCCGTCGCCGGCCGCCGCAACGATCTGCTGATCGCCACCAAGGGCCGCCAGGTCATGGGCGATGGACCAAACGACGAAGGTCTGTCCCGGCACCATCTGCTGGAGGCGTGCAACGCCAGCCTTCGCCGGCTCAACACCGATCATATCGACGTTTATTGGCTTCACACCTGGGACGGGCAGACGCCGCTCGACGAGACGATGCGCGCGCTGGAAGACCTGACCCGCGCGGGCAAGATCCGCTACGTCGGCGTTTCCAACTTTTCCGGCTGGCACGTGATGAAGGCGGTGGCCGCTGCCGATCGCAACGGCGGGGTCGAGCTGGTCGGCCAGCAAATCTACTATTCGCTCCAGTCACGCGACGCCGAGTACGAGTTGCTGCCGATCGCGGTCGACCAGGGCATCGGCGCGGTGATTTGGGGGCCGCTCGCCAGCGGGTTGCTGTCGGGCAAGTATCGCCGGGGCCAGCCGCAGCCGGAGGGCACGCGGATGGTGAAGGGCTGGACCGAGCCGCCGGTGCGTGACGAGGAAGCCTTTTTCGACATCGTCGACGTGGTGGTCGAGATTGCGGGGGCGCGCGGCGTGTCGGCCGCGCAGGTCGCGCTCGCCTGGTTGCTCACCCGCCCCGGCATCAGCAGTCTGGTGATCGGCGCCCGCAACGAGGCGCAGCTCGCCGAGAACCTGAAGGCGGCCGAGTTGAAGCTGTCGACCGAAGAGATCGACCGGCTGGAGAAGGTCAGCCGCCCGCCGCTCATCTATCCGTACTGGCATCAGCGGAACGGCGCCATGAACCGCGGCTCCGCAGCCGACATGGTGCTGATGAAGCCCTTCCTCGGCGATTGAAGCGGAGCGCCTCCGCCCCGAGGGGGGCAACGCCATTTTCACCCAGATAGCGAGAGTATCGAGACATGAACCCAACCTATGACTTTTCCGGCCAAGTGGCCTTCATCACCGGGGCCAACCAGGGCATGGGCCTTGCAGCAGCGGAAGCGTTCGCGGCCAGCGGTGCGGCTGTCGTGCTGGTCGACGTGCAGGAGCAGGCGGTCATTACGGCGGCCGAGAAGATCGCGGCGACCGGCGCGCGCGCGATCGGCATCGGCTGCGACGTAACCGACGAGGATCAGATCGCCGCCGCGGTCGCCCGCACGGTAGCCGAGTTCGGCCGCCTCGACATCGCGTTCAACAATGCCGGCGTCCAGGCGCCCGCGACCGACGTCGCCGATCAGACGGCGGGGGACTTCGACCGCGTCGTCGCGATCAACCTGCGCGGCGTTTGGGCCTCGATGAAGCACGAGCTCCAGCAGATGCGCAAGCAAGGCAGAGGCGCGATCGTCAACACCTCGTCCTGCGGCGGGCTGGTCGCTCAGGTCGACCTCGCCTCCTACAACGCCACCAAGTTCGGCGTTGTCGGCCTGACCAAGAGCGCGGCGCTTCGGTATGCGAGCCAGAACATCCGCATCAACTGCGTCTGCCCGGGGGCGATCGACACGCCGATGGTATCGAGCATGAAGGAAACCCAGCCCGAGGCGATGGAGGAAATCTTCCGCCTCCAGGTGATCGGCCGCCTCGGCAAGGCCGAAGAGGTCGCGGCCGCGGTCCTCTGGCTCGCAAGCCCCGCCGCCAGCTTCGTCCACGGGGTGGCGCTGCCGGTCGACGGCGGCTTCACCGCGAATTGACGCGGCGGAGCGGCCGGGATCGGCCGTCCGAGCACAAACAGGAGTTTACATGAGAGACCATCAGGCAACGATGTTCGCGGATGATCTCCTGCTGCTGGAAAGCCCACGCTGGCACGACGGTCGGCTCTGGGTCGCGGATATCCTCGACCACAAGGTCTACACGCTCGCCGCTGACGGCACTCGCAGCGTCGTGTGCGAGGTGCCGCACCAGCCGATCGGTATGGGATTCCTGCCGGACGGAACGCTGGTGATCGCGTCCAAAAAGGATCGACGGCTGATGAAGCTCGTCGACGGCCAGCTGGTACTTCACGCCGACCTGTCCGGCTACGCGACCGGCGATCTCAACGACCTAGTCGTGGACGATCTCGGCAACGTCTATATCGGCAATTTCGGTTACGACATCGATGGCGGCGAGCCGAAAAAGTCGTCCGACCTGCACATGGCCGCGCCTGATGGTTCGGTCCGCGTCGCGGCGAGCGGAGTCGAGTTTCCCAACGGCATGGTCATTACCGACGGCGGGCGCACCCTGATTGGCGCGGAGACCTGGGCATCGCGGCTGCTGGCCTATGATCGGGCAGCCGACGGCACGCTGTCGAACTGTCGTATCTACGCCGAGCTTGGCAACCAGCAGCCGGACGGCATCTGCATCGATGCCGCTGGCGGCATCTGGATTGCCGGTTATGAGACGGGCGAGGTCGTCCGCATTCGTGCGGACGGCACGATCACGGACCGCATTCGATGCGGCGGTCGCGCGATCGCGTGCGCTCTTGGGGGGGCAGATGGCAGAACCTTGTTCAGCGTGACGTACCAGGGCGGCGGAGCCGACTTGGAAGCATCGAAGCGACTAGCAACGGTCCTCAAGACCGATGTTTCGCCGGATCAACCGAAAACCTGAGCGGATTTTCTCAATCCAGCAGATCAACCTTCCTCAGTAAGCAGAGCGTCACGAATTGCCCAGGCTGAAGCTCGTTGTTGCCCGATTTTTCAAGAGAACCGTCACACAGTGTCGGTTCTCTTGAAACAGTGGACGCTGTTGCGGAGCGGACGCCGCATCTGAAATGGTAGACGTTCACCTAATTGCGCTATCTGTCCGGACCAGCGCCGCCCTTCTCACGAACGATGGAATATCGGGAAAGCTGGGCTCGGTGCGGCTATGGCAGAGAGCCCCTGATGATAGCTGCAAACGTGGCGATGGCATCGGCCTCGGCAAGTTTGCCACGTACGATCGCGGCCGACAGTCCTTCCCCCGCGCCGACCAGGCCGATGCACAAGCACATGGCGGCGTCTGCGGACAGTTCGCTGAACGGTCGTAGCACGGACACGAACATCGCGACGGACTGGTCGAGCAGTTCGTCATAGACTTCCGCCTTTTCCGGGCTCCCGGTTAGCGCCGCACCCACGATGTGGAATTCACCGGTCAAATCGGCGGCACAACGGATATAGGCATCTGCCAGGCATGCGACCGTCTCATCGCGGTCCTTGCCGGCAGCCGCCATCGCTTGGCGGAATGCCTCGATCCGTTCGCTGTCGATCCACCGATACAGGTCGATCAGCAGGCCGGATCGCGAGCCGAAATGGTCGTACACCACCGGCTTCGACACACCCGCACAAGTCGCCAGATGCCCGAGTGTCAGACAATCGGCCCCTTGCGTGCGGATCACCTCCAGAGCCGTGGCGAGCAGTTGTTGATGCCGATCGGCCTTGGGAAGCCTTCGGCCCCGTTGCGGGGAAGCTGCACCTGAAACTGACGGCATGGAAAACCCGCTTGCAAAACCTACCAAAGGTAGCTTAATCACGCCTACCGTTCGTAGCTTACTGATTTCGGCAGGAGAGCGTCAATGTCCTTGCTACCCATCCTCCTCCTGGGCGGCACCGGCCAGATCGGCCAGCTCACCGCCAAGGCCCTGCGCGCCCGGCATCCCGATCTCCCCTTGCTGATCGGCGGGCGAAATGAGCCAAAGGCGCAGCGTGTCGCTGGCGCGCTGGGCAATGCGGAGGCGGTGATGATCGACCCGCATGCCGACGATCTTGGTCTTGGCGATCGGCGGATCGGAGCCATGGCCGTCCTCTATGCCGATGAAAGGCTGGCGAGCCTGCGCTACGCCCATGCTCGCGGGATCGCGCACCTCGGCATTTCGTCCGGGATTTACGAGGTCGCACCAGAGGTTGCGATCCATATGCAGCGTCCCGATGCAGCGGCGACCGTACTCGGCTATGAGTGGCTTGTCGGGGCCACCACCATCGCGACACTCGCCTGTGCCAAGCCCTATGCCCGTCTTGACGCCATCAAGATCGGTGCGCTTGTGGACGAGGAGGATCAGGGCGGCCCCGCAGTTGCGGAGGATTTCGAGCGCCTTGCGTCGGTCATGCCCTCTGTCCTGGCACGACAGGACGGTGCCTTCGTCTGGCGCAAGAAGGATGATACGCAGTGCGCGTTCCAGGCGATCGATGGCACCGTGATCCCGGCGGCGGGCTTTTCGTCGATCGACATTGCCGGCCTCGCGGCGGTCACGGGCGCGAGCGATGTCGTATTCGCGATCGGAACGGGGGTTAGTTCCAGTCGGCGTGCGGGCGGCACGAAGTCGACCGAGATCATCATCGAGCTGTCCGGCCTCGACGCGAGCGGCGCGCTGCTGCGCAGCCGCCACGCCGTCGTCCACCCAGGCGGGGCGGCGCCGTTGACGGCGCTCGGCGTCAGCATGGTGCTGGAACGCCTCGCGGGACTGGATGGCGAACCCGCCACGCCAGCAGGGCTGTTCTTCCCCTATCAGGTCCTCGACCACGCCAACTATCTCGGACGCCTCACGCAGGAGGGCGGACAACTGATGGCGCTGCCGCTCGCATGACTCGTCTTGAGCAGGAAAACGGCGCCACGCGCGCGCTGGTGGTCATGGTGCACCCCGCCGGCTCTTCGCTGACCCGCTCGGTTTCCACAGCGATCATCGAAGCGCTCGATGGCTGCGGGATCGGGACCGAACTCGCCGACATCGCCGCCGAGGGCTTCGATCCGGTATTCGGTCCGGCCGATCACGCCGCCTTTGCGGCGGATGGACCCGCACCCGACGATGTGCGCGACGAACAGCAACGCATCGATCGCGCCGATCATCTGGTCCTGGTCTACCCGGTTTATTGGTGGTCGATGCCGGCGCTGCTCAAGGGCTGGATCGACCGGGTATTCGTCTCGGGATGGGCCTTTGACGCCGACCCCGAACAGGGCCTTGTCAAGAAACTCGGCCGGTTGAAGGTGCATCTGATCGCACTGGGAGGCGCCGATGCCGCAACCTACGCCAAGCGTGGCTATCGCGAGGCGATGCAGGCCCAGATCGGCCGAGGCATCTTCGGTTATTGCGGTGCCACGGTTGCAACATCGAAATTGTTCACAGCGGATCACCCGGACTTCGCGTCTCTCCCTCGCACGGCAGCCCAATCCATCATCAAGCACCTGCCATGATGACGGAGCTGTCCAGTCGTGTGCCGAATGGGAACGAAGTTCAGGGAAGCGCGCAGTTGCGATGACGTGCAGCTGATGGACTGAGAGGCTGCCCCGCAACCGCTACCACCGTCGTTCAGCGAAGCGCCTCGGCCATGCGCAGCAGCATCGCGGCCACGGACTGTGGATCGAGCGGAGCCGAAGCCTCTCGCAGCCGCGCCTCCGCGCCGGCGACGATCCCGGTGGCCGCCGCCAGCACCTCGCGACCGCGATCCGTCAGCTCTGTCGTCTGGACCCGCTTATGATCGGGGTGCGGTGCCCGCACGATAAAGCCTGAACGCTCCAGCGCGACGACGATCCCCTGCATCGTCTGCGGGGTGACGAACGAACGGCGCGCCAGCGCCGCGTTCGAGGCGCCCGGCTCGACCATCAGAAAGTTCAGCACCGCATATTGCGGCGTCGTCAGCCCAATCCGCTGAAGCGCAGCGTCCATGTGCGTGCGCAGCGTCTGCTGCGCCATCTTGAGCGCGAACCCGATGGTGGCGAACGGATCATCCATCGCCGCAGCCGCTTCCTGGCTTGACATGTCAGGGCCCTTATATAGGTGTCAGCCCACTGATAACCTGCTGCTCCCTGAAAGGAAAGCAAGCCATGGCCCATCTGATCGGCCCCGACTTCATCAGCATCCAGACGCATGACCTCGACACGGCACGCGCCTTCTATAACGAGGTCGTCGGGCTGAAGCTCGCGGCCCACAGCCCGCCGGGTGCCGTCGTGTTCGATACCGGCCCGGTTTCGTTCGCCGTCCGCACGCCAATCGCGGAACTGAAGAACACGGATGCACTGGGCGAAGGCGTCGCCCTCTGGTTCGGCTGCGACGATGCTGATGCGCTGCACGCCCAACTGGTCGAGCATGGCACACCCATCGTCTTCCCGCCCAAGGACGGGCCGTTCGGGCGCTACTTCGCGTTCCGCGACCCGTTCGGTTACACGATCACGGCGCATACGGCCGGGTGAGGTCGAAGATGGCACGGGAGCAAGAAGCGGGCGGAAGCCTCCCGCGCCTGTTCGTCACCGGCTCGACCGGCGAACTCGGGCGCATCGTCATCGGCAAGCTGCTGGAGCGGGTGCCGGCAGACCGCATCGTGGCAGGCGTCCGCTCACCCGATCACGCGGTGGCAAAACAGTTCGCCGCGCAAGGCATCAAGGTTCGCGTTGCCGACTATACGCAGCCCGACACGCTGTCGGCCGCCTTCGCGGGCATCGGCAGGCTGCTGCTGATTTCGTCCAGTTCGACGGGCGATCGCGTGACCGAGCATGGCAACGTCATTGCCGCCGCCAGGTCGGCAGGCGTGACGCTGCTCGCCTATACCAGCCTGCTCCATGCCGACACCTCGCCCTTGGGGTTGCGCGAGGATCATCGGAGAACGGAAGCGGCGCTGAAAGCCTCCGGCATCCCGTTCGTGCTGCTGCGGCATGGATGGTATATGGAGAACCACATGGCCTCCGTGCCGCCCGCGCTTGCGTACGGCGCTGTGCTGGGGTGCGCTGGCGAGGGTCGTTTCTGGACCGCTGCGCGCATCGACTATGCCGAGGCTGCTGCCGTGGTGCTGGCGAGCGACGGTCATGCCGGCCACACCTATGAACTGGCCGGTGACCAAGGCTATACGCTGGCCGACCTTGCCGTGACGATCGCGGAGGTGGCCGGCAAGCCGGTGGTCTACAAGGACATGGCCGTGGCGAACTTCAAGGGCGCGCTCATCGGCATGGGCCTGCCCGACGAGGTGGCCGACCTCATCGCCGACGCCGACGTGAGCGCCTCGCGGGGCGGTCTGGAAGACGATGGCCGCCAGTTGAGCGCGTTGATCGGCCGCCCGACCACGCCGCTCCGCCAGATGGTCGAGCAAGCAATCTCCGGGGCCTAAGTCCGCGACGGGCGGGGGAGCGTGTCGCTCTCCATGCGCGCGTTCCCACAACGATGGTGTTTCGGGAACGGCTAATGAGCCCGCTTACCCCCCGAGGATCGACGTAGGCAGCAGCTTGTTATACCTGGTCATACGCGGCATGGGCTGGGTATGAACACGCGCAAATGTGTCACCACCTCATTGGGTACCGAGCTGCACGATGTCGCCGAGCGGATGCTTGCGTCTGGTCGCTGCGGCAATCTCAGCGAGGTCGTTTGCGCCGGTCTGCGGCTGCTCGAACGCGAGCTGCAATTCATCGAACATCGCAACCACATGCGACCAGCCCAGAGCGCATAAACCGTGGAAACCAACGAGATTACCCGGCTTCGGGCCGAGAACGCCGCTCTTCGTGCCGAGCTTGACGCCGGCAGGCACTTGCGAGTTATGGGCGACGCGGCACCCATCCTGATCTGGGAGACGGACGCCACCGGCGTGACCTTCGTCAACCAGCATTATCTCGACTTCTTCGGGGTCAGCTTCGGCGAGATCAAGGAGATGGGCTGGTCCTCCTTCGTCCATCCCGACGATCTCGAAGGGTACGTGGTCGCCTATGTCGAGGCATACACGTCGCGCCAGCCCTATGCCTATGAATGCCGGTTCCGCCGAGCCGATGGCTGCTACCGCTGGCTGCGCAACACCGGCCGTCCGGTGGGTGCGGATCGGCTCGCCGGCGGCAGCGTCGATGTCACCGATCTGATCGAGCTTCAGTCGGCTCTCAAGGAGAGCGAGGAACAGCTGCGTCTGGTCAAGGAGACCGGCCGGCATCTCGTTATTCTGACGACCGACGCGGCCGGGACGATCACGAGCTGGTCGCTCGGTGCCGAGACGGCGTTCGGCTGGTCGGCCGATGAGGTGATCGGGCAGAACGCTGCCATGCTCTTCGTCCCGGAGGATCAGGCGACCGGTGTGCCGGAAGAGGAGTTGCAGGGAGCGGCACGCGACGGCTGCTCCAATGACGAGCGGTGGCATCTGACCAAAAGCGACGGACGAGTCTTCCTGAACGGGTCGGTCCATCCGCTGTTGGCCGATCCCGAGGGCCGCAGCCGGGGCTTCATCAAGGTCGCCATCGACGACACGCGACGCCGCGAAAGCGAGGAGGAACTCCACACGCTCAACGCCGACCTGGAACGCACGGTCGCCCATCGGACGCAGGACCTGGAAGCCGCCCGCACCAGCCTCGAAGTCGCGCTTGCGGCGGCCGATATGGGCGGGTGGGATATCGATCTGGCGACCGGCGACGCCCGGCGGACGCTGCGTCACGATCGCATCTTCGGCTATAAGGCTCTGCTCGCCGACTGGAACGTCGAGGCGTTCCTGTCGCACGTCCAGCCCGGACACCGGAACCGGATCGCGACCACGTTCGAGCAGGCGGCCGAGACCGGCAACCTCGAGTTCGAGTGCCCGATCGACACCGTCGACGGCGACGAACGCTGGATCACCGCCAAGGGCCGGATGGCCTATGACGATGCCGGCACCCCGATCCGCATGTCCGGCGTCGTGTTCGACATCACCGAGCGCAAGGAAACGGAGGCCCAGCTCGCCCAGGCGCAGAAGATGGAGGCGGTGGGCCAGCTCACCGGCGGGGTGGCGCACGACTTCAACAACCTGCTGACCGTGATCCGCGGTTCCGTCGACCTGCTGCGGCGCCCCGGCCTCTCGGACGATCGACGGGCCCGCTACATCGACGCGATCGGCGAAACGGCGGATCGTGCGACCAGGCTTACCGCGCAATTGTTGGCCTTCGCGCGTCGACAGGCGCTGGCGCCCGCGACGTTCGACAGTGGTGCCAGTGTCGAGGAGGTCGGTACTATCGTGCGGACTCTGGTGGGCGCGCGCATCACCTTCACGATCGCAACGCCGGACGAGCCCTGCTTCGTTGTGGCCGATCGCGGCCAGTTCGACACCGCCGTCATCAACATGAGCGTCAACGCCCGCGATGCGATGGACGGGCAGGGCGATCTTACGATTTTGGTAGCGCCAGTGTCTGGGATACCCGCAACCCGCGCTCATCCCCCCGTGAGCGGGGACTATGTCGCCATCACGATCCGGGACACCGGCAGCGGGATCGATCTCAAGAAGATGGAGCGCATCTTCGAGCCCTTCTACACCACCAAGGGGCCGGGCCACGGCACCGGGCTGGGGCTCAGCCAGGTATTCGGGTTCGCCAAGCAGTCTGACGGCGACATCCGGGTGGAAAGTGTCGTGGGGGAAGGGTCGACGTTCACCCTCTACCTGCCGCGCGCGCGCCATGCCGAAGCGGAGATCGAACAGGAGGCGAAGCCGGAGCCCTTCGATGGCGAGGGTGCGCGTGTCCTCCTGGTCGAGGACAACGAGGAGGTCGGCGAGTTCGCCGCCCAGGCGCTCAAGGAGCTAGGCTACCGATGCGTGCTCGCCACGAACGCGGCGCAGGCGCTAAGCCTGCTGCGCAAGGATCGCAGTCAGTTCGACGTGGTGTTCTCCGACGTTGTCATGCCCGGCATGAACGGGCTGGAGATGGGGCAGGAGATAAGGCGGCTCCATGCCGATCTGCCCGTGATCCTCACCAGTGGCTACAGTCACGTGTTGGCGCAAAACGGCCAGCACGGCTTCGAGCTGCTGCACAAGCCCTACTCGGTCGAGCAACTTTCGCACGTGCTTCGGAAGAGCGTGCGACGGAGCAAGGCCGACTGACCGGATGATCGCGGAGACGAAGGTCAGCGACAGGACGAAGGCGCAGGCGAGCGCCACCATCAGCGTGGTCGCCATCGGCGAGAACGTCTTGCCCTGGACGCCGGGAAAGGTGAGCAGCGGCACGAAGACGAGGAAGATGATGAGCTGGTCGTAGACGGTCGGCCGGATCATCTCCCTGGCGGACGCCGTGGTGGTCTCCAGACGCTCCTCAAGCGTCACGAGGCGCCCTTCCTCCTGTTGCCGCTCGGTGAGGTGGCGTAGCGCATTCTCGACGATGATGACGGCACCGTGGACGATCACGCCGAAGTCGCCGCTGGCGTTCGGGTTGCGGATCACGATCCTCGTGCGCGACACGTCCGAACAGGCCCGGGCCGATGCGGTTGCGAAGGTTGACCAGATGGCCGCCGAGGCAAGCAGGGTGGATGAGCGGCGCCGGACTCCGGCAGCGGGTCAGCAACGGCCGCTCGATCTTCACGCGCGTGGCGAGGTGACCGGCGACACCCTCTACACCGCGCCAGGCCGCAGTGACCGCGGGGCGAACGACGTGGCTGGTAGGTCCGGCTGTCGAAGTCGCTAAGTCGCTTCGCCGGTGTCGCGACCCCGGCATTACACACATCGTGCTGTCCGACACGCCCTATCGGCGGGGATCGTACGGAAGGGCGGTCAATTGTTGTCGCTGCTGCGCGATGTGCCGGCGCGCCCTTCGGTGCGAGCCTGCTCCAGCCCGTCAGGTCGCCTGATGCTTTGCCTGCGTAGCCACAGGGCAGCAGGCAGCAGGCAGCGGGCAGCAGGCAGCAGGCAGCAGGAGGGGTCTGCTCGCCGGCATCACCATCGCGGGCTACTGGCCCCTTTGCGTCTGCCTGGTTCGACGATATCCACGGCTGATGCTGCGTCGGCGGCCACAGCGACCATCTGAAACCGACGAAAGCCACGGAGAATGCGTGTGAAGACTGCAATTGTAACCGGTGCCACCTCCGGCATCGGCGAGGCCACGGCACGGGCATTGGCGGGCGCGGGCTGGCAGGTGATCGCCACCGGCCGCCGCGCCGATCGGCTCGCCCCGCTGAAGGAAACCTATGGCGACCTGATCCATCCGGCCGTGTTCGACATACGCGACGAAGCCGCGCTGGCGGATGCGCTTGCTGCCGTGCCCGAAGCCTTCCGGGAGATCGACCTGCTCGTCAACAATGCGGGCCTGGCACTCGGTACGGTTCCGGCGCAGCGGGCCGACCTCGATCAGTGGCGGACGATGATCGACACCAACGTCACCGCTTTGGTGGCGATCACGCATCGGCTGCTCCCCGGACTGATCGAACGTAAGGGGGGTATCGTGAACATCGCGTCGGTTGCCGGCACTTATCCTTATGCGGGCGGCAATGTGTACGGCGCGACCAAGGCGTTCGTGCAGCAGTTCACGCTCAACCTGCGCGTCGATCTCCACGGTACCGGCGTGCGCGTCAGCGCGATCGATCCTGGTATGGTCGAAACCGAGTTCACATTGGTCCGCACCGGCGGCGATCAGCACGCGTCGGACACCTTGTATACGGGGGCCGATCCAATGACCGCCGAGGATATCGCCGCCACCGTGCTGTGGATCGCGAGCCTGCCGCCGCACCTCAACGTCAACCGGCTGGAGCTGATGCCCGTCAGCCAGTCCTTTGCGGGGTTCCAGGTCGCGCGCGCCTCCTGAGCCCTCGTCCGGGATCAAGGTTTTGCCGCTGACGCTCGGCACGGTGCTGTTCAGCGGGCGACCGACGAGGCGACCCTCCCACCGCATCATCGACCCGGACGCGCAGCAACAGCAGGTCGGGCGCATTCGCTGTTCAGCCTCTACTCGACCTGACAGCCTGGTGCGGCGAGGATGGGCGGGGTCACGCCGCACCTCCCCCCCGCACGCCGATAGCCGTTTGCGGCGGCGATCGTTTCGTAATGGGTCGCGCAACCTGGCTGGCGGCGATCAACTGCGCGGTATCCTGCTCATGGGTGGTCCGCAGCCGCGATTTCAGCAGCGGGCTTGTCTGGCTGCGCTGAAAACCCGAGGCGGCGGGTGTTGGCTGACCACCGGTCCTTGCCGGTCACAGGCCGGCCACGCGAGTGGCTGAGCGGTTTTGCGCGAGAAACCGAGCGCGGGACTGGCATCAGCCGTCTTCGGGCTCTTCCTGTCGTTCGTGCGACGGCTGCTCCGCGCCGGCTTGATGTCATCTGCGGCTAAAGCGCCATGGCAGCGCCGGGTACGGTTTGCAGGCGTTCGATGTCCTGCCGTGGCGGGGCACCGAACAGGCGTCGATATTCGCGGCTGAACTGCGAGGGGCTTTCATAGCCGACGGCGAAGCCCGCGGTGCCGGCCGTCGCGCCGTCCGCCAACATCAGGCGGCGCGCCTCCTGCAACCGCAACTGCTTCTGATATTCGAGGGGCGTCATGCGCGTGATCGCCTTGAAATGCGCATGGAGCGAGGAGGGGCTCATGCCCGCTTCCGCCGCAACTTCCTCGATGCGGATCTGTCCGTCGAAGCGTCGGCGGATCGCGGCAATCGCGCGGCTTACCTGGTTGAGGTGGCTGCCCGCAGTGGCGACGTGGCGCAGCATCGGTCCGTGCGGGCCGGTGAGCAGCCGGTAGAGGATCTCGCGCTCGATCAACGGGGCGAGTGCGTCGATGGTCTCGGGCCGGTCGAGCAGTCGTACCAGCCTGCAGGCGGCGTCGATCAGGTCCGGGTCGCCGGGGTAGGTGCCCAACACCGGCAGGTCGGTGCGCGCCACGGTGACGCCCTCCGCCATCATCAACTCGGTCAGGAGCGCCGGATCGAGGTCGATCTTGCAGCAGAGATAGGGCCGGTCCGGGCTCGCTTCCAGCACATGCCCCACCAGCGGCAGGTCGACCGAGACGAGCAGGTAACGCGATGCATCGTAGATCAGACTGTGCTCCCCGATCGAGACCCGCTTCGACCCCTGGGCAATCAGGCACAAAGATGCTTCATATACGGCGGGCGTCGGCGTGCTGGGTCGATCGGCGCGGATCAGCGACACGCGCGGCATTGCCGTGCTGCAAATACCCGATCCCCGCACCTGGCGGGCGATGACCTGCGCGAATTCGGCGATCTTTTCCATGGATGCGGTGATCGACCAGCTTGGCCGATCCCGCAAGCGGGCGGCATCCGGATCTGGAGGATCGTGCAACAGGTTCAGACGATCGCTCTACTGCCTGCCGCTGCCGGTGCGCCATGTGGATGTCGTCACACTCCACGTGAAAGGAAGCATCATGACGCGGATCATCGACAAGGTCGTTCTGGTCACCGGCGCATCGAGCGGCATCGGTGAAGCGACCGCGCGCGAACTGGCGACGGCGGGCGCGCGCCTGTTCATCGGCGCACGCCGCGGCGATCGGCTGAAGGCGCTGGCCGACGAGCTGGGCGAAACCGTCGCCTGGCGCGAACTCGACGTGACCGACGGTGCCGACTTCGACGCCTTCGTCGAAGCGGCTGAGGCGCGGTTCGGGCGGGTTGACGTGCTGGTCAACAATGCCGGCGTGATGCCGCTCTCCCCGCTGGCCGCGCTGAAGCGCGACGAGTGGAAGTGGATGATCGACGTGAACATTCACGGCGTGCTGAACGGCATCGCTGCGGTGCTGCCGTGCTTCGTTGCGCAGCAGACCGGGCACGTGATCAACGTCGCCTCCGTGGCGGCCCACCTCGTGCTGCCGACGGCCGCCGTATATTGCGGCACGAAGCATGCGGTGCGCGCGATCACCGAGGGTCTGCGGCAGGAGCATGACGAGATCCGCTCGACCCTTATCTCGCCGGGCGTCACCGCGACCGAACTCGGCAGCGACATCACCGATCCCGCGGTCGCCGCGGCGTTGAAGGACTGGCGGCGGAAATCCCTCACCCCCGACGCGATTGCGCGCACAATCCGCTATGCGATCGAGCAGCCCGATGGCGTGGACATCAACGAGGTGATCGTGCGTCCAACGGCCGCGGATATGTGAAGCCTACATGCTTGCTCTGCACGCCAGCCTCCGACCTCACCGACGGAGGGCTGGCGCTTGCCGGAGCGTTCGCCGGAAGAGGGTGGGTCGGCCTTCGGGTAGAATGTCGCCTCCCCCATCCGCGCCGCCGGGCCCAGCCTCTTCCGCCTGTCTCGCACTGCGCTCCGGAGCGGTCACCGCCCCGGAATGCGGGGATCATGCCGAGGCGATCGCCTTGTCGACATCGGCCGCGCTGTAGTCGGCCAGTGCGCGATGGTGGACGCTCGATGCGATGATGAAGCCGACATTCACTTTGGGGAAGTTGGCAGATCCAGGCATGAGCGGCCCAGAAAGCGATGGCCCTTTGAAGGAGGCTCGCGCGCGGTCGGATGCGCTGGCAGGAGCGTCAACAGCCGCTTGCTTCTCCCTCGACCGCCTCCGCGAAGGTCTTCCTGAAAAGGCCCGCCGAGAAGGGCTTGATCAGTATCGCGGATGAGCGCGGCAGGGACGGGATCCGGTCGGGCGTACCGGTAATGTAGATGACGGGTATTTCGCCCAACTCGTCCCGGATCTTGCCTACGGCTGCGGGCCCGTTCCCGTCCAGCAGGGTGACGTCGGCGGTGATGAGGTCGGGCTGGCGGGACAATGCCGAATGGACCGCCTCGTCTTCGGTGGCCGCTATGTCGACCGTGTCGACGCCCTGTTCTTCCAGCAAATCCTGGATGCCCAAGGCGATGAATGGTTCATCTTCGATGATCAGCGCATGGCACATGGTGACAATCCCCGTACAAAGCCGGGGCATCCGGCTCCTCCCGCGCTACAAAACGCCGCGCGCCTGCTCCGGGTTTCGGTAACAAATTGAAAAACCGTCGCATTCCGCAGCATGGCGGACGGCCCTTACGTCCACAGCGGCAAGGTCTTGCTCTTCCGAAGGCTTCGACGGGGGGCCCGGTGCGCAGCGGGCGCGATGTCGGTGATCGGGAGCCGTCCGCTGGGTCGGTGTTGCCAATAACATATTGAAAGGAAACAGTATCTACTCGCCGCCGCTAACAAGCCGGTAAGGATGGCCGGTGCATGTGACACGGATGATCACCTCCGAAGCGTTTGCACAACTGCACCGGCATCAGGCGGCCATCCTGGAGACTTTCGGTCACGCGATCCGCCTGGTCGAGGGCGAGCCCCAGCTTGTGCAGAGATCGCTCTCGATTGCGCGCTGGACGTTGGCGCAACAAAGCCGGGAATATCAGCTGTTCAAGCGTACCGAGATCTTCGAACCCACGATCCGCTACGGATCGGCCGAACGCGCCAGCCAGGCGAGCGAGTTGATGTGGCTCTGCACCGGGCGGCACGAGGCGTTGATCGACTATGTGCGGCATTGGACGAGCCGCGACGTCGTCGGCGAATGGGTGATGTTCAAGGCCGCGACGTGCGAGTTGGCTGTCACGCTGCGCCAAGCCCTCGCCCAGGAGCGCAAGGACATTACGGGGCTTCTCGCGGGCTGCGCGCGAACCCGGCAACTGGGGTGAGGGAGGCAGGCGCCGGCTCGGCTGGCTGCGATCCGGATCAGCGGTCGGGATCGCCGCCCACGCGCCTGCGGAGTTCATCCTCGCTGACGATCTCCAGCCCGGATCCGGCGGCACGCAGCTCCTCTGCCCGCCGGTGGGGGGCGCTTGCCTGGACGTAGTTGCCGAAAGGCTGGTTGCCGTCGATCACCAGCATGGTCGTGGTCGTCCCGACCGATGCCATGATGCGCGCTCCCGCTCGCGCCAGCCAGTGCGCGAGGTTTCCGTCGCGCGACCCGCCGAGGATCGCCACGCGCTGCCCACGCAGCGGCCCGTCCGGCGCGGGCTCGGGCGCGGGGCCGCTGCGGTCGTTTGCCGGCTTAAGCCAGCCAGCCAGATCGATCCCGGTATGGTCGATCGCCCGGACGATCACCATGCCGGCCGCGCGCGCGTCGCTGAGCGCATCGTGATGCTTGTGACGCAGCCCCAGGAAGCGAGTGAGCACGTTCAGCCGATGGCTGGCGAGGTGGGGCCATGCCCGCTTGGCGACGCGCACGCTGTCCAGCCAAGTCGTGTCGATAGTGCGTCGCGCATGAACATGGCAAGCGGCCGCCAGCGCGCCCTTGTCGAACAGGGAATGCGCCACCGTGACGCGGCCGGAAAGATGCCCGTGGACCACGTCGTGGATGTGGGCAAAGGTCGGCTTGCCCGCGACATGGTCGCAACTGATGCCATGGATCCGGGTGTTGAAGGGCGAGAACTCGTCGCACGGATCAACCATGGTCTCGTAGGCAAAAACCTCGCGACCGTCGCGAAAGCCGACGATGCCGATCTGGCAGATGCTGCTGACCCGCGCACAGGCGGTCTCCACATCGACGACCACGAAGTCGACGTCCGGCGTTGCACAGACACTGTTCTGGATTGCGGCCTGCACAGGCTTGAGGAGGTTCATTCCGCGCAACATACCACGTCCGGCATGTTGTGCCATCCTGACCAGGTGAGCGGCAGGCAGGGCGGCAAACGATGCCCGGGCGTGTCCGGGACGGCCCCGGATCAGGCGGAACGCAGGCCCATCAACGACGCACGGTCCATCACCGGCGCGTCGGCCAGCAACGGCAACGGGCGTGCGAACAGATAGCCCTGGCCAAATTCGCAGCCCAGTTCGCGCAGGCGCAGCCGCTGCGCCTCCGTCTCCACTCCCTCCGCAACGACCGTCTTGTGCAGACCTGTGCCCAGGCCGATGATGGCGCGCACGATCGCCTCGCTTTGCCCGCCGTCTTCGAGCAGGCCGAACACGAACGATCGGTCGATCTTGAGCGTGTCGACCGGAATCTGTTTCAGGTGGATCAGCGAGGCATAGCCGGTACCGAAATCATCAAGCGCGATACGCACGCCGGCTTCATGGAGCAGGTGCAACGCCGACGTGACATCCTCCGCCGGCAGGCCGAGCACGATCCCCTCGGTCAGCTCGATGCAGAGGGCCTCGGGCGGGATCCTGGCGGCGCGCAGCTTGTCGATCAGGCGTTGCGCGGCGGCGGTGCCGCGCAGCTGTGCTGCCGTGAAGTTAACCGACAGGAAAGTGGCGGCATGGGGCCGATCCTGCAATGCGGCGATGGCGAGAGTCAGCACATGTTCCTGCAACTGCTCGCCCATCCGACCCTCGGCCAGGATGTCGCCGAAGATCGCCGGCGTCAGCAGACCGTGGTCGGGATGTTGCCACCGCAACAGTGCCTCATGCCCGATCATCCGCCCGCTGCCCAGATCGACGATCGGCTGGTAATGCAGGCTGAACTCGCCGCGCTCCAATCCGGCATGGGCATCGCGGATGAAGGCTGCATCGCGGTCGATCATGGCGCGCAGGCTGGGATCATAGGCATGCCGCTGCTGCCGTCCGGCGCGCTTGGCGCGGTAGAGGGCCAGGTCGGCATTCTTGTAGAGGGTGTCGATGTCCGTGGCGTCGCAGGGAAAGCGCGCGGTGCCGATGCTGAGCGATAGCCACCAGGTACGGCCAGCATGATTCCATTCCGCATCCTGGATGCCGTCCAGGGCGCGATCGACCTGCTGCGCGCGCTCGGGCCGGTCGAGAGGGAGCAGCACCGCGAATTCGTCGCCGCCGATGCGCGACACCTGGCCCTCCGGCCCGGCCGCGGCCGCCAGGCAGGCGCCGACATGGCGGATCAGCGCATCGCCGCCATCATGGCCGAGCCGGTCGTTGACGGCCTTGAGGTGGTCCACATCGATCAGGAACAGCTTGAATCCGCTGGCGGCAGTGCGCTCCACCAGCGCCTGCAGCCCGATCTGGAACGCCGCGCGGTTGCCCAGCCCGGTCAGGAAATCCTTGTGGGCGGCACGGCGCAGCGTGTCGCTCTCAACTGCAGTCGCATGGGCCGCCTGTTCGGCGCAATCACGCTCGTGGCGGAGCAGGCGGAAGCGGTCCGCAATGGCCAGCGACAGGACCATGGACTCCAGCGCGATGCTGGCGAAGGTCGCCATGTCGACCAGGTCGCTCTTGGGCAGCCAACCAAAATTGCGGCCGAGCCTCAGCAGGAAAACGCAGATGACCGGCATCCACCCGGCCATGTAGAACCATACCGTGCGGCTGCCGCGCCGGATCGCATAAGCCAGGCAGGTCGCCGCGGACATTGCACCGCCGAGAACCGCATAGTTCATCCAGCGATCGGTCCGGCCGGCCGGCAGCAGGTGGTCGGCAGATGCCAGCAGCCCCAGCACGAGACCGGCAATGGCCAGGCCGATGCCCGTCCGCCGCAGCCAGCGCGGCAACATACCCGTTTCCAGCACGGACAGCAGGAACATGTTGCCCGCGCCGATCATGATGCCCACCAGCACGAAATTGGCCCGCACCGCCCATGGCCCCACGAAGCCGGGCAACAGATAGGCGGCGGCATTGGTCCACGTCAGGCCATAGACCAGGGTGGACGCCGCCCAGATCAGATACCAGCACTGGAACGCGTAACGCTGCCCCGTATAGATCAGCAGGTTGTAGGCGAAGGCCGAAAGCAGCGCGCCGACGAACAGACCGATCAGCAGCAGCCATCGGGCGTCGTCATGCGCGGCCTGGCGTGGGGTCGCCGCCGTCACCTTGCGCATCAGCCTCAGATCGTCGAGCCGGGAAAAGCCGATATACAAAGCGGTGAGATCGGCACCGGGCGCATCCACAGTGAAGCGCAGCAGCCCGCCCGGCGACCAATTGCGCGCAAGATCCTCCGCGCCACGCACGATCCGCTGGCTGTCGCCGTCGGCGGACACGGCTATGATGGCGATCCGGTCGAAGCGGGTCTGATCGACCAGCAACTGCCAGCCGGGAGGAAGGGCGCGCAGGGCAGATACGCCGTCGACCCGCAGCCACGTCCAGCCGTCGCGGCCGCCGGCAGGGGAGGGCTGACCTTTGCAGGCGAAGCGCAGGCCCGCCAGCGCGGCGGGAGAGGGGATGGCCAGACCCGGAGACGTCGCGACGCAGGTCGACGAACGCAGATCGATGCCCGCCGCATGCGCGGCCGACCAGGGGCCCAGCAAGAGCACCAGAAAGCCGCACAATAATCGCCAGACCAGCATCGCATTCCCCCCCGAGAACAACGTGGCCCCTGCACAGCAACCAATAACAAGTGCTTAACGCCGGCTCCTTCCTAGAGCATAATCGGCCCCGGCGCGAGTATTCCAGCCCTCATCCCCCGTTAGGCTGCCCAGACAGCCAACACGGCCTTTTCCCGGGCGAGTGGCGCCACCATCTAGGCGGGGAAGGAGCAGGATTTGATGGCGACCTACCAGAAGACCGACGAAGCGATCGCGCGCCTGACGCCCGAGCAGTTCCACATCACCCAGCGCAGCGGGACCGAGCGGCCGGGGACGGGCGAATATCTCCACAACAAGCAGGTCGGCATCTACGTCGACGTGGTGTCGGGAGAACCGCTGTTCGCCTCAACCGATAAATATGAATCCGGCTGCGGATGGCCGAGCTTCACGCGGCCGGTGGAGCCCGTCAACGTCACCGAACTGCGGGACGTGAGCCACGGCATGATGCGCACCGAGGTGCGTTCGGCGCATGGCGACAGCCACCTCGGCCATGTCTTCGATGATGGTCCGCGCGACCGCGGCGGGCTGCGTTATTGCATCAATTCGGCCGCCCTGCGCTTCGTGCCGCGTGAGGCGATGGAAGCCGAAGGCTATGGTGCCTACCTCGATCAGGTCGGCGGAGCCGCCTGATCCCGGTTGTTTCAACCGTGCGGCGGCGCCTTCCGCTGCACGGTCGATGAAAAAGTTTGTAATGGTTTGATCCAGTTGCCGAATTGTTAACAACCCTCAGCTATTTGCTCCGGAATGCCCGAGAACATCCATGATGCCGAAGCGGCCCGGTTGGACGCGCTGCGGCAGTTGAAGCTGCTGGACACGCCGCCGAGCGAGAGCTTCGATCGCATCACCCGCATGGCGGCGCAGATCTTCGGCCTGCCGATCGCGGCGGTGTCGCTGACCGATAATGACCGGCAATGGTTCAAGTCCCGGGTCGGCATTTCCCACGATCATATCGCGCGGTTCAAGGCGCCCTGCGCCGACGTGGCGATGACCCGCGAACTCGTGGTGTTGTCGGATCTGCCCAACCATCCCGATTATGCCGGCAGCAGGCTCGCCGGCGATGGTGTCCGCTTCTATGCCGGCGCGCCGCTGGTGACGCGCGACGGCTATGGCTTGGGCGCCCTGTGCGTGCTCGGCACCGAACCGCGTGAGATTACCGACCAGGAGGCAGCGTCGCTCCGCGATCTCGCGGCGATGGTGATGTCGCAGATCGAGCTTCAGCATGCCTATGGGCGGGTCGATCCGGTTACGAACCTGCCCAACCGGGTCCAGTTCCTGGAGGATCTGGACGATCTTGGGCGGGATCAGGGCGGTGAGCGGATCGCGGTCCTGGTCGATCTGGCCCATGCGGAGGAGGTGAGCCACCTGATCCGGGTGATGGGCGCGGCGCGGCTGGACGACATGATCCGCGGCGCCGCGCGCGAACTCCGCTCCGCCTTGGCCGGGAGCGTCCTGTATCATGTGGCAGCGACGCAATTCGCCTTTCTGGCACCGCCGGGGGCGGCCATGTCCGATTACCTGACCTTGCTGAGACGCGAGATCAGGGCGATGGGCCGGCGGTCCTCCTTGCGCTTCGTCACGACCGCCACGGTGGGCGTCATGCCCTTCACATCGGGCGGCACCACGCCCGCCGACGTGTTGCGCGGTGCACATAGCGCGGCGCAGGACGCGCGCGACGCCGGGTCCGAACTGGCGGTTTATTCGTCGCAGAGCGATGCCTTGTACCGCCGCCGGCTGCGCCTGATCGAAGCGTTCGGTCGTGCGCTGGAAAGCGAGGATCAGCTGTCGCTCGTCTTTCAGCCGCGCATAAACCTGTCCGACGGCGCCTGCATCGGGGTGGAGGCGCTGCTGCGCTGGCGGCATCCGGAACTGGGCGTCATCTCGCCCGCGGAGTTCATCCCTTTGATCGAACGCACCGGCCTTGTCCGGCCGGCGGCCGAATGGGTGCTGGACGCGGCGCTGGGCCGGGCCGGCGAGTGGTTCCGCGCGGGCCATCGCCGGGTCATGTCGATCAACATTTCGGCGGCCAACCTGAGCGAAAGCGACCTGGTCGATCGCCTCAAGCAACACATTGCGCGACACGGAGTACCCAGCCGCCTGGTGGAGGTCGAGCTTACCGAGACCGCGGTTATGGACGAGGGCAGTTCGGCCCACGACTGCCTGCAGGCGATCAGCGATGCGGGGATAGGCGTCGCCATCGACGATTTCGGCACCGGCTATAGCAGCCTGGCCTATCTCCAGCGGCTTCCTGCCAAGGTGATCAAGATCGACCAGTCGTTCATCCTGAACCTGGACAAGGATGAGCGTGATCGGGCCTTGGTGGTCAGCATGGTCCGCCTGTCCCACGAACTGGGCTATCGCGTGGTCGCGGAGGGCGTGGAGACGGAAGAGATCGGGGCATGGCTACGGGACATTGGCTGCGACGAGGCGCAGGGTTTCCTCTACGGCCGTCCCATGCCGGCCAAGCAGCTCCACCGGATGTTGATCCCGGTCGATCAGCCGGACGCAGGCGTGATCGCGGCCTGACCGGCGCTTGCCTCGCCAGCATGTCGGCGCGCGGAGGGAGGCTGTCACCCGAAGTAGTAACACTGCTGCCTGCTCCTGCCCGGTGACGGCAGTGGGTTAGCGTGCCTCCAGCGGGCCGTTGCGGAGCCTGCCGGGGGGACATGCATGGCTTGGTGGCATGAGGCGGGCGGGCGGCCGGGAGGAACCCGATCGTGAGCATTTCGGCGGTGCACGGGCGGTCCGTCGACGTCCAGCCGCCACCGGCGCGTTCGGGGGGCGTCGCCCGGTGGCGGCAGCATCGCGCCGCAACCCGCATCGACGTCGATTTCACCCTCGCGGTACATAACCGTACCGGGAAATATTTCATCGGCCGTGACCTGATCGATGGGGCGGCGGACCTGATCGGGCGGATCTATTATGGGCCGATGCATTTCGGCCGGTTGCCGCAGCGATGGGTCGGCCGGGTGCTGGCGCGGATCCAGTATCTCCAGACCCGACATCACTTCAGCAAGGGCCGCTGGGGCATTCCCCGGCGTCGCTCCGCGCGCGCGCTGCTGCATCTCGATCCGTTCACGGTGGGCTCGGTGGTGCTGCGGCCCGGGGACGTGGTGCTGTGCCACGATGTCGGCCCGATCACCCATCCGGACCTGTTCGAGCCGCATGTCTCCGCCGCCTATGACACGATCTACCGCGAGATTGCCGACGTGCAGCCGCGCCTGGTCTTCGTGAGCCAGGCCTCCCTGCACGCATTCCATCAGCGTTTCCCGCACGTGCCGCAATCGCGCAGCACCGTGATCTACCCTGCGATCCGCGCGCGGCGCGGTACCGGATCGTCGGCGCCGGCAGCCCTGAGCGCGGGACCGTTCCTGCTGACGGTCGGCAGCATTGGCAGCCGCAAGAACCAGCTTGCCTCTGTCCGGGCATTTGCGCGGTCGGGGTTGGCCGAGCGCGGCTATCTTTATGTCCTCTGCGGCGCACGGGAGCCGGGTTTCGAACAAGTCGCCGAGGCAGCCGAAGCGATCCCCGGCGTGCTGCTATTGCCCTATGTGGCCGAAGCCGAACTGGCGTGGCTGTACGAGCATGCCAGCGGCTTCGTGCTGGCAAGCAAGCTCGAGGGTTTCGGAATGCCGGTCGCCGAAGCGGTGGCTCACGGTCTGGTGCCCGCCGTCACCAGGGGCAGCGTGCTCCAGGAGGTAGCCGGTGACGACGCGTTGCTGGTCGATGCCGAGGATGAGGACACGATCGCCGCCGCCATGATCGCGCTGGCCGACATGCCGGACGCGGAACGCCGCCGTCGCCGGGCGGGCCTGACCCAGGCGATCGCGCGGTTCACACCCGAAGCGTTCGTGGCCGCATGGCGCGCAGCGTTGCTGGCGGTGCTTGCCGGGACGCCGGAGTAAGCGGCGGTGGCAGTGATCGCGCTGGTGGAAGCCTACCCCTACGCCACCATCTGCGGCGGCGATGGCGTGTACCTGGAACGGCTGCGGCATTATCTGCTGTTGCACGGCCATAACGTGGTGTCGATCGTGACCGATACGGCGCGCGGACGAGCCAATCCGATGGTGCGCCTGCGCGGCGCATATGGCGCGCATCACCGCTGGATGCTGCGCGGGTCGTTGAGACTGAGGCGGGGTGTCTACCTCTCGCTGCTCCCGGCTCTTGTCCGCAACGCGGCGCGGAGGATGCGCGGCATGGCGGCAGGGGACGGCGAGCCGGGCCGGGGCGAGCTGGCCTGGCTGCGACGGCGACTGGACCGGCTGCGCCCCGATGCGATCCTGCTGGGCATGGGTGCGTGCGCCTTTGCCGGCGATCTCGCCAAACGCGGCATCCCGCTGGTGGCCTTGCGCGGATTTCTGGTCGAGGTGGACAATGGTCTGGAGCGGGAAGCGCGCCTGCAACAGGACCTGCTGAGCAGGCGTTATGCGGAACTCGCGCCCGCCGACCTCGTCACGTTCAACAACAAGGCCGATGCGGCAGCCTATTCCCGCGCGACCGGCCGAGGGGCCGCAATCGTCGGCATGGGCTTTCCGACGCGCAGCAGCGGGCGGGACGGGGCCGATCCGGTGCTGCTATTCGTGGGTGCGGCGACCGCATGCAATATCCAGTCGCTCCGCTGGTTCCTGGATCGTTGCTGGCCGGCCATCGTGGCGGTGGTGCCGGAAGCCTGTTTCCGCATCATCGGCTCCGTTGCGACCGCGTTGGCGACGCTCCCCAACGGTGTCGTCGCGGTCGGTGCGGTGGACGATCTGGGGCCCGAATATGCAGCAGCGCAGGTGGTGGTGGCGCCGCTCGTATCCGGCAGCAACGGCGTCAAGACCAAGGTGATCGAGGCGCTGTCCTTTGGGCGCGCGCTTGTCACTACCAGCTTGGGGATCGAGCCGGAGGATCGCCCGCATCTCGCCGGCGGGCTGCTGATCGCCGACGACCCGGACCATTTCTCGGCATTGGTGGTGCGGCTGTTGAGCGACGCATCCGCGCGGCGGCAGGTGGAGCATGCCGCCGGGAGGTTGTTCCAGCGGCTATATGCCGAAGGGCAGGCTTACGGTGATCTCGCACAATTCCTCGATGCCCGGCTGCCCCAGCAAAGATCCCGCCCTGTTCAAGGCACGGTCCGGGGATGGCGTGCCGCCAATGTTCAGGCGGAGCGCGGTTACAAGGCTGGTGTCGATAACATAGGTTGAAGAACAAGCCTTGCCCGCGACTTGGTTTGTTAAATTAATTGTAACCGAATGTAGTAAGCCAGAGTTTGGCGTAATTAGTAACCTAAGCGATAATTATGCTCCCGGTGGAGTCATATAGACCATTTCAGGATGGGCGGAGGACGCAAGGGCGCACCAAGAGGTGGTAGTTCCAAGCACCGAAGTCCCATCGAAGCATTCCAACAGGGGGCACTGGAATGAATGCGACCTTGGCAATCGGGCTTGTCATTCCGAACGAAATCGTACGTGAGGGTATCTGCCACATCCTGTCGGATCGGCAGTTCCAGGTGGAGGTGTCGGTCTCGTCCGCTGCGGAGCTTGCGGAGCAGGACGTGGACGATCTCCACGTCGTGGTGATGAGCCTTGGCGCCAATGACAGCGTGCGCGATGCCTGTGCCGCGCTCAATCGCGCATGTCCCGGGACTCGCCATGTCTTGACCGCGCTGGATTTCGACATGGACGACATGGTGCTGGCGTTTGAAAGCGGTATCGACGGACTGATCCTGAGCGATGCGTCGTGCGACCTGTTCGCCGGCTCGCTCCGGCTGGTCGCTCTGGGCGAGCGTGTGCTGCCTGGCAAGGTGGCCGACTATCTGGTGGGCAACCGCACGGTCGCCATGGCCGAGCCGCGGGAGCCGCTGCAGCCGGCATCCGGGCTGTCGCATCGCGAGATCGACATCCTCAGGCATCTGGTGAATGGTGACGCCAACAAGGTCATAGCCCGCCGTCTCAACATCGCCGAAGCGACGGTCAAGGTGCATGTGAAGACGATCCTGCGCAAGTTGCAGCTCGCCAACCGGACGCAGGCCGCGATCTGGGCGACCCGGCATCACCTGAACGGCACCGCCTGTCACCCGGCAAACGGACATGCGGCGGGCGGGATCGGGCTGACCACGGCCGAGGTTCACACCGCGCACTGACAAGGGTGTCCCAAGTCGCAGCAGGGGACCGACGGTTCGGCCGCGCTCCGCTTGGCGGTACCGCTTGAGCAGAAGCCGAGCATAATGGCGCCAGTTCGGATGGTGTGCCTCCGATTTCCATGCATGATCGGGCTTGATCCGGACATACAAAGACAAAGCGGCCGCAAAAGGCCGTGAGGAGGGGGGAATTGCGGCAAACCAGCATCGGCATCGTCTGCCCGACGGACCTTGCCCGCGAAAGCCTGCGGGCCGTGCTGGAAGCGCGCAGCCTGTCGGTCGATGCGGCGGGCGCGAGCGTTTCCGACCTGCGCGGCATGGACGGCGTCGCGCGATCACTCGACCTCATCGTCGTGGTGGGGGAGCTTGACCGCGCAAGCCTGGACACCGCACGGGAGGCGAAGGCCAGTTTCCCGGACGCGCGCGTGGCGCTGACGCTCAACCCCCAGGCGCTGGACCTGGTTGCGGAGGCGTTGGGCGATGGGGTCGACGGCATCCTGCTGGAAGACATGTCGTGCGACCAGCTCGCCATCTCGCTCCGGCTGATCGCGCTGGGCGAACGCGTGTTGCCTTCGCGCATATTCCAGCATCTGCTGAACACACCCAACAGCAGGGCAGCGCCGCCGCCGACACTGGACGGGGTCGACGCCGATCTGTCCGACCGCGAGATGGCAATCCTGAAATGCTTGATGGCGGGCGAGGCGAACAAAGTCATCTCGCGCCGTCTCGGCGTGACCGAGGCAACGGTGAAGGTGCATGTGAAGGCGATCCTGCGCAAGCTGAACGTCGCCAATCGCACGCAGGCGGCCTTGTGGGCGCTGGCGCACGGCCTCAACCGGGCGGGCTGATCCAGAGCTACAAGGCGTCAGGCCGTGCTGCCGGCATCCACGGTCATGATGGTGCCCGTCACCGCCGCCGCGTCGGGCCCCAGCAGATAGACTACCGCACCCGCTGCATCCTCCGGCGTGGCAAGATCGCGCAGCGCGCTTCGGCGGGCGATGGACTCGAGCCTGTCGCCCTGCAGCCCGGCCGTCATCTCCGTCTTCATGAAGCCGGGTGCGACGGCGTTCACCGTTACGCCACGCCGGCCCAGCTCGCGCGCCAGCGACCGGGTCAACCCCTCGATCGCGGCCTTGGAAGCGCCATAAGCGGCCAAGCCCGAAAAGCCGGTCCGCGCCACGATCGAACTGATGTTGACGATCCGCCCTTCGCCGGCACCTGCCATTGCCCGCGAGACATACTTGGCCAGCACGATCGGCGACGTCGCATTGACCCGCATCACCTGCTCGATGTCGTTCAGGTGCATGGTGCCCAATATGCCGCTGACCCCCGCCGCGGCATTGTTGACCAGGCCGTAGAGCGGGCCATGCGCCTTCATCACCATCGCGGCGAAGGCGGGAATGGCGGCGGTATCCATCAGGTCCAGCGGTTCAAACAGCAAGGCACCGTCATGGCGCTCGCGGAGCATGGTCAGTGCCTCGCTCTCCGCGCGGCCCGATGCGATCACGCGATAGCCGCCGTCGAGCAGCCGGCGGGTGATCGCCAGCCCCAGCCCCCGTGTCGCGCCGGTGACCAGCACCGTCTTCATGCAGTGCGGCCGATCTTGCCGCTGGCGTCGGCGGCCACCTGCGGCACCAGCCGGATCGCGGCGGGGCATTTCCAGCGCGGCAGGTGCTGCGCGCAGTGTGTCTGCAACGTCCTGGTGAGCGTGCCGGCATGAGCGGCATCGTCCCGCGCCACCACCTCCGCGATCACGATCTGGCCGGTGATGGGATTGCTGCGGGCATGGATGCGGGCGAAGGCCACGTCCGGATGCGCCAGCAGCACCGCCTCCACCTCCTGCGGGTAGAGCTTGTCGCCGCCGACATTGATCGCGCCATTGGCCCGGCCGCGAAACAGGCAGCGGTCGCCGGCCTGTTCCACCATGTCGCCCGTATCGACGAAGCCCTCGTCGTCGGCATAGGCGGCAGTGCTGCCGACATAGGTGCGGCGGCCGCGTGCCGAGCGGATCAACAGCCGCCCATCGACCAGCTTGAGCGCCGGGCCGGCGCCTGGGCGGTCGAGCATGGCGGCGGGGAAGCCCGGCAGCCCATCGGTGATCGCGAAGGAGGCGCCAGCCTCGGTCGAGGCGTAGACATGGCTGATCCGCGCCTCGGGAAAACGCCGCTGCAACGCGGCCAGCACTCCGCCATCGGCAATCTCGCCTCCCAGCGTGATCTGGCGCAAGGCCAGCCCGTCACTTGCCGGGGTCATCAGGATCTTGCGCCACAGGGTGGGCGTGGCGGACATGGCCGTGCAGCCTTCGGCCTTGAGGAAAGCCAACCTGCGCGCCGGCGGCCAGTCCGGATCGGGCAGCAGCAGCACGCCTTGCGCCAGGGCCTGCACCATCACCTGCACGCCGGCGAAGCGCGCGGGTCCGTACATCTGGCCCCAGCGCCATGCTTCGCCCGGCCGCGTGCGCACACCGGTGCAAAGGCCGGACAAGTCATGGTCCACAAGCTTGGGCGATCCGGTCGTGCCCGATGTCGCGAAGATCCATCGTGTGGCGACCGTCCGGGCCGGGGTTGCAGGTGTTGAGGAAAGAGCGCGGTCGATCGGGTCGGTCCAGTGGATCGTCTCTCCGTCCGCCAGATCCTGCCGGTCGGTGAGGATGGCCCGCACCTGCGATCGCGCGGCGAGTTCGCTGACCATTGCGGGGGAAAGGTCGTCCGGCAGCAGCAGCAATCGCCCGGCAATTCCATCCAGCGCCGTCAGCGCGATCAGGAACCTGAGAGGGTCATGGCAGCAGAGCGCGACCGATCCGGCCGCCTTGGCCCGTTCCAGCGGCTCAACCACTGCCGCGGCGGCCAGCATGTCCGCCGACCATCCACCGCCCGGCGCAAGCACCGCGACCTCGCCCACGCCGCGCGCGCGGCGGATCAGGGCATCAAGGCTGGTTGGCTTCATAGAAGGCCACGAACTCGCCGAGACGGGTGGGGTAATACGGGGAGTCGGACAGGGTGAAGGGATCCCATCCCAATTCCTCCTCCAGTCGCGCGACCAGGATGGCGAAGCCGAGCGAGTCCAGCCCGCTTTCCAGCAGCACCATGTCGTCGGACAGCGGGTGGTGCAGGGTGGCACCCATGCCCTCCGCCACATCGATCAGCGTTTCGATGATCGTGGTTCGCAGCCCCGTGGGTGCGGTGGCGGGCTGCGCGATCGCCATGTCGGTCATGCGGCGTCCTCCTTCACTGATGGTGTGGAGCGTACGGCCCCGGCGCGCGGCATCAATCGCGACATGGGCGCCAGCACGGTGGTGTCTGCCGGAACGTCCGTCATCACCACGGCATTGGGACCGATATTGACGCGGTCACCGATCCGGACATTGCCGATGATGATCGCACCTACGCCGATATCCACATTGGCGCCGATCACGGGGCCGATCCCGGCCGCGAAATTGTCGCGACCGATCCCTGCCTCGCCGAGCGTCACGCCCTGGCGGATGATGCAATCGTCGCCGAACGTCGCAAAGCGGTGGATCACGATGCCGTGCTGATGCCCGATCAGCAGGCGCCGGCCGATCCGGGCACTGCTGTGGATCTCGATCCCGTAATGATTGCGGACGTAGCGGAACAGGATGCCGTGCAGCAGCAGCATCGGCACGCGGATCACGGCAGACCGCCGGGAGCGTGCCCATGCGCCCAGTCGATAGGTCGCAACCGCCCGGAAGCCCGGCGTCCGCAGGCCGAGATCGTGACGGCGAAGGTCCTCCCGCACCAGCCGCATCAGGCCGACCCGCGCAATCTCCGGATTGTCGACCTGTGACCAGTTGCGTCCCAGGCGCACCGCAATCCGGCCAAGGCGGGATGCCGACGGTGGCTGTCCCGCGTCCGAAACCAGCATCGGCTTTGCCCCCTGCCGTTTCCATCAGAGTGCGGGAGCGCGGTGGGTGCGGCAACGGTGATCGAAGGATAGGAGCTGGCGCATCCGGGGTAATCATGCAGACGGCCGCGCCTGCGGCGGGCCGAGCCGCGCCACCATTGCCGTCCCGAACGCGACCAGCCGCGCCTCCGCACCCGCCGGGCGACCGCTTGCACGCCACAGCAGCAGCATGGACAAGACATAGACGGTCGCGCCCCACGCCGCGCTCGCCATCAAACCTCCGGCGATCAGCAGCGGCGGCGCGGTGAGGGGCCCCGCCGGCCACAGGGGATGGAGGGCGGCTGCCATGACGATGCTGCTGAGCATGGCTCGCCACGAGCCCAACATTTGCCGCCGCATGGACAGGCCGATCATCGATCGCACGAGCCGCATCGCATAAAGCGTTATCAGCAGGGTGGCGGTGGCGCGTGCGGCGATCACGCCAGGGACGCCCGCCTGCATCGCCGCGGCGCAGGTCAGCGGCAGGCGCACCGCGAATTCCAGGCTGCTCAGGCGAAAGCCGGTATCGGTGCGGTTGATCGCCATGGCCAGCGCGCCCGCCGGAGCCACGAACAGCGCCGGAATGGTCGCCAGCGCCAGCCAGCGCAGCACGGTCGCGGTTTCCCCCCATTGGGGCCCGAGCGCCAGCATGGTCAGCGGACCCGCCAGCATGCTCATTCCCACGATCACCGGCAGGCAGAGCGCGACCAACGTCGCCGTTCCCAGCTGATAGGCGTTGGCCTGCCGTGCCGGATCGTCCTGAACCATGGCGAAGCCGGCCACCAGCGGACGGGAAATCTGCTGGATCACGATCTGGAACGGCAAAAAAGCGAGGGTGCTGGCGATGGTGAAAAGGCCAAGTTCCTGCCGCGCGACGAAGCGGCCGAGCGCCAGTTGGTCGACCTGCCAGCTGATCGCATTCAGCACCTGGCCGCCGCTGGCCCACCCGAGGAAGCGGGTGAAAGCCGGCCATTCCCGCAAGGTGAAGCGCGGCGACCAGGGCGCCATCGCATAGGCGATCAGGTTCATCGCCAACGGCCCTGCAATCGTTCCGGCTGCGATCGCCCAGTAGCTTCGCGTCGTCCAGGCGAGGCCGGCGGCCACCGTCAGCGAGCAAAGCTTCGTGCCGACCTCCACCAAAGTCTCCCGGCGGAAATCGAGGTTGCGCGCGAAGATGGCGAAACGGGGGTTGCAGATGCCGCGCAAGGCGGGCGCCAGCGCCAGTGCAGAGACCAGACCGACCAGTCGCACATCGTTGTAGAGGATCGCGAACGGCCACGCGGCGAGGCACAGCAGGGCCGCGATCGCGCCGCCCCGCATCACGCTGACGGTGAAGGCGGTGTCGAGATGGTCCTGGTCGATCACCGGCATCCGCACCACGGCTTGCGCGATCGGCAGATCGGACACCGCCTCGCAGATCAGCACCAACGTCATGGCGATCGCCACCAGGCCGAAGTCGGCCGGCGTCAACAGCCGCGCGAGCAGGATCAGCGCCACGAAATCGATCCCGCGCGTGACCAGCCGGGTTCCGATCAGGATACCCGCCCCGGCCGCGGTGCGGCGGGTCAGTCGTTCGCCATCCCCCGTCTTCAAACACGCCCCCTGTCTGCATGTGCGGGCAGAGTAAGGGCGGCGCCGAAACGGGCCCACCGCGCAACCGGACTAGGCCTTTCGGCTACAGCACCAGAAAGGCGGCCTCGCTCAGCTGCGGCCCGATCGGCGTGCGCCAGCCCAGTTTCCAGATCGCGTAAGCCGGCCAGGCGAGGACCGCGACGCAATAGTCCGCGCCGCGGAGCGGTGCCCCGATGCGGGCCAATTCCGACGTAAGCTCGCGATAGGCCATCCCGAACCGGCGAAGGCGCCAGAGCAGGGCCTTGCGGGCCATGTTGCGCCGGGCGAAGGTGACCGCGCGCGCATAGCCGCGCTCGGTCCAGCAGCGCTCGCCGAAGACCAGCATCATCTTGAAATAAGTCAGCAGCATCATGTTGATCTGGCGAGCATAAAGGGGGCTACGTCCGTCCGTCATCAGGCTGTTGGACGCGGCGCCGGCATGGCGTCGGCTGTAGACCAGCGGTTCGTGGAGATAGCCGAAATCGCCCCGCAAGGCCGCGCGCACCACGGCATAGGGATCGGCGCCATATTCGTGCGTCCCGAAAAAGGGCCGCGCGCGATCGGCGGGGTGCAGGCGTACGAACAGGTGCTGGAACGGCAACCAGGAGATGGTGCGGTCGAGAATGGCGCGGCTGGCGGCGACACCGTCCACGATCGTCTGCCCGGCTGGTATGTTGGCGCGGCGGACCAGGTCGCAATGCACGTCCTCGCACGACACGGTCTGCACCGATGGATGCGCCTCCGCCAGCCCGACGAACCTGGCGATGCAATCCGGGTGCATGATGTCGTCGGCACACAGCAACTTGGCATAGACCGCCTCCTCGGGGATAAGCGAAAAGGCTTTGTCCCAATTGTCGGTGAGCGGCAGCAGGTCCGGGTTGCGATACACGATCACCGGCACGGCCCGGTCGACATAAGAGCCCAGTATATCCGCCGTGCGATCCGTGCTGGCATTGTCGAGCACCAGGTGGAGCAGGTTGGGGTAAGTCTGCGCCTGGACCGACTCCATCGCCGCCCGCAGGAAGGCTTCGCCATTATAGACCGGCGTCACCACCACCGTCAGCGGAGCGGATTGGGGCCGGGCCGTCTTGCTGGTCACGCGGCCATCGCCTTGACCAATCGCCGCGCGGCCTGCTCCCCGCTGAGGAACGCCGCGTCGGTCCAGGTATAGCCCCACTGCCCGAACCGCCCGCACGATGCGATGCCGACATCCTCCAGGAACGCCTGCACCAGCTCCAGCGCGGGCCGCCGGTCATGATCGAAGATGACGTTGGCGAACGGGATCCAGATCGCGCTGCGGTGGATGATCTCGGATCGATCCCCGATCAGGCCGCAGCGGATCAGTGCGTCGATCGCCGGATCGATCCAGTCGTCGGGCGTGCCCTCCAGCGGGCGATATTTGTCGCTGAAATAGATTTCCGCCTGCATCGCGCCGCAGCCGGGCGGCGCGGAATAAGGCGACAAAGCGGTGCGGTAGCTGACCCGCGCGAACGGAATATCCTCGTCGTAGAAATAGGACCATTGCGCTTTGCTCTCGATCGGGCGGTTCAGGCCGATATTCACCACCACGCATTGCGAGCAGGCGAGCCGTGCGGCTGCGTCCACGACATCGGCGGGTGCGCCCTTGATCAGCGGCACCAGCACCGGCAGCGGCAGCGAGGAGATGAGCTGGTCGTAGCCCGCCGATGCGCCGGTGGCGAATTGGATCCGCCGGGCGGCGGGGTCGATCCCCGTCACCCGGTGGCCGCAATGCACGTCCGCCTTCGGGAAAAGGCCATGCATGAAGCCTTCGAACCCGCCGAAGCTGGGATAGCGGAAATCGTCCACATAGAAAACGTCGAGCGGTTCATGCTCCAACGCGCCGCGCAGCACTTCGCCCAACTCCGGCCGGTACAGGCGTGGGCCGAGCCAGTCGGTGGTCATGTTGGTCGCATCCGTGGTATGGTATTTGCGCGTATAGACCATGGGAAAGGTCTCGGCGAAGGTCGTGCCGAAGGCGGCGATCAGCCAGTCGTGGTAGTTGTCGATTGCGGGCTCCTGCATCTGGCTGGCCGCCACGAAGTCGCGGATGCAGTCGACCACCAGCGGCGTCGGCAGACCGTGCAGGTTCACTTGCGCCGGATGCTTGATCCAGTGACCCTTCCAGTAATTGTTGCAATATACCTTGCCGGTCTCGAACTTGCCGGCGACCGAGGATGCGAAGACCTGCTTTACCCGGTCACTCTTGGTAAAGGAGATGTGCACCCCTTCGTCGAACACGAAGCCGTCACCATGGTCGAAGCTGGAGGTCAGCCCGCCGGGACGGGGACGCTGATCGTACATGCGCGGGCGGATGCCATATTCGGCCAGCTGGTTCGCCGCCCCGAAACCGGCCATGCCGCTGCCAAGGATGACGAAGCCAGTATCCCCCGTCACGCCGCCACCTGCGCGCCGGCCAAGGGGTCAGCCACAAGCGGAACACGGCTCCACCGCAGGTTCCCCGTCAGCCGTCCGCTGGCGAGATGCTCCTCCAGCGCGCGGAGCCGGGTGGCGCCTGCGCGCAGCAACGGCTCCGACGTGTGACCCGACGCGATCAGGCCGTGGAGCAGGCGCTGGATCGATTGTTCCAAAGTCACCCGTGGCTGATGATCGGGCGCCAGCCTGGCATACAGGCCGAAATCGACCTTGTAGGATCTCCTGTCCGGCGGTGCGCTGCGATTGATCGACACGGTGGTGTGCGACACGATCCGCGCAACGGTCTCCGCAAGCGTGCTGACCTGGCGATTGCCCTCCGCGCTGCCGGCATTGACGACCAGGAACGGGCCGCCCTGGTCGGGCTGGCGGGTTGCGGCCCATTCCATCGCCAGCGCCATGTCGGCAACGTCGATCAACGGCCGCCACGGCGTCCCGTCGCTCAGCACCTTGATCTCGCCATTGAGCAGCGCCGAGGCGACGAAATCGTTGAGGACCAGGTCCAGTCGAAGCCGCGGCGACATGCCGCAGGCGGTAGCGAAGCGGAGGCAGGTGATGATCATCCCGCCCGCCGCGCCGAGTTGCGCCAGTTCCTCCTCCGTCCCGATCTTGGAGCGGGCATAGGCTGTCAGCGGGTTGAGCGCGTCGTCCTCGCGCCGCGCGCCGCTTTCGGCAAAGCCATAGACGCTGCAACTCGATGCGAAGACGAAGTGCGATACGCCCGCGTCCGCCGCCAGCCGGGCCAGCCGGACGCTTGCCTGCTGATTGATCTCCAACGTTGCGTGCTCGAAGCGATGGCCCATGGGATCGTTGGAGATGGCGGCCAGGTGGATCACCGCATCCACCCCGGCCAGCAAAGCGGGTGGCAGATCGCGCACGTCGCCGAATTCCTGCCGGGCCAGCACATGCTCGGGCAGCGTGCCGCCGCCGATCAGGTTGGCGGCGAAGAAGCCCGCATCATAGCCGATCAGCTCGGCATCGGGCAGGCGTTGGCGCAGATGGGCGACGACGACGGGCCCCACATAGCCCATGTTTCCGGTGATCAGAATGCGCATCGGCAGTCACCTTGGTTGGAGGGAGGTCGAGCGACAGGCGGTTCAGGCCGGCAGCGCCTGCGGAAAGGGAATGGCGACCAGGAACGTGCCGCCGCCATCGGCAAAGGCCTGCTGCTGCTGGACGATCTCGTCCGCGAAGTTCCACGGCAGGATCAGCAGGTGGGTGACGGGATCGTCCGCAAGGGCGTCCACCGCGCGGATCGGCAGCATCACGCCCGGCATCAGCTTGCCGACCTTGTGGGTGTTGCGATCCACCACATAGCGGATCGTGCCCCGGGGCAGGTCGGCATAGTTCAACAGGGTCGCCCCCTTCGCCGCCGCGCCGTAGGCGGCAATTGTCCCGCCCGCCGCGACGATGTCGTGCAGCATGGCGCGCAGCCCGTCGCGCACCGCAGCGACGCGGGTGCCGAAATCCTCGAACGCGGCCAACGTGTCGAGCCCGCGGGTGCGCTCCTCCGCCATGAGGCGCGCCAGGCGAAGCGAACGGCCCGGCTGGCGGCTGACCCGCAGCCGTAGCGATCCGCCATGTATGTCCAGCGGCAGGGCATCGTTCATGTGCAGGCCATGCCGCTCGAAGATCGGCTCCAGCGCCCGCAGCGAGTAATAGAAGACATGCTCGTGATAGATCGTGTCGAATGCGCAGCGGTCGATCAACTCGCGGACATAGGGAAACTCGAACTCCGCAATCCCGTCGTGGGCGAGCAGGATTGAGAAGCCCTCCACGAAGTCGTTGATGGACTCCACATGCGCCAGCACGTTGTTGGCGAGCATGACGGAGGCATGGTGGCCATGCGCCGTCAGCTCGCGCGCGAGATCTGCGTTGAAGAAGGCGTTCAGCGTCGGCACCCTCCGCGCGATAGCATCCCGCGCCGGGCCCTTGGCCGGATCGATCCCCAGCACCCGCGCGCCCGAGCCGCGAAAGGCCTGCAGCAGGTAACCGTCGTTGCTTGCCACCTCCACCACCAGATCGGCGGGGCCCAGCTTGCGTTCGGCGATCAGTGCCTCGGCATGGGCGCGGCTATGATCCAACAGGGCTGGGATGAACGAGGAGAAATAGGGATAGTCGCCGCCGAACAGGGTGCCGGGCGGGATCGTCTCGCTCACCTGGCAAAGGCTGCACGCGCGGCAGACCATCAGTTCGAGCGGAAACAGCGGCTGCTCGCCATCCTTGTCCGCCGGATCGACCAAGGCATTGGCGATGGGCTGCCGACCGAGGTCGAGCACCATCACCAGGTCGGCGCTGCCGCAGGACCGGCAGGCGGACAGCCGGGCCGAGGCGTCCGCCATCCCGCCCGGCGCGACGATTTGGATACTGGCCATGATCACGCAACCTCCCGCAAAAGTCCGGCCTGCTCGGCCACGTCGGCAGCGGCCTTGATGTGGGCGAAGGGACGTTCGGCCTGCTCCGCCATGTCGAGCAAGCTGTGGCGTCCATCCGCCAGATTCAGTACCCACAGCAGGTCCATCTGGGTCGCGCCGCCGGCCTCGCTCTGACCCGCAATGGCGCGGTACAGGCCGCGCCGTCCCAGCTGGGGCTCGCCCCGCCCGTCGATCCGGACCAATGTGCGGTCGGCGTCCAGAAGGTCGATCACGTCGGCGACCAGCCGATAGGATTGCTCCAGCGCCGCCGGGGTCACGAAGTCGCAATCGTCCAGCGACGTATGATATTCGGGAAAGGTGCCGTGGACCGCGCGCATCAGGCAGCCGAACGGCAGGTCATAGCCGGGTGAGCAGAATTGCCGCTCGTCATAGCCGTAAGGCGTGAAGGGCAGCAGTGCGTGGGGATGGCCCCCATGGCGCAGCACATGCCCGACCGCGCGGTCGATCGGCGCGCCGCGCCGGCTGTTCTTGTAGTGAAACGGTCCCGGATCGCCCACGCAGGTCAGCACCAGCCCGTGGCGGATACGCGGCAGCACGTCCTCGTTGCGGGCGAGCCAGGTGATCGCGCCGATCGTCGCCGGCAGGAACAGGATCCTCAGCCCCAGCCGATTGCGCCGGCCCGCCGCCTGGCGCGCGGCGAGCGCGGCCGCCACCACCATGCCCGACAGATTGTCGTTGGCGAGGCTGGGATGGCAGACGTGGACGCTGACCACCACCTCTTCCGCGCCGTGGCCGGGTATGAACAGCTCTCCGTAGGTCAACGATCCCGGCGCCAGTTCGCTGTCGATGTCGACGCGATAGGCGTCGTCGGTCATCGTCGCCCACAATCGATCCGGGATGCAGAAGCCCCAGCTTTGTGCATGGTAGGCGGTACGGTACGGGATCGCGTCCGGCTGTTCGGGCAAGGTGTGGATGTGGCCGGCCAGATCCTCCCGCGTGACCGTGCCGTGAACGGGTGTGCTGTAACCCATCACATGCAGGTTGTTGCCCGCCCAGTCGACGATCGTGTCGCCATCCAGCGAGCGGATCGATCCGCCGCGCATGGTCCATTCGGGCGGCACCCGCCAGTCGAGCACCGGCGTGCCGCTCGGCACCTCATGGATGCGCAGGCGGACGTGGCGCCCGATCTCACGCAGGGTTTCGCGCACGCCGTCGCCCGTCAGGCTGCGCGGCAAGGGGTAGAGCTTGCGCACCAAAGTATGCAGGTCGAACGGCGGTTCGGGGTCGATCGCGCGAAAGGCGTCGGGCGCGACCAGGTTCATCGCACACCCGCCAGGAAACCGGGCACCCTGCCGGCCAAGGCAGGCCAGGCCAGGTCGCTCGCCGACACGGAGGTGACCGGCTCCGGCCAGTCTATCCCGACATGCGGATCGTCGTAGCGGAAGCCGTCATAGACGGTGGGAACGTAGCGTTCGCCCATCAGATATTCGACCACCACGTCATCGCTCAACGTCTGGAAACCGTGGGCGAAGCCGGGCGGAACGTAGAGCATCGTCCAGTCCGTCTCCGACAATATGCGCGCGTGCGGCTGCCGGTAGCAGGGCGAGCCGGGGCGGAGATCGACGATCACGTCCCAGATGCGGCCCCGGCTGCAACGCACGATCTTGGCATCCCGCCAGGGCGCGCGCTGGAAGTGCATGCCGCGGATGCTGCCGCGCGCGCGGGTCAGGGAGGTGTTGCCCTGCACCGGAGTGAACAGGATGCCGGCCGCCGCGAACAATTCCGTGCACCAGGTCCGCGCGAAAGCCCCGCGTTCGTCATCATGGACCTTGAGCTCGATCAGGCGCGCGTCCGTGCCTGCGATCTGGGTCATCCTCACGCGCGTTCTCCCGCCGAAACGGGAAGCGGGCTGCGCGGGCGCGCCGTCACCATGTCCGCCACGGGGCCGCGCCCTTGTTCCACATGTCGTTCAGCACGGTCTTGTCGCGCAGCGTGTCCATCGGATGCCAGAAGCCCGGATGGCGATAGGCGACCAGTTCGCCCGCATCGGTCAGGGCGTTCATCGGCCCGTGTTCCCACACCGTGTCGTCGCCGTCGATCAGGTCCAGCGCCCGCGGCTGGAGGATGAAGAAGCCGCCGCTGATCCAGGTCCCGTCGCCCTCCGGCTTTTCCTTGAAGGCGCGGACGTGCGGATCCTCCTCCGTCAGGTACATCGCGCCGAAGCGCCCGGTCGGCTGTACGGCGGTGACCGTCGCCAGCTTGCCATGGGCGCGGTGAAAGGCCGTGAGCGAGGTGATGTCGATATTGCCGACGCCATCGCCATAGGTCATCAGGAACGGCTCGCCATCGAGCAAGCCGGCGGCACGCTTCAGCCGCCCGCCGGTCATGGTGTTCAGGCCCGTATCCAGCAGGGTGACCCGCCAGTCCTCCTCATGGGGCTGGTGATATTCGGCGGAGGACGTCGCCAGGTCGTAGGTGACGTTCAGCGCGCGCAGGCGATATTCCTCGAAATACCGCTTGATCAGCAGGCTCTTGTAGCCGCAGCAGACGATGAACTCACGGATGCCGTGCGAGCGCAGCATCTTCATGATGTGCCACAATATCGGCTCGCTGCCGATCTCGACCAGCGGCTTTGGAATAATGGAGGTCTCCTCGGCCAGTCGTGTGCCGAGTCCTCCTGCCAAGATCATTGCCTTCAAGGCGAAGTCCCCCTGCGATCGTCTCCCCCGATCGCCCTGGCAGGGTCTCACCAGTGGCGGATGGGGACAAGGGAACAATCTGAATAATACCAAAGGTGTCTGGCCTGTATGCTCACAACAACTCTGGTTATACCGTACCACTTTGGAGGGGGGCGGGGCGGATTAACGCAATTGATCGCAGACCAGATCGGCCAGTGCCAGCGACGCGGTAAGGCCGGGGGACTCGATCCCGAACAGGTTGACCAGCCCGTCCAGCCCATGATGCTCGGGCCCATGCACCATGAAGTCCGCCTCCGGCGATCCCGGACCGTTCAGCTTCGGGCGGATGCCGGCAAAGCCCGGCCGCAGGCGGGCAGGGTCCAGAGCCGGCCACACCCGGCGCGCGGCCGCGGCGAAGGCGGCATGTCGCCCCGGATCGACGCCATAATCGACCGCATCGATCCACTCCACATCGGGGCCGAAGCGCGCCCCGCCCGCAAGGTCCAGCGTCAGGTGGGTGCCCAATCCGCCCGGCACCGGCACCGGATAGATCAGGCGCGAGAAGGGAACCCTGCCGGCGTAGGAGAAGTAATGCCCCCGCGCGAGGTGGAGCGGCGGGATGGACGCCGGATCGCACGCCTCGATCCGGGCGGCGAGCGCCTGTGCGCCCAGTCCCGCTGCGTTGACCAGCATGGGTGCTGCCACGACCGGCTCCCGCTCGTCACACAGCCGGATCGTCCATGCTCCGCCGCGTCGCTCGACCGCTTCGATGTCCACGCCGCAGACCAAGGAGGCGCCGCCCGCCTCCGCACCGCCCAACAGCGACTGCATGTAGGCGTGCGAGTCGATGATGCCGGTCTGTTCGGACAGCAGCGCGCCGACGCAATCGAGCGCGGGCTCAAGTGCCTCCGCCTGCGCCGCGCCGAGCTGCACCAGTTCGACCCCGGCGGCACGGGCATGATCGACGATGGCCTCTAGAGCCGCAAGCTCGTCGGCATGCGTCGCAACGATCAGCTTGCCGATGCGGCGGTGGGGGACGCCATGCTCCGCGCAGAAACGATAGAGTTGGTGACGGCCGGTCACGCAGGACCGCGCCTTCAGCGAGCCGCTGCGGTAATAGATGCCGGCGTGAACGACTTCGCTGTTGCGCGAACTGGTGTGCGTGCCGAATTGGCTTTCACGTTCGAGGATCAGGACCTCGCAACCCCGTTGTGCCAGCGCGCGGGCAATGGCCAGGCCGATTACGCCCGCACCGCAGACGATCGCATCGACCTCATGCACAGCGACGATGCCCGGCCCGCCTGTGACATGGACGGAGCGCGGCCATATCGCCGACGCGCCTCACCCCGCCGATGTCACCAGGAGTGGCTCCAATAGGTCACCACCGCCGATCGCGGGAACAGCGATCGGGCGACCTCCGAAGACAGCAACTGCCGCTTGCGGATCAACTGCTTGCGCAGCAGCTTGTGTACCGGATTGGTCCAGTCGAGCGGATACCAGGCGCGAGGGGTCAGGACGGTGATCGTCCCATGGTCCAGCATCGCCCGCTGATCGGGGTGTAGCCGGCTGCGGACAGGCTCCACCGCGGCCCAGGCGGCGGCGCCGTCCATGCGTGAAAATGCGTCAAAGGCGCGCTTGAGCAGCACGGGACCGGTCATCTCCTCGGGCCCGCCGTCGCTGCCGGCCGCCTCCATCATCAGCCGGATGACGTAGAGCCAGAAGATCTGCCCGGGCCGGGATGCCATCACCGCGTTCGGCACCGAATGGGCGAAACGGCGGTTCCGACCCATGCGGCAGAGCACCACGTCGCCGCTCCCGAGCGTGTCGCCCACCGGGCGCAGGCATTCCGTGTCCATGTCGGCGTACAGGCCGCCATGATGGAGCAGGAAGAAATAACGCACCGCATCGGCGCGAAAGATCTCGGCCGGGTAGGCGTCATAGGTCTTGAGGAACCACGGAAACTGTTCGCTGATGAAGCGGCGATTGTCGTCGTCGTCCCACAAGATGACGGCATGATCCGGGTTGCGATCGACAAAGGTCTGCCGCCAGTAGCGATAATTGTCGGGAATGATGGACCTGCTCTTCCACGTTTGGAAGATGATCCTGGGAAAGCCCCGCGCGGGCGGGCGGGGTGGAGCCAGGTCCGGATTGACCACGACGGGCCTCTGCCGGTCCTGCCAACGCGACACCGGGCATGGCAGCGGCAGGCCGCGATGGTTGCGGAACACGAACCGGGCCAGTCGGGGCGTAGCTTCGTCGCCGATCGCATGGACGATGCGCAACAATCGCATCGTCCACGGATCGCGCCGGCCGCCAGTCACCGCAAACCGCCCGACTGGCGCGGCCCGGCCAAGCTGAAAAGCCCGGCGCGTGCATCCAGTGCCGCCGAGATATGCGCAAGTAAATGGATCATGCTTCTTGCCCCTGCATTGCGGTCGCGTTGCATCCCCGTTTCGGCCGACAGCATCGCGCAAGACCTCGCCGTAAATCTCCTGCACGGGATGACTAGTCCGCTTGTGCCGGCTTTACCCACTCCGGGGCATGGAGTGCGGGCCGATCTTGGCCGATCCTGAGCGTGCATTGGTGGATGGGGGCAATCATCCGGCAGGCGCGCGTCGGAGGCGCTAGGGGGAATGGGCATTCGTGAAGCATCGTGCGATGCCTGGTCGGCATGGCGGACGCCTGGGCTGCGCCACGCTGGGCCTGCTGGTTGTGGCGCAGCCGGCCTGTCCGCAAGTCAGTTCTGCCGTGCAGGGGAATGCAGTGCTGTCCCGTGATCGGCCGGGCCTGGGCCCGGTGGGTATCCCGATCGGCGGATTCCGGCTGTATCCCGCGCTGAACGGCAGCGTCGGCTATGACGACAATATCTACAATGTGCGGACCGACATCCGCAAAAGCCCGATCGTGGCGGTGCAGCCGAAGCTGGCGGTGCGCTCCAAGTGGAGCAACCATCGCCTCAACCTGGATGCCGAGGCGCTGATCGAGCGCTATCCCGACCTGCGCACGGAAAACAACAATCAATATGGCGCCACGCTGTCAGGTCGGCTGGATGCGACCCGCGCGATGCAGGTAGAGGGCGAGGCTCGCGCCGCCCGCGCGATCGAGCAGCGCGGCACCCCCGGCGACCTGTTCACCCGGGGCGAGCCGGTGCGGTTCGATCGGGTCGGTGGAACGCTGTCGGCACGGATGCTGCTTGGACCGGTGTTGCTGCAGGCAGGCGGCGCGCGGGACTCCTATTCCTACAAGGACGCCCGCGTCGGTCCGGCGCTGCTGGACCAGAGCTACCGCAACCATGATTCCACCGTCTTCACCGGCCGGCTGGGCTATCAGCTGGGGCCGAGCGTCACCGTATTCGCACAAGGCGGTTTGCGGCGGGAGCGGTACGATCAGGCCGAGGCCGCCCGCTTGCTCGACGCCAACGAAATGTCGGTGCTGGGTGGTGTCCGCTTCGAGATTACGGAACTGATGTCGGGCGAACTGGGCGTCGGTTATCTGCGCCGCCGCTACCGATCGGGTGCCTTTGGGCGAACATCCGCCTTCGCCTATGACGGTGCGCTCACCTGGAACCCGACGACGTTGCTGACCGTCACTGCACGGGCGCGCAAGTCGATCGAGGAGAGCCCGTTCCTGTCCGCATCGGGCATCGTCACCGATGCGGCCAGCGTGGAGGCGGATTACGAGCTGTTGCGCAACCTGTTGGTAAATGGGCGGCTTTCCCGCGTTAGAGAGGATTATCGCGACCTGGACCGGCGTGACCGCCGGATCGAAGCGCGGGTGGGCCTGCGCTACCTGTTGAACCGCTTGGTGGAGCTTGGCGCAAGCTACGACCGGCGGCGCCAGCGCGGCTCCGGTATCGCCGGGCGCGATTATGGCGGCAATGCGATTCGCCTGAGCGTGACGGTGCAGCGATGACGCGCGGCGGCACGGCCGGGGGCAGGGACGTCCCATGAATCATCATCGCGCCATCATCCGCGCACAAGGCTTGCGCCTGCCGAGCGGCGTGTCCGCCACGGCGGAGCCGGAGGCGGGCGACCGGCTGGACCTGCGCGCCTTGCTGACGACGTTGCGGCGGCGGCTGGGCCTGTTTCTGGCGGTGTTCGCGCTGGTGGTGGCGGGCGCGGCCTATCTCACCTCGCGTCAGCCCACGCTTTATACCGCCATGGCGGCCATCGTGCTCAACCTGCATCAGGAGCAGATCGCGCCCAAGGACACGCTGGGTCCGGTGACCAGCCCCGCCGACCGCGCGGATACGGAGGTCGAGGTGTTGAAGTCGCGCAACCTGGCGGACCGGGTAGCGCGTTCGCTGAAGCTGGCGGAGGATCCCAGCTTCAATCCGGCTCTACGGTCACGACCGCGAGGGGCAAGCTGGTGGCGCAAGCTGCTCGGCAGGGACGACGCGCCGCCGCTGCCGCCCAGCCCGGAGGATGTGCGCCGGGAGATGATCGACCTGCTGCAAAATGCGCTGTCGGTCACCCGCGTCGGCCAGACCTATGCGATGGAGGTGGCGATCACCACCGGATCGGCGATCAACGCCGCCCGCATCGCCAACGAATATGTGCGGCAATATACGCAAGGGCAGCTTCAGGAGAAAGTGGACCAAGGCAGTGTCGCCACCACATTCCTGGCTGGGCGGCTGGAGGAATTGCGGGCGCAGGCGCAGGCCGACACCGCCCGCGTGCAGCAATATCGCATCGCCAACAACCTGCTCAGCACGTCCGGCGCGTCACTGACCGAGCAGGAGATTGCCAGCTACAGCCAGGCCGTCTCCGCCGCGCGGGCGCAGACCTCCGAGGATCTGGCGCGGCTGAAGACCGCCAAGGACCAGATGCGGCAGGGATCCACCGGCGACGATGTCGGCGAGGCGCTGCAATCCGGGGTCGTGTCGGGACTGCGCGCCCGCCAGGCCGAGGTGAGCGGACGCCTCGCCACGCTGCGCAGCCGCTATGGCCCGCGCCACCCCGAAGTATTGCGCGCGTCCAGCGAACTGGAGGACATCAATCGCCAGATCGAAGCGGAGATCGGTCGCGTCATCTCCAACCTCGACGCGCGTACCCACGTCTCGCGCGAGCGTTCCCACTCCATCTCCGCCAGCCTGACGCAGGCACGGGCGGCATTGGCGCAGAGCAACGCGGCGATGACGGGCCTGGACGACCTCCAGCGCCGCGCGCAGGCATCGCAGTCGCTCTACGAAAGCTACCTCAACCGCTACAAGGAAGCGGTGGCCGAAGGCGGCACCGAGCGGCCGGATGCCAGCGTCATCTCCCGCGCGTCGATCCCGTTGGGGCCGACCAGCCCACGGCCCAAGCTGAACATGCTGCTGGGCTGCGTGCTGGGGCTGGGCGCGGGGCTGGTGGCGGCGTTCCTGACGGAGATGCTGTTTTCCGGCCTGACCACCGGCAACGAGGTCGAGCAGAAGTTCGGGCTCCCTTACCTGGGCGGCATTCCGCTGCTGTCCAAGGAGAACCGCGCGATCCATGGCGCCGACGAGGCGGTGATCAACTCGCCCCGGTCCAACTTCGCCGAAGCGTTTCGCAGCCTGCTGACCTCGCTCTATCAGGTGAACGAGGTACCGCCCAAGGTGATGCTGGTTACCTCCGCTCTGCCGCGTGAGGGCAAGACCACCATCTCCATCTGCCTTGCCCGCACCATGGCACGGCAGGGCGAGCGGACCCTGCTGATCGATGCCGACTACATGCAGCCGGTGATAAGTCGTAAACTGATCCCGGACGCGGTCGGGCATGGGCTGCTGGACGTGCTGAACGGCGATGTTGCGCTGGATCAGGCGCTGGTCGCGGACGGCACGCCGGGGATGGACATCCTGCCGGTCCGCGATCGTCCGGTGGATGTGGGCGAACTGATGGCGGGGCCTCCGATGCAGGCTTTGCTGGACGACGTGCGGCAGCGTTACGACGTGATCATCATCGATGCCGCGCCGGTGCTGCCGATCGCGACCAGCCGGGTACTGGCCGCGCTGGCGGATGCGGTGATCTTCGCCGTCCGCTGGCGCCATACGCCTGACCATGCGGTGGCGGCGGCATTGCGGCTGTTGCCGGCGCGACGGGTCAAGATCGCCGGCATGGTGCTGAGCCAGATCGACATGCGCAAGCAGGTCCGCGTCGGCCATGGCGACCCCAGTTTCTACTATCGCAAATACAAATCCTACTACAGCTGGTGAGGCTCGGGCTGGTGCGTCAGACAGGCTTGCGATGTGACGGGCGCGACACCTGCCGTCGGGTGGAGGCGCGGCGTGCCTAAGCGCGTGGCGATCATCCATTATTGGCTGGTCGGCATGCGCGGGGGCGAGCGCGTGCTGGAACGGCTGCTCCACCTGTTCCCGGATGCCGACATCTTCACCCACGTCTATGTGCCGTCGGCCGTGTCGGCGACGATCCGGTCACGCACGATCAAGACCAGCTTCATCCAGAAGCTGCCCGGCGCCGCGCGGCATTATCAGAAGTACCTGCCCTTGATGCCGATGGCGTTGGAGCAGATCGACCTGCGCGGCTACGACCTGGTGATCAGCAGCGAGGCGGGACCGGCCAAGGGAGTGATCGCCGCGCCCGATGCGCTGCACCTGTGTTACTGCCACTCGCCAATGCGCTATTTGTGGGACCATTACCATGATTACGCGGCATCCTCCGGCGCCGCCGCGCGGCTGATCATGCCGTGGGCGTTTCACCGGATGCGGCAGTGGGACGTGTCCTCCGCCGCGCGGGTGGACCGGTTCGTGGCCAATTCCTCCTTCATCCAGCGGCGCATCCAGCGGGTCTGGGCGCGCCAGTCCGACATCGTCCACCCGCCCGTGACCGTGGATCTGTTTCGACCGACGCGGGACGTGGGCGACCATTATCTGTGGGTCGGCCAGATGACGCCCTACAAGCGCGCGGACATTACGGTGGATGCATTCAACCGCCTGGGGCTGCCGCTGCTGATGATCGGCACGGGCGCGCAGGCGGCGGAGCTACGCCGGCGTGCCGGACCCAATATCCGCATCGTGCCGCGCCTTCCGTTCGACGAACTGCGCCGGGCCTATGCGCGCTGCCGCGCCCTGATCTTCACGGCGGAGGAGGATTTCGGGATTGTGCCGGTGGAGGCGATGGCGGCCGGCCGCCCGGTCCTGGCTTTTGCCGGGGGCGGCACACGCGACAGCGTGGTGCCGGGCGAAACCGGCCTGCTGTTCGCGCCGCAGACGGCAGAAGGGCTGATCGAGGGAGTTGAGGCGATGGAGCAATGGCTGCCCCATTTCGACCCCGACGCGGCGGTGTCGCGTGCCGCGCAATTCGCGCCCGAGCGGTTCGATGCCGGCATCCGCTCCGCGCTGGCGGGTGTCTGATGCGCCGGCGGGCGGACCTGTTGCTGCTGCTGGCCCCCGTGCTGCTGGGCGGCAGCAGCACGCTGCCCGCCGCCACTCCGGTGCCATCCGGTCCGCTCCGCGTCGGGGTGGCGACCCATTTCGACCAGGGCTGGTCGCTGTCGCTGATGGACCGGCTGGGCGGTCTGCGGCTGCGCGCCATCCGCGACGACTTGCCCTGGGGCAAGGTGGAGCATGCGCCCGGCGAGTATGACTTCTCCGGACCATCCGCCGCTTATGTCGCACGTGCCTGTGCCCAGGGCGTCAAGCTGCTGCTGATGATCGACCCGCGGCACCAGGCCTATGATGGCAATGCCAGCGTCTACTCGCCTACGGCCCAAGTGGCCTATGCCGCCTATCTCAGCGCCGTTCTCGACCATTATGGCTCCAATTGCGTGGCGGCGATCGAGGTCGGCAATGAGATCAATGCCGGCGATCCCCGCCTGCCGCCCGGCGTGTCCATCGCGCGGGTCCATGCGTCGCTGCTGAAGACCGTCAGCCAGCTGGTGAAGCCGCGCTATCCCGAGGTGCGGATCCTGGGCGGGTCCAGCAACATGGTTGCCACCGGGTTCGAGGACGAACTGTTCGCGCACGGGGCGCTCGCCCATCTCGACGGGGTGGCGGTGCATCCCTATCGCGATCACCCGGAAGGGCTGGACGACGAACTGGCGCGGCTGGTGGCGGTAATGCGCCGCCATGGTCAGGTAAAGCCGATCTGGGCGACCGAGATCGGGGACGAGGTCGATGATCCCCGCGCCGCGGCGAGCCTGCTGGTGCGAATGCTGTGCCTACTCGGGGCCGAGCCCGATCTCGCCGCGATCTACTGGTATGCGCTGATCGACGAACCCTATTTCCGCAACACCGGGCTGATGACCCCGCAGGCACGGATCAAGCCGGCGGGGGAGGCGATGCTGGCCGTCAACCGCCACCTGCTGCCGAAGGGCCGGCCGGTGCGGCTGCATGGGCAGGACCGCAGCGTCTATGTCTATCGCTTCGGCCGCGACAGCTATGTCCTGTGGGGTGTCCCGCGCGCGGTGCGGATCGAGGGGCCGGGGCGGATCTTCGATGCGCAGGGCCGTCCGCTTCCCGCGCTCACCAGCCTGTCGAGCGATCCCGTGATCGTCGTCGGCGCGACCCAGGTGGTGGTGGGCGACGGCCCGGTGCTGGCCGACAGCCTGTATCAATATGGCGCGCCGCCGTGGCATTATTATGGACGCCGCCGTTCGGGCGAGATGCTGCCGCTCCGGTCGATCGACTGGACGTGGAGCTCTTACTGGGGCGATCCCGATCTGCGTCCGCTGGCGATCGGCGGAACCTCCGCCACGCCGGCCGGCGACCCCGGCAACCCGCTTGCCGCAACCGTGCGCTACACCGCCGCCGCAAGCGGTCCGGCGGCGATCAGCGCCTGCTTCGCCAAGGCACCGCGCGGGGATGGCGTGACGGTGGCGATTTTGCACAATGGCCGCCCGCTCCGCGCGGCCGTACTGCGCGACCGTCTCGCCATTGCCGCCTTGCCCGTCCGGCTGGCGGCGGGCGACCGGCTGGACTTCGCCTTCGGTCCCCACGGCACGGCGGACGGCGACGCGCTCACCTATCGTATCCGCCTGCTCAAGCCGGGTGCGGGAGAGGGGGCCGCGGCGCCATGCGCGTGAACGGCACGGTTGCAGGGCGCGCGCGATGATCCCGACCGTGTTCGGCATCGTCATCGCGGGCATCGGCCTGGTGCTGCTGGTGCGGGCGCAGGTGCCGGCCATGTATGTGTTCGTGCTCGTCTGTTCGCTGATGGGTGGATCGGCGGCGTTGCAGCTGCCGGCCCTAGGCGGCTCCTCCATCCCGCCGGTGCAGTTCGCGCTGGGCTTCCTGATCCTCCGCCTGCTGCTGCCCGGCAGCGGGGCGGGCGAACTGGTCAAGCAGGGCATCCGGGCCAACGGCCTGCTGGTCGCCTATGCGCTTTACGGCGTGACCATGGCCTTTGTCGGCCCGCGCATCTTCGCCGGCCGGATCATGGTCGTGCCGATGAAGGTCACGGCGGTCTACATGTTCGCGGTGTTCAAGCTGGTGCCGAGCAGCCAGAACATCACAGCATCCGTCTACATGATCGGCACCATGATGCTGGCGGTCGCCTCCTATGCGGCCTGCCGGCACGAGCGCGGCGGCCGGGCGCTGGTGAAGACCGGGGTGGTGCTGTGCTGGATCCATATCTTCTTCGGGGTCAGCGGGGTGGTGCTGTCGGGTACGCCGTGGAGCGACGTGCTCGATTTCTTCCGCAACGGCAGCTACGCGCAACTCGACCAGCGCATCGGCACCGTGGTCCGCATGAACGGCATCCATCCCGAGCCGTCCTCCTTTGCCGGCTTCGGCTATGTCTGGTTCCTGTTCATGGCCGAATGCTGGTATCGCGACGTCAGCTCCAAGGCGACCGGCTGGGCCGCGTTCGCGATGGGGCTGACGCTGGCGGCGTCCACCTCGTCCACCGCCTATCTGGGCCTCGGCGCCTATTTCCTGATACTCGGCCTCAGGGTCGTGTTCGTGCCCGACAACATCCCGTCGCCCAAGCTCGTCCGGCTGGGGATGGTGGCGCTGGCGCTAGCCGTGCTGGTGTGTCTGATCTTCCTGCTGCAACCCGGCCTGGTCGCTACCGCCAGCGACGTCTTTACCTCCATGACGGTGGGCAAGAAGGACAGCGATTCCGCGCTGCAACGGTCCTTCTGGGCGAAGCAGGGCGTGAATGCCTTCGCCGCGTCCATGGGCCTCGGCATCGGTCCGGGCAGCTTCCGCTCGTCCAGCCTGCCGACCGCCGTGATCGGCGCCACCGGGCTGTTCGGGGCCATCATGCTGCTGCTCTACGTGCTGCACGTTCTGAAGCCCTGGCGCGCGTCGACCTATAATCGCGTGCGGACGACCACCGACGCGTCCGGCGTGGCGGCGGCGTGGACGGCCGTGTGCATGCTGATCCCGGCCAGCTTCGTCAGCCCGACATCCGACCCCGGCGGAGACTTCGCCATCTTCGCGGGCGCGGCACTGGCGCTGCGGCTGCCGGCCGGACGCAAGCGCCTGTTCCGGCCGGAAGCGGCCCGGGCCGACCATGTGCGGCGGAGTGTAGTCCCCGCATGAGCCGCTCTTACACCCCGCAACGGAGACTGTGGATGAGGATATATGTGGCGATCCCCACCATCGGCCGGCCGGAAACGGTGCGCCAGATCGTGGGCAACTTGGCCCGCCAGCGCCGCCGGCCGGACGGCATCGTCGTGGTCAGCGTGCGGCCGGGGGACGTCGCCGGGCTGGAGGGGTCGCCGATGCGGCCGGAGATCCTGTTCTCCGACCTTGGCCTGTGCGTGCAGCGCAACCGGGCGCTGCGCCATTTGGCGGGGCGAGCCGACATCGTCCTGTTCCTGGATGACGATTTCGTCCTCGCCGATGATTATCTGGAGGCGCTTGAGCGGCTGTTTGCCGCCCAGCCCGACGTGGTCGGAGCGACCGGTCGGGTGATCGCCGACGGCATCGGCCATCAGGGCTACAGCTTTGCCGAAGCCGTGGCGTTGGTGGAGGCCGACATGCCCCCGCCCGAACCGCAGGAGTTTGCGGAGCGTGCGCTCTATGGCTGCAACATGGCGATCCGCCTCTCCGCACTGGGGGAGCTGCGCTTCGACGAGGCGCTGCCGCTTTATGGCTGGCTGGAAGACATCGACGTCACCTACCAACTCGGCCGCAAGGGCCGGCTGGTGCGATCTCAGCGGCTGGCCGGTGTCCACATGGGCGCCAAGGGGGGGCGGACTTCGGGCGTGCGGCTGGGTTACTCGCAGATCGCCAACCCGGTCTACCTGCTCCGCAAGCGTAGCGCGCCGCCGGCGCTCGCCTGGGAAATGATGGCTCGCAACATCGCGTCCAACCTCGTGCGCAGCTTGGCGCCGGAGAGGCATGTGGACCGGCGCGGCCGGCTGCGCGGCAATTTGCTCGCGCTGGCGCATCTGCTGACCGCCCGGCTCGATCCGCGCCATATCCTCAGGATCGTGTGATGGGCGGGGGCTTGCGCACCATCACCTTCAACGGGAAATTCTACTGCGGCGCACTGAACGGCGTGCACCGTGTCGCCGATCGCCTGATCCGCGAAGTGGACCGCCAGGTCGCGGCCATGCCGGAGGGCGATCGGCCGCGCCTGCGGCTGGTGCTGCCGGAGGCGCGCGGCTGGACGCCCGAACTGCGCGCCACGCGGCTGGACCAGCAGCGGCTGGGGCATACCCAATGGTGGGAGCAGGGGTTGCTGCCCGGTGTGGCAGAGGGCGAGGTGCTGGTGAACCTCTGCAACCTCGCGCCGCTCCGCCACCGCCGGCAGCTGTTGCTGCTGCACGACGCGCAATTCCTGTTTCCCGACTGCTCCTATCCGTTCCGCCAGCGCTGGGGGCACCGCCTGCTGGCGCCGCGCATGGCACGGCATAGCGCGCGGGTGCTGACCGTTTCTCAATATTCGCGCCAGATCCTCGACCTCGCCGGCATCGCCGCAAGGGAGCGGATCGGCATCCTCTACAATGGCGTGGATCACATCCTGGACGCGATGCCGGACGACCACGCGCTCGACCGCTACGCGCTTGCGCCGCAAGGCTATGTTCTGCTGTTCGGCAGCGCCAAGCGGTACAAGAATGTCCAGTTGGTGTTCGATGCGTTCAGCCGGCCGGATCTGTCGCACCTGACCCTGGTGGTGGTCGGAACGGACCGCGCCGCGCACGAAGCGGCCGCGATGGTGCCGCCTGCCAACGCCGTCTTCACCGGCGCGATCGAGGATACGGTGTTGCGCGCCCTCTATGCGGAGGCGCTGTGCGTCGCGCTGCCGTCGCGGACCGAAGGGTTCGGGTTGCCCCCGGTGGAAGCGATGCTGCTCGGCTGCCCGGCCGTGGTGGCGCCGGCGGGAGCGCTGCCGGAAATATGTCGCGACGCCGCCTGCTATGCCGACGTGGATCGACCGGACGAATGGGTGGCGGCCATTCTACGGCTGCAATGTGACCCGGCATATCGGACGGCCAAGATCGCGGCGGGGCGGGCGCGGGCGGCGGATTTCACCTGGGCGCGGGCGGGTGCGCGCCTGCTGGACGAACTGCTCGAACTCGCCGCCGGTTGATAGGGGGGGAGCGGCTACAGCTTGCGCAGCCACAGGCGATCGACCTTGTGGTCCGATCCCTTGCGGACGATCACGTCGGCGCGCTGCCGGCCGGGCAGGATGTTCTCCGTCAGGTTGAGTTCGTTCACGTCGCGCCAGATCCTGCGCGCGATCCCGCGCGCTTCCTCCTCGTCCAGCACGGCCAGGCGATGGAAGAAGGCGGTCGGATCCTGGAATGCCGTGGCGCGGAGCAGCATGAACCGCTCCTCGAACCAGCGGGCGATGTTGGCCGGTTCGGCATCGATGTAGATGGACAGGTCGAAGAAGTCGCTGGCGGTGAAAGGCGCGCGCGCCGCATCGGGGCCGGCCCCGATCTGCAGCACGTTGAGCCCTTCGAAGATCAGGATGTCGGGCGCATCCACATGGTCCATCTGCCCAGGTATCACGTCATAGACATGGTGCGAGTATACCGGCGCTTCGCCCCGTCCGGTCCCGCGCACATTCGACAGGAACTGGATCATGCGGCGCATGTCGTAGCTTTCGGGGAAGCCCTTGCGCTGGGTCAGTCCACGCTCTTCCAGGATGGCGTTCGGGTAGAGGAAGCCATCGGTGGTGACCAGGTCCACGCGCGGCGTATCTGGCCAGCGCGACAGCAGCGCGCGGAGCAGGCGGGCGGTGGTGCTCTTGCCCACCGCAACCGATCCGGCGATCGCCACCACATAAGGGCGCTTGGCGGGCGGACGGCCCAGGAAATCGTCAGTGACGCGCGCCAGCCCGTGCGCCGCATTGACGTGGAGGTTGATGAGCCGGGTGAGCGGCAGGTAGATGTCCTCCACCTCCTTCAACGAAGTCGGCTCGTTCGCGCCGCGCAGCTTCAGCAGGTCTTCCTCACCCAGCGTCAGCGGGACAGCCGAACGCAGGCGCGCCCATGCGGCGCGGGAGAATTGCGTGTGGCTTTCATCCACGGTCGGGATGGCGTCCGGAGCGCGACGGCGGGACGGCTTGCCCGGCGATGTGGCAATGGCGGCATCCTCGCGCTGGCCGGCGTCCACGAAGTCGAGCGGCAATAGCTTTTCGCCCTCTACCAGATTGCCCGGCACCTGCGCCGCGTCCAGGATCTCCGTATGATAAGCGCCGTCGATGTAGCCGCGCACCAGCCAGCGGTGTACGGTGGACGGGGACTTGCCGATCGCCGCGGAAAAGCGGGACAGGCCGCCGAACTTGGCGGCCACGATCGATGCAGGCGCGGTCCGATTGATCGGTCGCTTGGGAGTGTTTCGCGTCACGGTCACGATGTCCCATTATGACGCGCGCCGTGCAACCGTGATCCTGCAAATTGGCGATTTGCGAAATATCCCCTTGCGAGCCGAGCCAAATAGTCTCATACGATTTTGCACAATGCGAAATCGAGTCCTGGTCTCCGCCGTCCGCCCGCGGGCAATTCTGATCCCGATCGCCGTGGCGACGCTGGCGTGCCCCGCCATGGCACAGCAGGCGGACGACACAGGTGTGCCCGATCTGGTCGTCACGGCGCAGCGGCGGCCGGAACAGGCGCAGGATGTCGGCATCGCCTTGTCGGTGATCGACGGATCGACGCTGGCCGATCGCGGCGTCTCCACCATCAACCAGCTGCAATATCAGACGCCTGGGCTGGAGGCGGTACCGGCTTTCGGGGGCGGGCAACCGCAATTTCGGCTGCGTGGCGTCGGCTTCGACGATTATGCGTCCAACAACACGTCCCCGGTCGGGGTTTATGTGGATGACGTGGCCAAGCCCTTTCCGATCCAGACCCAGGGGTTGCTGTTTGATCTCGACCGGGTGGAGGTGCTGCGCGGGCCGCAGGGCACGCTCTACGGGCGTAACACCACCGCTGGCGCGATCAACTTCATCACCGCGCGGCCGAGCGAAACCACGTCAGCCGGTTTCTCGGGCGAATATGGCCGCTTCGACCTGTTCCGCGCGGAAGGTTTCCTCACCGGGCAATTGGGCGAGGGACTGACCGGCCGCATCGCCGCCGCCACGGAACAGGGCGGCGGGTTCCAGCGCAACCGCGTGGACGGGCGGCGCCTGGGCGATGCGGATCGCTGGGGCACGCGTGGGCAATTGGCTTATGACAACGGGGCGTTCGACCTGCTGCTGGAGGGGCATTATGCCCGCGACACGTCGGAGGCGACCGGCCTGTACCTGTTCCGGGCGCTCGGCACCCTGCCGGCGGACACCAGCCGGCGCGCGACGGGGTGGGGCGGTTCCGCCGCCTTCCAGGCCCAGACGGGCATCGCGCCGTCCGCCAAGCCGTTTCGCGACAACGACACGGCCGGCGGGCACGCCACCGCCACGCTCGATCTGGACGGCGTGTCCCTGACCAGCATCACCGCCTATGAGCATTTTCGGCGGCGGGAATATAATGACTGGGATGCGTCGGCGGCGGCGCTGGCCGGCACCTATTTCAACAGCCGCGCCAAGACCTTTTCGCAGGAAGTGCGCCTCGCGTCCGACGGGGTTGGCGATGTTAAGTGGGTGCTGGGGGGATATTTCGCGGACGAGCGGCTGAAGGATCGATTCCTGTCCGACTTCCAGGACTCGCTCGGCTTCGTGGCGCGCACCGGCTATCGGCAGAGCGCCCGCACCGCCGCCGGTTTCGGCCAGGTCGATGTGACGCTGGCGCCGCAACTGACCGTGACCGGCGGCGCGCGGGTCGAGCGGGAGGTGCGCCGCCTGCGCGACTTCACCACCGTCACCAGCCCCGTGCCGGAACCCGGCGCGGGCGCGCGGCTCGGCACCACGCAGGTCAGCGGCAAGCTCGCCGCCGACTACCGCCTCAGCCCCGACGTGCTGTTCTATGCCAGCGCCAGTCGGGGGGTGAAATCGGGTGGCTTCACCGCCTACAACACGCTGACCGTGGACCAGCTTGCGCCGTTCAAGCCGGAAATCCTCTACGCCTATGAAGTGGGTGCCAAGAGCGACCTGGCCGGCCGCCGCCTGCGCCTGAACGGATCGGCATTCTACTACGATTACCGGCGGCAGCAGGTGCAGTCCGCCATCTACGACACGGTCTATGGCGCGGTGGGCAAGATCGTGAACGCGCCGCGTTCGCACATCTACGGCGCGGAGGCCGAACTGACCTGGCGCCCGCTGGCGGGGTTGGAGGTGACGCAGGGGATTGCCTGGCGGAAGGGCAAATATGACCGCTTCACCGATCTCGATATTGCCGCATCGGCGGCGGCGGGGCAGGCGGTGGCGATCGACCGCAAGGGGCAGGATCAGGGCTTTCCGCGCTGGAGCTATACCGGCTCGCTCGCCTACACCGCTCCTGTCGCCGACGATCATGCGGTCACGGTGGAGACGGACTATAGCTATCGCGACACGCTCCAGCCCGTGCTGCTGGGGCCGGTCTATCGCGTGCAATCCTATTGGATCGTCAACGGCAGCATCGGCTTCGGTCCCCGCGACGGGCGCTGGAACATCGGCGTCTACGGCCGCAACATCCTCAACGACCATTACGACCTGACCCGCAACTTCTTCCTGGGCGGGATCGACATTGCGTCGCCGGGACGGCCGGCCAGCTATGGGGTCAAGGCACGGGTGCGCTTCTGAGCCATGGCGGAGCGCGAGGAGCCGGACGGATGCTGACACGCGGGCGGGATGCGGTCCGTGCCGTGCTGGCCTCCCTCGCGCTGTTGTGCGTGCTGGCCTGTGCCGCGCCGGCATCGGCCCGCGACCGGATCGTGGTGGCGCTCCAGCTGGAGCCGCCGACCCTGGATCCGACGGCAGGCGCGGCCTCCGCAATCGACGAGGTGACGTACCGCACCATCTATGAAGGGCTCACCCGGCTGGACGCGACGGGGGCGCCGATGCCGCTGCTCGCCACGGGCTGGACCATGGCGCCGGACGCGCGCAGCTACGTCTTCCGATTGCGCGGTGGCGTGCGCTTCGCCGATGGCACGCCGTTCGATGCGCGGGTGGTCGCCTTCAGCCTGCTTCGCGCCGGCGCACCCGGATCGGCCAATGCCCAGGCGGAGGCGCTCGGCAACATTGCGGGCGTGGACATGCTCGATCCGCTCACCGTCCGCATCCGCCTCAAGCAGCCCGATGCGGGCCTGCCGGCGTTGCTGGCCTGGGGCGATAGCGTGATGGTGTCACCCCGTGCCGTTGCTGCCCTCGCCACCACGCCGGTCGGCACCGGGCCGTTTCTTTATGCCTCATGGGTCCGGGGGGATCGGCTGACGCTGTCCCGCAACGAGGGTTATTGGGGGGTGAAGCCGTCGCTGAAGGCTATCCAGTTCCGCTTCGTTGGCGATCCGGCGGCCGCTTATGCCGGGGTGAAGACGCACGAAATCGATCTGTTTCCGGATTATCCCGCACCGGAAAACCTGGCGCAGTTGCGGGCCGATCCCTCGCTCGCCGTGTCGGTCAATCCCAGTCAGGCGGAAGTGATCGTGGCGCTCAACAATGCGCGCGGGCCGTTTCGCGATCTGCGGGTGCGGCGCGCGATAGCCCATGCGATCGACCGGCGGGCGATCATCGACGGGGCGATGTCCGGCTATGGCACCCCGATCGGCAGCCACTTTCCGCCGCAAAGTCCGGACTATGTGGACCTGACCGGACGTTATCCGCACGATCTCGGTCGCGCGCGGGCGCTGCTGGCCGACGCGGGCTACCCCAATGGCTTCACCACGGTGCTGGCTTTGCCCCCGGCACCCTACGCGCATCGCACGGGCGAGATCGTCGCCGCGCAGCTGCACGCGATCGGCATCACCGTGCGGATCGTGCCGCTGGAATGGGCGCAATGGCTGGATCAGGTCTTTGCGCGCCACGATTACGCCATAACCATCGTAGCCCATGCCGAGCCCGCCGATTACGCCATCTATGGCCGCTCCGATTATTATTTCGGCTACGACGGGCGCGGGGTGAAGGCCTTGCTCGATCGCCTGCGCGCGACCTCCGAACCGGCCGAGCGCCATGGCCTGCTTGGCGCGGTCCAGCGCAGGATCGCCGACGATGCGGTGAATGCGTTCCTGTTCCAATATCCGCACATGGCGGTGGCCGATCGCCGGCTTACGGGGGTGTGGATCAACACGCCGCTGCAATCGGTCGATTTTTCCACGGTCCGTTTTGCCGGAGACGATGGAGCCGGCCTCGTCCGGGCCGATCGGGCGGGGCGCTGGCTGATCGGCGCTTCGGCGCTCTTCGCGGCGCTGATCGTGGTCCAGATCGTACGCGCGGGCGGCGCGGCGTGGCTGATGCGCCGGGTTACCATTCTTGCGCTGACGCTAGCGGGCGCAAGCCTGTTCGTGTTCGCGCTGCTGCAACTCGCGCCCGGAGACCCCGCACAATATATGATGGGGCTGGAGGCGAGCCCCGCCGCCTTGACCGGCCTGCGGGTGCAATTGGGCCTCGAAGGGTCGGCCGTGCAGCGTTATGTCACATGGGCGAGCGGGCTGCTGCACGGGGACTTCGGCATCAGCTACACCTACCGCATACCGGTCGCGGCGTTGATCGGGCCGCGGATCGGCCTGTCGCTGGCGCTGGCGGCGCTGGCGATTCTGGTGTCGGTTGCGCTGGCGCTGCCGGCGGCGATCCTGGCGGCGCGACGTCCGGGCGGGTGGGGCGATCGCCTGATCGGGGCGGCCGCACGCCTCGGCCTTGCCCTGCCGAGCTTCTGGCTGGCGATGCTGTTGCTGCTCCTGTTCGCGGTTCGGTTGCGCTGGTTGCCCGCCAGCGGCTTTTCCGGCTGGGATGCGGGCGTTTCTTCCATCCTCGCGTCCCTGCTGCTGCCCGCATCCGCGCTCGCCCTGCCCCAGGCGGCGGTGATCGTGCGGGTTGCGCGCAATGCGCTAGGTGCGGAACTGACGCGCGATTATGTCCGCACCGCCCGCGCCAAGGGGCTGCGCCGCGACACCGTCCTGTGGCGTCATGTTCTGCCCAACGCGGCCGCGCCGATTGTGGCGGTGATCGGCCTGCAATTCCCGTTCCTGCTGGGCGGCAGCGTGATCGTGGAAAACATCTTCTACCTGCCGGGTCTGGGACGCCTGCTGCTCCAGGCGATTACCGGCCGCGACCTGATCGTGGTGCAGGGGGTGGCGATGGTGCTGGTGGTGGCGACGGTGCTGGCGAGTTTGCTGACCGACGTGGCGCAGGCCTTGCTGGACCCGCGCGCGGAGGGGCGGCAATGAAGGGACCAATCGGCCTGATCCTGCTCGGCGCCATGATCGCCGTGGCGCTGGTGGCGAGCCTGTGGACGCCGCAGTCGGTGCAGGCGATCGACGTGGCGGCGCGGTTTCAGCCATCCTCCTGGGCGCATCCGCTCGGCACCGACCAACTGGGTCGCGACCTTCTGTCGATGCTGGCGGCGGGCGCAGGGCCGTCGCTGGGCGTGGCGGCGCTGGCGGCGGTGATCGGGATCGTGTTCGGCGTGCCGCTCGGCCTCACCGCCGTAGCCTGTCCGGGTTGGGTGGACGAGGCGATTGCGCGCGCGGCCGACATCCTGTTCGCCTTTCCGGCCTTGGTGCTCGCCATCCTGATCGTCGCGATCCTGGGTCCGGGCGCCGTCAATGCCGGCCTTGCGATCGGCCTGTTCAACATTCCCGTCTTCGTTCGGGTCACCCGCGCGGCGGCGCGTGGCGTCTGGGCGCGCGACTTCATCCTGGCCGCGCGCGTGACCGGGGCGGGGCGGGTCCGCATCTCCGTGGATCATATCCTGCCCAACATCGCCGCCGTGCTGATCGTGCAGGCGGCGGTGCAGATGTCGCTCGGCCTGATCGCCGAGGCCGGTTTGTCCTTCCTGGGCCTGGGTGCGCAGCCGCCGCAGCCGAGCTGGGGGCGGATGATGGCGGATGCGCAGACGCTGATCGCCACCGCGCCGCGGCTGGTGCTGCTGCCCGGCCTTGCCATGGCCGGAACCGTGCTGGCGATCAACCGCGCCGGTGAGGAGCTTCGCGCGCGATGGGTGAAAGGCGCGGCATGACGTTGCTTTCCTTCGAGAAATTGTCGCTGTGCTATGATGGCAGGGCCGTGCTGCGCGACGTATCGCTGGCGGTGGGCGCGGGCGAGATCGTGGCGTTGGTCGGTCGGTCGGGATCGGGCAAGAGTTCGCTCGCCCATGCGCTGCTCGGCCTGCTCCCCGACGGCGCACGGATCGGCGGACGGATGCTGCTGGACGGCGAGGATCTGGCCGTGCTGGACGAGCGTCGTTTCAGTCAGGTCCGGGGCGGTCGCATCGGCATGGTGTTTCAGGAACCGGCCACCGCGCTCAACCCGGCCCTTACGATCGGCCGCCAGATCGAGGAGGTGCTGGCCCGCCACACGGCGCTGGACCGGGCGGCGCGGCGGCAGGCGGCAACGACCCTCCTCGCGCAGATGGGGCTGGACGTCGCCCCTTCGCGTCATCCGCACAGCCTGTCCGGCGGGCAGCGCCAGCGCGTCGCCATCGCCATGGCTTTGGCCGGGGAGCCGGCGCTGCTGGTCGCGGACGAACCCACCGCCTCGCTGGACCCGCTCGCCCAGGCCAAAGTGATCGAGGTGCTGGTCCAAGCGGTGCGGGAGCGGGGCATGGGCCTGCTGCTGGCTACGCACGATCTGCCGCTGGCCACCAACATTGCCGATCGGCTGGTGGTGCTGGAAGACGGGCAGGTGGCGGAGCAGGGGCCGCCCGCAACCCTGATCCGCCAGCCGGCATCCGCCTTCCTGCGCGCCAGCGTCACGGCCGCTACGCCCCCGCCCGCACCACCGCCGTCCCTCCGATCGGAGCCGATCGTCGGGATCGAGGGGGTTTCCTGCTCCTTCCGGAAGCCCGGATTGGTCGCGCGCGGGCGCTTGCCGGCGTTGTCGTGCATCACCGCCGCCCTGCATCGGGGGGAAACGCTGGCGGTGATCGGCCCGTCCGGCTCTGGCAAGTCGACGCTGGCCCGCTTGGTGCTGGGCCTCGATCGTGCGGAGCAGGGCGTCATCACGATCGGCGGACAAGATTGGCGGCACGCACGCGGTGCATCGCTCCGCGCCATGCGGCGGCGGGTGCAGGCCGTGTTCCAGGATCCGGCGGCCAGCTTCGATCCCGCCTGGACCGTCGCGCGGATCGTCGGCGAACCGCTGCGCCTGGCCGCCACGCCCCCCAGCGATGCGGAGCGCACTGCCATGGTAGTGGAGACGCTGGGCCAGGTCGGGCTGGAGGCGGATGCGGCGATGCGCTTGCCCCGGCATTTTTCGGGCGGGCAGCGCCAGCGGATCGCGATCGCGCGTGCCCTGATTCTGCGGCCGAACGTGGTGGTGCTGGACGAGGCGTTTACCGCGCTGGATCCGCCGCTCAAGGCGGAGATGGCGGCATTGCTCCAACGCCTGCAATCCGACCTCGGTCTGGCCTTTCTGTTCGTCAGCCACGATCTCGCGCTGGTGCGCGGCCTGGCGCATCGCGTGATCGTGCTGAAGGATGGGGAGATCGTGGAGCAGGGCGACGCCGCGCAGGTGCTGGCGGCGCCGCTCCATCCCTATACCGCCGCCCTGCTGGCCGCGACGCCGGAAGTGCGGCGGAGCGGCCTCGGCCCCAAGGATTAACGCAGCAGGATCTCGGCCGTGCGATCCCACATTCCGGGTGTCGCTGCCGCCAACATGCCCGTGCCCGACTGCGCGGGCGCATAAGGCGTTCCGTCGAAGCGGGCGATGCGGCCGCCCGCCTCCGTCAGGATCAGCGCGCCCGGCGCATGATCCCACACGAAGGTCCGCCAGAACAGGGCCAGGTCATTGGTCCCCAGGATGACGCGCGGATATTGCTCCGCCGCGCAACGGGGGATGTTGACGCATTGCAGCTTGCCGACCGCGCGCGCCTCCATGTCGTCGCGCAGGTCCGGCGGCAGGTAGCGGGTGGAGAGACCGGCGACGGGGATCGCCTGCCCGCTGGTGCGCGACCGCACCCGCTCGCCATTGATGAAGGCGCCGCCGCCCAGCGTGGCGTGGCACATCCGGTCCGCCACCGGATCCAGGATCCACGCGCCCTGGGTGACGCCCCGGTCGACCAGCGCGACCATGATCCCGAACGGCGTCTCGCCGGCCGCGAAATTGGCGGTGCCGTCGATCGGATCGACGATCCAGACCGTGCCGTCGGCCACCGTGTCGAGCAGCCCCGGGTTCACGGCGCAGGCCTCTTCCCCGATCACGCGCGATCCGGGCAGCAACCGCATCAACCCTTCGGTCAGCGCATCCTCGCTCTGGCGATCGGCGACGGTGACGAGTTCGTCGGGGGCCTTTTCCTCGATCTCAGCGGCGTCGAGCTGGCGAAAGCGCGGCATCACGATCCGGCGGGCGACGTCGTGGATCAAGTCCGCGACCGGCTGGGTGAGTTGGGTATCCATCAGCTGCGATAATCCGCGTTGATCGAGATATATCCGTGGGTCAGATCACACGTCCACACGGTGGCGCGGCCCTCGCTTAGGCCAAGGTCCACATCCACCTCGACCGCCTGCCCCTTCAGGTGGGCGGCAACCGGGGCTTCGTCATAGCCGTCCACCGCCAGCCCGTCGCGTGCCACCTGCACGCCGCCGAAGCGGATCGACAGTTTGTCGCGCTCCGCCGGCTCGCCCGCCTTGCCGACGGCCATCACGATCCGGCCCCAATTGGCATCCTCGCCCGCAATGGCGGTCTTCACCAGCGGGGAGTTGGCGATCGACATGGCGATGCGATGCGCGCTGCCGTCGCTTTCCGCGCCAGCGACGGTCACGGTGATGAACTTGGACGCGCCCTCCCCATCGCGGACGACCAGTTGCGCCAGCTGGCGGCAAAGATCGGTCAGCGCCGCCTGGAACGCATCCGCCCCGGCATCGTCGAACGATGCGAGCGGCGCATTGCCCGCCTTGCCCGTGGCGAAAGCCAGCACCGTGTCGGAGGTGGAGGTATCGCCATCGACCGTGATGCAGGAAAAGGTCGGCGCATTGGCCGCGTCCAGCATCCGCTGGAGCAACGGCGCCTCGACCGCCGCATCGGTGAAGAGGAAGCCCAGCATCGTCGCCATGTCGGGCGCGATCATGCCCGATCCCTTGATGATCCCCACCAAAGTCACGGTGCGGCCATCGACGATGGCGGTGGTGCTGGCTCCCTTGGCGAAGGTGTCGGTGGTGCCGATCGTCTGCGTCGCGTCGAGCCAGTCGGCGGCGGGTGCCTGCATCACGGCGTCGATCCCCGCCTCCGCCTTGTCGATTGGGAGCGGTACGCCGATTACGCCGGTCGAGGAAACAAAGACATCCGACGGCCGGCAACCGACATGGCCGGCCACCCGTGCCGCGATCGCCTCCACGGCTGCGCGGCCGCGATCGCCGGTGAAGGCATTGCTGTTGCCCGCATTCACCACAAGGGCGCGTGCCTGACCGAGCGTCAAGGCGGCGCGGCACCATTCGACTTCGGGCGAGGGGCACCTGGACCGGGTCGTCACACCCGCGACGGTCGTGCCCTCCTCCAACGCCGCATAGGTCAAATCGGTGCGGTCCCACGCCTTGTACCCTGCACGGGCCACGGCCAATCGCACGCCGGCGATCGGCGGCATGTCGGGGAAGGGCGAGGCGAGGGGAGAGATGCTGTGGGACATGATCCACGCCTAGCAGCGCAATCATGTCACGCTCAAGGCATGGACGACACCAGCACCTTCACCTACATGGGTCGACGATGCGCTTCCTTCTCCTCCTGTCAGCCCTGCTTGCATCGCTATGCGGCGTGATCTCGGGCACGGCGTCGGCAACGGCGCAGGTGGAAGCGAGCGTCACCGTCAGCGCGCAGGCCGATGCGGCCGCCGCCGACGCCGGTCAGCGGTTCAAGGATGTCGATGGCCCGCGTGATCTGCCACGCTGGCATGTCGCGGCTCCGGGCCGGGATGCCTCCGCTTTTCCGCTCTATCTGGATCGCCCGCGCGAATAAGCCCGCGCCTGCCTTCTTCTCGTCACATCCATTGCGCGCCGCACCGGGCTTCGTCGGCGCGCCCCCCGCATAGACAAGGGTTTCATCCATGTTCGCCGGCATCGCCAAGGCCATTTTCGGCTCGTCCAACGATCGTTACGTCAAGTCGCTCGGCCCCGTGGTCAAGAAGATCGCCGCGCTGGAGCCCGCGATCCGGGCGCTGTCGGATGAGGAATTGTCCGCTCAGACCGCCAAGTTCCGGTCGCTATTGGACCAGGGCGAAACGCTGGAAAGCCTGATGCCCGAAGCGTTCGCCACCGTGCGCGAGGCGGCATGGCGCGTGCTGGGCCAGCGCCACTACGACGTGCAGATGATCGGCGGCATCGTGCTGAGCCGGGGCGAGATTGCGGAGATGCGGACGGGCGAGGGCAAGACCCTCGTAGCGACGCTCGCCACCTACCTTGCGGCGCTGCCGGGCAAGGGCGTGCACGTCGTCACGGTCAACGACTATCTCGCTGCACGCGACGCGGAGTGGATGGGGCGGGTCTATCGGTTCATGGGGCTGACGGTCGGCATCATCGTGCCCAATTTGTCGGACGAGCAGCGTCGCGCCGCGTATGAAGCCGACATCACCTATGCCACCAATAACGAACTCGGCTTCGACTATCTGCGCGATAATATGAAGTACGACCGTGGGCAGATGGTCCAACGGCCGTTCGCCCACGCCATCGTGGATGAGGTGGACTCGATCCTGATCGACGAGGCGCGCACCCCGCTGATCATCTCCGGCCCGACCGAGGACAAATCCGAACTCTACATCGCGGTGGATGCGGTCGTGAAGCAGATCGCACCCGCCGATTACGAGTTCGATGAAAAGCAACGCTCCGTGATCCTGACCGAGGACGGCACGGAAAAGGTGGAGCGCATGCTGGAGGCGGCCGGCCTGCTGGAAGGCGCCAACCTGTATGATTTCGAAAACACCCAGGTGGTCCATCACCTGAACCAGTCGCTGAAGGCCGTCGTCGCGTTCAGGCGGGATGCGGACTACATCGTCAAGGACGGCAAGGTCGTTATCATCGACGAATTCACCGGCCGCATGATGGACGGCCGCCGCTGGTCGGACGGCCTGCACCAGGCGGTCGAGGCCAAGGAAGGCGTGAATATCGAGCCTGAGAACCAGACGCTCGCCTCCATAACC
>NZ_CAKTFO010000014.1 GCF_934560975.1 uncultured Sphingomonas sp. | reverse complement strand
GCCCGAGCTTATGCGAGGATAGCCAGGGCGACGTATGTCGCCGCCGGCGCTTGAGGCTATCGCAGATGGTGCCGGCCGTCGGACTCGAACCGACGACCTACCGCTTACAAGGCGGTTGCTCTACCAGCTGAGCTAGGCCGGCACATCGGCGCTTCTGCCCGATCTTGCGGGCAAACACTAGACGGTGAAGCTCTCGCCGCAGCCGCAGCTGCCCTTGGCATTGGGATTGTTGAACACGAAGCCGGCGGTGAAATCGTCCTCCACCCAGTTCATCGTGCTGCCGATCAGGTAGAGCAAGCTCGCCCCGTCGACATAGAGGTCGCCGCCGGACGTCGCGACCTTCTCGTCCAGCGGGCTGACGGCGGTGACATAATCGACCGAATAAGCCAGCCCCGAACAGCCCCGGCGCGGGGTGGACAGCTTGACACCGATCGCACCCTCCGGCGCCTGCACCATCAGGTCGGCGACCCGCGCCTCCGCCGTGGGTGTCAGCGTCAGCGCGGCGGGGCGAACGCGTGCGGTGGTGGTCGCCATCTTACAGCATCCCCAGTTCGAGCTTGGCTTCGTCCGACATCTTCTGCGGGTCCCACGGCGGATCCCAGACCAGGTTGACGTCGCACAGGCCCACGCCCGGCACCGATCCCACGCGCAGCTCCACCTCACCCGGCATCGATTCGGCCACGGGGCAATGCGGTGTGGTCAGCGTCATGGTGATCGAGACATGCCCGTCACCGGTCACATCCACCCCATAGATCAGCCCGAGATCGTAGAGGTTCACGGGGATTTCGGGATCGTAGATTTCCTTCAGCGCGTCGATCACCGCCTCGTAGAGGTTCCCGCCCGGTTCGTTGCCGGCCAGCGGCCGCGGCTGTTCCGCCAGGAAGCCGGACAGATAATCGCGGGTGCGGCCCTCGCCGGTTTCGGCATCCTCGACGCGCGCTTTGGGCGGCGCCGACGGTGCTTCGCTCAACTCTTCGACCACGATCTTTCGTTCCTCGTTCATCCGAAGATGCGCCTCACCCGCTCGATCCCGTTCACCAATGCGTCCACGTCGGTCGGACCGTTGTAAACGCCGAAGCTGGCTCGCGCCGTCGCCGGAACGCCCAGCATCTCCATCAAAGGCTGCGCGCAGTGATGACCGGCGCGGATCGCCACCCGGCTCTCGTCCAATATGGTGCCGACATCGTGGGGATGCACCCCCTCCACCGCGAAGCTGACGATGCCGGCAGAGTCCTCCGGCCCGAACAGGGTGACGCTGTTGAGCGCGCCCAGTGCATCGCGCGTGCGGCGGACCAAAGCCGTCTCGTGCGCGTGGATGGCGTCCAGACCGATGCCCTCCACATAGTCGATCGCGGCATGGAGGCCGAGCGCGCCCACGATATGCGGGGTGCCCGCCTCGAACCGGGTCGGCGGCGGCGCCCAGGTGGTGCGCACGAAGCTGACCCGGTCGATCATCGACCCGCCGCCCTGATAAGGCGGCATGGCGTCGAGGATTTCGGCCCGGGACCAGAGGCAACCGATACCCGTGGGGCCATACAATTTGTGACCCGAAAAGACGTAGAAGTCACAGCCGAGCGCCACGACGTCGACAGCCATGCGCGGCACCGCCTGACACCCGTCGAGCAGGATCTTCGCGCCGACCGCATGGGCCAAAGCGACCGCGCGCGGCGCATCCAGCACCGACCCCAGCACGTTGGAGACATGGGCCAGCGCCACCAGTTTGTGCGCCGGCGTCAGCATCGCCTCCGCCGCATCGAGGTCGATCCGCCCGTCCACGGTGAGCGGGCAAACGTCGATCTCCACTCCCGTCCGCGCGCGCAGCAATTGCCATGGCACGATGTTGGAATGATGCTCCAGCTGGCTCAGCAGGATGCGATCGCCCGCCTTCAGGTGCGCATTGCCCCAGCTGGATGCGACCAGATTGATCGCCTCGGTCGCGCCGCGCACGAACACGATCTCGTCCGTCCGACCGCCGACGAAGCGGGCGCAGGCCTCGCGCGCCGCCTCATAGGCCAGGGTCATGTCGGCCGAGCGTTGATAGACGCCGCGATGCACGGTGGCGTAGGTTTCGCCATAAGCGCGCGTGATCGCGTCGAGCACCGGCTTCGGCTTCTGCGACGTGGCGGCGGTGTCGAGATAGGCCCAACCCTGCGGGATCGCCGGAAAATCGGCGACCAGGTCGAGCGGCCGGGCCTCGGTCAGCATGCTCACAGCACCCGCTCCAGCGCGGCGTCGACAGCCTGGCTCAACGCCTCGGCATCGTCGCCTTCGAACAGTCCGCCCACGAACGCGCGCAGCAGCAGCGCCTTGGCCTCGGTCGGCGGCAGGCCACGGCTGGCGAGGTAGAAGAGCGACTGCGCGTCCAGCTCACCGACCGTGGCACCATGCGCGCACTTCACGTCGTCGGCAAAGATTTCCAACTCCGGCTTCAGATTGGCGGTCGCCGACCGGTCGAGCAGCATCGCCTTGACCGACTGGCTGCCGTCGGTGCGCTGCGCATCGCGTGCTACCGCGACCTTGCCGAGATAGGAACCGGTTGCCTTCGCCCCCAGGATGGCGCGCACCGTCTGCGCACTGGTGGCGTCGGGTTCGGCGTGGAGAACGCGGGTGACGATTTCCTGCGTGCTGCCCCCGCCGCCGATGATCGCGCCCGACAGGGTGAATGCGGCGCCCTGGCCCAGCCGGACCTTGATGAATACGCGGCCCAGCCGCTCGCCGGCGACGACCACGCGGAAGTCGGCCCGCGCCCCCGCCCCGATCTCGACCTCGAAATCCTCGATCGCAATGTCGGACGTGCCGTCGATGATGATGTCGCGCGCGAAGCTCTCGCCCGGCGCCACCACATGGCGGTGCGTTTCCACCGGCCAAACGCGGGCGACCGCATCCAGGTCGCTATAGCGCCACGTCTCCTCGCGCTTGGTGGGCAATGCGGTCACGCCGCGATCGCCCCATAGCCCTCGCGCTCCAGCTCCAGCGCAAGTTCCGGCCCGCCCGAACGGACGATCCGTCCAGCCGCCAGGACGTGGACGAAGTCCGGCTGCACATAATCCAGCAGCCGCTGATAATGGGTGATCAGCAGCACCGCCTTGTCGGGCTTGCGCATGATGGTGTTGATGCCGGCACCCACCGCCCGCAGCGCGTCGATGTCGAGCCCGCTGTCGGTTTCGTCGAGGATGGCGAGCCGGGGGTCGATGATCCCCATCTGCACCATCTCCGCGCGCTTCTTCTCACCACCGGAAAATCCGACATTGACCGGGCGCTTCAGCATGTCGGCGGGCAGGCCGAGCGCGTCGGCTTGGGCGCGCGCCAGCTTCAGGAACTCGGCGCCGGACAAGGGCTGCTCGCCCCGGCCGCGCCGCTGGGCGTTCAGCGCCTCGCGCAGGAACTGGAGGTTGGAGACTCCGGGTATCTCGACCGGATATTGGAAGCCCAGGAACAGGCCGGCGGCGGCGCGCTCATGCGGCGCCATGTCGAGCAGGTCGGCGCCGTCGAACGCGGCCGAACCCTCGGTCACCTCATAATTGGGCCGCCCGGCGAGGACGTAACCCAGCGTCGACTTGCCCGCCCCGTTCGGTCCCATGATCGCATGGATTTCGCCCGCCCCGATGGAGAGCGAAAGACCCTTGAGGATCGACTTGCCGTCAATTTCGGCGTGGAGATTTTCAATGTTAAGCATCTGATGTGATTCCGTCGCCCTTGTGCAGGCAGGGGCCCATGTCTGTTGCCGCAAAGAACAATGCGCGTTGATGAAAGGGCAGGCTCCCGTCTACGCAGGAGCGACGGTGCAGGATCACCCGACACTCCCCTCAAGGCTGATCCCCAGAAGCTTCTGCGCCTCCACCGCGAACTCCATCGGCAGCTGTTGCAGCACCTCTTTCGCAAAGCCGTTGACGATCAGGGCGACCGCCGCCTCCTGATCCAGCCCGCGGCTCATCGCGTAGAAGAGCTGGTCGTCCGAAATCTTGCTGGTGGTCGCCTCATGCTCGATCTGCGCGCTGGGGTTGCGCACCTCGATATAGGGCACCGTGTGGGCGCCGCATTCGGAGCCGAGCAGCAGGCTGTCGCACTGGGTGAAGTTGCGCACCCCCTCCGCCGTCGGCCCGACGCGGACCAGGCCGCGATAGGTATTGTCCGAACGCCCGGCGGAAATGCCCTTGGAAACGATGGTGGAGCGCGATCCGCGCCCAAGATGGATCATCTTGGTGCCGGTATCGGCCTGCTGACGCCCGTTGGTGACCGCCACCGAGTAGAACTCACCCACGCTGTTCTCGCCCGCCAGCACGCAGGACGGATATTTCCAGGTGATGGCGCTGCCGGTCTCCACCTGGGTCCAGCTGACCTTGCTGTTGCGTCCCTGGCAGAGCGCGCGCTTGGTCACGAAATTGTAGATGCCGCCGACACCGTTGGCATCACCCGGATACCAGTTCTGGACGGTGGAATATTTGATCTCGGCATCATCCAGCGCGACCAGCTCCACCACGGCGGCGTGCAGCTGGTTCTCGTCGCGCATCGGCGCGGTGCAGCCTTCGAGATAGGAGACATAGGCCCCCTTGTCGGCCACGATCAGGGTGCGTTCGAACTGGCCGGTATTGGCCGCGTTGATGCGGAAATAGGTGGACAGCTCCATCGGGCAGCGCACGCCTTCCGGCACGTAGACGAAGGTGCCGTCGGAAAAGACCGCCGCATTGAGCGCCGCGAAGTAATTGTCGTGCATCGGCACAATCTTGCCGAGCCACTTGCGCACCAGCTCAGGATATTCGCGCACCGCCTCGCTGATCGACAGGAAGATGACGCCGGCCTTCTTCAATTCCTCGCGGAAGGTGGTGGCGACGGAGACGCTGTCGAACACCGCATCCACCGCCACCTTGCGGCTACCCTCGACGCCCGCGAGCACCTTCTGCTCCTCGATCGGGATGCCGAGCTTTTCATAGGTGCGGCGGATTTCGGGATCGAGCTCGTCCAGGCTCGCCAGCGTCGGCTTCACCTTGGGCGCGGCGTAATAATAAGCGTCCTGATAATCGATCGGCGCGATATCGAGCCGGGCCCAGTCCGGGCTCTCCATCGTCAGCCAGTGACGATAGGCCTTCAGTCGCGCCTCCAGCATCCATTCCGGCTCGTCCTTCTTGGCCGAGATGAAGCGGACGATATCCTCGTTCAGGCCCTTGGGGGCGAACTCCTGCTCGATGTCGCTGGTGAAGCCCCATTCATAGGTCTTCTCGACAGCGGCATAGGCTTCGGCATTCTTGACCATGGTGTCGCTCATGCGCCCACCTCTACTCCATTGCTGGCGCGTGGCGCCGTTACGTCACCCGGAACAAACGGTGTCGACGCGGCGAGCTGTTCAAGACTCACCCCCGCCAGCGCACCGCGCATCGCATCGTTGACCGCCGCCCAATGCGGCCGGACCTGGCATTGATGGTCCAGCCCGCAATCGTGCCGTCCTTGCTCTACGCAGGCGGTCATCGCGATCGGGCCTTCCACCGCCTCGACGATGTCGGCCAGGCTGATCTCCGTCGGCGCACGCGCGAGGCGAAAGCCGCCGCCCGTCCCGCGCGAGGAGACGAGCAGCCCCGCGGACGACAGCCGCCCGACCAGCTTCTGCGCGGTCGGCAGCGGCACGCCGGTCGTCTCCGCCAGGCAAGTTGCGTTCAGCCGCGCGCCGTCGCTGCGCACGGCAGCGGCGAGCATCACGACCGCATAGTCGGCAAGGTTGGACAGGCGCATGTTTCAATCGGACCGATTCATTCCGATTGCCAGATGGTGCCTCCGTGGCCTTGGGTCAAGCGGGAAGCGACCTCAGGCGGTCGGCCGCGTCGCGATCCAACTGCCGCACAGCAGCGCCACCGCCAGCGGCACGTAGCGCCAGGGCGCATACAGGAACACCAGCCCCATGATCGCGCTGCCGCACAGACCGACTATGCCGGCGGTCTTGCCCAGCCGGCTGATCGCGCCGCGTTCCCGCCACGCCCGGATATGCGGGCCAAAGCGGGGATCGGCCAGCAGCTTCGCCTCCCATTCCGGATTGCTGCGCGCGAAGAAGAAGGCGGCGAGCAGCATGAACGGCACGGTCGGCATCAGCGGCAGGAAAATGCCGATCACCCCCAGAGCGAGGGCGAGGAAGCCGGCGGCGAGGTAGAAAAGGCGCATCGTCCGTTGACGTGCGGCATGGCGGCCCCAAGTTCAAGGTGACGTAGGCATCCCGCACCGGCATAGCCGCGGGATGCGCGCCTTTCCGCTCCTCCGCCCCCTGCTCTTCTCGCTCGATCCGGAGCGCGCGCACCGGCTGACCATCGCGATGCTCAAGGCGATGCCGCGCCGGACTCCGGTGGCGCACGATCCTGCCTTGGCGGTGCGGGTGGGGGGACTGGACTTCCCCTCGCCCGTCGGGCTGGCCGCAGGGGTCGACAAGGATGCGGAGGTGCCGGACGCCTTCCTGTCACTCGGCTTCGGCTTCGTCGAGGTGGGAACGATCACGCCCCTGCCCCAGTCCGGCAATCCGCGTCCGCGCCTGTTCCGGCTGGTGGAGGACCGCGCCGTCATCAACCGGATGGGCTTCAACAATGGCGGCCAGGCGGCGGCTCTGGCCAGGCTGCACAAGCGCGCCGGCCGACCGGGCCTCGTCGGCGTCAATATCGGCGCCAACAAGGATGCCGTGGACCGCGTCGCCGATTATGCCACAGGCGTGCGGACCATGGCGCCGGTGGCCTCCTACCTGACCATCAACATCTCCTCGCCCAATACGCCCGGCCTGCGCGCCTTGCAGGATGCGGCGGCACTGGACGAACTGCTCCACGCGGCGCTGGAGGCGCGCGGGGCCGCCACCCCGCCCATCTTCCTGAAGGTCGCGCCCGATTTGGCGGTGCAGGACATGGACGCGATCGCGCGAGTGGCGTTGGACCGGCGGATCGACGGACTGATCGTGTCCAACACCACCATTTCCCGCCCGGCGCTGCGCAGCGCCCATGCCGGCGAGGCGGGTGGGCTGTCGGGCGCGCCGCTGAAGGATCTGGCGCTGGAGCGGCTGCACGATTTCCGACGCGCCACCGGCGGCGCGCTGCCGCTGATCGCGGCGGGCGGCATCGCCAGCGGCGCCGATGCGTTCGCCCGGATCAAGGCCGGCGCAACTTTGGTCCAGCTTTACAGCGCGCTGGTCTATGGCGGACCAGGACTTGCGCGACGGATCGAAAAAGACATGTTAACGTTAATCAAGGACGAGGGCCATCGGACGATCCTGACGGCCATCGGATCAGACGGGTGACCACACGCTAGCAGTGGCGCCGAGAGAGGATGTCATGACGCAACGTGCCTTTTCCTGGCCGGTACTGACTATTTTGATGATGTTCCTGGCCGTCAATTGCGCCGCCGGGCTAGGGTTCGGCCTGCTCGTGACCCGGACGACCATCGCCGCCGTTGCGGTCGGGCTTGCTTTGCCGTCAGTCAGCCTGTTGTTCCTCGCCGCCCTGTGGATGCAGTTTCGCCGCCAGCAACAGGCCTGACCGGCGCGGTGCCGCGCGGGTGCTTGCTCCCCCGCCATCGGCAGCTATCGTAAGGCGATGATCCGCCGCCTCGTCTCCGCCGCACTGCTCGCAAGCCTTGCCGTCCAATCCTTGCCCGCGCGCACCGGCGTGCCGGGGGCGGTCAGCGCGGCCGATCCCCGGGCGGCGGCGGCGGGGGTCGAGATCCTGCGCGCGGGCGGCAGTGCGGCGGACGCGGCGGTGGCGATGATGCTGGCGCTGAACGTGGTGGAGCCGCAAAGCTCCGGCATCGGCGGCGGCGGCTTCCTGGTCCACCATGACGCGCGCGGCAACAGCACCACCAGCTTCGATGGGCGCGAGCAGGCGCCGATGGCGGCCGGTCCGCACTGGTTCTACGATGCGGCGGGCCGGCCGATGAGCCACCGCGACGCCATCCCCGGCGGGCGTAGCGTCGGCGTGCCCGGCAACCTCCGCATGATGGCGCTGGTGCATGGCCGCTACGGGAAGCTGCCATGGGCGCGCCTGTTCCGGCCGGCGATCCGGCTGGCGAGCAAGGGGTTCAAGGTCACCCCGCGCCTCAACCAGTCGCTCGGCAATTATGGCGGCCATGTCGATGCCTGGGCGCGCGCCCGCTTCTTCCAGCCGGACGGGACGCCCAAGCCGGTCGGGACCGTGATCGCCAATCGCGAACAGGCGGCCTTGTTCGAACGGATCGCAAAGCAAGGCCCGGACAGCTTCTACGTCGGCCCGAACGCGCAAAGCCTGGTGGCGACGGTGAACGGAGCGACGCGCAACCCGTCCAGGATGACCACGGGCGATCTCGCCAGCTACAGCGCCAAGGAACGCGCGCCGGTCTGTGGCACCTATCGCACCTATCGCATCTGCAGCATGGGGCCGCCTTCCTCCGGCGGTGCCACCGTGTTCATGATCCTGAAGCAGCTGGAGCGGTTCGACATCGGCGCGATGGGGCGCGCCTCGCCGGTCGCATGGCACCTGCTGGCGGAGAGTGAGCGGCTCGCTTATGCCGATCGCGACGCTTACATGGGCGATCCCGATCATGTGTCGGTGCCGATCCCCGGCCTGACCGACCCGACCTATCTTGCCGACCGCTCCGGCTTGATCGCGCCCGATCGCACCATGGCGACAGTGGCACCCGGCAACCCCGTCGGCGCACCGCCGCGCATCGTCGCCCCGCAGAGCGAGCCCGCCGGCACCACCAGCATGACCGCCACCGACCGCAGCGGCAATGTGGCGGAGGTGACGTCGACCATCGAAAGCCCGTTCGGATCGGGCCTGACGCTGAACGGCATCTTCCTGAACAACGAACTGACCGATTTCGACATCGTGCCGGACAAGGACGGCGCGCTGGTCGCCAACCGGGTGGAAGGCGGCAAGCGGCCGCGCAGCTCCATGGCGCCGACCATCGTCTATGGCCCGGACGGGCAGGTGCGGATCGCGGTCGGCGCGGCGGGCGGATCGACCATCATCGCCCAGGTCGCCAAGACCCTGATCGGCGTGCTCGACTGGAACATGAGCGCGCAGGACGCGATCGCGATGGGGCTGATCTACACGCCCGCGCCTGGCGGCGTGGTGGAACAGGGGACGGAGCTGGAGGGGATGCTGCCTGCCTTGGCGCAACTCGGCGAGCGGTTGCAGCCGGGCAAGCTCGGCCTCAAGTGCAACGCGATCGAAAAGGTGGGCGGCCGGTGGGTCGGCGCGGCCGATCCGCGCAGCGAAGGCGTGTGGATGAGCGAGACGGGCCGGACCACCACCATCGCCCGCCGCCAGCGCAAGAGCGGCACGCCGGCGGAGTAGGACCATGGAGATTGCATCCGCCCCGAACCTGGTCTCGCTCTTCTTCGCGCGGGTGGCGGAGAAAGGCGATGCATCGTTCCTGTTCGACAAGCATGACGGACGCTGGCGGGCGTGGAGCTGGAACGCGGTCGCGCATCAGGTCGCGGCTCTGGCCGAGGGATTGCGCGCACTGGGGCTGGCGCGCGGCGACCGCGTGCTGCTGGTGTCGGAAAACCGGCCGGAATGGTGCATCGCCGACCTCGCCATCATGGCGGCGGGCTGCGTCACCGTGCCCGCTTATACCAGCAACACCACCGCCGATCATGCCCATGTGCTGGCCGACAGCGGCGCGCGGGCGGCGATCGTGTCCACGGCGGCGCTTGCCGATACCTTGTTGCCGGCGATTGCGGCGTCCGACGATTGCCGGATCGTGATCGGCATCGATCCCCTGGCCGTCGGTGCCGCCGGCAATGCGCGCCTGCACCAATGGGCGACGATGCTGGCGGAGCAGCCGGGCGACGTGGCGGCCTGCGCGGCGGGCGCGGACTTCACCCGCCAGGACCTCGCCTGCATCATCTACACCAGCGGCACCGGCGGCGCGCCGCGCGGCGTGCGCCAGCATCATGGCGCGATCCTCCACAATTGCGCCGGTGCCGATGACGTGATCCGCGGCGATTTCGGGGCGGGAGACGAAGTGTTCCTCAGCCTGCTGCCGCTGAGCCATGCCTATGAGCATAGCGCCGGCCAGCATTTCCCGATCAGCATCGGCGCGCAAATCTATTATGCCGAGAGCATCGAGCGGCTGGCGGCGAACATGGAGGAGGTGCGGCCTACCATCATGGTGGTCGTGCCGCGCCTGTTCGAGCTGCTGCGCGCCCGCATCCTGAAGGGCATCGACAAGCAGGGCAGGGTGGCGCGGTGGCTGCTCGCCGCGGCGCTGAGCCCGAAGGCGGGCCTGCTCAAGCCCCTGCTCGACCGCACCATCCGCAAGCGGGTGCAGCAGCGGTTCGGCGGGCGGATCAAGGCGCTGGTGTCGGGCGGGGCGCCGCTCAACCCGGAAGTCGGCAGCTTCTTCCAGGCGTTGGGCCTCAACCTCTGCCAGGGTTATGGCCAGACCGAGGCGGGGCCGGTGATCGCGGTCAATCGCCCGGCGGCCGGTATCGCCATGCACACGGTCGGCCCGCCGCTGAAAGGCTGCGAGGTGCGGATCGCGGAGGATGGCGAGATCCTGGCGCGCGGCGAAAACGTGATGCACGGTTATTGGCGGAACGAGGCGGAGACGGCGCGCGTGCTGGTCGGCGGCTGGCTGCATACCGGCGATGTCGGCCATATCGACGATGCGGGCCGCCTGGTCATCACCGATCGCAAGAAGGACATCATCGTCAACGACAAGGGCGACAATGTCTCGCCCCAGCGGGTGGAAGGCATGCTGACGCTGGAGCCGGAGATCGCGCAGGCGATGGTGGTGGGAGACCGGCGGCCCTATCTGGTCGGCCTGATCGTGGCGGATCGCGAATGGGCCTCCGCTCTACCCGCCGGGACTTCGGTTCGGGACGGGCTTTCGGCAGCCGTCGACCGGGTCAATGCGCGCCTGTCCACCACCGAACGCGTCCGCCGCTTCCTGATCGCGGACGAGCCCTTCACCATCGACAATGGCGCGCTCACGCCCTCGCTGAAGGTCAAGCGCCACGTGTTGCGGGCGCGCTATGGGGATCGGCTGGACGCGCTCTACGCGCGGTGATCACTTGTCCTTGCGCGGCGACGTATAAGGCGTGAAGCTGTCGAACACGCAACTGCCGAGCGGCACGCCGGCGCTGGGGATCACGACCTGCGCAATGTCGCCCCGGCAGATGCGCGAACTGTTATGCCGGCTCACCAGCGCATTGCCGGGGCGCAGGCTGGGGCAGCCGCCGCTGAAGCGGTTGACGTACCAGGTGGACGCCACCCGGTAGGCGACGGTCGATCCGATCGTGCGCGTATCCGAATAACGGCTGAGCGGCAGGCAATCGACCGGCTTGCCTGGGGAGCGCCCCGCCAACAGCTTGGCCAGTTCAAAGTCTGGATCCTGCCGCTTGGCAAGCGACGGGGTTGCGAGAAGGGCTGCGCAGCCCAGCAGGACGGACATGCGGATCATGGACGGCCAACGCCCGGGGATGCGTTTGGGTGCCTTATCCGCGAAACGCATCCTTGGCGGCACGAAGCCGGGCCAGCCCGTCCGCATCATGGACGCGCATGAAGGGGTTGGTGGCGCGTTCCCGGCCGATGGTGGACGGCACGGTCGCCTCACCGCGTTCGCGCAGGGCCCGGACCTCGTTCAAACGGGCCGCGATCTCCGCATTGTCGGGCTCCGCCACGACAGCGAAGCGCGCATTGCCCGCCGTATATTCGTGCGCGCAATAAACGCGGGTCTCCGGCGGCAAGGTGGCGAGCCGTTGCAGATTGTTCCACATCTGCGCGGCCGTGCCCTCGAACAATCGGCCGCAGCCCATCGCGAACAATGTGTCGCCGACAAACACCATCGCCTCGCCCGGCAGATGATAGGCGATGTGCCCCGCCGTATGCGCCGGCACCGCCCACACCATCGCCTCGATGCCGCCGATCGTCACCGAATCCCCCTCCGCAACCTCGCGATCCAGCGTCGGGATGCGCCCGGCCTCGGCGGCGGGGCCGGTGACGGTGCAGCCGGTCGCCGCCTTGATCGCGGCATTTCCGCCGACATGGTCGCCATGCCAGTGCGTGTTCCAGATCTGGCCGATGCGCCAGCCGCGCCGGGCCGCCTCCGCCAGAACCGGCTCGGCCTCGCCGGGATCGACCACCACCGTCTCGCCGCTCGCATCCTCGTGGAGCAGCCAGACATAATTGTCGTCCAGCACCGGGATGCGCGCCACCTGGATCATGGCAGATCCTTGTTGGCTGCCAGCGCGGCGGATGCGGCCTTGCCCTCCGGCGTGTCGGGGCCAAGCTGCGCGGCGCGGGTCCATGCCTGGCGTGCTTCGTCGCGCCGGTCGGCGGCGGCGGCGGTATTGCCGGCCTCCAGCTGCACCGCCGGATCGTCGCCGGCCAGTTGCACCGCCTGTGCGATGTCGGCCTGCGCGCGCGGCAGGTCGCCCTGCTTGCGCGCGAGCGTGGCGGACAGCAGCCATGCGAACGGATCGCTGGACACCAGCCGCACCGCGTGATCGAGGTCGCCGCGCGCGCCCGCCATGTCATCCAGCGCGAAGTCGGCGCGGGCGCGATCGACCCATGCCTCGCCCGCCACCACCGCCGGCAGCGCGGGCAAGGCGAGCGCGCGGTCGAGCAGGTCGCGGGCGCGCTTCGGATCGTCGGCGGCCAGCGCGGCATTGCCCGCCTCGCTCCACAGGGTGGCGGCGCGGCCGTCTCCATCCGCCTGCGCCTGCTGCGCCGCCTGCTCGAACGTAGAGGCGGCGGGCAGCCACCGCTCCGTCGCGGCATAGGCCAGCCCCAGGCAGTGGCGCGCCGGCAGGGTCTTGTTCTGCCCGGCCCAGCCTTCGGCCTCCGTTACCGCCCTGGCCGCATCGGTACGGATCAGGGCGGTGCAGGCGGAAAAGCGGGCGGCGTCCCCGCCGGGAAGCTGGGCGAGCGGCAAGGCAAGGGCAAGCAAGGGGATCATGGCTGGTCCAACAGGCGCGCCACCGTGTCGCGCAGCAGGGCAAGCTCGCGCGGACCGGACAGGCGATGATTGCCGCCCTTGACCAGGATCGTCTGCACGTCGGCTGAACGCAACGCCCGGCCGAGGCGGAAAGCGATGGACGGCGGCACGTCGCTGTCATCAAGGCCGTGCAGCAGCCGCACCGGCGCATCGATCGCGATCTCGCTTTCCAGCAGCCGATTTTCCTGCCCGCTGCTCCAGAAAGCGTGGGTGATCACCTCCGGCGTCTCGTAATCGGGCGATTCGTTGACGATCAGGCCATCGCTGGCCAGCACGTCACGCGCGGCGTCGTCGAAACCCCATTCGGTGAAGTCCGGCGCGGCGGCGATGCCGACCAGCCCCACCACCCGCTCCGGCCGTTCCAGCGCGACCAGCAGCATCAGCCAGCCGCCCATCGAGGAGCCGACCAGCAGGATCGGCCCCTGCGTCAGCCGGTCGATCACGTCCAGCACGTCGTCGCGCCAGTCGTCCAGTGTCGCGTCGCCGAACACGCCCTCGCTTGCGCCGCACCCGCGATAGTCGAAGCGCAGCATCGCCCGGCCGCGTTCCGCCGCCCACGCATCCAGCATGACGGCCTTGCCGCCGCTCATGTCCGATCCATAACCCGGCAGGAAGACGATGGTCGGCCCATCGCCCGGGCGATGGTGATAGGCCAAAGCCGGCAGGCCGGGGCGGGAAAGCATGTCCGTCATCCGCCCGTGATGGGGAGCGGCGGCCCTCCGATCAAGACGTGAAGGTGCGCCCGTGTAAGGCGGCGCCGACGCCATGCGCCGCCGCGACCATGGCACCCAGCAGCAGCGCGCCCACCGCCTGGTGCGCGACGGCAAGGGGCAGGGCCACGCCGGACAGCAGGGTGGCGATGCCCAGCCCGATCTGGATCGCGACCAGCGCCAGCAGGGCGCCCGCGCGCGTGACCGCGCCCGCCCGCGCGGCGTGCGCCGCCAGCCACAGTGCCGCCGCCGCCGCCGCCCATGCCCACCAGCGATGCACAAACTGCACCACCACCGGGTTGGACGTCAGGTTGAACAGGGCGCTTTGCCCGTGCGCCCATGCCCCCGCCGGCAGCCAGGCGTCGCCCATGCGCGGCCAGGTCGCGAAGGCGTAGCCCGCGCGCAGCCCGGCAGTCAGCGCACCCAGCGCCAGTTGCACCGCCAGCATCAGGATCGCCAGCAAGGGCGCCAGGCGCAGCCGCGCCGGCTGGCGGGCGGTGCGCAGGTCCAGCGCGGTCCAGATCAGCACCGCATAGATCAGCATCGCCGCCATCAGGTGCACGGCCAGGCGGATGTGGCTCACCTCCGTCCGCTGCTCCAGCCCGGAGGCGACCATCCACCAGCCGATCGCGCCCTGAAGCCCGCCCAGGCCCAGGATCAGCACGGTGCGCCAGCCATAACCCCTGGGGATCCACTTCTTCCACCAGAACACCGCCAGCACGGCGGCCAGCGTCAGCCCGATCAGCCGCGCCAGCAGGCGGTGGAGATATTCCCAGAAATAGATGTGCTTGAACCCGTCCAGGGTCATGCTGGTGTTGAACGCGCGATATTGCGGGATCGCCTTGTACCCGGCGAACTCCTCCTGCCACTGCGCATCGTTCAGCGGCGGGACGATGCCGCGCACCGGCTTCCATTCGGTGATGGACAGGCCGCTTTCGGTCAGGCGGGTGATGCCTCCCACGACGACGATGGCCAGCACCATGGCGGCGACGACCAGCAGCCACGCGCCATAAGCACGCGGGCGGGGGCGGGAAAAGCGGGCATGTGGCACGGGCGCGCTATGCGCCCGCTGCCGGACAGGCGCAACGCTGCCCCGCCCGCTTGCTTGTGAGTATGTCTCGCAAGGACTATCTTGCGGATATGGGGAAGCATGAACACAGGCTGGAACACGGCGCCGATCTTGCCGATGCGGCCCGGGCCGCACTGGAGGCGGCGGGCGAGCAATGGACGCCGATGCGCGCGAACGTCTTCGAGACGCTGAACGGGTTCGGCCGCCCCGCCACCGCCTATGACGTGGCGGATGCCCTGTCGCGCACGGAAGGACGGCGGGTCGCCCCCAACAGCATCTATCGCATCCTCGACCTGTTCGTGACCACGAATCTGGCGCAGCGGATCGAGACCGCCAACGCCTATGTCGTCAACGCCCACCCGGCCTGTCGCCACGATTGCATGTTCCTGGTGTGCGACGGCTGCGGCAAGACCACCCATATCGACGATGACGTGCTGACCGCGCGCGTGCGCAGCACTGCCATCGCCGCCGGCTTCACCCCGGTCCGCCCGGTGATCGAAGTGCAGGGACGTTGTGCCGCCTGTGCGGATAACTGACGCGGCTTTTGCCTTATTGCGCGGGAGTGCCTAGACCGGTCGGCTACGGAGAGTCACACGTCCCATGTCCGATCGCCCCGCCACCCCGCTGCTCGACACGGTTGCCACGCCGGCCGACCTGCGCCGCCTGAAACCCGAACAGCTTCCCCAGCTTGCCGACGAATTGCGGCGCGAAACGGTGGCGGCGGTATCCTGCACCGGCGGGCACCTGGGCGCCGGACTGGGCGTGGTGGAGCTGACCACCGCCATCCATTATGTGTTCAACACGCCCGACGACGTGCTGATCTGGGATGTCGGGCACCAGGCCTACCCCCACAAGATCCTGACGGGGCGGCGCGACCGCATCCGCACGCTGCGCCAGCCGGGCGGCCTGTCCGGCTTCACCCGGCGGAGCGAGAGCGCCTATGATCCGTTCGGCGCGGCGCACAGCTCCACTTCCATCTCGGCGGCTTTGGGCTTCGCGGTCGCCAACAAGCTGGCGAACAAGCCCGGCAAGGCGATCGCGGTGATCGGCGATGGCGCCATGTCGGCGGGCATGGCCTATGAGGCGATGAACAATGCGGAGGCGGCGGGCAATCGCCTGGTCGTGATCCTGAACGACAACGACATGTCGATCGCGCCGCCGGTCGGGGGATTGAGCGCCTATCTTTCCCGCATCGTTTCCAGCCGCGAATTCCTGGGCCTGCGCGAAATCCTGAAGAAGTTCGCCCGCCGCTTCCCACGCCCGATGCAGCAGGCGGCGCGCAAGACCGACGAATTTGCCCGTGGCATGACCATGGGCGGCACCCTGTTCGAGGAACTGGGTTTCTATTATGTCGGCCCGATCGACGGTCACAATCTCGACCACCTTATCCCGGTGCTGGAGAATGTGCGCGATGCGGAGGAAGGGCCGATCCTGGTCCATGTCGTCACCAAGAAGGGCAAGGGCTACGCCCCGGCTGAAAACGCGGCCGACAAATATCATGGCGTGCAGAAGTTCGACGTGATCACGGGCGCGCAGGCCAAGAGCCCGCCCGGCCCGCCCGCTTACCAGAATGTCTTCGGCGACGCCCTGGCGAGCGAGGCTGAGCATGACGCCAGGATCTGCGCCATCACCGCCGCCATGCCGTCCGGCACCGGCATCGATCGCTTCGCCAAGGCGTTCCCGGATCGCAGCTTCGACGTGGGCATTGCCGAACAGCATGCGGTGACGTTCGCTGCCGGCCTCGCCGCACAGGGGATGCGTCCGTTCTGCGCGATCTATTCCACCTTCCTCCAGCGCGCCTACGATCAGGTGGTGCATGACGTCGCGATCCAGAACCTGCCGGTCCGCTTCGCGATGGATCGGGCGGGGCTGGTCGGCGCTGACGGCGCGACCCATGCCGGCGCGTTCGACCTCGCTTACCTCTGCACCCTGCCCAACATGATCGTGATGGCCCCGGCGGACGAGGCGGAACTGGTCCACATGGTCCACACCATGGCCGAGCATGACGCTGGTCCCACGGCAGTGCGTTACCCGCGCGGGTCAGGCACCGGCGTCGCCTTGCCCGACCAGCCCCAGCGGCTGGAGATCGGCAAGGGTCGGACCGTGCGCGAAGGCAAGACGGTGGCGATCCTGTCGCTCGGCACCCGGCTGGAGGAATCGCTCAAGGCCGCCGATCGGCTGGAGGCGCAGGGCCTGGCCACCACCGTGGCCGACCTCCGCTTCGCCAAGCCGCTGGACGAGGTGCTGATCCGTCGCCTGCTCGCCACGCACGAGGTAGCGGTGACGATCGAGGAGGGGGCGGCCGGCGGCTTCGGCGCGCATGTGTTGACCTTCGCCTCCGACCAAGGGCTGACCGACGGCGGGCTGAAGCTGCGCACATTGCGCCTGCCCGACCGCTTCCAGGAACATGACAAGCCGGAGGCGCAATATGCCGAGGCGGGGCTGGATGCGGACGCGATCGTGAACACGGTGCTTTCGGCCTTGCGTCACAACAGCGTCGGGGTGGGTGTCGCGGGGTGAGGCTGCTGCTGTGCGTGGCGGCGCCGCTGCTGCTTGGTGCGACGGACATGGGCGCGCCGATCGAGGTGGTGGTGACCGGCGTCCGGTCCGGCGATGGCATGGTGCGGGTGGCGATCTGCTCGCAACAACAGTTCATGGGCGATTGCACCTGGTCGGCCAGCGCGGCGGCCAAGGCGGGTGTGGTCAGCGTGGTGGTGCGCAACGTGCCGCCCGGCCGCTACGCGGCGCAGGCGTTCCACGATGCGGATAACGACGACAAGCTCGGCCGCAACTGGATCGGCCTGCCGCGCGAAGGCATCGGCTTTTCCAACGATGCCATGCCGCGCCTGTTCCCCCCGCGCTTCGCCAAGGCCGCGTTCGACCATGGCCGCGATCCGCAGCGGGTGGAGGTCAAAGTCCGCTACTTCCTGGGATGATGCAAGCGGGCAGGGCCATCGCCCCGCCCGCCCGCTCGTGGCGTCGCCGCGTCAGGTCAGGCGACCGTCGCCTTGACGATCTTGCCCGGCGCGCGCGGCGGCTCGCCCTTGGGCAGCGCGTCGACATGCTCCATGCCCGACGTCACCTGGCCCCAGACGGTGTATTGGCGATCCAGGAAGCTGGCATCGTCGAAGCAGATGAAGAACTGGCTGTTGGCGCTGTTCGGGTTGGACGCGCGCGCCATCGAGCAGACGCCGCGCACGTGCGGTTCGCTGTTGAACTCGGCCTTGAGGTCCGGCTGCTCGGAACCGCCCATGCCGGTGCCGGTCGGATCGCCGCCCTGCGCCATGAAGCCCGGAATGACGCGGTGGAACACCACGCCGTCATAGAAGCCGTCCTTGGCAAGCTCGGTGATGCGCGCGACGTGGCCGGGCGCCAGATCGGGGCGCAGCGTGATGACGACGTCGCCACCGCCGCCATTGCCGGTGTCCAGGGTAAGCGTCAGCGTGTCTTCGGCCATAGGGTCTCTCCTTCAGGGATGATGGGGCGCTTAGGCAGCGACGGCGACGGGCGCCAGCCCATATTCCGCCGCCACCAGTTCATAGGATCGGCGGCGAGTGGCGTGATCGGCCATGATGTTGACCAGCATCAGCTCGTCCGCGCCATAGCTCGCCGCCACCGCGTCAAGCCCTTGCCGCACGTCGGCCGGGGTGCCCAGCACGGTGCGGCGGCGTTGGCGGTCGGCCAGGGGATTGTCCGCCAGCCATGCCTCCGCTTCTTCTACCGAGGGGACGGGGATCAATTTGCCCGCCATCAGGTGCGCGAACATCATCTTGGCGGGCAGGGCCAGGCGCTCGGCCTCCGCCCGCGTCGGTGCGGCGATCGTCCAGGTCGCGGCCATGACATAGGGTTCGGCCAGGGCGGCGGACGGGCGGAACTGGCGGCGATATTCCTTGGCGACATGGGCGCCATCCGAATTGATGAAGTCGGCGAAGCAGTAAGGCAGCCCACGCTCGGCGGCCCAGAATGCGGATTCGGGGGAGGAGCCGAGCATCCATATGTCCGGCATCCCCCCGCCACGGGGCAGGGTGGCCTGCAACGGCGCGAACGGATGATCGTCGCCCAGCGTCTGCTCGAAATAGCCGGACAGCTCGTCCAGCTGGTCGGTGAAGTCGTTCGGCATCCGCCGCGACCGGTCGCGCTGCATGGCAAAGGCGGTGCGCTGGTCGCTGCCCGGCGCGCGGCCGAGGCCCAGGTCGATGCGGCCCGGTGCCAGCGCGGACAGCATGGCGAACGTCTCCGCAACCTTGAACGGCGAATAATGGGGCAGCATGATGCCGCCCGAACCCACCCGCATCCTGTGCGTCGCCAGCGCGACCGGGCCGATCAGCGCCTCCGGCGCCACCCCGGCGAGCGCGGGCGAGGCATGGTGCTCCGCCATCCAGTATCGCTCGTAACCCAGCGCGTCGGCGGTGCGCGCCAGGTCCAGCGTGTTGGCAAGCGCATCCACCGCGGTGCCGCCGGCGGGGATCGGCGACTGGTCGAGAACGGAAAGACGATAAGGCATGCGTGCCATATGGGGACGGGTTGCCGCGCATGAAGGGCTGACAAGTCCTCGCCGCCCGCTTAATCGCTCGCCCGAACGCGCGGGGAGTGGGGCCATGAGCGAGACGGACGGCGACATCGGCATTCTCCAGACCGATCCGGTCACCCCCACCCACCATGACGAGGAGGATCGGCTGAAGCCCGAATTCGTCGCCGAGGTGATCGCGGCGGTCGACGAGGGGCAGGTCGCGCGCGCCCGTGCGCTGGTGGAGCCGCTCCACCCCGCCGACATTGCCGACCTGCTGGAACTCGCGCCCAGCGAGCAGCGCCAGCCGCTGGCGAGCGCGCTGGTCGGCCTGATCGACGGCGACGTGCTGGCGGAGATGAACGACTGGGTCCGTGACGAGGTGCTGGAAGCCTTGTCCGCCCAGCAGGTCGCGGACTTCGCGTCCGAACTGGATACCGATGACGCGGTCGCGATCATCGAGGACATGGACGTCGAGGACCAGCGCGAGGTTCTCCACGCGATGGAGCCGGAGGATCGCGCCGCGATCGAGGAGGCTTTGTCCTACCCGGAGGAGTCCGCCGGCCGCCTGATGCAGCGCGACCTGATCGCGGTGCCGGAGCATTGGTGTGTCCGCGACGTGATCGCCTATCTGCGGGGCAATGACGACCTGACCACCGATTTCTGGGAAATCTTCGTGGTCGACATCGCGCACAAGCCGGTCGGCACCTGCAAGGTATCGTGGGTGATGCGCGCGCCCGACGATGCCCCGATCGCGGCGGTGATGCAGCGCGAGCAGACGCTGATCCCGGCCGACATGGATCAGGAGGAGGTGGCGCTCCGCTTCCAGAAATATGCCCTGATCTCCGCCGCGGTGATCGATCGCACCGGCCGGCTGGTCGGCATGGTCACGGTCGACGACGTGGTCCACATCATCCAGGAGGAAGCGGGCGAGGACGTGCTGCTGCTGTCCGGCGCGGGCGAAGGCGACATCAACGAGCCGGTGGTGGACAGCTACAAGGCGCGGGTGCGCTGGCTGATCACCAACCTGGCGACCGCGACCGTCGCCGCGACCATCATCTACCTGTTTCAGGGCACGCTGGAGCGGATGGTCGTACTGGCCGCGCTGATGCCGATCGTGGCCGGTGTCGGCGGGAATGCCGGCACCCAGACCCTCGCGGTGACGGTGCGCGCGCTGGCCACCAACCAGCTCACCCGTTCCAACAGCGTCCGCGCGGTGCGCCGCGAACTGGCGGTGGCGCTGCTCAACGGGGTGACCATCGCGGCCATTATCGGCGTCGTGGTCGGCACGGCCTTCCACAATCTCGATCTCGGCTTCGTAATCGGCACCGCGATGATGGCCAACATCTTCATCGCCGGGCTGGCGGGCGTGTTCGTGCCGCTGACGCTGGAGCGGTTCAAGGCGGACCCGGCCGTCGCCTCGTCCATCTTCGTGACGATGATCACCGACTCGATGGGATTCCTCGCCTTCCTCGGTCTGGCGACCGCAACCGGGCTGACCCGCTAGCGCCCCGCCGCCGCCGCCTTATATCCCTGCAATGGCGGCACTTCACATCACCAAGGTTGCGGTCGGCTGCGGCGATGCCGATGCGTTGCGCGATCGCCTGACCGGGCGCGCGACGGCCGGGGAGACGTTCATCACCACTCGCTATCGCCCGAACCGGCATGCCGAGCTGGTCGGCGGATCGCTGTTCTGGATCATCAAGCATCAGCTGGTCGCGCGCAGCCCGATCCTGCGCTTCGAGGAGGATGAGCGCGGCCATTGCCTGATCCGGCTTGAGCATGCCTTGCTGCCGGTGCGGGCCAGGCCGAAACGCGCGCATCAGGGCTGGCGCTATCTGACGGCGGAAGACGCACCGCTCGACCTGGATGGCGAGGCGGACGAGCTTGCGACCCTGCCGCCAGGCCTGATGAGCGCACTCGCGGCGCTGGCGTTGGTATAGGACCGGCTCAGCCGCAGTGGACGGCGCCCGGCCCGCTCTTGCGGATGTCGCACTGCGCGCCGCCGCGAACGGTGATGTCGCCCGGACCTGACAGGCTGCCGCGCACCGCCCCCGTGGCCGTAAGGGCGATGCTGCCGGGTCCGCTGACCGAGATGGCGGCATCGCGCACCGTCAGTCCCATGGCGCGAATGTCGCCGGGTCCGCTCAGGTCGAGACGCGCCGAAGCGACCCGACCGGCGGCGACGATGTTGCCCGGCCCTGCCAGGCGGAAGTCCACATTGCCGGCCTGGAGGCTGGCGATCGTCATGTCGCCGGGACCGGAGAGGCTGGCGGTAAAGCTGCGTCCCTGAACCCGATCGATGCGGATGGCACCCGGCCCGTCGAGCGCGGCGGCGGAGAGAGCCGGCACCGCAATGTCGATCACGACCGGCTCGCTGTTGCGGTTCCACGTCCAGCTGGAGATCCAGCTGCCCCGGCGCGTGCCGACCACCAATTCGCCATTGCGGACGTCGATCACCAGGCGATCGAGTATCTTTTGCGGTCCGCTGGCGCGCGCCGACGGCCGCGCGCCGGTATGTACGCGGACGTCGAAGGGAACGGTGTTGCGGATACGGTCGAACCCGCCCACCGGGAAGGTTCGGGTGGTAGCGACCGCCGGACCGGCAACGGTGGCGGAGATGAGGGCGGCAAGGACGAGCAGGCGCATCGGAGGGCACTCCACTGTGTTATGCGAGTGCTACACCGAATTGGCGATGCGCGTCAAACAGATGCGTCGGGCATGAAAAAGGGCGGCACCCACCGGGGAGCGCCGCCCTTCCATGGACCCCGGCCGTGCGGTCAGTCCGCGGCGGCGACCTTGTTGTGGATGGCGGCGGCGGCACGCAGGATGTCGAGGATCTTCACCTGCGCCTTGGGCTCGTCGATCTGCTCCATCGCCGCGAGTTCGCGGGCGAGGCGGCTGCACGCCGCTTCAAAGATCTGGCGCTCGGAATAGCTCTGCTCCGGCTGGTCTTCGGCCCGGAACAGGTCGCGCACCACCTCGGCGATCGAAACGAGGTCGCCCGAGTTGATCTTGGCCTCATATTCCTGGGCACGGCGCGACCACATGGTGCGCTTGACCTTGGGCTTGCCCTTCAGCGTGGTGAGCGCGTCGGTCATCTGCGCGTTGGACGACAGCTTGCGCATGCCGACGCTTTCCGCCTTGTTGGTCGGCACGCGGAGCGTCATCCGCTCCTTTTCGAAGCGCAGGACGTACAATTCCAGCTTGGCGCCCGCGATTTCCTGGCTTTGCAGTTCGACCACGCGGCCGACGCCATGCTTGGGATAAACAACATAATCGCCGACGACGAAGCTCAGCGCCTTGGCAGCCATGTAAGACCTTTCTGCTCAAGCGGACCGCAAGGTTCCGGCGGGTCCGTGAGCGGCCCGGCGGCAACAAGGGGCGGTCGGAAACGTATCCAATGCTGCGGATGCCCGCGCGGCATCCGCTTCTCGACCCAGTCTGTAGCAGAAATGGCACGGTAATGCCAGCTTTTCAGCGGCATTACCGGGAATTCATCCGGATAGGTGTTCAGTCGCCCTGGCCGGGTTCCGGCGAAAAATGTGCGTCATACTTGTCCGCCACGCCCTTCCACGCGTCGGCATCGGCCGGTGCATCGCGCTTGCGGGTGATGTTGGGCCATTGTGCGGAGAAGGTGGCGTTGATTTCCAGCCACTTTTCCAGGCCGTTTTCCGTATCGGGCAGGATCGCTTCCGCCGGGCATTCCGGCTCGCACACGCCGCAGTCGATGCATTCGGACGGATTGATGACGAGCATGTTGTCGCCTTCGTAGAAGCAGTCCACCGGACACACCTCGACGCAGTCCATATATTTGCAGCGGATGCAGGCGTCGGTGACGACGTAGGTCATTGAAAGCTCCTCGGACGCGGCGCGCATATGGCGCGGCGGCGCATGGGTCAACCGGCAGCGGACAACAGATCGGTGTAACAGGCCTGCGCCTCGGGCGCGGGGCCGCGCCTTGACGGCAGCGCCTCCACCTTGAGCACGCGCACCCGCCCGTGAAGCGGAAATGCCAGTACGGAGCCCGCACGCACTTCCGCATGGGCGCGATCGACCACCCGCCCGTCGAGGCGGATATGCCCGTCTGCGACCAGGTGCTGCGCCAGCCCACGGGTCTTGACCAGCCGGACGAAGAACAGGAACTTGTCGATCCGCATCAGAGCCGGAGGTCGGCCAGCGCGCCAAAGGCATTGCCGGGGCGGGCCAGCGCGGGGCGGTCGGCCGGGGCGGGGCGCTTGCCCTTCCAGATCCAGCCCTGCTCGCTTGCACGGAAGCCCAAGGCCAGCATCAGCTGGGTGAAACTGGCCGGCAGCAGGCCGAGCGAGGTGGCGAGGCCGGGGTCGGGCACGAAGGCCTTGCGCCCCGACCGGGCATCATGGGCATTGCGCGCCAGCCGTTCGATCTGGTCCACCCGCAGCATCTGCGCGCCGAGCGCGCGGAATCCGCTGATCAGAAAGGCGGTACAGGTGGCCGAGTCGCGCGGGGTGGAAACCGACACCGCGCCGATCGGGGGAAGGAGCGGCATGACGCCATTGTCCTGCGCCATCGCCAGCGCCACCCGCCAGCGGGCCGCTTCGGGCTTGAGCAGGGCTGGCACGAAGATGTCGAGCGTGCCGATCCGCACGCCCAGCCGATTTACAGGCCCGCGCAAATCGCGCTGGAGCGTGGCCAGCGCCGGTTCCAGTCCCTTGCGCTCAATCACGCCACCGGCCTCGCTCAAGGGCGCCAGCAGCGCGCGCGCGGCCGCCGGCTGATCGGGATCGCGGGCCGCCGCGTGGATCGCGGCAAGTGGGGCAAGGTGGCGGGCGATACCATGGTCCAGCCACGTCTGCAGCCGCGCGAACACGCCCTGGCGATCGGCCGGCGTCAGCGCATCCAGCGCGCGGTGCAGTTCCAGCTTGGGGCCGAGCAGCCCCTTGCCCCGGCGCAATCGGGCGACCACGTCGCCGCGCCAGAACAAAGCCACCGGCCGGCCGGCATCGGTGGCAAGGCTGAACTGCGCATCCTCGTCCGCGATCAGCGTCGCCGCCCTGCGGGCAAGCTCTGCCCCGAGCCGGCGTTCGGCGGCCGCCATCAGCCGCTTCATGTCGCCATGCCGGGCGGACGCATCCGCCTTGAAGCGGAAGCCGATCAGCTCGCCGATCGCCTCGCCGTCCACCGTGACGGTGCCGTCCTCCGCCACCTTGATCGGCAGCAGGTCCGCGCCCTTGGCGCCGAGATCGCGCATCAGCACGGACGTGCGCCGGTCGACGAAACGCTGGGTCAGGCGCTGGTGCAGCGCGTCCGACAATTTCTCCTCCAGCGCGCGGGTGCGCTCGGCCCACAGGCCGGGCTCCGCCAGCCAGTCCGGGCGGTGGGCGATATAGGCCCAGGTGCGCACCGCCGCGAGGCGATCGGCCAGGGCCTCCACATCGCCCTGGATGGTGTCGAGCCGCGCCAGCTCGTCCGCGAACCATTGCACCGGCAGGCGGCGATCGCCCTCGCTCAGGTGGCGGAAGATGCGCGCCACCATGCGGCTGTGCGGCTCCGCCCCGGTCTTGCGGAAGTCGGGCAAACCGCACGCGCTCCACAGCCGCGCCACCATCGCCTCCCCGCGCGCGCGCTCGCGCACCCACGGCTCGTCCGCCAGCCGCTTCAGCACCGCCAGGTCGATCGCCTGCGGTGCGGCGCGCAGCACCAGATTGTCGGGTCGGCGCTCCAGGTCCGCGATCAGGCGATCGACCGAGAGCAGGCTCGGCTGGCCGTCGCGCCAGTAGAGATGGTCGAGCGGCGGGAAGCGATGCTCCTCGATCGCCAATACCTCCTCATCCTCGAACTGGGCGGGCTGCCCTTCCAGTCCCAGGCTGCCGAAGGTGCCGTCGCGCTGGTGCCGCCCGGCGCGTCCGGCGATCTGTGCCATCTCCGCCACCGTCAGCCGGCGCGTCCTGCGCCCGTCGAACTTGCGCAAGGAGGCAAAGGCGACATGCGCCACATCCATGTTGAGGCCCATGCCGATCGCGTCGGTCGCGACCAGGTAATCCACCTCGCCCGCCTGGAACATCGCGACCTGGGCATTGCGGGTGCGCGGCGACAGAGCGCCCATCACCACGGCTGCCCCGCCCCGCAGGCGGCGCAGCATCTCCGCCACGGCATAGACCTCCTCCGCCGAGAAGGCGACCACCACCGATCGTTTGGGCAGGCGCGACAGCTTGGCCGGGCCGGCATAGGTCAGGGTAGAAAAACGCGGGCGAGTGATGATGTCGGCATCCGGCGTCAGCGCCTTCAGCATCGGGCGCAACGCCTCCGACCCCAGCAGCATCGTTTCTTCACGGCCGCGCGCGCGCAGCAGTCGGTCGGTGAAGACGTGGCCCCGCTCCGGATCGGCGCCCAGCTGCGCCTCGTCCAGCGCGACAAAGGCGAACTCCCGGTCGAGCGGCATGCTTTCGGCGGTGGTGAGGAAATAGCGCGCCTTGTCGGGCACGATCTTCTCCTCGCCGGTAACCAGCGCGACCGAATCCGCCCCCTTGATCGCGACCACGCGCTCATAGACTTCGCGCGCCAGCAATCGCAGCGGAAAGCCGATCATGCCGGAGGAGTGGCCGCACATGCGCTCCACCGCCAAGTGGGTCTTGCCCGTATTGGTCGGGCCCAGCACCGCAACCAGCGGCTCGGCGGCGAAACGCGTCATGGCAGGCTCAAGATGGCGCAAACCGAGCCAAAAGCAAGGGATCAACGGGTTCCGATGCAGATCATCGCTTTAGCGGGAAAACGCCGCATTTCGTCGCAGCTGTTACGGATAATAGGTCTGATTAGTTTGACTTTAACACCTGGTGTCCACAGTCCTGTCGCCCTGCCCGGCAAAAAGATCGGGAAGCCCAGGGATGGCAGGGGATCCGGCATGTATCTGCGCAACAGTGAAGGTTTCGGCGGTGGCGGCGCCATCGCGATCCAGGCGCCCGTGCCGATCCGCCTGACCCCGCGCGACCGGCTGCGCCACGGCCTGGACCGTGCGACCCAGGCCGAACTGGTGGTGGACCTCGGCCAGCGCATCGGCAGCCGCGAATGGTGGCGCGGGCTTGCGACCTGTACCGCCCTGTGCGGCGTGGCGCTGGCGTTCGCGCCGGGCATCCGCCCGCTGCCCGGCCCGGTTGCGGCGCCGCTTGGCCCTGCCCAGGCGCAGGAGATGCGGGCCCAGGCGATCAGTCCGACGGCATTCGGCGCGGACACGGGCCGCAAGGTGGTGCCGACCGCATTGGCCGAGCGCCTGGCGGATACGCCCGAGCGGCCGCAGGTTCAGGTGACGGCGACGCTCGGCTCGGGCGACGGCTTCGCCCGCGTGCTCCAGCGTAACGGCGTGGGCGAGGATCAGGCCAAGGTCGTCGCCGCCGCCGTCAGCCAGGCGGTCGCCCTGGGTGAGATCAGGTCCGGCACCAAGCTCGACATGACGCTGGGGCGGCGGGGCAGCAAGCGCGTGGCGCGTCCGCTGGACATGCTGGCGTTCCGCGCCAAGTTCGACCTGGCGCTGGAGGTCGAGCGCACGGGCGACAGCTTCCGCGTCAAGCGCATTCCGATCGCCGTGGACGATACGCCGCTGCACATTGTCGGCTGGGTCGGTTCCAGCCTGTTGTCCGCCGCACGCGCCGCCGGTGCGCCCGCCAGCTCGATCCAGACCTATCTGCGCGCCATCGCCCAGCATCTGTCGATCGGCAGCCTCCGCTCCAACGACCGCTTCGACATGGTGGTGGAGCATCGCCGCGCCGCCACCGGCGAAACCGAGACGGGCGGCCTGCTCTATGCCGGAGTCGATCAGGGCAAGCGCAAGCTGCGCCTGCTGAAGTGGATTCAGGGCGGCAAGCAACAGTTCTTCGATGCCGCTGGTGTGGGGGAGAGCCGCGGCGGCATGAAGATGCCGGTGGCGGGCCACCTCACCTCCAGCTTCGGCATGCGCTTCCACCCGGTGCTGGGCTATGGCCGCATGCACAAGGGGATCGATTACGGCGCGCCGATGGGCTCGCCGATCGTCGCCGCCACCACCGGCCGGGTTACCTTTGCCGGCTGGCATGGCGGGCACGGCAATTACGTCCAGATCCGCCACGATGGCGGGCTCGGTACCGGTTATGCGCATATGAGCCGGATCAAGGTTCATGCGGGTGAATCCGTCGCCGCCGGCCAGGTGATCGGCTATGTCGGTTCCACCGGCCTGTCCACCGGCCCGCACCTGCATTTCGAGGTGTTCCGCAACAATGTCGCGGTGAACCCCGCCGCCGTGAAGTTCGTGCAGGCGGCGCGTCTTGCCGGATCGGAATTGGCCCGCTTCCGGGCCACGCTGGCGCGGCTGACCTCGGTCCGGGTGTCCGGCTCCTAGGCTTCGTCCGGCGCGCGCGCCACGATGGCCAGAGCGTGGACGCGATCGCGCAGCAATTCCCCCAGCGCGCTGTTCACCAGCCGATGACGCTGCACCCGTGACGCGCCGGCAAAGGCGTGGGCGACGATCTCCACCGTGAAGTGGCTTTCCCCGCGCGGATCATGCCCGGCATGGCCGCGATGCTTGGCGCTGTCGTCGATCACGGCCAGCCGTTGGGGGGACAAGGCGGCCGCCAGACGCCGTTCGATTTCGGCCGCGACCGGCCCGGTGGGATGTTGCTCCATGGCGCCTATATAGCGGGGTTCAAGGGAGAATCACTGTTGCCCGACGCCAAGTCCCGTCAGCCCCGCTTCCATGGTCGTGTTCCCGGGGCCCGGGCGTGCAGCGCCCCCGGTTGCGTCGCCGCGGGCGAGTTCCGCGCGCCCGTCAGGGGTGGCACACGGCCGACAGCCGACAGTCCGGGCGACTATCAATGGCTGTGCCTGGATCATGTCCGCGCCTTCAACGCCAGCTACAACTTCTTCGAAGGGATGAGCGCGGAGGAGATCACCGCCCAGCAGACCCCCTATGCGGGTTGGGAGCGGGAGACGCGGGCGTTTGCGGCGGCATCCGGCGCGACCCCGCGCTGGGCCGACTTCATCGATCCGCTGGACGCGATCCAGGCCCGCTACGGCGCCGGTCGCCAGGCACCGCGCAATGACGGCAAGCCGTTGAGCGACGCGGACCGCCGCGCGCTCAAGGTGCTGGGGCTGGAGGCCGATGCCGACCGCCGGGCGCTTCGCCAGCGTTACAGCGAACTGGTCCGCCGCTACCACCCCGATCGCAACGGCGGCGATCGCAGCCAGGAGCGCGCCCTGCAGGCGGTGATCGAAGCCTATGGTCAGCTGAAGAAAGCGCCCGCCTTCGCCTAGGCATCACGGGGCGACCGTGCCGCCTGGGTTCGCCACGATCAACGGCAGTCGGTCTCGACGGCTGACAAGAGAGGATGAGGCCCGGAACGCGCATCGGCGCCAGGGCGAGCCGCCGTTACGGTCGGCAGGAAGATGCGGGGGCGGGCAATCTGGCGCCGCTGATGCGCCGCTGCGTTGCGTGCCGTGCCGAACCCGATGGCCCAGCGGATCGGCGTCCGCTCCCGTGCGGTGCCGGCGCCAAGCCGTATGGCTTGGTCCCGGACACCGCCTGGTCGAAGCGTTCAGACCTTCTTGCGGGTCCGGCGCGCGGCCGGTGCAGCCTCGCCGCTCTTGCGGCCCAGGCCAATCGCCTTGGCAAGGTCGCGGCGCTTTTCCGCATAATTGGGGGCGACCATCGGATAGTCCGCCGGCAGCTTCCACTTGGCGCGATATTCCTGCGGGGTCATGCCGTAATTCGTCTGCAGGTAGCGCTTCAGCATGGTCAGCTTCTTGCCGTCTTCCAGGCATATGATGTGATCCGGCTTGACCGAAGAACGGATCGACACGGCCGGCTTCTGCTCGGCCTGCTCCGGCTCCTGCGGCTCTTCGCCCAGACCGGACAGGGCGCTGTGCACCTTGGCGATCAATTCGGGTAGCTCGCTGACCGCCACGCGATTGTGGCCGACATGCGCGGCAACGATTTCCGTGGTCAGGGTAAGCAGGTCGATCGCGTTTTCTTCGGACATTGCATATGCTCTACTAAAGGATTTGGGAGGGCTAGCAGAAGCTTCGCTCCGGTGCGAGCATTTTAACTACGTGCGGCCCGACTTGGTTTCACCTGGATCAGTGCTTGTTTCTGTCGGAACCGAAACGAAACGGGCCGACACAACGTGCCGGCCCGACCGCAGGGATATGTCCCGCCAGAAACCCGTAAGGGTTACTTGACGTGGGCAGAGACGTGCTTGTTCATTTCAAACATGCTGACGCTCTTTTTGCCGAAGATCTTTTCGAGCTTGTCGTCGGCGTTGATCTGACGCTTGTCCTTGGGATCCTGAAGATCGTTCTTCTTGATGTACTCCCACAGCTTGCTGACGATCTCGCTGCGGGGCATCGCGCCCGAACCGACCACGGCTGCCAGATCTTCCGATGGAGTGACGGGCTTGTGGATGCCGCCTGTTTTTGCTGCCTGTGCCATAAAAAAAGTCCTCCTTTTGCGGCCCCTCTCTCAAGGCTCTCCTTGCTATCTCGCCGCAAAGGGATTTTGGCAAGCCCTGCCCCCGGTGCCCCGCGCTTCAGCCTTTATGGAGCGCGTCGGGCTTGTGGGCGGCGCGTTTGCCGTCGTCGGTCTCCACGATATATTCGGGATTGTCCTCGGACGCCGCGACATGGTGGCCCTTGATGTCGGTCGGGCTGGTCTGTTTCTTCACCACCTTGCCGTGGGCCGTTCCGCCGTGGCTGTTCCAGCTGACCTTGTCGCCTTTGTGCAGTTCGGACGCCATCTTCGCTCTCCTCGCGATCTGCGGGAGCCAATCGCCGGCCCGCGAATTGGTTGCACCATCGCGTAGTCGGGGGAGGGGCGGCATGAGCCAGGACAGCTTGATCTTCACGCCGGACGATGTCGATCTCGCCCGGTCGCCGCTGCGCCGCTCGCTGAGCGTGCCGACCTATGTGCTGGGCGCGTTCAATCCCGGCATGACGCGCCTGCCCAACGGCAATCTGCTGCTGATGGTGCGCGTGGCGGAGGCGTTGAGCGAGCCGGTGGAGGACGACCATGTCCGCGCGATCCGCTGGACGCCGGCCGGTTACGTGCTCGACGATCACCCGCTTGCCGGCGTGAACATGAGCGATCCGCGCCAGTTCGACGTCGGCGGCGGCAATTACCGGATGCTGGCGCTGACCTCGCTGTCGTGGCTGCTGCCGGTGGAGATCACGCCCGACGGCCGCGGCATCGTGGCGATCCATTACGACAAGGCGATCGAGCCGGCCGCGCCCTATCAATGCTATGGCGTGGAGGATGCGCGGATCACCCGCATCGGCGATCGCTGGTACATGACGACCTGCTCGGTCGCGCCGGAACGCCATTCCACCACGCTGCACGTTTCCGAGGACGGGTTGAATTATCGGCTGCTCGGCATCGTGCTGGACCACCAGAACAAGGATATGATCCTGTTCGAAGGGCTGGTGGGCGGCAAGTTCCTGGCGCTGACCCGGCCGCTGGGCGAAGTGTATTTCGCCTACCCGCACGACAGCGAGTGGATGGGCGGCCCGTCCATCAACCTCGCCCAATCGCCCGACGCGCTGCACTGGAAACCGCTCGACCAGCCGTTCCTGCGTCCGCGCAAGGGTGCGACCTCGTCCATGAAACTGGGTGGCGGCAGCCAGCCGATCCTGACGCCGGATGGCTGGTTGATGATCTATCACGGGGTCGAGACGCGCCAGAAGGTCGGCATCTACCGCAGCTTCTGGGCTCTGCTGGACCGGGACGAGCCGTGGCGCGTCCTGCGCCTGGAGGATAAGGAGCCCCTGCTGGAGGCGAATGCGGCCCTGACCGCGCCGATCGCACAGCAGCTCTATCTGCCGACGGAGGTGGTGTTCACCACCGGCATTGCGGACGCCGGCGACCATTATGTCGTCGCGTCGGGCGAAGCGGACCTCGCCTGCCGCATCACCCACATCCCCAAGGCGCGCTTCGCCTGACCCAGCGGAACCAAGCCGGAATATGGACGCTTGGCGACCAGCAACAGCGAAGGGCATCGATCTGACCGCGGCATCACCCCCGACACCGCGCTGGTGGGAGCGCGGCGTGATCTATCAGGTCTATCCGCGATCGTTTCAGGACACGAACGGGGACGGGGTCGGCGATCTCGCCGGCATCGAGCGCCGACTCGATCATCTGGTGGCGCTGGGCGTCGATGCAGTGTGGATTTCGCCCATCTTTCCGTCGCCGATGGTCGATTTCGGCTATGACGTGGCGGATTATACGGGCGTCCACCCATTGTTCGGCACGCTGGCGGATTTCGACCGATTGCTGGCGGCGGCCCATGCGCGCGGGCTCCGGCTGCTGCTCGACTTCGTGCCCAACCATTCGTCCGACCAGCATCCCTGGTTCGTGGAAAGCCGCTCCTCGCGCAGCAATCCCAGGCGCGACTGGTATATCTGGCGTGATCCCGCGCCGGATGGGGGGCCGCCCAACAACTGGATCAGCGATTTCGGCGGCTCCGCCTGGCAATGGGACGTCGGCACCGGCCAATATTATTACCACGCCATGCTGACCGAGCAGCCCGACCTCAACTGGCGCAATCCGGAACTGAGGGCGGCGATGCTGGACGCCATGCGCTTCTGGTTCGACCGTGGCACCGACGGTTTCCGCGTCGACATATTGTGGCACATGATCAAACATGCCGACTTCCCCGACAATCCCGCCAACCCGGACTGGCGCGAGGGGATGGCGGACATGCACAAGGTGCTGCAGCTCCATTCGACCGATCAGCCGGATGTGTTCGCCATCGCCGCCGAGATGCGGGCGCTGGCGGACAGCTATGACGACCGGGTGCTGGTGGGCGAGATCTATCTGCCGGTCGAACGGCTGATGGCCTATTACGGCAAGGACGGGGACGGCGTGCACCTGCCGTTCAATTTCCAGCTGATCGACGCGGCGTGGGATGCGCGCAGCCTGCATCGCATGATCCGGGACTATGACGCCGCCCTGCCGCAGGGCGGCTGGCCCAATTGGGTGCTCGGCAATCACGACCGGCCGCGCATCGCCACGCGGGTCGGGGAGGCGCAGGCGCGCGTGGCGGCGATGCTGCTGTTGACGCTGCGCGGTACGCCCACGCTCTATTATGGCGACGAGATCGGGCTGACCGACGGCGCGATCCCGCCCGACCGGGTGCGGGACCCGCGTGAGCTGCGCGAGCCGGGGCTCGGCTTCGGCCGCGATCCGGTGCGCACGCCGATGGCGTGGGACGGCGGCCCTCAAGCAGGTTTCTCCGCCGCCGAGCCATGGTTGCCGCTCCATGCCAACTGGCGGACCCGCAACGTCGCGGGCCAGGCGGATGACGCGCGCTCCATGCTGTCGCTCCACCGCGATCTGCTGCGGCTGCGGCGCGCGCATTCCGCGTTGGCGACGGGATCGCTGACCATGATCGAGGCGGAGGGCGACGTGATCGCCTACCAGCGCGTATCAGGGAGTGAGCGGATCGTCGTCGCGCTCAACCTGGGCCGTGATCCCCAGGCGGTGCCGGTTCGTGGCACGCTCCTGCTCTCGACCATCGGCTCGGACGTCTTCACAGGGCGGCTGGAGCCCGACGAGGGCGTCATTCTTCTGGTTCAGGACTGACATCATCTATGCGGATTGCCATGCTCGCGCCGATTTCCTGGCGCACCCCGCCGCGCCATTACGGACCGTGGGAACTCGTCACCAGCCTGCTGACCGAAGCCCTGGTCGCCAAGGGCGTGGACGTCACCCTGTTCGCGACGGCCGATAGCGAGACCGCCGGCACGCTCGCGGCGGTGGTGCCGGCCGGATATTCGGAGGACCGCACGCTCGACGCCAAGGTGATGGAGATGCTGCACGTCTCCCACGTGTTCGAGCGCGCGGGCGAATTCGACCTGATCCACAACCAGGCGGATTTCGTGCCGCTCGCTTTCTCCCGCCTGGTGGATACGCCGCAGGTGACGACGATCCACGGCTTCTCGTCCGAACGGATCGTGCCGGTGTTCAAGCGGTACGAGGACCGGGTCCATTATGTCGCCATCTCGGACGCGGATCGTCACCCCGATCTGCATTATGCGGCGACGATCCACCACGGCATCCGGCTGGATGAGTTTCCGTTCGATGCGGATGGCGGCGACGATCTGCTCTTCTTCGGACGGATGCACCCCGACAAGGGCGCGGCCGATGCGATCAAGGCGGCGGCCGCAACGGACCATCGGCTGACCATGGCCGGGATCATTCAGGACGAAGGTTATTATGCGCGCGAGGTCGCGCCCTTCATCGACGGCGACCGTGTCGTCTTCAACGGGCCGATCGGCGGCGCGGCGCGGCTGAAGGCCTTGGGCGGGCACAAGGCGTTGCTCCACCTGATCGGGTTCGACGAGCCGTTCGGCCTGTCGGTGGTGGAGGCGATGGCCTGCGGCACGCCCGTCATCGCCTATAATCGCGGCTCCATGCCCGAACTGATCGAGGACGGGGTCAACGGCTTCCTGGTCGACAGCTTCGACGAGGCGGTGGCCGCGATCGGGAGCGTGGACAGGATCGACCGCGCCGCCTGCCGCCGCTCGGTCGAGCAAAGTTTCTCGGTCGAGCACATGGCCGACCGCTATCTGGAATTGTACGAACGTATCCTCAGCGGCCGACAAACATGAAGCAGGCCGCCCCGCCGATGCAGGCGAAGGCACCGGCATAGCGCCAGCCGAGCGGCTCCTTCAGCACCAGCAGCGCGAAGACGGCGAACACCGCCAGAGTCACGCATTCCTGCATGATCTTCAGCTGGCCCGCCGACAATCCGTGCGCATGGCCGAAGCGGTTGGCCGGCACCGCCAGCCAATATTCGGCCAGCGCGATGCCCCAGCATGCGAACACCACCACCCACAAGGGCGCGGCCGGAAACTTCAGGTGACCATACCAGGCGGTGATCATGAAGCTGTTGGACAGGATCAGCAGGGCAAGCACGGTCAGGGATGGCGGCATGAGCGGGCTGTCTCCTCGATCAGGGGCGTCCTTTAGCGGAACCGGGGAGGCGCGCCATGCGTCCGCCAGTGATGACCCGTTTATTCCACGTCTCCGACATTCATTTCGGCCGCGAAGACCAGGCGGCGGTCCGCTGGTTCGCCGACATGGTGCACGCCGAACGACCGGACGCGGTGGTCTGCACCGGCGACCTCACCATGCGCGCGCGATCGCACGAGTTCGAGGCGGCGGGAGCCTGGCTGAAGAGCCTGGACGTGCCGGTCACGGTGGAGGTCGGCAACCACGATCTGCCCTATTTCAACCCGTTCGCCCGCCTGCTGAACCCCTATCGCCGCTACCAGGCGGTGGAATCGATGATCGAGGCCGAACTGGACCTGCCGGGCGTGCTGGTCGTCCCGCTGAAGACCACCGCGCGCTTCCAGTTGCGCAACCTGTCGCATGGGCGCGTGTCCAGGAGCGGATTGAAGGCGGCACTAGCCATGCTGGCGGACAAGCCCGCCGGCTCCACCGCCCTGATCGCGGCGCATCACCCGCTGATCCGCACCGATTTCGTCGGCCACGGCGATACCATACGTGGCCCGGAAGCCCTGACCATGCTGGCCGAGGCCGGCGCCGATGCCGTGCTGAGCGGCCATGTCCATGATGCGTTCGACGTCGAGCATCGTCATGCCGGACGCACGATCCGCCTGATCGGGGCGGGCACATTGTCCCGCCGGGTGCGCAGCACGCCGCCATCCTTCAACGAGATCGCGATCGGTCGCGGTCGGCTGGACGTCACCGCGCGCACCATGTGACGCGACGCTTGCCGATGGCGGGCGGGCAGGCCATCCTGGTCGGATGCGCCACCTGATCCTTGCCGCCGCCCTGCTCGCCATGCCCGCCGCCGCCGCGCCGGCCGACCCGATCACGGCGCGCGTCGCCCGCATCCTCAGGGCCACGCCCCTGATCGACGGTCATAACGACTGGGCGGAGGCGTTGAGCGAGCGGGAGGGCGAGGGCCGCTGGACGATCGACCTGACACAGGGGCTGGAACGCAAGCCCGTGCCCTACAATAACGACATCGACCGCCTGCACGCGGGCATGGTCGGGGGCACCTTCTGGTCGGTCTATGTGTCGCCGGCGCTGCCGCCGTTGGAGCAGATCAAGGATACGCTCCAACAGATCGATCTCGTGAAGCAGATTGCGGCGCGCTATCCCGACAGCTTCGCGCTGGCGCGGACCGCCGCCGACGTGCGCCGCATCCACAAGGCGGGGCGTATCGCCTCGCTGATCGGGGTGGAGGGCGGGGGGCAGATCGACGAGAGCCTGTCCGTGCTGCGTGCCTATCATGAGCTGGGCGCCGGCTATCTGACGCTGACCCATTCCCGCACCATCTCCTGGGCGGACAGCGCGACCGATACGCCCGCGCACGATGGGCTGACGCCCTTTGGCGAGGCGGTGGTGCACGAACTCAATCGGCTGGGCATGCTGGTCGACCTCAGCCATGTCAGCGAAGCGACCATGCGGGACGCGCTCCGCGTCTCCAAGGCACCGGTCATCTTCTCCCATTCCTCGGCCCGGGCGCTGGACGACCATCCCCGCAACGTGTCGGACGATGTGCTGCGGATGGTCGCCGCGAATGGCGGGGTGGTGATGGTCAATTATGCGCTCGCCTATGTGTCCGACGACTATCGCCGTTGGTCGGCGGATCGCCGCGCCGAGCAGACCCGGCTCAACGCGCCGCCCTTTGGCGGCCTGTATATCGGTCAGCCCGACAAGGCGGCGGCGGCGCTGGCCGAATGGGACAAGGCGCATCCGGCGCCCAAGGTCACGCTGTCGACCGTGGCCGATCATATCGACCATGTCGCCAAGGTAGCGGGCGTCGATCATGTCGGCATCGGTTCCGACTTCGACGGCGTGGAAAACGCCCTGCCCGAGGGGCTCGACAGCGTGGCGACCTATCCGGCGCTGATCGGCGAGCTGCTGCGCCGGGGCTGGACAGACGCTGACGCCGCCAAGCTTGCCGGGGGCAATATCCTGCGGGTCATGGCGGCGGCGGAGGCGGTCGCCGCATCCATGAAGGGTGAACTGCCCGGCACGGCCACCGTCGGCGCGCCGCCCCCCGCGCCCGACACTCAGGCGCGTAGCCGGAACGCGACGGCAGCCACGCAATAGAGCGCGATCGTCAGCTGGAGCCACAGGCACAGGGCGACCACCGCCGCTGCCCGGATCGCGATCGGCGGCAGCCCGCTCTGCCCGGCCGCCTGGGCACAGGCGCCGAGCAGGAAGGACCGGTGCGACGTGTCCCCGATACCGTGATGCTGGATCATGTCTGCTTCTCCACCGGAGAGGGCGCGCGCCTCAGCCGATCATCTGGACTGGGGCGGTCGCCGACAGGATGCAGGCGGCGCTGACGACGAAGGTGACAAAGCCGATGCCGAACTGGGCGGCGAGCGAGGACAGGACGATGTTCATGGTGTTTCTCCCTGGATGCATCGCCGTGGATCCGGCGATGTCTTCATTGTTGCAGGGAGCGTGCCAAGTTCGTCGCAGAGCGCATCGTGCCGGTATCGGCGTGAATGGCTGGTGGAATATCCTAACAGATGGCGTCGTTCATCCGGAGTTGGCGGATCATGCCTTGCGCTTGCGATGTTCGCCGCGCACCCAGCGCACCGTGCCGGAACTGGCGCGCATCACCACGCTTTCGGTCGACACGCAGCCCGGTCGCCGCTTGACGCCTTGCAGCAGCGATCCGTCGGTTACGCCGGTGGCGGCGAAGATGGCGTCGCCCTTCACCAGATCCTCCAGCTGGTACACGCGGTCGAGGTCGGTCACGCCCCATTTGCGGGCGCGGGCGCGCTCATCCTCGTTGCGGAACAGCAGCCGGCCCTGGAACTGTCCGCCGACACAGGCGAGCGCGGCCGCCGCCAGCACCCCCTCCGGCGCGCCGCCCGATCCCAGGTAGATGTCGATGGTGGTTTCCGGGTCGGTGACCGCGATCACGCCGGCGACGTCGCCGTCGGGGATCAGCATGATGCCGCAGCCGATCTGGCGCAGCTCCGCGATCAACTTGTCATGGCGCGGCCGGTCGAGCACGCAGGCGATGATCTCGTGCGAGTCGACGCCCTTGGCCTTTGCCAGCGCCTGCACATTCTCGGTCGGGGTGCGATCCAGCCCGACCAGCCCGCGCGCATAGCCGGGGCCGATCGCCAGCTTCTCCATATAGACGTCGGGCGCGTTGAGCAGACCGCCTTCCTCCGCGATGGCCAGCACCGCCAGCGCGTTCGGGCCCGATTTGGCGGTGATGGTGGTGCCTTCCAGCGGATCCAGCGCGATGTCGATCCTGGGACCGGTGCCGCGCCCGACCTTTTCGCCGATATAGAGCATCGGCGCCTCGTCGCGCTCACCCTCGCCGATCACCACCGTGCCGTCGAAGTCGAGGTCGTTGAAGGCGGCGCGCATGGCTTCCACCGCCGCTGCATCCGCCGCTTTCTCGTCGCCGCGTCCGATCAGGCCGGAGGCGGCGATGGCGGCGGCCTCGGTCACGCGGACCATCTCCAGCACCAGCACGCGATCGAGTGTTTTCGATGGTTCAACCGCCATGGCCCGTCTCCCCTTTTATCTGCGGGCGACGCTAGGCCGCACCCGTGACAAAGTCGAGAAGCGGCCGGTCAGCTGTCCAGAATGTGCATCAGCATCGGTGCGCCGAGCAGGCTGGACGAGCCCTGCAGCCGGTCGAGCGCGGCCGCGACGCAGCGTTCCGGCCCGTCATGCGTCACCATCACCAGCAGCACGCTGCCGTCGGCGGCGGCTCCGCGCTGGATCAGGCTTTCGATCGACACGCCGGCATCGCGCATCGCCGCCGTAAGCTCGGCCAGCACGCCGGGCTTGTCCGCGACGGTGAAGCGCAGATAGGCACGCCCCCGCCGCTCGCCCGCCGGCGCTGTTTCCGCCGTGGCCAGGCTCTGCACCGGCATGGAGAAAGCCGGGCCATATTCCCCGCGCGCGATGTCGATCAGGTCGGCCACCACCGCGCTGGCGGTCGGCCCTTCGCCCGCACCCCGCCCCTGGAACAGCAGCCGGCCGACATAATTGCCCTCCGCCACCACCGCGTTCAGCGATCCCGTGACATGCGCCAGCGGATGGTCGATCGGCACCAGGCAGGGGTGGACGCGCTGGAACAGGCCCTTGGTCCCCGCTTCGCCCAGGCCGACCAGGCGCACCTTGAAGCCGAGTGCGGCCGCCTCGGCAATGTCGGCGGCAATGACGTGGCGGATGCCGGTGACGGCCACGCTCGGAAAGTCGATGGTGGTGCCGAACGCCAGGCTGGAGAGGATCGACAGCTTGTGCGCGGCATCGATGCCGTCAATGTCGAAGCTGGGGTCCGCCTCCGCATAGCCCAGCGCCTGCGCCTCCGCGAGCACGTCGGCAAAGTCCCGCCCGGCCGTTTCCATGGTCGACAATATGTAGTTGCAGGTGCCGTTCAGCACGCCGTAGACATGGTGGATCGCGTTGGCGGCCGCGCCCTCGCGCAGGCCCTTGATGACGGGAATGCCGCCCGCCACCGCCGCTTCATATTTCAGGGCGGTGCCGGCGCGCTCGGCCGCTTCCGCCAGCTCAAGCCCATGGTGCGCGATCATCGCCTTGTTGGCGGTGACCAGCGCCTTGCCCCGGGCGAGCGCGGTACGGGCCAGCGTCAAGGCGGGACCATCCGATCCGCCGATCAGCTCCACCACCGCATCCACATCGTCGCGGGCGGCGAGGCTGGCGGTATCGTCGACCCACTCCACCCCAGACAGGTCGATGCCGCGGTCGCGGCTGCGGTCGCGGGCGGATACGGCGACCAGCGCGATCCCGCGGCCGGCGCGGCGTTCGATCAGCGCCTGGTTCTCCGCCAGAAGTTTCACCACACCGCCACCGACGGTGCCGAGCCCCGCAAGGGCGATCCGCAGCTTCTCTGTCATGGCGGCACCCTAGCGGTGCGTGCTGCCGTTGCAACCTGCCTGCCCCCATCCGGCTGGAACGGGCCGCCTTGCCCCTCGTTCTTGTCCCGTCCGAAGGAGAGAGACGATGACCGACCAGCAGACCAACACGCCGGACGATGTCGAGGCGATGACGGACGAGCAGCGCAGCGCCCTGTTGCAGGAAGAGGCGGCCCGCGGTGCGCAATTCGGCCAGCAGGGCGACCGCGTGGACACCGGCCTCGGCAAGATGGGTGGCGCGGGCGCGCAAGGCGGGATCGGGCCCGACATCGCCGAACAGAGCAACCCCGCGACAAAGCCGCTATGACCGGGCGTCCCGACCAGGGTGAGGTCCAGGGTGAGGTCCAGGGTGACGGCGGCGCGCTGGAGCGCGGCCATCACCCCACCTTTCCGGCCAATGGCGAAGTGCATGGCTCCGGTGCGGGGGCGGGCGGCGGCGGCACGCCGGAAGATTTCGATTCGGATGCGGCGAGCGGCGATGCCGGCGACCTGCAACCCAGCCGCCCGGCACCCGTGGGAACGGGTGCCGACGCGTCATCACATAACAGCCGTTAGTCGCGCGCCTTGCGCGTCCGGCGGGTCCGGGCCTTCGGCTCGGGCTTCGCCTTGCGTGCGAGCAGCGGCCCTGCGATCAGCAGACCGATCGCACCCGCGACCGCGCCACCGATCAGGGTGATGCCCAGCGCGCCCAAGGCGGTCGGCACGGCTGCCTCGGCGTTGTTCTTCTTGGCGACCGGCAGGTCGACGCGCGGCTGCGGCGCGGGGTGAGCCGGATAGGGCGCCTGCGCGGCGGGCGGCAGCGGGGTCGGCGCGGTGGTTTGGTCGTCTTGCATCAGATCTCCCCTTCATATCGGTCCAATTCGTTTCACCCAACGCACTGATCCCCATTCCGCCGCATATGGCTAATGGCGGTTTACAGCTGCGGTTTATGCAAGCGCCGTCGCGCGCTTCCAAATTGCCTACTGCACATGCGAATAATATTGTTGCGGTGCACAACGACAAAAAGACCAGCGAGAGGGCAAGTCCAATCCGATGGAGATTGCCATGATCAAGTTCGTTCTTCCGCTCGCCGCCCTGTTCACCGCCGCTCCCGCCTTTGCCGATGCCCCGCTCGCTTTCCAGCGCGACGGCATGGATGTGGTCGGCACCGTCAGCAACCAGGGCGATGTCCGCATCATCAAGGGTGTCGATCGCAACAGCGGCAAGCCGTTCGACCTTCGCGTCAAGAAGGGCTACGTTACCGGCTACATCGACGGCCAGCGCGTGTCCTATCCGGCGCCCAAGGCCAGTGCGGTGCAGCTCGCCAGCCGCTGATCGACCGTTCCTGAATGAAGCCAAGAGGCGGGGCCGCAAGGCTCCGCCTTTTGTCTGTGTGGCAATGTCCGGCTGCGACGATCGGCCTGCGCTATACGCCGCGCTGCGCCGCGCCGGTCAGGTAGCCTGCAGCTTGTTGTCCGCGAACGATCGCGCGTCGATCTCCGACCAGTCCAGCTCCTCCTGCAACCGCCGGTAGACATCGTCGGCGACGATGCTTTGGCGGCGCATGTCGTGCAGCATGGTACGTTGCCGGGCGATCACCTCCAGGTGCAGCCGGTCGAAATCGGACGCGGCCTGCGGATCGTCCGCGTGGGCCGCCACATGGCCGGCCGCGCCATAACGGGTGCGCAGTGCCCGTGCCGCCGCGTCGTCGCGCGTGCCGAGCGTGGTAAGGCCCGCCTCGATCAGTTGCTTGCGCGCGGTGGCGATCTTTTCGCCCAATTGCGCATCCTCCCCGATCCGGAGCCAGCGGATCAGCGGCCCGAGCGTCAGGCCCTGGATCACCAATGTACCGATCACCACGGTGAACGCCGCCAGCACGATCTGGTCCCGTCCGGGCAGCGCGGCCGGCAAGGCGAAGGCCGTGGCGAGCGTCAGCAGCCCCCGCATACCCGACCAGGAAATGACCAGGGCCGCCTTCCAGGGCGGCGGCTCGGGCAGCCAGGACGGGCTCCACCGCCGGGTGACAAAGCCCTCCAGCCAGCGGATCAGCAGGATCCAGGCGACGCGAACGACCAGTACCGTCGCCAGGATCAGCAGGGAAAAACCGATCATCGGCCACCGTTCCTGCGGCGCCAATCGGCCGAGCACCTCGCGCGATTGCAGCCCCATCAGCATGAACGCGACCACGTTCAGCACCAGGATCGCCGCCGCCCACACCGCCGAGGTCTGGACGCGGTCGCGCGCGGACTGGTTGATCGGACGATATTGCGAGATGATCATGCCGAACGACACCACCGCCAGCACGGGCGACAGATGCAGCCGTTCCGCCACCAGCCACACCGCGAAGGTGACGGCGAAGTCGACCAGGCTCGATCCCAGCGTGCCCGAGAAGAGTGGAATGATGCGGAGGTAGCCCCAGGATACCGCCAGCCCGAACAGGATGCCGCCCGGCGCCTCCGCCGCCAGCATCCATGGCGACTCGCTTTCCCCCACGCCCGCCGCCGACAGGGTCAGGGCCAGTCCGAACAGAAGCAGCGCGGTAGCGTCGTTGAGCAGGCTTTCGCCCTGCAGGATCAACAGGCCGCGCCGGGGTATGCCGACCTCGCTGACCACCGCCTCCGACGCGGCGGCGTCCGGCGGGGCGACGATTGCCCCCAGCGCCAGCGCCGATGCGAGCGGCAGGCCGCCGACCGCCATCCCGGCGAGCGTCACCGCCCCTGTCGTCACCATCACCGCGAACACGGCCAGCGACAGCAGCGGAAACCAGTAGCGCAGCAAGGCCCGCGGGCTGGTGTGATAGGCCGCGTGCAACAGAGCGGGCGCGATGAACAGCGCCAGGGCAAGGCTGGGGTCCACCGCGATGTTGGGCGCAAGCGGCAGGGCGGCGACGCCCAGCCCCGCGCCGGCCAGCAGCGTCGGGTAGGGAATGTTCAACCGGCGCGCCGCCACCAGCAGCATCAGCGCGGCGAGCAGGATCGCATCGAGGGTCTGGAAAAGGCGCACGCTGGTTAACGACCGCGACACCGGAGGGCTCCGCCCGATCGAGCGAGCACCGTATTTTGTCCGCGCATGGCAGGCGGGACGGCGCAAGCGGCCCGTCGCCTATCCAGTGCCGCCGATCCGCTGTAGAAACCATCGATGTCGGCATGACAGCGGGGGCGCGTGGACCAGCAGGCGCCGCCATGATCCGCGCCAGCCAGGAGATCGCACTTGAGAATATTGCCCGTGTTCGGCTCCGCCTTGGCGCTCCTGTGTACGCCGGCACTCGCGCCCGCGCCCGCCTTTGCAACCCCGCTGCATGGCATCCACGTCTCGCAGTTTCGCGATTACACGTCGGCCGAGCCGTTCCTGGACCAGGCACAGCTGCACCGCCCGTGGACGAACGCCGACCGGACCCCGGCCAGCGTCGGGGCGGACGGTTGGCCGCTCGGCAACAATGTCGGGCGGGTGATCAGCATGTTTCCGGTGATGCCGGGCACGCGCAGCTATACGATCATCAAGAAGGGCGAGATCAAGGCGCTCAGCCTCCGCAACGTGCCCGTCAAGTTCAACGGCAATCGCGGCACGGTCACGCTGACAGCGCCGTCGGACAATACCGTGCAGGCGAAGCTGGACCCGGCCGGCACCGGCCCGGTCAGCTTCGTGATGGTCGAGACCTCCCTGCTGCCGCGCTACCAGAAGGGCGAGATCTTCCGGCCGGACTATATCTACTGGCTGAAGCCGTTCGGCATGATCCGGTTCAAGAGTTGGGGCGACAATGACGGCGCCTTCCCGGGACTGCCCGCCCGCCATGCGAAGGACGCGGCTTTGCTGTCCAACATGCTGGGCGCGGACATGTGGTGGAACATCCACCGCGACATGACGGAGGCGCAGATCGTCGAGGAAGTGCGGACGATCGCCGCGACGCTCGACAGCAAGCGCAAGCTGGTGCTGGAATGGTCCAACGAATCCTGGGGCGGCATTCCCAACAACTACAAATATGTGAAGGCGCTGGGCGACCCGGACGAGGTCTATGGGCTGCGCTCGGGTCAGGCGGCCAGGGTGGTCGCCAGGATAACGCCGCGCGCGCAATGGGCGCTCAACGGCCAGTGGGCCACTCCCGCCCGTTTTACCAAGATCATGCGGGGTTGGGACCAGTCGGGTGCCCCGCGTAGCCTGATCCGCGCCTGGACGGTCGCGCCCTATATCGGGATCAGCAACAAGGAGGAGATGCAGACCGTCTGGAAGGGCTTCTCCGACCGCAACGATGTCGCGGGCGCGCTCGCCTATCTGGAACAGCGCCGGGTCGCACGCGCGCCGCTATTCGCCCAGCACAAGAAGCTGGCGGACAGCATCGGCGCCGAATTGTGGGCTTACGAGTACAACACCAGCATCTACACGCAGGCGCCCTTCATCTCCAAGGAGGACCGTCCGGCCGTGACCGAGTTTACCGGCCGGGTGCTGCACAGCCGGGAAGCGGCCGAGATCGTGCGCCGCATGATCCATGAAGGGACGGCCGCCGGCGTGCGCCACTGGAGCTTCTACGACCTGGCCGGCCCTGGCAGCCAATATGGCTTCTGGGGCGCGATCCCGAATACCGGCCTGAAACAGCCCTATCCGATGATGGACATGCTGCTGCAGGAAATCGGCCCCGCCAAGGTCCGCGAGCGTGGAGCATATCCGGGATAAGGATGCGGTTGCCGGCCGATATGCGCGGCCTTCGGGGCGCGTCGGTTGTACGCGGGCCATAACGGCCCCGGCCTGAACGGCGACCGCGTTCCCCGGTGCGAAAGCCGGCGGTTTCGCATGGCCCGACGGGGAACGGCCCCGACGCTCCGCCCGTTTACAGGGAAAGCGTTGAGGACAGGATCCATGGCCCAAACCGTCGGCGACTTCTTCTGGGATCGGCTGCACCAATGGGGTGTCAGGCGGATCTTCGGCTACCCTGGAGACGGCATCAACGGGCTGCTCGGTGCGCTGGACCGGGCCGGCGACCGGTTCGAATTCGTGCAGGTCCGGCATGAGGAGATGGCGGCCTTCATGGCATCCGCCCATGCCAAGTTCACGGGCGAGCTGGGCGTGTGCATCGCCACGTCCGGGCCGGGCGCGGCACACCTGCTGACCGGTCTCTACGATGCGCGGCTGGATCATATGCCGGTGCTGGCCATTGCCGGCCAGCAGGCGCGCACCGCGATCGGCGCGCATTACCAGCAGGAGCTGGACCTCCAGTCGATGTTCAAAGACGTGGCGGGCGAGTTCGTCGCCACCGCCAGCGTGCCCGCGCAGGTGCGGCACATCACCGACCGCGCGGTGCGGATCGCGTTGGGGCACCGCCGCGTCACCGCCCTGATCTTCCCCAACGACCTTCAGGAAATGACCATGGAGGAGCCGCCGCGCAAACATGGCGCGGTCTTCTCCGGCGTCGGCTGGAGCCGGCCGCGGGTGGTGCCGCAGGAGGCGGATCTCGCCCGCGCGGCGGAGATCCTGAACGCCGGGCGCAAGGTCGCCATCCTGGTCGGCGCGGGCGCGAAGGAGGCGACGGACGAGGTGATCGCCGTTGCCGACCGGCTCGGCGCGGGCGCGGCCAAGGCCCTGCTCGGCAAGCAGGTGCTGCCAGACGACCTGCCATGGGTCACCGGATCGATCGGGTTGCTCGGCACCAAGCCCAGCTATGACCTGATGATGGAATGCGACACGTTGCTGATGGTCGGGTCGGGTTTCCCTTATTCCGAATTCCTGCCCAAGGAAGGCCAGGCGCGCGGGGTGCAGATCGACCTCGACCCCGGCATGTTGTCGATCCGCTACCCCATGGAGCTCAATCTGGAGGGCGACGCCGGGCTGACGCTGGCAGCCCTGCTGCCGCTGCTCCGCCCCAAGGAGGACGATAGCTGGCGGGATACCATCAAGGGCTGGAACGACGATTGGCGGCAGGTCGTGACCGAACGCGCCCATGCCAAGGCGGACCCGGTCAATCCGCAACGCATCTTCACCGAACTGAGCGAGCGGTTGCCCGACGACGTGATCCTGACCAGCGATTCCGGCAGCTGCGCCAATTGGTATGCCCGCGACATCAGGATGCGGCGCGGCATGATGGGATCGCTGTCGGGCGGCCTCGCTTCCATGGGCGCGGCCGTGCCCTATGCCATCGCCGCCAAGTTCGCCTTTCCGGGGCGGCCGGTGATCGCCTCGGTCGGGGACGGCGCCATGCAGATGAACAACATGGCGGAGCTGATCACCGTCCAGAAATATTGGCGACAATGGGCCGATCCGCGCTTCATCGTCTGCGTGCTGAACAATGAGGATCTGAACCAGGTCACGTGGGAACAGCGCGTGATGGAGGGCAATCCCAAGTTCGAGGCGACGCAGAACCTGCCCGACGTGCCCTATCACAAGTTCGCTGAGCTGATCGGGCTAAAGGGCATCTATTGCGACGATCCCGACCGGATGGGGGCCGCCTGGGACGAGGCTCTGGCCGCCCGCGTGCCGGTGGTGCTGGAGGTGAAGTGCGATCCCGAAGTGCCGCCGCTGCCGCCGCACATCAACCTGACCCAGGCGAAAAGCTTCATGTCGATGCTGGTCAAGGGCGACCCGGAGGAGGCGTCGCTGATCAAGGATACGGCGCGGCAGGTGCTGCACCACATCCTGCCGGGTGATTGACACGCGCCGCACGGGCACCGTCGGCTAAGACAATCTTTGTCACCCCGCGCGGGGCACCCGCCGGTTATGAAGCGTCCGGCGCGTGACCCGGTGCGCGGCGGCGTAGGATGCAGGCATGGCGAAGCGGATCGAGGATTACGGCATGATCGGGGACGGCGAGACGGCCGCCCTGGTTGCGCGCGACGGATCGATCGAATGGCTGTGCATGCCGCGCTTCGATTCGGAGGCATGCTTCGCCGCTCTGCTCGGGAACGAGGACAACGGCCATTGGCGGATCGCGCCGGAGGGCGAAATCGTCCGGACCGAGCGGCGTTATCAGGACGACACGCTGATCCTGGAGACTGTGTGGGAGACCGACGGCGGCGGCGTGACCCTGATCGACTTCATGCCGATCCGGGGCGAGGCGCCGGACGTGGTGCGGATCGTGGAGGGGCGCTGGGGCACGACCACCATCCGTTCAACCTTGGCGCTGCGTTTCGACTATGGGCAGGTCCGGCCGCTGGTGGAGGTCCGCTCGCCGCGTGAGGTGTTCGCGGTAGCCGGTCCCAATGCGGTGGTGCTGCGCGCCGATGCCGACGTGACCCATGATTGCGGCACCCTGACCAGCCGGTTCGATGTGGCGGCGGGTGAGCGGGTCTGCTTCACCATGACGTGGTATCCGTCGCACGGACAGGAGCCGGAGCCGCTCCATCCGCCCCACGACCTTGCCAACACGCAGCGTTTCTGGCGGGACTGGATCGCCAAGCTGGACTATGACGGCCCCGACCGCGCGATCGTCGCCCGCTCCCTGCTGACGCTCAAGGCTCTGGTGCATCGCCCGACCGGCGGCATGGTCGCAGCCCCCACCACCTCCCTGCCCGAAGGCGCGGGCGGGACGCGCAACTGGGATTATCGCTTCTGCTGGCTGCGCGACGCCACTTTCACCCTGCTGGCCTTCCACCATGCCGGGTTCGAGGAGGAGGCGCGGGCCTGGACCGGCTGGCTCCGCCGCTCGCTGGCGGGCGAGCCGGTCGATGTCCGGCCGCTCTACACCGTTACCGGTCATCGCCATGCGGAGGAGTGGGAGGCGGAGTGGCTGGCCGGCTTCAACGGATCGCGCCCGGTGCGGATCGGCAATGCCGCGATCGATCAGCTCCAGCTCGACGTCTATGGCGAGATACTCAACACCTTGCTGCTCGCCTGCCACCATCGCCAGCGGGATGGCGACGATGCCCTGTTCCGCCTGCTGGTGAAAAAGGCCGAGGATCTGTGGCGGGAGCCTGATGCGGGCTTCTGGGAAAGCCGTGGCCCGCCGCGCCACCATGTCCAGTCCAAGGTGATGTGCTGGGTCGCGTTCGACCGCGCCGCGACCTGGTTCGAGCAGGACAGGGAGCTGGCGCGGCATTATCGCGACCTCGCCGATGCCGTGAAGGCGGAGGTGCTGGAACGCGGGTTCAGCACGGCGCGCAACAGCTTCGTCCGCGCTTACGACGATGATGCGCTGGACGCCGCGACGCTGGCGCTGCCGCTGGTCGGCTTCCTGCCGCCCGACGATCCACGCATCGTCGGCACCGTCGCGGCGATCGAGCGGGAGCTGATGGTGGGCGGCTATGTCCTCCGCTACGCGACCGAAGACACTGACGACGGCGTCGGCGGCGACGAGGGGGCGTTTATCGCCTGCAGCTTCTGGCTGGCCGATGTGTACGGGCTGCAGGGCCGCCACGATGATGCCCGCCAGCTGTTCGACCGGCTCTGCGCGACCGCCAACGATCTGGGACTGTTGTCGGAGGAAGTGTCGCTGTCCACCGGCCGGCTGATGGGCAATTTCCCGCAGGCGCTGTCGCATCTCTCGCTGGTGGCGTCGGCGCTGAGCCTCGGCAAGACGGGTGGACCCGCCCGGGAACGGCAGCAACGATAATGTGCGCCGTCCCCGATGAGGACGGCGCACATCGGTCTGTGACTCGGCTCAAACGTCGAGGTTGGCGACGCTCAACGCATTTTCCTGGATGAACTCGCGGCGGGGCTCGACCACGTCGCCCATCAGGCGGGTGAAGATCTCATCAGCCACGTCCGCCTGCGCCACCTCGACCTTGAGCATCGAGCGGTTGTTCGGATCCAGCGTGGTTTCCCACAATTGCTCCGCATTCATTTCGCCGAGGCCCTTGTAGCGGGCGATCGCTGCGCCCTTGCGACCGGCGGCCAGCACCGCTTCCAGCAGTTCGGACGGGCGTGCGATCCGCTTGACGCCCTTGGTGTCGGCGATGGGTGCGTCCTCGCCATCCTCCGCCGGTTCCTCCGCCTCGACCTTGCCGATCGGCACCAGCCGCGCGACGGTTGCGTAGCTGTCCGCCTGCTCGGCAACCAGCGCGTGCAGCTTGCGCGCTTCGGCGGAGTGGACGAAGCCGGCGTCGATCACATGGTGATCGGTCACGCCGCGCCAGATGCGGCGGGCATGGAAGCCGCCTTCTTCGGTGGCTTCCACTTCCCATTTGGCTTCTGGATCGGCCCGGCCCAGCCAGCCGGCGACGGCAGCCGCCACACTGCTGCGGTCTGACAATTCGGGGTTCAGCGCGCCGGACAGCGCCAGCGCTTCTACCACATCCAGCGCGTAACGGCGCGGCACGTAAGCCATCAGCCGCGCCATGCGCTGCGCATGTTCGACCAGGTTGCGCAGGTCGTTGCCGCCCCGCTGCCCTTCGCCGCCCTCCAGCATCACGCCGGACAGGCCATTGTCGAGCAGATAGGCGTCGAGCGCCGCCTGATCCTTCAGGTAGCGATCCTGTCGGTTCTTGGTGACTTTGAACAGGGGCGGTTGGGCAATGAACAGGTGCCCGCGTTCGATGATGTCGGGCATGTGCCGGTAGAAAAAGGTCAGCAGCAGGGTGCGGATGTGGGCGCCGTCCACATCTGCGTCCGTCATGATGACGATCTTGTGGTAGCGCAGCTTTTCCATGTTGAATTCGTCGCGGATACCGGTGCCGAGCGCCTGGATCAGCGTACCGACCTCCTTGGACGACAGCATCCGATCAAGACGGGCACGCTCCACGTTCAGGATCTTGCCCTTCAGCGGCAGGATCGCCTGCGTATGCCGGTCGCGGCCCTGCTTGGCCGATCCGCCGGCCGAGTCACCCTCGACCAGGTAGAGTTCGCACTTGGACGGATCGCGCTCCTGGCAGTCGGCCAGCTTGCCGGGGAGGGAGGCGATGCTCATCACGCTCTTGCGGCTGGCCTCGCGCGCCCGGCGGGCGGCCTCGCGGGCGGCGGCGGCGTCGATCGTCTTCTGGATGATCGACTTGGCGTGATGCGGATTTTCCTCCAGCCATTCCGCAAGCTTGTCGGCCATCAGGCTTTCCAGCGGCTGGCGCACCTCGGACGAGACCAATTTGTCCTTGGTCTGCGACCCGAACTTGGGATCGGGCAGCTTGACCGAGACGATCGCGGTCAACCCCTCGCGCATGTCGTCGCCGGTCAGGCTGACCTTCTCCTTCTTCATCATGCCGGACTTGTCGGCATAGGCGTTGAGGGTGCGGGTCAGCGCCGCGCGAAACGCCGCCAGGTGGGTGCCGCCGTCACGCTGCGGGATGTTGTTGGTGAAGCAGAGGACCTGCTCGTAATAGCTGTCATTCCATTCCAGCGCGACGTCGATGCCGATATCGTCGCGCTGTCCGGTGACCGAGATCGGATCGGGGAACAGCGGCGCCTTGGCGCGATCGAGATACTTCACGAACGCGCCGATGCCGCCCTCGTAATACAGCTCATGCTCCTGATGCTCGGCATGGCGCGCGTCGACCAGGAAGATGCGGACGCCCGAGTTGAGAAAGGCAAGCTCGCGGTAGCGATGCTCCAGCTTCTCGAAATCGAACTCGGTGATCTTGAAGGTGGCGGGGCTGGGCAGGAAGGTGACCTTGGTGCCCTTCTTGCCCGCCGGCGCGGGGCCGACGACCTTCAGCGGCGCTTCGGCGTCGCCGTGGCGGAAGCGCATGAAATGCTCCTCGCCGTCGCGCCAGATGGTGAGGTCGAGATGCTCGCTCAACGCGTTCACCACCGAAACGCCCACGCCGTGCAGGCCGCCCGACACCTTGTAGGCATTGTCGTCCGACGTATTCTCGAACTTACCGCCGGCGTGAAGCTGGGTCATGATGACCTCCGCCGCCGACACGCCCTCTTCCGGGTGGATGCCGGTCGGGATGCCGCGGCCATTATCCTCGACCGACACCGATCCGTCGGGATTGAGGGTGATGATGATCCGGTCGCAATGGCCGGCCAGCGCCTCGTCGATCGCGTTGTCGCTGACCTCGAACACCATGTGGTGCAGGCCCGATCCGTCGTCCGTGTCGCCGATATACATGCCGGGACGCTTGCGAACCGCGTCGAGGCCTTTCAGCACCTTGATCGAAGAGGCGCCATATTCGTTGGTCTGGGGATCGGTTGCCATAGCGATTATATAGGGATTCCGGGGTCGAAACCCAAGCGAAATGGACGGGCGCGGGCGGTCAGCCGGGGGCGGGGGCGAGCAGCCCGTCGGCAACCGTGATCCGGGTCGCGTGCGCGGGCGCGACCGCAAACGGCGCGGGCTCCGTGCCGGTCATCCACACCTGGCCGCCGGCACGGTCCAGCCGGTCGAACAGGGCCGCGCGGCGCAGCGGATCGAGATGGGCCGCCACCTCGTCCAGCAGCAGGATCGGGCGGCTCCCCCTGTGCTCCGCCACCAGATCGGCATGGGCCAGCAGCAGCCCGAGCAGCAGCGCCTTCTGCTCGCCGGTCGAACAGAGTTCCGCCGGTTGTGCCTTGTCGAGATGCGTCACCGCCAGGTCGCTGCGATGCGGCCCCGCCAGCGTGCGCCCGGCGGCGGCATCGCGGCCGCGCCCCGCCCGCAGCGCATCCGCCAGCGCGCTGCCGGCATCGTCAGCCGGCGCCAACCAGCCGGTCAACGCCAAACCGGCGCGCGCGAACGGACCGGCGGGCTGGTCGTGCAGGCGGGCGGCGAGTGCGTCCACCGTCCGCCCCCGCGCCTCCGCCACCGCCGCGCCATGTTCGGCCATGCCCGCCTCCAACGCCGCCAGCCAACCCGGATCGGCGCCATCGGGTTCGGCCAGCAATTTGTTGCGGGCGCGCATCGCGGCTTCGTAGCGGCTGGCATGGTGGGCATGGGTGGGCTCGCGCGCCAGCACCAGCCGGTCGAGAAAGCGCCGCCGCCCGCTCGCCCCCTCCGTGAACAGGCGGTCCATGGCGGGCGTCAGCCACAGCAGCGACAGCCGCTCCCCCAGCGCGGCGGCGGTCGCATCGCCGCCGTTGATCCGCACCTGCCGCCGTTCGGGGGCGGTGGGCGACGTGCCGGTGCCGATCTCCACCTCGTCCGCCAGTCGCGCATGGATGGCGAAGCCGCCCGGGCCCTGCCCCCGCGCCATGTCGGACAACGTGGCGCCGCGCAGGCCCCGCCCCGGCGCGAGCAGGGACAGCGCCTCAAGGATGTTGGTCTTGCCCGCCCCATTCTCGCCCGACAGGATCACCAGACCGGGGCCCGGCGCGATCAGGGCATCGGCATGGTTGCGGAAGTCGGACAGGGCAAGGCGGCGGACGGCCATCCCTACCTGTTAGCGGACGATCCGCCCGGCGTCAGGCCCGACACAGCCGACGCTGGCGACGCAGCCGCCAGCCGAGCAGGCCGAAGCCCGCCAGCGCCATCGCCCATGTCTCTGGCTCCGGCACCGCCTGCATGAGGCGGTAGATGTCGCCATTGCCCTTGCTCAGCAGGTAGATTTCGCCGCGATCGTCCACCCCCAGGCGCAAATCGACCCGCTTGGCGGTGGCATAACCCTCCAGCGCGCGCATGGTGGTGGGCAGGCCGTCCAGCGTCAGGGTCAACTCGCGGAACATGGCCCGGGGATCGTTGGGGTCGAGATAGAAGAGCCGCCCCGATACCAGGTCACTGACCAGCAGCTTGCCGACCAGTTCGGGCACCAGGCTGCCTTCGTAGAGAAAGGCGCTGCCCAGGCTGGCGAGTGAAGAGATGCCGTCGCGCACGATCTCCTCATGGTCATATTGCGCGATCGGATCGACGAACATGCCGGGGTTGGCGGGGGTGTCGTAAATCTTCTGGTCGGACCCCGTGCCGCGGGCATAGCTGCCCTCCCGGATCGGCCAGCCATAATTGGACCCGGCCTTGCCGAGATCGACTTCCTCGATCTGCGCCTGGCCGATCTCCCCGATGAACATGCGGCCGTCGGCGCTCCAGCTGAAATGCTGCGGATTGCGCAAGCCATAGGCCCACACTTCGCCCCGCGCCCCGGCCTGACCGGCAAAGGGATTGTCCGTGGGCACGCCATAGCTCAACGGGCCCGCGCCGTCGGGATCGGCGGGGTCGATCCGCAGGATCTTGCCGAACGGGCTTTGCAGGTTCTGGGCGTTGCGGGAGGGATCGTTGACCCCGCCGCCGTCGCCCAGGCCGACATAGAGTTTCCCGTAATCGGCACTGCCGGGCTTTGCGGAGCTGTTGAAGGCGATGGTGCCCGGACCATGGTCGCTCCTGGGCTGGGAAAGGCGCATCACCTCGCGCATGCCCGTTACGGTCGCGACAGAAGCGGCGGGGTCGGCCACGGTCCATTCCCGCACCACGTCGTGATGGCTCACCGGCTGACCGGGAAGGCTCCACGTCGCCGTGCCCGCCGACGCGGCGGTGGTGTCGATCGTGTAGGCGGTGCGATAGCCCGGCTGCGACGGGTCCTGGTTGAAATTGGGATGGAAGGCGAAGCTCATCAGCCCCGTCTGGGTGCTGTTGGCCGCGTTGGAAAAGCCGATATTCTGCGCACGCAGGTCCAGGTAGGGCTTCGGCGTGGCACCGGCCTTGTTCGTGACATAGAGGATGCCGCGCGTGTCGTTGACGAACAGGCGGCCGCTCTTGTCGCCGACCGGCTTCAGCTGCTGCACACCGGTCTGAGGCCGCCCCGCCTGCGTGCCCGGGATCGTGGTGAAATGTTTTATCCGCGCGCTGATCCCCGGCTGGATCGCCGGAAACGGATTCACCACCACCGCGCCCCATGCGGCTCCACCGCAGAGCGACATCGCCGCCCACGCCATCACAACCTTGCGCATCGCGCACTTTCCCCCCGAAAAGCCGTGCCCCCAACAGGCACGGCTTTGTCTCACGTCAGGGAAGGGGCGTCAAACCCGCATCGGCATCAGCACGTACAGCGCCGGTGCCTTGTCATTTTCGCGAATCAGGGTCGGGGCGGAGGCATCGGCCAGGTGAACCTCGACCAGGTCGCCGTCGATCTGGTTGAGAATGTCGAGCAGGTAGCGCGCGTTGAACCCGATCTCGAACCCCTGCGCGGCATAGTCGCCGGGCACTTCCTCGGCGGCGGTGCCGTTTTCCGGGCTGGTCACCGACAGGGTGATCTTGTCGCGTTCCAGCGCCATCTTCACGGCGCGCGTCTTTTCGCTGGCGATGGTGGCGACGCGGTCCACGCCCTCCTCGAAGCTGCGCGGATCGATCCGGAGCAGCTTGTCGTTGGCGGTCGGGATGACGCGCGAATAATCCGGGAAGGTGCCGTCGATCAGCTTGGACGTCAGGATCGCGCTGCCCAGGCCGAAACGGACCTTGGTGGGCGACAGCGACACTTCGACCGATCCGTCGACCTCGTCCAGGAGCTTGCGCAGCTCGCCCACGCACTTACGCGGCACGATCACGTCGGGCATCCCCTCCGCGCCGTCGGGACGGGCAACGGTGACGCGGGCCAGGCGATGGCCGTCGGTCGCCGCCGCCTTCAGCACCGGCTGGGCATCGTCCGACACATGGAGGAAGATGCCGTTCAGATAATAACGCGTCTCCTCGGTGGAGATGGCGAAGCGGGTCTTGTCGATGATCTGCTTCAGCGTTTCGGCCGGCAGGTCGAACCGGGTCGGCAGCTCGCCCTCGGCGATGACCGGAAAATCCTCGCGCGGCAGGGTTTGCAGGTTGAAGCGGGCGCGCCCCGCCGTGATCTGCATCTTGCCCTCGGCCGCCGCCAGCTGGACCTGCGACCCTTCCGGCAGCTTGCGGACGATGTCGAACAGGGTGTGCGCGGACACGGTGGTCGCGCCCGGCGTGTCCACCGCCGCGGCGATGGTTTCCACCACCTGCAGGTCGAGGTCGGTCGCCATCAGGCGCAGCCCGCCTTCCATTGCCTCGATCAGGACGTTGGAGAGGATCGGGATCGTGTTGCGGCGTTCCACCACCGACTGGACGTGTCCCAGGCTCTTCATCAGGGTTGCACGTTCGATCGTCGCCTTCATTGATCCGCCCCAATCCACTGTGGCCGATCGTTATAGCGTGGGCGACCGCCGGTGCCAGAGGCTTGTTGCGCAACGGCACGTAAGCGGGCGAAGGGGCGTCATGCGTGTCGCGATCTCTTTCCTGCTACTCGTTACGGTCGGGCTCGGGCTTGCGCCCGCCGCCGCCGCGCGAACCGCGATCGGCCAATATGGCCGGTGGGGGGCGTTCCGGGACGATCGGGCGGGCGGCTGCTATGTGATCGCCATGCCGAAGCGGGGGGAGGGCTTCGCCGCCGTCGCCGCCCCGCCCGCCGTGCCGCGCCTGACCGTCCGCCTCAGCCGCGCCGCGCAGGCGGGCAGCGTGTCGGCGCTGATCGACGGCACGCGCTATCTATTGTCGGGCGGGGGCCGGGACGCCGCACTGGCCGGTCGCCGGATGGTGGTGGTGCTGCGCGGGGGCGAGCGGCTGCGGCTTTCGGCGCGGGAGCCGGGCGGGCGGCGCTTTGTCGACGACTATGACCTGGCGGGGCTGCCCAGCGCGCTGGATGCCGCGACCATCGCCTGTCTGCCTCGCTGACGCCGCCCAAAGCCGGTACTGGCAAAAATCCGCCACTTCGCTTATGTGCGGCGCATGAACGCGCCCATGGCGATCCCCGGCCACATCGATCCTGTTCCCGTCCCCCGCCCGCTGGCGGCGCGTGCCGATGGCCGCGTCGACCTGATTGGCCTGACCCGCGAAGAGCTTGGCGCTTTGCTGGCCGAGCATGGGCTCGACCCCAAGCAGGCGAAATTGCGCGCCAAGCAATTGTGGCACTGGATCTACAATCGCGGCGCGACCGAGTTCACCGCGATGACGGACATCGCCAAGACGATGCACCCCTGGCTGGCCGAACGGTTCGTGATCGCCCGTCCGCAGGTGGTGGAGGCGCAGAAGTCCAGCGACGGCACCCGCAAGTGGCTGCTCCGATCGGATGACGGCCATGACTACGAGATGGTGTTCATCCCCGACGCGGATCGTGGCACCTTGTGCGTGTCGAGCCAGGTCGGCTGCACCCTCAATTGCTCCTTCTGCCATACCGGCACGATGCGGCTGGTCCGCAACCTGACCGCGGGCGAGATCGTGGGCCAGGTGATGCTGGCGCGCGACGGCCTGGGCGAATGGCCGAGCCAGCCGGAAGGCCGCATGCTCACCAACATCGTGATGATGGGCATGGGCGAGCCGCTCTATAATTTCGACAATGTCCGCGACGCGCTGAAGCTGGTGATGGACGGCGAAGGCCTGGCCTTGTCCAAGCGGCGTATCACGCTCTCCACCTCCGGCGTGGTCCCGATGATGGAGCGCGCGGGCGAGGAGATCGGCGTCAACCTGGCGGTGTCGCTGCACGCCGTGACCAAGGACGTCCGCGACGAACTGGTCCCGCTCAACAAGAAATACGGGATCGAGCAGCTGCTGGAGGCGTGCGCGGCCTATCCCGGCGCCAACAATGCCCGCCGCATCACGTTCGAATATGTGATGCTGAAGGACAAGAATGACAGCGACGACGATGCGCGCGAGCTGGTCCGCCTGCTGCGCAAGTACAAGCTGCCGGCCAAGGTCAACCTGATCCCGTTCAATCCGTGGCCGGGCACCCCGTACCAATGTTCCGACGCGGAGCGGATCCGGCGGTTCTCGGACATCGTGTTCCAGGCCGGCATTTCCGCCCCTGTTCGCACGCCGCGCGGGCGCGACATCGACGCGGCCTGTGGGCAGCTGAAAACCGCCGCCGAAAAGCGCAGCCGCGCCGAACGGGACAGGGATGCTGCCGAAAAGGCACTGGCGGAAGCGTAACGGATTCGCCTAGTGTGCGGTCATGGGCATGCTGCTGTTCGATCGCGCCTTCCAGAAGCTGATCAAGCGGGGCGAGTTGACCGTCCACGCGGCCGATGGGAAAACCTACCATTATGGCAAGCCGGAGCCGGGCCGCGATCCGGTGACGGTCCGCTTCACCGATGGCGCCACGCCGCGCAAGGTCGTGCTGGCGCCCTCGCTCGCCGCGGGCGAGGCCTATGTGGACGGGCGGCTGGTGATGGAGCAGGGCGACATTCACGCGCTGCTGGATCTGGTTACCTGGAACAATCGCTGGGAAAGCCGCAGCGACCGCAGAAATCTGGAAGCACGCGCCCGTATGCCCGGCGATCCGTTCGGCTGGCTGCGCACCTACAATCAGGAACGGCAGTCCAGGCGCAACGTGGCGCACCATTACGACCTGTCCGCGCGCCTCTACGACCTCTTCCTCGACGCCGACCGCCAATATAGCTGCGCCTACTTCACCGATCGCGACAACAGCCTCGACCAGGCGCAGCTGGACAAGAAGGCGCATATTGCCGCCAAATTGTACCTGAAACCGGGCGTGAGGGTGCTGGACATCGGCTGCGGCTGGGGGGGCATGGCGCTGTACCTGCACCAGAAGACCGGGGCGGAGGTGCTGGGCATCACCCTGTCCGAAGAGCAGTTGAAGATCGCGCGCGCGCGGGCCGAGGAGGCCGGCGTGGCCGACAAGGTGCGGTTCGAGCTGATCGACTATCGCAAGGTTTCCGGCAAGTTCGACCGCGTCGTGTCGGTCGGCATGTACGAGCATGTCGGCCCGGCCCATTTCCGCACCTTTGCCGCCAAATGCCGCTCCCTGCTGACCGATGATGGCGTGATGCTGCTCCACACGATCGGCCGGCTCGGCATGCGCCGCCCGACCGACACCTGGACCACCAAATATATCTTTCCCGGCGGCTACATCCCCACCTTGTCCGAGATTGCGGAGGCGTCCGAATCCGCGCGGCTCATCACCGCCGATGTGGAGACGTTGCGCCTCCACTATGGCTACACGATCGAGCATTGGCTGCGGCGGACGCAGGCGCGCAAGGCGGAGATCGTCGCCATGTATGACGAACGCTTCTACCGCATGTGGGAATTCTATCTGGCGGGGTCGGTGACCGGCTTCATCAACAGCCAGATGGTCAATTACCAGGTGCAATATATCCGCGATCGCACCGCCTTGCCGATCACGCGGGATTACATGGCGGAGGCGGAGCGGCAGCTGCGCGGCTGACGCATCCGCCCGGGACGCTGCGGACTATTGCGCGCGCGGCGGACGCGAGCCCATCTGCGCGCGCCACGCGTCGCGCTCGGCCGGGCTGATCGTGCCGTCATGGTCGGTGTCCATCCGGTCGAACAGGGTCAGCGCCTGCTGCTCGAACTCGGCGGCATTGAGCTTGCCGTCGCCATCCGTGTCGAGCCGGCCGAACTGGCCGCTGCGGCCGTCGCCCTGCGGTGCGCCAGGACGTTGCGGCAGTTCTTCGGGCGTGAGGATGCCGTCCATGTTGCGGTCGAGCCGGGTGAAACGCTCCCGCGCGCGGGTGGTCGCTTCGTCGCGGGTGGCCGGCAGCATTAGCCCGGGGCCGCTTTGCACTCCGGGCGCGGGCGGCGGCGCGTCCTGCGCCATTGCGGCACCGGCAGCGGCCAGCCCTGCCAGCAGACATGCACCGATCATCGAGCTTTGCATGAAAATCCTCCGTGCCCTTGCACCGCCAAGCTTTAACATGCCCGCCTGTATGCGCGTTGAACAGGCCATCCCGTTGCGCGCGGGCACCGTGCGTGCCAAAGGCCCGCGCGATTTCCCTTGCGGAGTGATGCAATGAGCGACGTTCGCCGCGTAGTGCTCGCCTATTCGGGCGGACTCGACACCAGCGTGATCCTGAAGTGGCTGCGTGAGACCTACAATTGCGAGGTCGTGACCTTCACCGCTGACCTCGGTCAGGGCGAGGAGCTGGAGCCTGCGCGCGCCAAGGCGAAGCTGATGGGCGTCCGCGACGAGCATATCTTCATCGACGATCTGCGCGACGAATTCGTGCGCGACTACGTCATGCCGATGATGCGCGCCAACGCGCTGTACGAAGGGCTGTACCTGCTCGGCACCTCCATCGCCCGGCCGTTGATCGCCAAGCGCCAGATCGAGATTGCCAGGCAGGTCGGCGCCGACGCGGTCAGCCATGGCGCCACCGGCAAGGGTAACGACCAGGTGCGGTTCGAGCTCGGCTATTATGCGCTCGCCCCCGACATCCGCGTGATCGCGCCGTGGCGGGAATGGGACCTGACCAGCCGTACCCGCCTGATCGAATATGCCGAACAGCACCAGATCCCGGTGCCCAAGGACAAGCGCGGCGAGAGCCCCTTCTCGACCGACGCCAACCTGCTCCACACCTCGTCCGAGGGCAAGGTGCTGGAAGATCCGTGGGAGGAGGTGCCGGACTATGTCTATTCGCGTACCGACAACCCGGAGGACGCGCCCGACACGCCCGAGATCATCACGATCGATTTCGAGCGCGGCGATGCGGTGGCGGTGAATGGCGAAGGGTTCGGCCCGGCGGCGTTGCTCGCCAAGCTGAACGAACTCGGCAAGCGCCACGGCATCGGCCGGCTCGATCTGGTCGAGAACCGCTTTGTCGGCATGAAGTCGCGCGGCATGTACGAGACGCCGGGCGGCACTATCTACCATCTCGCCCATCGCGGGATCGAGCAGATCACGCTGGATCGGGGCGCCGCGCACCTCAAGGACGAACTGGCGCCGCGCTATGCCGAGCTGATCTACAACGGCTTCTGGTTCTCGCCCGAACGCGAGATGCTGCAGGCCGCGATCGATCATAGCCAGGACAAGGTAACGGGCACCGTCCGGCTGAAGCTGTACAAGGGCGGCGTCCAGGTGATCGGCCGCAAGTCGCCCCACACGCTCTACTCGGAAAAGGTCGTGACGTTCGAGGACGACCAGGGCGCATATGATCAGCGCGACGCGGCGGGCTTCATCAAGCTCAACGCCCTGCGCCTGCGTCTGCTGGGGCGGCGCGACGGCCACTGAGGCGCCTTACTCCGTCGAGGGTGACGGCGTGATCCTGACGATCCGGGTCACGCCGCGGACCTCGCGGACGGGGCCGGCCGGGGTGCAGGCGATGGCGGACGGGCGCAGCGCGCTGGCCGTGCGGCTGGCGGCCCCACCGGTGGATGGCGAGGCCAATGCGGCCCTGCTGCTATGGTTGGCGAAAACCCTGAGCGTGCCGCGCCGCGCGGTAACCCTCCACTCCGGCGATACCGCACGATTGAAGCGGGTGCGGATCAGTGGAGATCCGGATGCGATCCGTGCCGCGCTCGACGTCCTGCTGCGTAGCGCCGGGGCCGTTTAGAACGACACCCGGGCAAAGGCAGACAGGCGCTCCCCCGTGTTGCGGGCGAGCAGGGGTGCCACCGACCGGTCGAACTGATCGTCGGCCGTGCCGGTGAAGCGCACCCCCATCGTCAGCGCGCTCAGCACATAATCGAACCCGACCATATAGTCGGCATAGTCGCCGCGCGGGCGCAGCCGGAAGGCGCGGCCCCCGCGTGGCCCCTCGCGCGCATCGCCGCTGCTGCGACCGATCCCGGCGCGGGCGGTGAAGGGCGTGCCGATCACCGCCACCGACAGGTCCGCGCCGAGATGGAGGTTGTCGCCGCCGATCGCGTCCTGGCGCGGGGCATAGGATGCGCGCGCACCCAGTCGCGCGGGGCCGAGCAGCAGCGATCCGCCGCCGTCCAGCTCGACATAGGCAAGCCCGCCTGCGCCGGGAAAGAGGTGGCCGATCACCCCGCCGTCAAGGCTGATAGCGCCCAGATCATGGTCGTACCGCCCCGCCACGTCGATTGCCGCATCGGCGCGTCCATGACGCGGATCGCCGCGCGTGGTCAGGGCCTCCGCCTCCACCGCGAACGACCCCACCGGCAGGCGCGCGAAGACGGAGGCGGCGGCCTGCCCGTCGCTCCAGCTGATGCCGCGCCGGCGATAGTCGGTAATTGCCTCGACACTGACCTGCGGCGGTCCGATCACGGCCGCGCCCGCACTGCCCTGGACAAGCGCCAGCGCGGCGAGCGCGCCGCAGCGGGGGACGCGCCGCACCCGGTGGATCAGTTCATCGCCAGCGCGCGGGCGGCGTCGATCTCGGCATGCAGGTCCGTCCGGTCCCGCTCGGCCACCGCGATCACGTGCGCCCGCACGTCGTCGCTGCGTCGCGCCACCTCCTGCGCGATCCCGTCCCGGGCGGCCCGACAATCGCCATGGCGGCTGCCGGTCAACGTCCGCGAATCCGGCAGGGTCTTGCTCAGCGCCCGCTCGCCGCCACCTACCACGTGGCGTTGCACCTCGACATTGGCGGTCCACAGGCAGCGTTCGGTGCTCATCCGGGTGCCCGCCGACATGCCGACCTGCTCCAGGCGGGTCGTCACCTTGGCATCGTAGCGCGCCTCCAGCGGCGCGCCGCGATGCTCCACGGCCACGCGATGGAGGCCGGGTGACTCGCTCACCAACGTCGCGGCGGCCAGCAGTGCGATCGACATCATAACAGCATCCTCTCGTCTGATCGCCGCCCGATTTGCAGGCTGTTCCGCCTGCTTTCCGGGCATCCCTGCTATAACGGCGGGCACCTTGCTGGCGTGTTTCTCAGCTGTGAAGATGATTGGCAAGGGTCGATCCGCGCTTACATGCCCCAGTCGACCACTTGCCAGCCCCGCTTCGCGGCCATGTGGCGGAGGCCCCGGCTGGGGTTCACGGCAAAAGGTTCGTCCGCCCAGGCCAAGGCCGGCCAGTCCGACACATGATCCGAATAGAAGCGCACCTTGACGCTCGCCCGATCGATCCGCTGCTCCTCCATCCACGCTTCGATCAGGCGCAGCTTGGCCGGCCCGTAATTATTGTCGCCGTCGATGCGGGCATGGATGATGTCGTCCAGTCCGGCGACCGAACCCGTGGCGATCACGTCGTCGAAGCCCAGCCGCTCAGCGATCGCCTCCACATAGAAGCGGTAGGATGCGGTGGCGAGCACCAGCCGGCGCCCGGCGCGGCGATCCTCCGCGATCTGGCGCAGCGCGCCGGGATGGATGTTGGTTTTCAGGACCAATTCGGCGAAGCTCTCCACCGCCGGGTGCAGCCTGGCGCGCGGCACCGCGCCGCCGATCAGCAGCCACTGGTTCAGCTCCTTCAGCCGCCGCCGGTCGATCAGCTTCGCGGCATAGGCCGCCATGGTGAAGGGCACCATCGGCGCCAGCGCCAGCCGCAACGGGTTCAGCGCCCTGGCCGCATGCAGCAGGAAGGGCGTATAGGTGCCGGTGCGCGTCACCGTGCGGTCCATGTCGTAGATGGCAAGATCGGCCACGTTGTTCCTTTGGCTGGGTTCGTGGATGCGGTTGGCACCAACGCCCACGCCGGCACAAGGTGGCATAACCGTGTCCTTCGGGAACATTACGGCTCCGCAAGCGTCAGGACGGGCGATGTCTCCTGTTCCGACTGTTGCGCCTCGGCCGCCTTGCACTAAGCTGACGGCATGACCGCGCCGGCCGATTACACGCTTTCAGATGACGGCCGCACGCTGCGGTTCACCGGCGCGCTGACGCTGGCCCGCATCGGCGACCTGCCGCAGCGGCTGGACAATGTCGCCACCACGCCGCAGCAGATCGACCTGTCCGGGATCGAGCGGATGGACACGGTCGGCGCGTGGCTGATCCATCGCATGGCGCGCGACCACGACATCGCGATCCAGGGCGCGAACGACGACGAAAGCCATTTGCTGGAACAGGTGGCGGCCGCCGACAAGCCGCTCAAGATCCGCCCGGACGCCCGCTCTTCCTTCACGCGGGTGCTGGACGAGGTCGGTAGTGCGACGATCGCCGCCGCCCGCACCCTGCTGAACCTGATAGCCTTTTTCGGCGCGGTGCTGATCACCATGGCCGATCTGGTGCGCCATCCGCGCCGGATCCGCTGGAATGCCGTCGTCCGCCAGTTCGAGGTGGTCGGCGTCGACGCACTCGGCATCGTGGGGTTGATGAGCTTCCTGATCGGCGTGGTCATCGCCCAACAGGGCGCGATCCAGCTGCGTCAGTTCGGGGCCGAGGTGTTCACCATCAACCTGGTGGGCCGGCTCACCCTGCGCGAACTGGGCGTGCTGATGACCGCGATCATGGTCGCGGGACGTTCCGGCTCCGCCTTTGCCGCGCAGATCGGGTCGATGCGCCTGGCCGAGGAGGTCGACGCGATGCGCACGATTGGTGTCGCGCCGATGGAGGCCCTGGTCGTGCCGCGCGTGCTGGCGGGCGTGATCATGATGCCGCTGCTGGCCTTCTATGCGGCAATAGTGGCGCTGGTCGGCGGCGGGCTGTTCGCCTGGTACAGCCTTGATATTCCGCCGGTAACCTTTGTCAGCCGGGTGCGCGAAGTGGTGCCGATCACCGATCTGTATCAGGGCCTGCTGAAGGCGCCCGTATTCGGCGCCATCATCGCCATCGCCGGCTGTTTCAACGGCATGCAGGTCGAAGGCAATGCCGAGGCGGTCGGCTTGCGCACCACGGCCGCGGTGGTGCAGTCGATCTTCCTCGTGATCGTGCTGGATGCTTTCTTTGCGGTGTTCTTCGCCTCGGTGGGGTGGATATGAGCGCGCGGACCAAACCGGCGGACGAGGTGATCTGCGTCCGTGGCCTTACCAACCGGTTCGGCGAACAGGTGGTGCACGACCAGCTCGACCTGGACGTCCGGCGGGGCGAGATTCTGGGCGTGGTCGGCGGATCGGGCACCGGCAAGTCGGTGCTGATGCGCTCCATCATCGGCCTGCAGCATCCGTCGGCGGGCGATGTCCAGGTGTTCGGCCAGTCCATGATCGACCGCGAGGATACGGAGGCGCGCGAAGTGCGCCGCCGCTGGGGCGTGCTGTTCCAGGGCGGGGCGCTGTTTTCGACGCTGACCGTGGCCGAGAATGTGCAGGTGCCGCTGCGTGAATATTTCCCCCACCTCGACAAGCGGTTGCTGGACGAGATCGCCGCCTACAAGGTCGCCATGACCGGGCTGCCGGCGGAGGCGGGCCCGAAATATCCGTCCGAACTGTCGGGCGGGATGAAGAAGCGCGCGGGTCTGGCCCGCAGCCTGGCGCTGGATCCCGAACTGCTGTTCCTTGATGAGCCCACCGCTGGCCTCGATCCGATCGGTGCGGCCGCGTTCGACGACCTCATCAAGAGCCTGAAGGAAACGCTGGGGCTTACCGTGTTTCTGATCACCCACGACCTGGATACGCTGCACGCCATCTGCGATCGGATCGCAGTGCTGGCGGACCGCAAGGTGGTGGCGGTCGGAACGATCCCGGAATTGTTGGCGTTGGATCATCCGTGGATTCAGGAATATTTCAATGGCCCGCGCGGGCGGGTGGCGCAGGACGCTGCGGAACGCCATGGCGGCGAGGATCCGCTGGAAAACATGAAAAGACGCAATGCCGCTCTGGCATCGGCGGGTGGAGACACCGCGCCGGATGCGATCGGATGAAGGGGGCCAGGACAGGCTGATGGAAAACCGTTCCAACCACCTCCTGGTCGGCGGCGTCGTATTGGTGCTGGTGGCCCTCGCGCTCGCCTTCACCGTGTGGCTGGCCGGCTTTGGCGGCACCAATGACAAGAGGTTCGACATCCTGTTCAAATCGTCGGTGGACGGTTTGGCCAAGGGTTCGGCGGTCACCTTCTCGGGCGTGCCGGTCGGCAAGGTTGAGGAAATCGCGATCATGCCAAACCAGCCGGAGCTGATCCGCGTCCGCATCTCCGTCAAGGAAGACACGCCGGTCCTGCAGGGCACGACCGCCACCATCGCGGGCGTCGGCTTCACCGGCGTCAGCCAGATCAACCTGGACGGCGCAGTGCAGGGCGCGCCCCCGATCGACCAGCCGGGGCCGTTCGGTGAGCCGCTGATCCCGCCAAAGACGGGCGGGCTCGGCGCGCTGCTCAACAATGCGCCGGCCCTGCTGGACCGGCTGACCACCCTGACCGAGCGCGTCACCGACCTGCTCAACCCGCAGAATCAGCGGTCGATCACCGGCATCCTCGCCAATTTCGACCGGATTTCGGGCTCGCTCGCCGAGCGTAGCGACGACATCGCCGCGACGCTGGCGGAGGCGCGGGTCGCCATCCGTCAGGCCGGTGCCGCCTCCGAACAATTCGGCAAGCTGGCGGCCACCACCAACCAGAATATCGGTCCGCTGCTGACCAACCTGAACGATGCGATCGGGTCGGCCAAGCATAGCATGGCCAATCTGGATTCGGCGATCAACGATGCGCGGCCGGGCCTGAAGGCGATCTCGACTCAGACCGTGCCGGCCGCGAACCAGCTGATCCGTGACCTGGCGGATACCGCGTCATCGTTGCAGGCCGTGTCCAGCCGTTTCGAAAATGGTGGCGCCGGTGGCCTGCTGGGTGGCCAGCGTCTGCCCGACTACAAGCCGAGGAAGTGATGAAGACGATCCATTATACCTTCCTCGCCCTGGCCGCGGCGTTGCCGCTGTCGGGCTGCATCAGCCTGGGCCCGAAGACGCCCGACCGGCTGCTGGTGCTGACGCCGGCCAGCCCGCTGGCGGCGGGGCCCGCGCGGGTCGCCGGTGATGCGCAGACGGTGGCCGTGGCTCCCCTTACCGCCATTCCCGCGCTGGTGACGCCACGGGTGCTGGTGAGCGACGGCACCAACGGCATCGCCTATCTGCGCGAGGAACGCTGGACCGCCGCGCCGCAAATCCTGTTCCGCTCTTTGCTGGCGGAGACGATCACGGCCCGCACCGGCCGGGTCGTGCCCGATCCGCGCCTGCTGGCGGTGACGCCGAACACGCGCCTGTCGGGCCAGCTGTCCAGCTTCGGCTATGACGCGGCGAACCGGACCGCGATGGTGGTGTTCGATGCCACCATCGTGCGTGAGGGCAGCGACCGCCTTGAGGCCCGCCGCTTCTCCGCCAGCGCACCCGTCGCCTCCGAAGAGGGGGCCGTGGTCGCCGCCGGGATCAACCAGGCCGCCAACCAGGTCGCGGCCGAGGTGGCCGACTGGGTGGGCTCGCGCTGAAGATTGCGTCCTGCCGGGTGAACCGGTACTCCCGCACGCGCGGGAGCCCGGGCCCGGGGCTGCCTCAATCGAGGCTTCGGGAGACCTGTTCCAGCACGTCCTTGCTGAGCGACGGTGCTGCCATGATCCGTTCGAGTTCGCCCCGCATCGCCGCCGCGCGCACCGGCTCGTAGCGGCGCCACCGGCCGAGCGCGGGCACCAGCCGGGCGGCGCTTTGCGGATTCTTGGGGTCCACCGCCAGGATCATGTCCGCGACGAAGCGGTAGCCGCCCTGCTCCAGATCGTGGAACGCCCGCTGGTTGAGCGCGAATGCCCCCACCAGCGCGCGCAGCCGGTTGGGATTGCCGATGGTAAAGTCCGGATGTTCGGCCAGCGCCTGCACCGCCGCGGGCGTGTCGTCGCGAGTCGAGAGCGCCTGCGCGCTGAACCACTTGTCCAACACCAGCGGATCATGACGATAGCGATCGTAGAACGCCTCCAGCGCCTGCGCCCGCTCCGGTGAATCCCCGTTGGCGAGCACGCCCAGCGCACCCTGACGATCGGTCATGTTGTCGGCCTGCGCGAACTGCTCCCAGGCGAGCGCCTGCGCGTCCGCCGCTCCGCTTGCGGCGATATAGCCCAAAGCCACCGTGCGCAGCCGGCGCGCGCCCTTGGCCGTGGGCGTATATTCGAAATGGCCGGCGCGGTTGGCGGAATAAGCCTCGCGCCAGCTGTCGATCAGGGTGCGGCCGAGATCGCGGCGCAGTGCTTCCCGCGCGCTGGCGATCCGGTCGGGGCGCACCTCGCTCAGTTGGTCGCCGATCAGCGCCTCGGACGGCAGCAGCACGGCTTCGGCGACAAAGGCGGCATCCAGATCGGGATTGGCGAGCGTGTCGCGCACCGCGGCGATCACTGCCGCATGATCGGCGGGGTTGCCGGCCACGCTGCCGATCAGCGTGTCGAGCATCAGCTGCTGCATCGCCTCATAACGGGCAAAGGGATCGTCATCGTTGGCCGACAGAAAGGCGAGGTCCGCAGGGCTGCGATTGGTGTGGAGGATGACCGGCGCGGAGAAGCCGCGATTGATCGACAGCACCGGCCGCTCGGTCAGCCCGTCGAACAGCACCTCGCCGCTGTCCGCATCCAGCGTCACCAGCCGTTCGCCACCCATCGGCGTGCCGGTGCGATCGCCCAGCAGCGCGACCCTGAGCGGGATCGGCACCGGCTGCTTGGCCGGCTGCCCCGGCGTGGGCGGCACCGTTTGGCGGAGCTTCAGCCGCGCGCGTCCGCCCGGCGCGTCATAGTCCAGCACGGCCTTGACCTGCGGCGTGCCCGCCTGGCTGTACCACAGTCGAAACTGGCCGAGGTTATGGCCGGTCGCATCCTCCATCGCGCGGACGAAATCCTCGCAGGTGGCGGCCTGACCGTCATGCCGCTCGAAATACAGATCGGTGCCGGCGCGGAAGCCGGGCTCGCCCAGCATCTCCCGCATCATGCGGATAACCTCAGCCCCCTTGTTGTAGATGGTGGCGGTGTAGAAGTTGCTGATCTCGATAAAGGATTCCGGCCGGATCGGATGCGCCAGCGGGCCGGCATCCTCCGGGAACTGCCCGGCGCGCAGCGCCCGGACATCCTCGATCCGCTTCACCGCCGGGCTGCCCAGGTCGGCCGAGAATTGCTGGTCGCGCAACACGGTGAAGCCTTCCTTGAGGCTCAGCTGGAACCAGTCGCGGCAGGTGACGCGATTGCCCGACCAATTGTGGAAATATTCATGCGCCACCACCGCCGCGATCGCGTCGTAATCGGCATCGGTGGCGGTATCCGGATCGGCCAGGATGTAACGCGAGTTGAAGATGTTGAGGCCCTTATTCTCCATCGCGCCGAAGTTGAAATCGCTGACGGCGACGATGTTGAAAATGGCGAGGTCATATTCACGGCCATAGACACGCTCGTCCCATGCCATGGACGCCTTCAGGCTCTCCATCGCATGCGCGGTCTTGGACAGATCCTCGGCCCGCACCCAGATGCCGAGTTCCACATCGCGTCCCGAACGCGTGGTGAAGATGTCACGATTGGCGACCAGATCGCCCGCGACCATCGCGAACAGGTAGCTCGGCTTGGGAAACGGATCGCGCCACAGGGCATAATGCCGTCCATCGGCGGCATCGCCCCCATCGACCGGATCGCCATTGGCGAGCAGCACGGGAAAACGCTCACGATCCGCCTCCATCCGCACCGTGTAGCGGCTGAGCACGTCCGGCCGATCGGGGAAGAAGGTGATGCGGCGGAAACCCTCCGCCTCGCACTGGGTGCAGAGCAGGCCGCTGGATTCGTACAGGCCCATCAGCTTGGAATTGCTGGCGGGTGCGATCTCCACCTCGGTCTCGACCAGATGGTCGTCGCCGGGCAGGTCGATCACCAGGTCTGCGCCGTCAATCCGCCACGCATCGCGCGCCTCCTCGCCGTCGATCCGCACCGCGACCGGCGCCAGGCCATCGCCGTTGAGGCGCAGCGGATGGCCGTGTGCGCCGTTGCGGCGCACCGTGAGCCGCCCCGTGATCCGGGTGGCGAGCGGATCGAGCAGGCAGTCGAGCGCGACCTCAGGCACCAGCCAGTCGGGCGGACGATAATCTTCGCGCCGGATCAGGGCGGGCGGGGTCAGGTCGGCAGAGGCTGCATCTGGCATTACGGGCATGTATGGTGTCGTCGCGGTGGAGGCCAGCCCAAACCCTCCGGCGCGCAGTCTGTGGCGAAGGAGATGCATGGCCCGCTTGGTTCTGTTCGGTCCCGGCTATGTCGGCGGCCATCTCGTCGCGCGATTGCGGCGGGAGGGCTGGGATGTGGACGCGTTCGGCCGCCATGCCGATCCGCAGGAGGTTGCGGCGGCACTCGCCCGCGCCAGCCATGTCCTGTCCAGCGCCCCGCCGGAAGCGGGCCACGACGCGGTGCTGGACCGGTATGGCGCCGCGATCGAACGGGTCGGCTGGATCGGCTACCTCTCCTCCACCGGCGTTTACGGCGATGCGGCCGGCGCATGGGTCGATGAGCAAGCGCCGCTGAACGGGCGCAGGCCAGAGCGGATCGCCGCCGATCGTGCCTGGCTCGGCCTTGGCGCGCGGGTGTTCCGCTTGCCCGGCATCTATGGTCCGGGCCGGTCGGTGGTGGAGCGGCTGCAGCAGGGGCAGGCGCATCGCGTGGCGCTCCGCACCCAGGTATTCAGCCGGGTGCATGTGGCCGACATCGTGTCGGCGGTAGTGGCGGCGAGCGCGCGCGGACCGGCCGGAGCCTACAACCTTGCCGATGACGAGCCCGCCTCCCAGAATGCGCTGATCGAATGGGTCTGCGCCCGCGCGGGCTGGCCGCTTCCCGCGCTGATCGCGCCCGACGATCCCGATCTGTCGCCGGCGGCGCGCGCTTTCTATCGTGAGAATCGGCGGGTCGCGAATGGCAAGGCCAGGCGCCTGCTCGGCTGGCGACCGGCCTTTCCCAGCTTTCGCGAAGGCCTGTCCGCCGCATTGTAGGGGGGCGAGGCGGGCGCCGACCGGAGTCTGCGTGAGTCGGCGCCCGCAGCCAGACTAAGCGCGGCGCAACCCGAGTCCAGCCGCCGCATATTGTCCCACGGCGAAGTGTGTCCGGAAAACGGCCGGCCTTGTTCCGGCCCGCGCATGGTTTAGCCTGTGTCCATGCCTGCGCTTCCGTCCGCCCACGACCTCACCCGCGATGCCATCGCGACCCTTGCCACATTGGTGGCGTTCGACACCACCTCCCGCAATTCCAACCTGGTCCTGATCAGTCATGTCGAGGGGGTGCTGGCCGACCTCGGCATCGCCTCCACCCGCATCCCCAGCGCGGACGGGCGCAAGGCCAACCTCTACGCCACGCTGGGGCCGATGGCGGAAGGCGGCGTCGTGCTGTCCGGCCATACCGATGTGGTGCCGGTCGACGGACAGGCGTGGAGCAGCGACCCGTTCGTGCTCAGCGAGCGGGACGGCCGCCTCCACGGACGCGGCACGTGCGACATGAAGGGGTTCCTGGCGCTGGCCCTCGCCGCCGCGCCGCTCTTTGCCGAAGCGGGGCGGCTGGCGCGACCGGTCCACCTGGCCTTCTCCTATGACGAGGAGGTCGGCTGCCTGGGCGCGCCGGCAATGATCGCGGAGATGGCGGCGCACCTCCCGCGTCCGGCGGGCGTGATCGTGGGCGAGCCGACCAACATGGAGGTGGTCCACGGCCACAAGGGGATCACCTCCTACATCGTCACGGTGACCGGGCATGAGGCGCATTCCAGCCTGACCCATCTCGGCCTGTCCGCCAACATGATGGCGGTGCGGCTGATGCACGACCTGACCCTGTTGGCCGCACGGCTGGAACAGGAGGGCGATCCCGCATCGCCCTTTGTCCCGAAGCACGCCACGCTCACGATCGGGCAGGTTCAGGGCGGAACGGCGGTCAACATCCTGGCCGGGCGATGCACCTTCCTGTTCGACCTGCGCTGCCCGCCGGGGATGGATCCCCAAGCCGTGCTGCAACCCTTCCTGGCCGAGGCGGAGCGGCTGGACGGGGAGATGAAGGCGCGCTTCCCGGACACAGGCGTGCGGGTGGAGCGCCGATCGCTCACCCCGTCCTTCGCGCCGGAGCCGGACGGCGCGGCCGAGCGGATCGCGCGCCCGCTGGCGGGGGGCGATGGTCCGCCGCGCGTGGTACCCTATGCGGCGGAGGCGGGGCAGTTCCAGCAGGCGGGCTTTTCCACCGTGATCTGCGGCCCCGGATCGATCGAGCAGGCGCACCAGCCGGATGAATATGTCACCCACGCCCAAATGGAGCATGGGGCAGCGTTCATGCTGCGACTGGCTGAAATGCTGGCCCGTTAACGTGATTTCCAGATCGACAGGGATAGTATAGAATAGAGAAAAGGAGTTTATCCATCCGACAAGTTGCAGCTTTGCCATACCGGACAGAAAATGATGGCCGGGTTTGCGTGCTGCTGATCACCAGTCGGGATACGCGCCGCTGGGTGCTGCCCAAGGGCAATCCGATCCGGGGTCTGACCCATCACGAATCCGCCGCGCAGGAAGCGTTCGAGGAGGCCGGGATCAGCGGCATCGCTTGCCCCACGCCTCTTGGAAGCTACCGTTATCGCAAGGAAAAAGCGGATGGGCGGAGCAAGCGGGCAAAGGTCGCGGTGTTTCCGTTTGCCGTGGTCGATCAGGCCGCGCACTGGCCCGAACAGCATGAGCGCGAGACCCGCTGGTTCGACCTGTCCGATGCCGCCGCGGCGGTGCACGAAGCCGATCTCAGCCATCTTATCGCCCGCTTCCGCGTGCAACGTCCCTCTAGACGGCGCGAGCGGCTCTTGTCATGGGCGCGCCGGCAAGGGGAGACTTTACCTATGTTGCGCTGGTTCCAGGCGCTTATGCCGAAGCAGGGCCGGTTTTTCGAGCAGTTCGAGGCGCACGCCACCACCCTGGTGGGGGGCGCCGATGCGCTCGCGCGCTTGCTGCACGGCGGCCCCGACGTGACCCTCCACATCAAGGAGATCCACGATCAGGAGCATGTCGCCGACGACATCACCCGCGACGTGCTGCAGGATGTGCGCCGTATCCTGATCACGCCGTTCGACCGCACCGCCATCACCGGGCTGATCGCGTCCATGGACGACGCGATCGATCAGATGAACCAGACGGCCAAGGCGATCGCGCTCTACGGCTTCGACCGGTTCGAGCCACAGATGCGCGACATGAGCGGCATCATCGTCGAGGCGGCGCGCGTCACGGCGGAGGTGATGCCCCTGCTCCGCTCCATCGGCGACAATGCCAGCCGCATCCTGGAGCTGACGGCGCGGCTGATCCAGCTGGAAGGTCATGCCGACGAGATCCACGATTCGGGGCTGAGCGCGATCTTCAAGGCCGCGACGGAAGTGCAGCGCCCGATGGACTTCGTGGTCGGGCGCGAAATCTACAGCCATCTGGAACGGGTGGTGGACCGGTTCGAGGATGTCGCCAACGAGATCCAGGGTCTCGTTCTCGACCACGCCTGATCGCCTGTCATGGTGCATATCGCATTTCCGATGCTGATCGGCCTGATCGCTGTCGCCTTGCTGTTCGACCTTCTGAACGGCCTGCACGACGCGGCCAATTCGATCGCGACCGTGGTGTCGACCCGCGTGCTCAGCCCGCAGGTGGCGGTGCTGTGGGCGGCCTTTTTCAACTTCATCGCCTTTCTCGTCTTCGGCCTCCATGTGGCGGAAACGGTGGGCAAGGGCATCGTGTCGGCCGAGATCATCGATGCGCAGGTGATTTTCGGCGCGCTGATGGGGGCGATCAGCTGGAACCTGATCACCTGGATCCTGGGCATTCCCTCCTCCTCCAGCCATGCCCTGATCGGTGGGCTGGTGGGCGCCGGCACTGCCAAAGCGGGCCTGTCCGCCGTGATCTGGTCAGGCGTGGGCAAGACGGTGGCGGCGATCTTCCTGTCGCCGCTGATCGGCCTGTTGCTGGCGCTGGTGATGGTGCTGATCACCAGCTGGCTGTTCGTGCGCCAGACGCCCGCTTATGCCGATGGCGTGTTCCGCAAGCTGCAATTGGTGTCGGCGGCGCTCTACTCGCTTGGCCATGGTGGCAATGACGCGCAGAAGACGATGGGGATCATCGCGGTCCTGCTCTATTCGCAGGGGCTGCTGGAGGGTGGCTTCCACGTGCCCTTGTGGGTCGTGCTGTCCTGCCAGGCGGCGATGGGCATCGGCACGCTGCTGGGCGGCTGGCGGATCGTCCACACGATGGGGTCGAAGATCACCCGCCTGACTCCGCACCAGGGCTTCTGCGCGGAAAGCGGTGGCGCGATCACTCTGTTCCTCGCCACGTTCGGCGGCATCCCCGTGTCCACCACCCACACCATCACCGGCGCGATCGTCGGCGTCGGTGCGGCGCGGCGGATGTCGGCGGTGCGGTGGAGCGTCGCGTCCAGCATCGTCGTCGCGTGGATCGTCACCCTGCCGGCGGCGGCTTTGGTGGCGGCCGGCTTCTACGAACTGACGCGTTTGTTCTGAGGGGATTCCCGCCGGGTCACGGGTCGCCTATCTAGGGTGGCATGCGTTCCGTCCTGTCCGTCTCCCGTTCCATCCTCGGCCAGCCCTGGCGCTGGCGGGGCAAAGCGGGGGACGGAGGGGAGGACGGCTTTTCCAACGACGATCTGGTCGCGCAACTGCTGCTGTCGCGGGGCGTGCCGCGCGAGGCGATCGACCAGCATCGCACCCCCACGATCCGCGGCTTCATGCCCGACCCCTCCGTGTTTCGAGACATGGATGCCGCCGCCGCCCGGATCGTCGCGGCGGTGGAGCGGGGCGAGGCGGTCACCATCTTCGGCGACTATGACGTGGACGGCGCCACATCGGCTGCGCTGCTGGTCCGGCTGCTGCGCGGGCTCGGCCTCGATCCGCAGGCCTATATCCCCGATCGCCTGATGGAGGGCTATGGTCCGAGCGGCGAGGCTTTGGTGCGGATCGCCCGCGGCGGCGCCAACCTGATCGTCACGGTGGATTGCGGCGCGCAGGCGTTCGAGGCGCTGGAGATGGCGGCGGCCGAGGGCGTCGACGTGATCGTGGTCGATCATCACAAATGCGCGACCCTGCTGCCGCGCGCATTGGCGGTGGTGAACCCCAACCGGCTGGACGAGGCGGAGGAAGGCGCGGCGCACGGCCACCTCGCCGCGGTCGGTGTCGCGTTCCTGCTGGGCGCGGCGGTGGTGCGGCTGCTGCGCGGGCGCGGCTGGTTCGCCACCCGTCCCGAGCCGCGCCTGCTTGACCTGCTGGATCTGGTGGCGCTGGGCACGGTGGCGGATGTGGCGCAACTGAGGGGGCTCAATCGCGCCTTCGTGACGCAGGGATTGAAGGTGATGGGGCAGGCGCGCAATCCCGGCCTCGCCGCCCTCGCCCGTGCGGCCCGGCTGGCCGATGCGCCGACCTGCACTGATCTCGGTTTCGCGCTGGGGCCTCGGATCAATGCCGGCGGGCGGGTTGGGCGCGCCGACCTCGGCGTCCGTCTGCTCACCACCGAGGATCCGGCGGAGGCGGAGGCGATCGCCGCCGAACTCGACCGCTACAATGAAGAACGGCGCGCCATCGAGCTGGCGGTGACCGAGGCCGCCGAGAACCTGGCGGCGGCGCAAGGCAATCGCGCGGTGATAGTGGTGTCCGGCGCGGGCTGGCACCCCGGCGTGATCGGCATCGTCGCGGGCCGGCTCAAGGAACGGCTCGGCCGTCCCGCCATCGTGATCGCGACCGACGAGCAGGGGATCGGCAAGGGTTCCGGCCGCTCGATCAGCGGCGTGGACCTGGGCGCGGCGATCCTGGCCGCCAAGGATATGGGGCTATTGGTGGCGGGTGGCGGACATGCCATGGCGGCGGGGCTGACGGTGGACGCAGCCCGGATCGATGCGCTGGCGGACTTTCTCGACCAACGCCTCGGCGAGGACGTGGCGCGCGCACGGGAGGATCGCGCCCTGCTGCTCGACGCCGTGCTGGCGTGCGGCGGCGTGGCGGCTTCGCTGGTTGAGGCGATGGATGCGGCCGGCCCCTATGGCGCGGGCTGGCCGAGCCCGCGCGTGGCGGCCGGGCCGGTGCGGGTGATCAAGGCGGACATTGTCGGCAACGGCCACGTCCGTGCGGTGGTGGCGGGCGACGACGGCCGCTCGATCAAGACCATCGCCTTTCGCCAGGCGGACACCGAATTGGGGCAAGCCCTGCTCGGCGCGGGACCCCACCGGCGGCTGTGGCTGGCCGGCCGGGCCAAGATCGACAGTTGGTCTGGCAGCGGAAAAGCGGAACTTCATGTCGATGATGCGGCCTGGGCGGATTGACGAACCGTTGCGACCCCCCTAAGCGGGCCGTCCGGATGGCCCCTTCGTCTAGCGGTCTAGGACGCGGCCCTTTCACGGCTGAAACACGGGTTCGATTCCCGTAGGGGTCACCATCCTGATTTCGTTGCATTTATTTAGCCCCTCCGGGGGAGCGTCCCCCTTTTAGCGGGATGACGTCCCCCCGCATGATCGTTTCTGCGGCTCCACGGGCAATCATCAGGGCGCGAGCGCGCTTGGTGTAATGGCGCACCGTCTGAGGAGTCATTCCGCAGATCGCGCCGATTTCGGTATCGCTCAGGCCAAGCTCGGCCAGGTAGCAGGCGGCGTTCTTCCGCAGGCCATGAAAGCTGTAGAGCCGGGCCTTGCCATTGCTGAGGTAGGTCGGGGAGCCGATCTCCGCCATCAGCCGTCGCATGCGTTCCTGCACGATCTTGGGCTCGCTGAACGGCTTGCCCGCGCGATCGTAGAGCAACGTCACGCTACAGCGCGGCAGCTTGCCCAGTTCGTCCAGCCAGAACGGGTGCATGGGTATTGCCACGTCAGCACTGTTTTTGCCGGTGCGCAGCTGCATGATGCGGCCATCATGCCAGCCGTGCTGCATCTTGATGCAGTCGCCGATGCGGGCACCGCTGCACAGCCCGGTGACGATCGCCAGCCGCATCATGGGCAAGGCGGTCGCTAGGGCTCGCTCCAGCACATCGGCCGGCCACGGCTCCTGCTCTCCAATGTCGAGCGGCTTGATGCCGGCGGCCGGGTTGTCCCGACGCCAGTCGTTGTCCGCCGCGAACGCCATGAGCTTGCGGAAGGTGGCAAGCCAGTTGTTCGCCTTGCCCGGCATCTCCGCGTAAGCGTCGCGCATCCGGTTCACGTCGCTTCGGCGGCAGCCCGCAACGCTGCGATGCCCGTGCACTTCTTCGATCATGCTCAAGTAGCGCGTCGTGTTCTCGCGCGTCTTCTTTGCACGGATCGTCGTGTAGGCACTGCTGAGACGATACGCGGCCACAAGGGCCCCGATCGTGCCAGCGCTAGGGCGCTTCCGGACCGCGTCCGGTCGAGCCGCCTTGGCGTAGGCTTCCGCGAAGCGCGGATCGTCCAGCGCAGGCAAGCGAATATAGGTGTCGCGCCCACCGATCTTGCGGCGGAAGTAGAGGCGACCGTGTTTGGTGCACAGACCCGGCAGCTCCGTCCTACCCACGCAAATCTCCCCAGCTGCCATCCTCGTCATTGTCGGAGACGATGCCGAATTGAGCTTCCACGAAGCGATCGAGCTGGACACGTGACCACAGCACCCGGCGACCTTCCTTGGCCGGCTTTGGATAACGGCCGTCCTGCCAACCTTCGCGGAACGTGGTCTTGCTGACGCCAAGATAGGCCGCGCTCAGATCCTCGCTGAGCCGGGCTGGCCAATTGGGGAGCTGAGCCGAGGCCATCAGCGTGGCGCGCATTGCTGGCGAACAAGCACGATCGTGCCCGCGGTGCGCTCTGAACTCTCCAACGAGAAACGCACAGCCGCCTGTCCAATTTTATCCGAAAAGGTCAAGAGGGATCCTCCTCAGTGGCCACTGCCTGCGCAAATTCTAGCAAACGCGACATTACGCGGCCTGAGTTCAGCACAGTGTAGGGCGGTGGATATCCATTGTGATTATGTCTGAACTTACCATCTATAGTGTGCCACTCTCCTCCAGATTCTAGAAAAACAATAGGATCCGGAGATGCGCTGTCTGCCATAATCAATAAGTTGCGAAGAGTGCGTGATACTTCGGCGGCGGGTATTTTTTGCTCACGGACATACCTCATGTCTTCGAGCAATAATTCCAAAACTGGCGAAAACTGCTTCGCCGCTGCACCAGCTACTGCGATCGGCACGAACGACTCTTTTATCAGGCTATCGCTAATTAGGAGTCCGAACAGGTCCCGGAGGGTGAAACTCCAGCGGCCACTCTCAGTCCGAGCACCGAATGGCAGCACACGGCGATCCAACCCAGCGCGAAACTGGCGGTCACCCATCGAGACGAGTGCAAGCGCCCGTCCATAAGAAACGATCGGCTCGTCGAGGCGGGGAGGTGACGATGGGGCCAAATCGCTCATGCGTTCTTTCTACATGCCTTTGTAGAAAGCGCGCAAGCGCAATCTACAAAGGCATGTAACTTTCTTCTCTGCTCGCTTGCATGCACCGCCTCTGGTGCGGGCACGCCGGCTAAAGATAGCGCTCGCCATTCATCCAGCCCGCCCACTGTTGCGTGGGGCGCTGTGTCTCGGATCATGCGGAACGTTGGCAGCATGTCCGATCGAATGAGATGCGCTGTATGCCGGGTGCTGATCCGGAGATGCGTCGCAATCATCCCTATCCCACGAAGGAGTTTGGGTGCGCTCATGCCTCACCGCCCCACCCTTGATGGGCTCTCGCATCGATTGTGGTGGCCTCGTTCAGCATCAACTCTGCAAGGGAGATCAGCAGATCGATGCCTTCCATGGCTTGCGCCTTCACGACGCCGCTGAGCAGGTCGAACTCGTCGTCTGCCTTCTCGGCGCGAAATGCCGCCGCCAGCGTGCCAGCAACGCCGCGTGCCGCAGCGAGGATTGGAACAGCCGCCTCCACTGGAGTGCTGCCGGGAAAAGGCGTGAGCCCTTCGAAAGTTTGGAAGCTGGTCAGACCAGCACTGATTGGTCCCATGACGCTCATGCCGCCAGTCTCCCGAGCATGGCGCCTAACGCAGTCAGGCGCGCCAAACCGCGCATCGCCTGCACGGTAAGTGCATTGTTGAGTGGTCCGTGATCCTGATCGAGGCTGCTTTCCAGCGCCACCAGCAAGGCATGGACTTCGCCGAACAGCTCCGCCGACCCCTCGCGATCGTCCAGGCCGCCGAAAGCGGTGACATCGTTGATCCGGTAGCTTTGAACGACCTCGCGCGCGACTTGCTCGCGTTCGGTCTGCTCCTTTGCGGCGACCCGGCGGGCAGCCATGTCAGGATGTTTTTCAGATGCGCGGGCATGATGTGCGCTGCTAAGGGCGGCTGTAGCCATGATCGATCTCCATAGGATCGGTTGCGGTCAGAGCCGGCGCGAGGGGCCTAATCCTTGCGTCGGCTCGTCTTTTGTGGCACCCCTAATTAACCATGTCAATTCCGGGTGCCACAAAAAAACGAGGCCGTCCCGCCACGGGACGTGGCGAGAGCGTGAACGTTCGTTTACAGCCTGACCAACTTACTGCCCTTGATGCCTGGATAGGTCAGCAAGAACCTCAGCCCTCCCGGCCAGAGGCAATCCGCCTGATCCTGCGCGACCACCTCAGCGCCCGCTAGACCTGACATGGACCGGCCGTCCCGCCGCCATTTCGACGGCAAGCTGCGGACCATCTTCTTTTTGCTGACCAGCAGGCTGTGGCTTACCCCTCGCGGTTCTGCGCCGACGAGTCGATCCAGAGCTGGAAAGCGGCAGCCTCCTGTCTCCTCATCGCTTCGCTCATTACGGCATGGCTGACCCAATGTGCGCGATGCTGACGATGCCACCAAAGAGCACTGGGCTTTCCGGCACGGTCATTTCTTCGGTCGTATTCTTGGAGCATCGACGATCGATACCGACCATTGTAGCGTCGTGGCGGAAGCGAGACCATCGTCGAATATGACCCATCATAAGATAGAGCTAACGGCACACCACCTCACGCGCTTCGCATCGACGAATCCTCTGGATGCGGTGTCCGAGCTGATATGGAATGGCCTCGACGCCGACGCGAGTCGTGTGACGGTCACAACCGAGTTCGATGTTTTACAGTCGATGTCGGCGATCGTAGTGGCCGACAACGGCGAAGGCATCCCCTTCGACCAGATCGTCGGGCGCTTCAAGCGTCTAGGCGACTCCTGGAAGCGCTCATCCCGGCTGTCGAAGAAGCAGGGCCGCTTCCTGCACGGCAAGGACGGCCAGGGGCGGTTCAAGGCGCTCTCGCTCGGACGCGTGGTTGGGTGGACCATTACCTACGCGGACGGCGATCAGCACTTCTCCTACACTGCCCGACTGATCGCCGATGATCCTACCGATCTGATCATCTCGGACGCGCCTGAAAAGACCTCGCGCCCCACGGGGGTTACAGTCCGCGTTACAGAGCTGAATCCGCCAACCCGCGCTCTGATGAATGTCGACGCCCTAAACCGGATCGGAGAGAAGTTCGCCCTCTACCTGAACCAGTATCGCGACGTGGAGATAAACTTCCGCGGAACCCTCATACGGCCCGAAACCTACATCGTCTCCGTCGAGCCGTTCACGTTGGATCCCATCGTAGACGGCGAGCGGACCTTCGCGGTCGAATATGACATTGTCGAATGGGCCGTGCGGAGCGAGCGCCGCATATATCTGTGCGATGCCGAGGGCTTCCCCTTGGCAGAGCGCAATCCTCGCTTCCATGTCCCTGGTCTCGACTTCGTCGGATACATCCGTTCCGACTACTTCGCTGCACTAGCCGAGCAGAACCTGATCGACGTCGACGGCCTCGACAGCAACGTCGCCGACATCCTCGAACAAGCGAAAGACCTGACGAAAGCCTTTTACCGGAAGCGTCGCGTCAATGACACGCGATCCGTCATCCAGAAATGGAAGGAGGAGAAGGTCTACCCCTACGAGACGGAGGCACTAACCGTCGCACAGGAAACCGAGCGGCAGGTTTTCGATCTCGTGGCCGTCTCCGTAAAGGACCACATCCAGGACTACGACGCGCTGCCGGCCACTGCACGCAGGTTCAACTTCGAACTTCTCCGCCAGGTTATCGAGCGCAACCCAACCGAACTACGCTCAGTATTAGAACACGTCATCAAGCTGCCAGAAAACAAGCTAGCCGAACTTGCCTCCCTATTGGAGGACGTTACCCTCTCTAATATCATTGAGGCATCGGCGACCGTCGCTGACCGCCTGACCTTCGTCCACGGCCTAGGGCTGGGACTCACAACCACCACATGATGGCGGCGGCGAGATGGATGCTGCCGAGGAAGTTGGCGGCGAGCCGG